>CAMEWH010000006.1:0-63299 GCA_945940335.1 uncultured Clostridia bacterium | reverse complement strand
CTGACGGCTGCCAGCTCTCCCAAAGGGAGAGCCAAGGGCGCTAAACAACAATTTGCCTGTCTATGAACGATGGAAAATGTCTTGAAAAAACGCCGTCCATGGAGTATCATTGCCTTAATACAAGACAAAGGATGATGCACCATGGCCTATGAAATTCTGCACCCGAAGCAGGGCTTCCCTGCCTCCATCCAGGGTGTCCTGTTCGACATGGATGGAGTGATCCTGGATTCGGAGAAGCTCTACGCCAAATTCTGGGCGGCGGGCTGTGAATGTTACGGCTACCACATGACATATCCCCAGGCTTTGGGCATGCGCAGCCTCAGTGCCCAGGCAGGGCAGGAATACCTCAGCTCTTTGTTTGGGCCGGACATTTCCTATCCTCTGGTCCGGGCCAGGCGCATCGAGCTGATGGATGCCTATGTGGAGGAAAACGGCATCGAGGCCAAGCCCGGGATTTTTGAGCTGCTGGATTATCTCGCCGCCCGGCACATTCCCTACGCCATCACCACCGCCTCTCCCAACGACCGGATCCGAAACCACTTGGGCCGGCTGGGCCTGTACGAGCGGTTCGACCACATCTGCACCGCCCACGAGGTCCCCCACGGCAAGCCCGCCCCGGACATCTATCTGCTGGGGGCCAAAACCATCGGCGTTCCCCCGGAAAAATGCCTTGCTCTGGAGGACAGCTACACCGGCATCCTCTCGGCTTACCGGGCCGGGTGCCTTGCCACCATCGTCCCCGACCTGGACCAGCCGGGGGAGAATATCCTCTCCATCGCCTACGCCCGGGCGGATTCCCTGACGGACGTAATCGATCTGATGGAGGGAAGCCCAAAAGAGCGGTAAATTGTAATTTGAAGCGCAGGGCGCTTCACCCCAATACGCACCGGGGCTGGTGTGTAATCCGGGACTCCTGGGCCACCGCCCGGTAACGTTTCTACGTACTTGGATAAACGGTTCTGTGTGCGATCATCTCGTAGGGAACGGCCTGTGTGCCGTTCCATCCGCGCAGCGGCACCCACCCGACGGGACGAAAGGCCAAGTTGAATGAAATTTGGTTCGTCCCCACCGGAAACACCTGTTTCCCATTCAACGAACCATGCCAATTCCGGGGGCTGGGCGGAACGGCACACAGGCCGTTCCCTACGGATTCGTCCAACACATGCCCAAATATCTGCCCGCCAAATTACAATTTATCCGCAGCGCGGATTTACAAACCACGCAATGGCCTTTGGAACGGAAAACGGTATGGCAGTCATGCACTCGGTGTATGGCTGCTATTGTTTTGGACGCGTTAAGGAGATTTTAAGAATTCCGCCACTATCTTCTTAACATTTTCGATGATATACTAATACCATCATCTGAGAGGGAAGGGGAAAGAATGTACAATATTCTGATTTGCGACGACCAGCCGGACATTGTGAACGCGCTGAAAATTTATCTTGCCCCGGAGGGGTACAAGCTGTTTGAGGCCTACAACGGGGTGGACGCGGTGAAAATTGCCCGGGAGAATGATATTCACCTGTTTTTGCTGGATATCATGATGCCCGGCATGGACGGCATCACCGCCACCTCCAAAATCCGGGAGTTTTCCAACGCGCCCATCATCCTGCTCACCGCCAAGAGTGAAACCGAGGACAAGGTGCTGGGCCTCAACGTGGGCGCGGACGACTACATCACCAAGCCTTTCGCCCCGGTGGAGGTGCTGGCCCGGGTGAAAAGCCAGCTGAGAAGATTTTCCAGTCTGGGCAGCCGCACCGAGGACGCCGATACCCTGACTCTGGGGGGCATCGTGCTGGATGACCGCACCAAGGTGGTTACCGTGGAGGGGGAGCCGGTGAACCTGACCCCCACGGAGTACGCCATTTTGAAGCTGCTCATGTCCAGCCCCGGCAAGGTGTTCTCCACCAAGGTGCTGTATGAATCCGTGTGGCAGGAGGTGGCCCTGGGCAGCGAGGGCGCGGTGGCCGTCCACATCCGCCACCTGCGGGAGAAAATTGAGATCAATCCGTCGGAGCCCCGCTACATTAAGGTCATGTGGGGCCAGGGCTATAAGATGGAGGCCAAGCCATGAGACATGCGCTGTGGCTGAAATTCATTGCCGTGGCCCTCTGCGCTGCCGCTCTGCTGGTTGCGGTGGGCGGGGGACTGGGGCTGTTCGTCCTGGCGCAAGAGGATTTGCTGGGAGAGCAAACCTATGAGGAAGCGGTGGCGGAAACCACGGATTTGATGCTTCCCCGTCAGGCGGAGCAGCTGGCCTCCAACTGGGCCAGCGTGGAATATGGCGGGATGCCGGAGGATGCGGCAGAGATTCTCCGGGATGTGACGCTGTGGAATTGGCTGGACGAGGACGGCTATGCCTACACCATCCTGGATGAAAAGAGAAAGCCCCTTTATTCCTCCGGAAACATTGCGGATGCGGAGCAGGAGCTGGAATACACCTTCCAAAACCTGGAATACGAGGAGTTCTTGGCACTGGGGTATGATGAAGCATTGCTGAAAGAAGGGGGCGTTTTCCATCATCGGTATTATGGAGACGATACCCACGGCGGCGTCAGCTACACCGCCCGAGAGAAAACGCTGGAAACGCCCATTACGGTGAAACTGTCCCTGGCTCCCGGAGCCATTCAGCCGAGTCAGTTGGAAGCTTTCATGGGGGAGATGAGCCACTGCAAGGGCATCCTGTTCGCTGCCCTGATTGGGGGGCTGATGGTGTTTGCCGCCTGCGCCGTCTACCTCTGCGCCGCCGCCGGATGCCGGAAGGGGACGGAGGAGATCAGAGCCGGGGGACTGAACGCCCTGCCATTGGATTTGTACGCCGGTGGAGCGGTGCTGGTGGTGGTTCTTTGCGTGGGGATCCTGGTTGAGCTGGACATCAGCCGGCTGGAGCGGCAGAGCTTTTTCACCCTGCTTCAGCTGGGAGGCGCCATGGGTTATGTGTTCTGCCTGGCCTTTGTGGGCTTCTGCTTTGCCTTCGCTGCCCAGGTGAAAATGAAGGGCGGTCATTGGTTCTGGAATTCCGTCACCGGCCGCTGCGTCAAGCTGTGCCTCTGTCTGGTGAAAAAGAGCTGGGCGGTGTGCCTGCTGCTGGTTCCCAAGCTGTGGCGGAAGGGCAAGGGCCTGGTATTGGGCCTGTGGAAATTTGTTGCCGCCCTGGCTGTCACCATCTGGGGCTTGGTACGTCGGGTGTTTACGGAAGCTTTGCCCTGGATGTGGAAGCAGGGAAAGCGGCTTGCAAAAGATGCGTGGAAGGTTGCCTCATCCCTGACCCTGCTGTGCTTCGAAATGCTCAAAAGGGTTTTTGTCTGGCTGAAAGGGGTGCTGGTCCGGTTCGGACGGGCCAGTGAGCGGATGTTCTCCCGGCTGCCCCTGATCTGGCAGTGGCTGCTCATTGGCATGGTGCTGGCGCTTTGGCTGCTGGTGGCGGTGGCGGAGCGCATGGAGGGCATGATGGCCCTTTGGTGCTGCGCCGCTCTGGCCATCGTCCTGTATGGGGCCAACTGCTTCGGCGCCCTGCTGGAAGGGGTCAAGCATATGCGGGGCGGTGACCTGGAATCCAAGGTGGATGACAAGTATCTCATCGGCTCCTTCCGGGAGTTTGCCGGAGAACTGAATGGTCTGGCGGATGTGGCCATGGTGGCGGCCCAGAAGCAGCTGAAATCCGAGCGGATGAAAACCGAACTGATTACCAATGTGTCCCACGACATCAAAACACCCCTGACCTCCATCATCAACTATGTGGATCTGCTGGAAAAGCCCCACACCCCGGAGCAGGAGAAAACCTATCTGGAGGTGCTGTCCCGCCAGTCCCAAAGGATGAAAAAGCTCATTGAGGATCTGATGGAAATGAGCAAGGCCTCCACCGGCAACATCCAGGTGGAGATCGGAAAAATCGACGCGGTGGAGGCGGTGAACCAGGCCCTGGGAGAGTTTGCCGACAAGCTCACCGCCGCGGGACTCACCCCGGTGTTTCGCCAGAGCGAGGAAAATGTGTACCTGCTGGCCGACGGGCGGCTGCTGTGGCGGGCCATGAGCAATGTGCTGAGCAACGCGGTGAAGTACGCTCTGCCTGGTACCCGGCTGTATGTAGATGTGAGCGCTGTGGAGGATAAGGCGGTGATCTCCTTCAAGAACATCTCCGGGGCTCAGCTGAACATCAGCGCCGAGGAGCTGATGGAGCGCTTCGTCCGGGGAGATTCCTCCCGGAATACCGAAGGCAGCGGCCTGGGTCTGAACATCGCCAAAAGCCTGATGGAGCTGCAAAAAGGCCAGCTTCAGTTGCTGGTGGACGGCGACCTGTTCAAGGTGACCTTGGTGTTCCCCAAAGCGGAATAAAAGACGCACCCTTGCCCGAAATTGCGGACAAGGGTGCGATTTTTTGCTGAAAGATGCAGTGGTTTGCAATACGACATATTGTAATTTGGCGGGCCGGGACCGACGCACCCCTTGGCTCCCCCTATGGGGGAGCTGGCTGCCCCATAGGGGCAGACTGAGAGGGCTGCATGGTTTTTTCGAGTGCTATTATCTTACTGCGGTACCCTCTCAGTCAGCCTGTTCGGCTGACAGCTCTCCCAAAGGGAGAGCCAAGGGCGCTGCCGCGCCAGTGCGATAAGTTACAATTTGTCTGATTATTTGATTTTCTCTCCGTTCAGCACGGCTTCCACCAGTTTCTCATTCCGGTAGCGGAGGGTGAGCAGGAAGAAGGGGGCGTCCTGCCACAGCAGGTCCAGGAAAATTTTGTCCCCCTCCCAGGCGGGAAGCTCGGAGACGAATTCCCGGCTGACCCACTGCAGGTCGCCCTCGTCGCATTCCGTCAGTTCTCCTTCGAAGCCGTCGGCGGTGAACAGGTACATGTATTCCCCCTCGCCGCCCTCGTTCAGAAAGGTCACCACGCCCCGGCAGCGCCAGGAGGTGAGGGTCAGGCCGGTTTCTTCTTTGGCTTCCCGCAGCAGGCATTCGTCCGGGGATTCCTCTGCCTCGAATTTGCCGCCGATGCCGATCCATTTGTCTTTGTTGATGTCGTTCTTCTTTTTGACCCGGTGGAGCATCAGTACTTCTCCTCCCCGGAGTACATAGCAAAGGGTGGAATTATGCATCATCGTCCCTCGTCTTCACCAGACGGTAGGCCAGGTGGTTGTTGGTGACGGTGATTTCCCGGTGGCCGTCCTCCCGTTCTCCGTCCAGAGTCCAGGTCATCTCCGGGTCGGCGGTGATTTTGATTTCGCTGCCGGAGCGGAAGGTGATCATTTCACAGCTGTTGTATTGCTGGCTCTGTACCGCGGCGATGCAGTCCGTCAGCTCCAAAAGACTCTTGGGGGAGCGCACCAGCAGTACCTCCAGCTTGCCGTCGGCCATGTCCACCTGGCTGGGGTCCAGGGTGAGGATGCCGCCCACGCTGGTGGAATTGCAGATGGCGCCAAACAGGAAATCATCCTCAATGACTTCTCCGTCAATTTCAAATTTTACGTGCTCGTTGCGAATCTGAGACAGCTCCGAAATGCCGCTGAGCACATAGGCAGTGTGGCCCAAAGCGTTTTTAATGGACTGGGGGGTGGTGTAGCTGGTGCGGGTAAAGGCGCCGAAGGAAGCCACATAGGAGAAAAATCTCCCGTTGAAGCTGCCTGCGTCGTAGTATACCGGACTTCCGTCCACAATTTCCTGAGCGGCCTCCAGCGGCTCCGTGGGGATTTTCAGGCTGGCGGCAAAATCGTTGGTGGAGCCGGCGGGGATATAGCCCACGGGCACGTCGGTCCCGGCCATCTGCAGGCCTGCCACCGTCTCGTTGAAGGTGCCGTCACCGCCGCAGCAGACCACAATGTCCATATCCGCCCCCAGCTGCCTGGCCACTTCGGTGGCATCTCTCTGGCCGGCGGTCATGTGCACGGTGACCAGGTAGCCCGCCTGATTGAACAGTTCCAGAATCTCCACCAGACACTTGTTGGCCCGGCGCTTGCCGGAATAGGGATTCATGATGAAAAGCATTTTTTTCATGATGATTACCTCAATGAAAGCTTATTTAAAACAGTAGGATTATTATATCAGGATTTTGACGATTGACAAGAGGCGGCAGAAAGTTTTACAGTGGATTCACAATTGCCCCCGGGAGGAAAATACATATGTCACAAAAATCCCCCCCTGGGGGATGGAAATATCGGGCGTTTTCTTGCCAAAGTGACAATTGACAATCGATTTAGAAATTAGTACAATATTATCGATACATTGTGGATCACTGTCCTTATGTATCGGGCTTTTCATTTGAATATCTTTTTTAGGAGGAAATCACTTTGAAGGATTGGGCATATCTGACCACTGTCGAGGAGATGGAGGCTGCCACAAATTCTCTGCTGGAAAACGGCAAGAAGGTTGGCGCTGATTCCTGGCAGCAGCGTGTCAAGAACCAGACTCCCCACTGCGGCTTCGGCGAAGCAGGTACCTGCTGCCGGATCTGCTCCATGGGCCCCTGCCGTATCACCCCCAAGGCGCCCCGTGGCATCTGCGGCTGCGATGTTCATGGCATCGTTGGCCGGAACTATCTGCGCTTCACCGCCGGCGGCGCTGCCACGCACTCCGACCACGGCCGTGAAATCTGTCACACCCTGTACCAGACCAAGGAAGGCGGCAACTACACCGTTAAGGATCCCGAGAAGCTCATCCGCATCGCCAAGGAATGGGGCATCGAGACCGAGGGCAAGGACATCTTCGACCTGGCCCATGAGGTCGCGGAAATCGCCCTGCTGGAATACGGCAAGCCCTTCGGCACCCAGCGCTTCCTGAAGCGGGCACCCGAGCACACCCAGAAGCTGTGGCACGACGCCGAAATCGAACCTCGTGCCATCGACCGGGAGGTCTCCCAGTCCATGCACATGACCCATATGGGCTGCTCCTCTCTGCCCGAAGCCCTGATCCGTCAGTCCCTGCGGGCTGGTCTGTCCGACGGCTGGGGCGGCTCCATGATGGGCACCGAGTTCTCCGACGTGCTCTTCGGTACCCCCAAGCCTGTGGATACCACCGCCAACATCGGCGTCATGGAGAAGGACAACGTGAACATCGTGGTCCACGGCCATGACCCCAGCCTCTCTGAAATGATCGTCTACTGGGCCAATGACCCCGAGATGATCGCCTACGCCAAGAGCATGGGTGCCAAGGGCATCACCATTTCCGGTGTCTGCTGCACCAGCAACGAGGTTGCCATGCGTCACGGCATCCCCATGGCCGGCAACTACCTGAACCAGGAGAACGTGGTGCTCACCGGCGCCTGCGAAGCCATCGTGGTGGACGTGCAGTGCATCTTCCCCGCTCTGGGCCCCCTGAGCAAGTGCTTCCATACCAAGTTCATCACCACCTCTCCCATCGCCCGGATTCCCGATTCCGAGTTTATCCGCTTCTCCTCCGCCACCGCCGGCGAGAACGCCAAGGCAATCGTGAAGATGGCCATCGAGAACTTCAAGAACCGTGACCAGAGCCTGGTGAACATCCCCACGCTGAAGCAGAACGCCCGTGTTGGCTACTCTGTGGAGGCCATCAAGAAGGTTCTGGACGGCGTTGCCAACTCCCAGGTGGATGAGTTCGGCACCACCAAGCCCCTGGTCGAGTGCGTCCATTCCGGCGTCATCCGGGGCGCTGTGGCTATGGTCGGCTGCAACAACCCCAAGGTCCGTCCCGACACCGCCCACATCGGACTGATGAAGAAGATGCTGGAAAACGACATCAT
Source organism: uncultured Clostridia bacterium (assembly GCA_945940335.1). Taxonomy (GTDB): domain Bacteria; phylum Bacillota; class Clostridia; order Oscillospirales; family Oscillospiraceae; genus Faecousia. The sequence goes on along the minus strand of CAMEWH010000006.1, from coordinate 55,588 downwards.
CGTCATCACCACCGGCTGCGCCGCCCAGGCTGCCGCCAAGTCCGGCCTGATGGATCCCGAAAAGGCCAAGGAATACTGCGGCGCCGGCCTGAAGCGGGTCTGCGAGCTGGCTGGCATTCCTCCTGTCCTGCACATGGGCTCCTGCGTGGATATCTCCCGTATGATGATCCTGGCCGCCGACATTGCCAAGGACTGGGGCATCAACATCTCCCAGGTTCCCGTGGTGGGCTGCGCCCCCGAATGGATGTCCGAGAAGGCTGTGTCCATCGGCAACTACGTGGTGGCCACCGGCATCGAGACCTTCCTGGGTGTCGATCCCTACTCCAAGGGCTCCAGCGAAGTCACCGACCTGCTCCAGGGTGAGCACGGCGTGAAGGACTGGGTGGAGGCTCGGTTCGTGGTGGAGACCGACATCGATAAGCTGGGCGACAAGATGATCGAGTGCATCGAAGCCAAGCGTGCCGCCCTGGGCATCTAAGGAAGGTCTTTCCCATGAAATTAGCGATTACCGGTAAGGGCGGCGTGGGTAAAACCACTCTGGCCTCTACCTTGGCCCGGCTCTACGCCGACGAAGGCCGGACGGTTCTGGCTGCCGACGTGGACCCCGATGCCAATCTTGGTCTGGCCCTGGGCCTGAGCCAGGAGGAAGTGGATGCCATTGTCCCCATCTCCAAAATGCGCACTCTGGTGGAGGAGCGCACCGGCGCCAACGCGGCCAACAAGTTTTTCAAGCTGAATCCTTACGTGGCGGATATTCCCGACACCTTTTCCAGGGAGATTAACGGCGTGAAGCTGCTGGTCATGGGTACCGTGGATGTGGGCGGCAGCGGCTGTGTCTGCCCGGAGCATGTGATGCTCAAGTCCATCCTGTCCGCACTGACCTACCGGAAAAACGATGTGGTCATCATGGACATGGAGGCGGGCCTGGAGCACCTGGGCCGGGGCACCGCAGCCAACATGGACCAGTTTGTCGTGGTCATCGAACCCGGCGCCCGGTCCGTGCAGACCTACCGCAATGTCAAGCGCCTTGCCTCCGACCTGGGCGTGAGCCGGGTTCGGGTGGTGGCCAACAAGGTCCGGGATGGGCAGGATGAGCAGTTCATCCGGGACTCCATCCCCGCGGAGGATCTGCTGGGCTTCATCCACTACAATCTGGAGGTCATGGACGCCGACCGGCAGGGAAAATCTCCCTACGACTTCAGCCCCACGGCAATCGAAGAGATTCGGAAAATCAAAGCGATTTTAGACCGTGATGAATGATATGGATTCATCGAACGAAATTTAGGAGGAAAAACCGTGACACTTTTTGAAAGAGTTTTTGGCGGTAACGATTACAACTACGCCCGTACCGTTGCAGCCATTGATGAAGCCATCGCCGCCAACGGCGAGGGCTGCGCAGTTGCTTTCCCCAGCACTGCCTATAGCCTCCCCTGCTACTACTCCATCACCGGTGTGAAGATCAGCACTCTGGGCGAGATGAAGGCTGCCATGGACACCATCAAGGGCATGATGACCCGCAACAACCGTCTGCAGGACGTGTTCGACAGCGGTGTCGCCTCTGCTCTGTGCGCTGAGTTCCTGGAGGCTCTGAAATACCTGAACGGCGCTGAGCCCTATGCCGAGCCCGAGATGGGCCACCTGACCGACGCCTTCGTCCGTAACCTGGGCGTGCCCCTGGTTACCGGCGATATCCCCGGTGTTGCCGTTATCATCGGCGGCGCTGAGGATCCTGCCGAGACCGTTGCTCTGGCCAAGAGCTACCAGGCTCAGGGTATTCTGGTCACCCTGACCGGCGATTCCATTAAGCATTGCCATGAAGCCGGCATGAAGCTGGGCGAGGGCGTGCGCGTGGTGCCCCTGGGCTTCGAAATGCAGTCCGTTATCCATGTGGTGTCCGTGGCCCTGCGTGCCGCTCTGATCTTCGGCAACATCACCCCCGGCGATACCAAGGCCCTGTACAAGTACACCATGGACCGTGTCCGTGCTTTCGTCAACGCCTACAAGCCCCTGTCCGATGAGATCGTGTCCTACGGCGCCGGTGCCATCTGCCTGGGCTTCCCCGTTGTTTCCAACGAGACCGAGAACATGTTCCGTGTTCCCAAGTCCCTGATCCAGCAGCTGGATACCTCCAAGTGGAACGCCACCTCTCTGGAGGCGCGCGACATCAAGCTGAAGATCACCAACATTGATATCCCCGTGGCCTTCGCCACCGCTTTCGAAGGCGAAATCATCCGCCGTGGCGATATGCAGGTGGAAGTGGACGGCTCCCGTGTGGACTGCTTCGAGCTGGTGGCAACCAAGGATGCTTCCGAAGTGGAAGATCACAAGATCACCGTGGAAGGCCCCGAAATCGACGAGATTCCCGTGGGCTCCAAGATTTCCCTGTCCTACACCATCGAAGTGGCCGGCAAGGCCATGCAGCCTGACTTCGAGTCCGTTATGGAACGTAAGATCCACTCCTGGCTGAACTGCATCGAAGGCGTGATGCACACCGGTCAGCGTGACATGATCCGTATCCGTATCAGCAAGGCCGACTTCGAGGCCGGCTTCAAGTTCAAGCACATCGGTGAGGTGCTGTACGCCAAGGTCAAGAGCGAGTTCGAGGCCGTTGTGGACAAGTGCCAGGTTCATATCGTGGTTGATCCCGAGAAGAACAAGGCCCTCCGTGCCGGCGCCAACGAGGTCTTCGACCGTCGTGACGCGCGTCTCAGCTCCATGACTGACGAGTCTGTGGAGCAGTTCTACACCTGCATCATGTGCCAGGCCTTCTCTCCCAGCCACGTGTGCATCGTCACTCCCGAGCGTCTGGGCCTGTGCGGCGCCGTGTCCTGGCTGGATGCCAAGGCCACCAAGGAGCTGGATCCCAACGGTCCCTGCCAGATCGTTCCCAAGACCGGCTGCACCGATGAGCGTCTGGGTGCCTACGAGTCCGTCAATGAGGCGGTCTCCAAGTATTCCCATGGTGCCTTGGAAAAGGTCACCCTGTACTCCCTGTTCCAGGATCCCATGACCTCCTGCGGCTGCTTCGAGTGTATCTGCGGCGTGGAGCCCGTCTCCATGGGCGTTGTCATCACCTGCCGTGAGCATGCCGGTATGACCCCCCTGGGCATGACCTTCTCCGAGATGGCCTCCATGACCGGCGGCGGCGTTCAGACCCCCGGCTTCATGGGCCATGGCAAGCACTTCATCGCTTCCCACAAGTTCATCGCAGCCGAAGGCGGCCCCGGCCGTATCGTCTGGCTGCCCAAGATGCTGAAGGAGCAGATGCGTGAGCGCCTGGATGCCACCGCTCTGGAACTCTACGGCGTGGAGAACTTCACCGACATGATCGCCGATGAAACCATCTGCACCGAAGATCCCGAGCAGCTGCTGAACTACCTGTCCGAGGTGGGCCATCCCGTTCTGTCCATGGAACCCTTCGACATGTAATTCTCTTTCCTGAATCCCGTTCCCCCTGGGCGAAAGCCCAGGGGGATTTTTACGAATGAGCTGAACGGTTTCACACAGCAACCCGGGAAATTGGAATGAGTCGTGTGCATATTCGTGAATTCTGCTTGCAATCACGGAACAGCGGGATTATAATGGGGCAAAGGGAGAGAAAATGAAAAAATCTTATCCCATGCTTCTGATCCTGGTGATTGCCATGGCTTTGCCTGCCTTTGCCGATGACAACAGATACCGGATCACCCAAGTGCTGGAAATCATCCCGGTGAAAAAGATTCCGGTAATCCCACCGTGAAATCCCTTGACAAGCAAGGACGGGGATTTTATAATAATACATAGGGGAAATTTCCTGCGAATTGCCGCCAATACACCGCCAGGAGGAGTTTTTTATGAAAAAATTGTTGGCTGTTGTCCTTGCCGCCCTGCTGCTTGGCGGCGTATTTACCACCCCTGCTCTTGCCCGGAGTAGCTACGATGAGCTGATTTACGTGCTCATGTCCACCCCCGGGGTGAGCGTTGAGCGGAACGACCAGCGGGCCTCCGCCGAGGAACTGGAAGAAGCCATTGAGGCCGGCGCGGAGCTGATTCCGGAGGACTGCAAGCTTGCCCCGGAACGCATCACCGTGCTCCAGACCGGGCGCGTCTCTTGCGACGAAGAAGTGTACGATGTGAGCTTCAAGGTGTGGTCTACATTAAAGCGCACCGTGGGCCTGTTCTTCCGGGCTGAGGGCAGTGAGGAGTGGGAGCTGATCTCCTGCAACCTGGGCGATGTGATCGAGGGGCGGTTTGAGGCCAGCGGTGAATACACCATTGTCGTGGGCTGGTAATGAATATCACCTGATTGGTGACCGGAGCGTTCCGGTCACCTTTTTTGCGCTTGGCTTGCCGGAAGGATAATAATATTTGGCGGTGAATTCAACGGCACATGGTTCGTCCATTTCGTAGGGAACGGCCTGCGTGCCGTTCCATCCGCGCAGCGGCATCCCACCGGAAAGCCACGTTTCCCATTCAAATTACCGTGCCAATTCCGGGGACGGGGCGGAACGGCACACAGGCCGTTCCCTACGGATTCGTCCAACATAATCCCATTCAACCAACTGCTAAATAATTTGTGAGCCTGTTTGATGCAGGAAAAGGCCCGCCGGAATGGTTCCGGCGGGCTTTGCTATGGGTTAGTTACAGCCGCAGTTGCAGCCGCAGTTGTTGTCGCAGCAGTTGTTGCCGCCCCAGTTCATGTTGCCGCCCCAGCCGCAGTTGCAGAACAGCAGGATCAGGATGATGATCCACCAGATGTTGCCGCCGCCAAAGCATCCATTGTTACCGCACATAAGTCTACCTCCGATGTTTTTTCAGGATTTTCTGAGCTCTCAGGCTCATTCCATGTTATTCCCCGGGCGGGAAAATGTGCAGCCCATGGGCATAAAGGCAGAAAAAGCCCCCGGAAGCCGGGAAAGCCGGAATCCGGGGCAGGTTTTTACAGGGTCCGCAGGGCGTCGATCAGGGCAGTTTTGGAGGCGGTCTTGTCGTCCTTTGCCTTGATCACCCGGGCAGGGCACCCGGCCACCACGGTGTTGGGCTCCACGTCGGAGATCACCACGGCGCCCGCAGCCACCACGGCATCGTGACCGATCCGGCAGCCCTCGATCACCACAGCATTGGCGCCGATGAGCACGTTGTCCTCCACGATCACGGGAGTAGCGGAGGCAGGCTCCACCACGCCGGCCAGCACGGTGCCGGCACCGATGTGGCAGTTTTTGCCCACGGTGGCCCGGCCGCCCAGCACGGCACCCATGTCGATCATGGTGCCTTCGCCCACCACGGCGCCGATGTTCAGAATGGCGCCCATCATGATCACGGCGTTTTTACCGATTTCCACCTGCTCCCGAATGATGGCACCGGGCTCGATCCGGGCGGGGATGTCCTTCAGGTCCAGCATGGGAATGGCGGAGTTGCGGCAGTTGTTTTCGATTTCCAGATGGCGGAAATGATTCCCCTTCAGTACCGGGGCCACATCAACCCAATCGCCGAACACGATTTTGCACCCCGGCGCGGCGGGGAAGACCTGGCAGTTGGGGAACTCCACAGGCGCTTCCTCCCAGACATAGACCTTCACCGGGGTTTTCTTTTTGGAGGTGCGGATATATTCAATAATTTCCTCAGCGTTCATGAAATGCTTCCTCTCTCTTTCGTATGATAAAATATGGTATCACCGATTTCGCCAAAACGCAAGGGGAAATTGACACCGGGGGGGAATTGGCGTATAATCGCCCTGAGGTGTTGACCATGAAATTGATGGAAGATCGCCGGGCGCTGCATCGGATTCCGGAATTGGACCGGAACCTGCCGGAGACGCTTTGCTATCTCCGCACCGCTCTGGACGGATTAAACTGCCGGGTGTTTTCTCCCATGGAGGGAGCCCTGTGCGCTTTTTTTGATTTTGGTAATGACCGGGCCATTGCCTTCCGCGCCGATGCGGATGCCCTGCCCATTCAGGAAAAAACCGGGGTGGACTTTGCTTCCACCCATCCGGGGAGAATGCACGCCTGCGGCCATGACGGCCATATGGCGATTCTCCTGGAGCTGGCCCGCCGGCTCAGCGGGAAAAAGACCCTGCCCCGCAATGTGCTGCTGGTGTTCCAGCCTGCCGAGGAGACCACCGGCGGTGCCCGGGATCTGTGCGCAGCCGGAATTTTTCAGAAGTACGCTGTTGAGGCCATTTTCGGCCTGCACCTGTGGCCCGGTCTGCCGGAGGGTGTGATTGCCAGCCGGAAGGAGGAACTGATGGCCCGCTCCTGCGAGGTGAAGGTGGACGTCCTCGGCCGGGCAGCTCACATCGCCCGGGCGGAGGAAGGTCTGGATGCCTTAGCCGCTGGAGTGATGTTCTATTCCCGGGCCATGGAAATGGAGCGCAAACTCCCAGAATCCGTGTTCAGACTGCTGAACTTCGGAAAATTTGAAAGCGGCCGGGTGTGCAACGCCCTGTCCGACCACACCCATATGGAGGGGAGCCTGCGGGCCTTCCAGGATGAGATCTTCTTTTCTATGCGTCAGGCGCTGCTGGACATTGCCGCGGCGGTGGAACAGGAGACCGGCTGCACCGTCCGGGTGGACATGAACGACGGCTATCCCGCGGTGCTGAATCCCGCCGCGCTTTATGACCGGGTGTGTCGGGTGACGGATTTCATGGAGCTGAGCAAGCCTGCCATGACCACGGAGGATTTCTCCTGGTATCAGCGCAGTCTGCCGGGGATGTTCTTCTTCCTGGGGCTGGGGGATGTGCCTGCCCTCCATGCGGACAATTTCAATTTTGACGAAACCATTCTGACGAAAGGCGCCGATTTCTTTGAACTTCTGGCGGAACAATTCCAATGATTCCTTTGAATTCCAATCTTTCTTCCCTGAAGCGCAGCGGTATCCGGGTGTACACCAACATGGCACGGGAAATCCCGGACTGCGCCATGCTCACCATCGGGGAACCGGACCTGGACACCCCCCAGCCCATCAAGGAGGCCGCCTGGGCCGCCCTGCAGCAGGGCCGGACCCATTATGCCCCCAACCAGGGCATTCCCGCTCTGCGTCAGGCCGTGGCGGATTACGAGACGGCCCGGGGCAACGCCACCACACCGGAGCAGGTACTGATCACCGTGGGCTCCTCCCAGGCTCTGTTCACTGCCCTGGTGGGCATCCTGAATCCGGGGGAGGAGGTCATCGTCCCGGTGCCCGCCTTCTCCCTGTACGAGACCATTGTCACCATTGCCGGGGGGAAGATGGTCCCCTTGGACGTGAGCAAAACCGGCTTCCAGATCACGGAGGAGGCACTCACCCCCCTTGTGAATGAAAAAACCAAGGCCATTATCCTGAATTCTCCCAACAACCCCACCGGCGTGGTGCTGAATCCCGAGAGCCTGGCGGCGGTGAAAAAGGCGGTGCTGGGCAAACCCATTTTCGTCATCAGCGACAATGTGTACAGCCTTTTAAGCTACGGCCCCTGCCCGGATCTGAGCCTGGATAGGGAATTGAAGGACCAGCTCATCCTCTGCCAGAGCTTCTCCAAGCCCTATGCCATGACCGGCTGGCGGCTGGGGTACCTGGTGTGCCCGGAATATGTGATGGACCGCCTGCTGCTGCTCAGTGCGGGCACCATTGCCGCCGTGCCCACCTTCCTCCAGGAGGCGGGGCTGTCCGCGCTGAAGCAGGACGTTTCCCCCATGCGGGAAATCTACCGCCGCCGCCGGGACTATGTGACTTCCCGGTTGACCCGGATGGGCCTGGACTTCCCGGCGCCGGAGGGAGCATTCTACGTCTTTGTGGACATCCGGAAATTCGGCATGACCTCCGATGAATTCTGCACCCGCCTGATCAAAGAGGGGAAGCTGGCCGCTGTCCCCGGCAGCTGCTTCGGCGTGGAGGGCTATTTGCGTCTGTCCTATTGCTACGCCGACGAGGAGCTCCGAAAAGGCCTGGACCGCCTGGAGGCGTTTATCAAAAGATGATCATGCAGCAGAGCGGTAAATTGTCATTTGGCGGGCAGTGCCCGCAGACAATGGCGCACCGGGCTGGTGTGTCATCCGGGACTCCTGGGGGGTGCCCGGTAACGTTTCTGCGCAGTAAAAATGATTTCCTACCCAATAATGGCGTGCAAAAGCGAACCGAGCGGTACCCTATGGTGTAACGACAACAGACCAGCCGAGCACGCATTGGGGTGAAGCGCCCTGCGCTTCAAATTACAATTTACCATTCCAAACCCATATGGCAGCAGCCAAAAAATTCAGCCCCGCTCGGATGTGAGCGGGGCTGAATGTTATCCTCTGGCATTGGGCTGCTGGTAGTTCCGGGAGGCCTCCAAGGTCTCCGGGGTGGGGGAGCTGACGCCCTGCTTGCGGACGTTGCCGTAGGTGTAGATCTCGTCGCAGCCGATTTCTCCCGCCATGCTGAGGCCTTCCACAAAGTAGGCGGAGAACAGGTGATCCTCCCGGGAGATCCGTTCGTCAGTTTCCCGGTCGTATTTGCAGATGTAGCTCTTGGCGTATCGGTCGGTGGAACTGCTGAAGCCCATGCGGATGTAGTAATCCCGGGTCTCGGTGCCCATGATCCACACCCGGACAAAGCCTTCCTGTTCTTCCGCCACGATTTTCACGGGATAATCGGAGTCGTTTCTGATTTTCAGATCCGGCTCTCCCCAGCTTACAGTGGCATCCAGGCCGATGGGGATGTAGTTGGCGGGGAAGCCGTGGCTCACCCGCTCCACAGTCTCCATCCCGGCGTAGAGAGAGCACAGGTACAGCGTGGAGGACACCTGGCAAATGCCGCCGCCCAGGGAGTCCACGAGCTCGGTGCCGGAGTAGGCGGGAGCGGGCTGGTAGCCGGCTTCTTCGGTGCGCTCACCCAGGGTGGCGTTATAGGACAGGGTTTCGCCGGGCTCCAGCACTACGCCGTTCAGGGCGCGGCATGCCAGGCGCAGGTTGGTATTCCGCTTCTCGTTGTCACTGTGAGGGGTCTGGCAGAAGCCCAGCACGTCCTGGAAGTAAACCTCCCGGCCCACCACCTGGGGAGCGGTGGCTTCCAGGGATATCCGGACCGTTTCACCGGGAGCGGCACTTTCCAGCCGGGCTTCCAGTTCTTCCCGGTCAAAGCTGATGCCGTAGGTGCCGGGGATGGGCTCCGAGACTGCCAGGTCCATCCTGGCGTCCACCGGGTCTGTGGATATTTCCTCAAAAATGGCCTCCACATCCGGCGCTTCCGCTTCCAGAGCACGGACCGCGCTGCTCAGGTCAATTTCAAAGGTTCCGGCGGCGCAGCTCTCCCGGATTAGTTCCCAGGCGGCATCCACGTCCAGAACATAGGAGGAAACGGCCGTTGTCACCGCCAGGGTGGGAAGAGGGGTATCGGGCTGGAAGACACCCTCCGTTAAATCGGGGATTTCACCCTCCAGGGCGTGGGAGGCAGGGACGAAGGCCTGCTCCAGCTGTTGGGCGGCCGCTTCCAGCACGGTGCGGATGGCGGTCTCGTCCAGGGTCAGATAGGGAGCCAGGGACAGCGCTGCAGGGCCCTTCTGGGAAGCAGCCTCTTTTGCCAGAGCCTTGTCATCCAGCCGGAAGCCGGACTCCTCCGGGGTCAGCCGGAGCTCCCCGGTGGGAAGGGAGAGCACAATGTCCTGCCAGGTGCTCCGGATCAGCTTCCGGGCTTCTGCTTTGGTCATGCCGCCCAGGGAAATGCTACCGGTGGTGACATTTTCTCCGATCTGCCCGCCAAAGAGGAGGCTCGTCAGGAGAATTCCCGCCGCCAGGGCGGCAATGAGAACCACGGCCGCCAAAATCACCGGCCAGATTTGTTTTTTCTTTTGGGGTTTGGAAAATTTACCGTTTGCGATATCAATCGTCTCCTTTCAGAGGTTCCCTTGTAATTCATAGGAATCATGGATGAACATGGGGGTCATCATGCTCTTCTGGAACATCCGGACAAACCGGGGACATTTGATGAGGAAGGCATAGTACACGTTGTACCCGCAGCCGAACATGGTCTCCGTGTTGCCCATGCCCTTGGCGAGAATCACGTCGGCGCGGTCCATGGCCTGCTTTGCTTCGTCGCTCAGGAGTTCCAGCACGGTGCCTGCCACCTGGTTGCCGTTGTCGATGACCCGGAAGGGGATTCCCACCGCGGCGGCGTCCTCCCGGGTGGCGTCGTTGGCGGCCACAGCGCCCCGGACGCAGAAGGTGATGTCCAGTTGGGGATATTTTTCCTGGATGGCCTCGGCGAACACCCGGTCCATGCCGATTTCCCCGGCGTTGTCCGTCAGGTACAGAAGGGAATGGGCGGTTTCCAGCTGGGCTTTGAACCGGTCGAACCAGGGCCCGGTCACGTCAATGTCCTTGGCACCGGTCAGCATCTGCTCCAGCGTGTCGTAGCTCACATTTCCCTGCAGGGCGGAGAAGTCCAGATAATTGCCCAGAATGGCATATTGCAGTCCGGCAAGGATGGGGTCTTCCGCCTGCTGTACCCGGCGGCGCACCTCCTCCAGCCGTTCCAGAACAAAGGCGTTGGAGGCGATTTTCTCATCGTGGAATCGGTCGATTGCCAGACCGTACATATCGTGCAGCAGTTGGGCCACCTGGGGGCCGAAGGAAGGGGCGGTGGCCTCTTCCGGCGCGGCCAGGAACAGCTTCATGATCTCCTTGGCAAAGGCCGTGGTCTGGGCTTCCGAACCCAGGGGGCGCACCAGATCGATGTTCCGTTTCAGATAGCACTGCATGCAATAGGAATCCATGGCAAAGCTCACAGTTTTTCCTCCTGTTCCAATTGAATCAGATCCCCGGGGGCGTGGATGCGCAGAGCGTATCCCGCCGGGGTGCCGAAGCCGTAATCCGCCCAGATGAAGGGGACCCCCGCTTCCAATGTGGCTTCGTAATCTCCCTGGGTGTCGCCGATGTAGGCACAGGAGGTGATCTCATAGCGCTCCATCAGGGTCCGGATGGTTTTCCCTTTGGAGGTGCCGGTGTCACCGAAGCACAGATGGCCGGTGATCCAGCGACCCAGCCCCAGCTTTTCCATACACAGCTCCGGGTAGCCTTGTTGGCTGTTGCTGACGATGAAAAGCCGGTGGCCTTTGGAAAGCCGTTCCATGGCTTCTTCGATCCCCTCGTAGCCGATGCGGCATTCGTTTTCCAGCAGGTGCTGATGCTCCCGCTCCATGCACCGCTCGATCAGTGCGTAGCGTTCCCGAGGCGGTAGGTTGGGGAAGAGTTCGTCGGCAATGGCATCCTTTACCATGCCGAACAGCGGGCGCAGTCGCTGGGCATCCACGCAGTATTCCGCCAGCCCTTCGTCCTGCAGCTGCAGGTTGTAGCCTTCGGCCACCAGGGCCCGGGAGTCCCAGATGGTGCCGTCAATATCAAAAATCAGACTTTCAAATTGCATGGTTATTCCTCGTCCAGATAGTGCTGAATGTGGCCGGTGATCATATTCAGGGCCACCAGATTTTTGCCGCCCTCGGGCACCACCAGATCCGCGTATTTCTTGCTGGGCTCCACATAGCGCTCGTGCATGGGCTTCACGGTCTGCTGGTACTGGGTGAGCACACTTTCCAGACTCCGGCCCCGCTTGTTCACATCCCGCTTAATCCGGCGGCACAGGCGGATGTCCGCGTCGGTGTCCACAAAGATTTTGATGTCCATCAGGTTTCGCAGTTCTTCGTTTTCAAAAATCAGAATGCCCTCCACGATGATTACCTTGTGGGGCACCAGGCGGATGGTTTCGTCGGACCGGTTGTGGACGGTGAAGTCGTACACCGGGCATTCGATGGAATAGCCGTGGCGCAGCTGATCCAGGTGGTATACCATCAGGCTGGTGTCAAAAGCGGCGGGCTCGTCATAGTTGAGCATGCAGCGCTCCTCGTAGGGCATATCGTCGTGGCGTTTGTAGTAATTGTCGTGGCTGAGCACGGTGACCTGACCGCCGAATTCATTGATCAGGTTTTTCATCAGTGTGGTCTTGCCGCTGGCAGTGCCGCCGGCAATGCCGATGACCAGAATGTCGTTTTCCATAATGCTGCCTCCCGTTTCTGTCACTCCAGTCCCAGCATACGGCGGGACCGGCGAAGGATTTCCTCAGAGTCCAGGCTGTTTTCCACGATCACTTCCCCGGGGCCGTTTTCCAGCAGGTCCGCCGCTTCCAGCCGGTGCCGGGTTTCTCTGGCGGTGCCTCTGCCGCCGTCCAGGACGGCCGTGCGGGGCCCCAGCATCCGTTCCATGGCGTGAGATGCAAAGGGAAAGTGGGTGCAGCCCAGGACCAGAGCGTCCAGCTTGCCTATGTAGGGATCCAGAAGATCATGGAGAGTCTGCTCCATCAGGGGGGTGTCCACCAAGCCCTCTTCAATCAGGGGCACCAGCTGGGGCGCGGGGATTTTGTAGACTTGGCAGCTTCCCTCGTACCGGGAGAGCAGGTGGCAGAATTTTTCCTCCCGCAATGTCACGGGAGTGGCCATCACGCCGATGCCGCCCCCGGGAAAATGATCCGCTGCCAGCTTCAGCGCCGGCTCGATGCCCACCACAATGAGTTCCGGGTATTTTTTCCGCAGGGATTCAATGGCAGCGGAGGTGGCGGTGTTGCAGGCCACCACCAGGGCCTTCAGGCCTCGCTGCATCAGCAGTTCGGCAGCCTGAAGGGTCAGCGCTTCCACCTCCTGCCGGGTGCGGGTGCCGTAGGGGGCGTTGGCGGAGTCGCCGTAGTAGAGGAACCGCTCTCCCGGCAGCAGCCGCCGCAGATGCCGCAGTACACTTAGCCCGCCCAGACCGGAGTCCAGCACGGCGATATAGTCCTGTCTGGTGTTCATGATCTCACCTGACCTTTTTCTTTATTCAGTTTATTTTACCAGATTCCCCGGCGTATTGCAAGGGAATGCCGGAATAATTCCCGCCATTCCCCCGGTCCTGATTTGGGAATTGAAATGCGGGGAGATATCTGGTAAAATAATTGTATTCAATTCATTAAAGAAGTCGGTAAATTGTAATTTGTCGGGCAGATACGGTAGCGCCCCTTGGCTCTCCCTTTGGGAGAGCTGTCAGCCGAACAGGCTGACTGAGAGGGTACTGCATTGGGGAATTAGGAGCGTCTCATTGGGTGCGATACCCTCTCAGTCTGCCCCTATGGGGCAGCCAGCTCCCCCATAGGGGGAGCCAAGGGGTGCGGCGGGAGAGCTCACTAAATTTCAATTTATCTGCTTCCTGTGTACAGCCAAAATATACAGGAATTTCTGCATTGTGCAGCGGGGGAGAGAATATGAAGATTTTGGTTTACGATGTGGCAGCCGAGTATGGCGGGGCCATGACGGTTTTGCGGGATTTTTACCGGGAGGTGCTGGAAAAATCTCCCCGGGATATCCAGTGGGTGTTCGTCGTGTCCCAGCCGGTTCTGGAGGATACCCCGCAGGTGAAGATTCTGCGCTTCAGCAAGCCCAAAAAATCCCGGCTTCACCGGCTGGCGTTTGAGCACCTGGATCTCCCCAAAATCCTGGCGGCGGAAAAGCCGGATGCGGTGATTTCTCTGCAGAATATGCCGGTGGCCCGGTATGGGGGGCGGCAGTTTGTCCTGCTGCACCAGTCCCTGCAATTCTGCGACAGGACCTTTTCCTTCCTGAATGGGAAGGAGCGGAGCCTTGCTGTTCAGCAGCGAATCATCTGCCGGATCTACCGGCGGACGCTGCCCAGGGCGGAGCATGTGTTTGTTCAGACCCGGTGGATGAAGGAAGACACCATGCGCTGGCTGGGATGGCCGGAAGACAAAATCTCCGTGGTTCCCTCCCGGGTTCGGCCACCCAGGCTGGGTGCCTACACTGGAACCGGGAGCCGCACCTTTTTCTATCCCGCCGGGGCGGATCTTTACAAAAATCACGATCTGGTGATTGCCGCCTGCAAGCTGCTGGCAGGGGAGGGAATAACCGATTACCGGGTGATTTTCACTTTGCCCCGGGAGGGAGACCCTGATGCGGAGCGCATCATCCGGGCGGCCCGGGGGCTTCCCATTGAATTCGTGGGCAGCCTTCCCAATGAAACGGTGTGGGAATATTACTCCGGTACCGTGCTTCTCTTCCCCTCCTATCTGGAGACCTGTGGCCTGCCCCTGGTGGAAGCGCGGGCTGCCGGGGCCTGGATCTTGGCTTCCGACCTGCCCTTCGCCCGGGAGGTGCTGGAGGGGTACCCAAACAAGGCCTTTTTCCCCTACGACGGAGCCGAGGTGCTGGCGCAGCAGATGAAGGCGGTGCTGGGCGGCGTACCCTGGCAGCAGCCGGCCCCCCGGACTGCCCGGACGGAGGTGGGGCTGATGGAATCCATGCTGAATATCATCAAAGGAGCGAACGCCCAATGAGAGTTTTCTATCACACCAATATTCCGTCGCCCTACCGCATCGACTTTCTCAACGAGCTGGGGAAGAAATGCGAGCTGACAGCGGCCTTTGAGGGGACATCGGCCCGGGACCGGGATGCGGCCTGGTTTACCGGAAAGGCGGAACAGTTCACCGCCATTTTTATGAAGGGACGGCAGACCGGCGACGAGCAGTACCTGTGCCCGGAGATCCTCCGCCATTTGGGAAAGGGCTGGGATAAAATTATTCTCAGTGGCTATTCCTCTCCCACCGTCATGCTGGCCATTGAATACCTGCGCTTGCGCCGGATCCCCTTCTATATGGAGCTGGACGGCGGAATCGTCCAGCAGGAGGGGCGGCTGAAATATCTGGTGAAGCGCCATTTTGCGGGAGCGGCTGTCGGCTGGTTCAGCAGCGGTCAGGCCACCACGCAATTTATCACCCATTACGGCGCAGATCCGGCCCGGTGCTACGGTTACCCCTTTTCCTCCCTGTTGGAAAAGGATCTGCTGGAGGCGGTTCGGATCCCACCGGAGGAGGTTTCCTGCCTGGCCGAGCCTCCCGCACCGCTGCCGGAGGACTCCCTGGATGCCGTCCGGGTGGGATGGTCGGCGGAAGACTACATCACCCGCCGGGAGCAGCTGCGCCGGATCGCCCGGAAGCAGCTGGGAATGGAGGACGGACAGATTCTGATTTCCGTGGGGCAGATCATCCCCCGCAAGGGTCACGACTTGCTCCTCCGGGCTGCAGCGGGACTGCCTTGCCATCTATATATCATCGGCGGTGAGGCGACGGCGGATCTGCAGGCACTGATGGACGAATTGGGAATGGACAAGGTGCATTTTATACCTTTTGTGGACAAGATGACTCTGCAGCGCTATTACCAGGCGGCGGATGTGCTTGTGCTTGCCACCCGGTTTGATATCTGGGGCCTGGTGATCAATGAAGCCATGGCCCAGGGATTGCCGGTGATCACCACCCGCCAGTGCGTGGCCGGAGTGGAGCTGGTGGAAGAGGGAAGGAACGGCTTTCTGGTGGACGCGGAGAATGTGTCAGAACTGGCGGAAAGAATCAGAACGCTGCTGTCCTGCCCCGACCTGCAGCGGCAATTCGGAGAACGCAGTTACCGGAAAATGATGGATTATACCATCGAGAAAATGGCGCAGCGTCATTTTGAGATTCTGTGCAACACATAAAACGATCCCCCTGCGGCGCGTCGCAGGGGGATTTTGCGTGGTTTACTTGAAGGTGGGCACTTCTTCGCCACTCTGAATGGCGGCGACCACCTGCTTGTTTTTCGGGAAGTCGATCTTCAGCACGCCGCTCAGGCCGTCGGGCAGCTCCACCATCTCGCCCCAGTAGGTGCCTTCGGCGGGGACCTGGTAGGATTCCAGCTTCAGGTCGAACACGTAGGGCACCAGCTCTGTGATATACATCTTCATGTCATCGGTGCTGATGTCGGTGACGATCTCGGCCAGCACTTGGTCGATCAGGCTGTTGATCTGGCTGAGGCTCATCTTACTGAGCTTGTTCAGAAGGCTTTCGATGACCTTACGCTGGCGGGCGGTACGCTGGATATCGCTGTCTGCGTTGCTCATGTGCCGCTCCCGGGCGTAGGCCAGGGCCAGGTAGCCATCCAGGGTGTTGACGCCCTCCTGGAGATCAAACCGCTTCTCTATGCCCACATATTCGAAGTGGGCGTTCCGATATCCCTGATATTCCAGCATCTTGGCGAGCTCGTCGCCCCGCAGATCAATGTCCACACCGCCCATGGCGTCTACCACATGCTGGAAGGTGTCGAAGCTGACTTCCACATTGCCGTCCACCTTCACGCCGTAGTTGTTTTCCAGAGTCAGGTTCAGCATTTCCATGGCGCCTGCGGTGCTGTACCAGCTGAAGCCCAGGGCATAGCTGGTGTTGATGCGGTTCCAGCCGCAGGTGTGCCCACGATAGTATTCCGGCAGCTTCACATAGCTGTCCCGCAGGAAGGAGGTCATGCGCAGGGTTTTGGTTTCCTTATTCAAGGTAAACAGGATGATGGCATCAGCCAGCAATGCTTCTTCGCCAGCCCGGCCATCCTGACCAATGAGCAGAATGTTCACGACCTTGCCAGACTGGCCGTAGTCCGGCTCCGTGGGCTGGGTGGTCGCTTCGGTGGTGGGTTCCGTGGTTGCTTCCGTGGTTGCTTCCGTGACCAGCTCCGTGGGGTCGGTCTCGTCCAGATTGCCGATGAGCGCGGACAGATCCTGACCGGATACGTCCTGTTCCACGAACTGGGCCTGGGTGACCTTATCCAGCTTGGAATTCAGAAAGGAATTCACAAAATAGAATGCCACGCCGACCAGCAGAGCCAGGATCAGCACCACAGACAAAACCACGATCAGTACGATTTTTCCTACACCGCCCGAGGATTTTGATTTTTTTCCGTTATTGTTGTTGTATCGACCTTGATACGCCATTATACAGCCTCCTTGTAAGTATGAATGTTCAGTATGAATATGCCGGGGAAAATAAACACTTTATAACACCCGCATTTTAGAGCATATCTATTATACACATTATTCTAAAAAAAACAATACTTTTCTACCTTTGTTTTTCCTTAATAATGACCTTTTCTTTTTCAAACACCTTGTAATTTTCATGATGAGGCGATATAATAATCTAATTAGAGAATCGGAGCATATGCGCTCCCCGGGGAGGGGTTTTATGTCCTATAACATCAATCTGGACGATCTTGGAAATACCATTGAGAATATCATCGACCGGGCGGTAAGCTCCCAGGATTTTCAGCAGATGAACCAGGCCATTCGTCAGGTGCTGAACACCGCTGTGGATACCGGAGGGGATGCGATGCGCAAGGCCGTGGATGAGGCCGCCAAGCGGAAGGCCGCCCGGGGCAAAATCGTGGAGGAGCGGGTTGACTCCGCCCCCTATCGTGCCGGCTATTCCTTTCAGAATCGAAACCGAAATCACGCCCGGGGCGTGCAGCAGCCCAATGTGAATGTATACAGCAGCAATTTGGGCTCCACCCGGGCACCCCGGCAGCAGGGGAGCCAATTGCCTGCACTGTATCAGAATCCCACCGGCAAGCTTGCCGGCGGCATCTGCAAAACCGTGGGCGGCGGCCTGCTGACGCTGTTCGGCTCCGGCGGCATCCTGAGCACCGGCATTGCGGGATTGGTTACCGGCGTGAACAGCATCCTGTCGGTACTGGGAGGTATTTCCCTGGTGGGTCTGGGCGGCGGTATCTGGCTGCTGACCAACGGCATCCGGTCCATCACCAAAGTGAGCCGGTATGAGAAATATCTGAAGGCCCTGGGAAGCAAAACCTACTGCGAGCTGAACCGGCTGGCCCAGGTGGTGGGCAAGTCCCCCAAATTCGTTCGCAGGGAGCTCAAAGCCATGATCGACGACGGGCTGTTCCTGGAGGGCCACCTGGACGAGGAGGAGACCAGCCTGATCACCAGCAACGATGCCTATGTCCACTATCTGGAGGCAAAGCAGAAGCAGGCGGTGAAAAAGCAGGAAGAAGTGGTACAGACGGTGCGGGCCCAGAAGGAAGCGGACACCAAAAAGGGGAATGCGCAGGCTCAGGAGGTGCTGGACAAAGGCAATGCCTTCATCCGTCAGCTCCGCGCCTGCAACGATGCCATTCCCGGCCGGGAGATTTCCGAAAAGATCAGCCGGATGGAGACCCTGGTGCGGAAAATCTTCGACCGGGTGGAAACCCATCCCGAGGTGGTGCCGGAGCTGAAAAAGCTGATGGATTACTACCTTCCCATGACCGTGAAGCTCCTGAATGCCTATGCGGATATGGATGCCCAGCCCATCCAGGGAGAGAACATCCGGTCCTCCAAGCAGGAGATCGAAGCCACCCTGGATACCCTGAACACTGCCTTTGAAAAGCTGCTGGACTCCATTTTCAAGACCACTGCCATGGACGTATCCAGCGACATCACCGTGCTCCAGACCCTGCTGGCCCAGGAAGGATTAACGGAGGACGAGTTTTCTAAGCTGCGTAACAAAACCGAATAATAGGGCACCTCTAAAAACTACCCTTTTGGGTTTTGGGCGGATCTTTTGCTCTCACAATTCGTATTGAAAATCCCGCAATACACAAAGTATTCCGGAATTTCCAATTCTTTTGTGAGAACAAAATCTCTCGCCCAAAACCGCAAAAAGCAGTTTTTTGAGGTCGCCAATAACCATTGAGAAAGGATGAAGTAGTCATGGAGCATGATTTCACGAAAATTGAAACCCCCAGCCTGACCCTGGAGCCGGAGTTGGAGACTAAGCCCGAAACCGACCTGGCCCCCGTGGCCGAAACAAAGGTGGAGGAACCCAAAATCCCTGAACCGGTGCTCACCGCCGAGGAGCAGCAGCTGGTGAATGACTTCGCCGCCAAGATCGATGTGGAAAACACCGCCCAGATTCTGCAGTACGGTGCCGGCACCCAGAAGAAAATGGCGGATTTCTCCGATGCCGCTTTGGCCAACGTCCGTGCCCAGGACCTGGGAGAAGTGGGCGACCTGCTGGTGAACGTGGTGGGAGAGCTGCAGGGCTTCGATGCCGAAGAGGAGAAGGGGTTCCTTGGCTTCTTCAAGAAGCAGACCAACAAGCTGGAGCTGATGAAGGCCCGCTACGACAAGGCGGAGGTCAGCGTGGAGAAAATCAGCGACACGCTGCAGCAGCATCAGGTCCGCCTGCTGAAAGATTCCGCCATGCTGGACCAGATGTACGAGCAGAACCTGGCCTATTTCAAGGAACTGACCATGTACATTCTGGCCGGCAAGAAGAAGCTGGAGGAGGTTCGCGCCGGCAAGCTGGCAGAGCTGGAAGAAACCGCCAAGCGCACAGGCCTGGCCGAGGATGTGCAGGCTGCCAAGGACCTGGCGGACAAGTGCCAGCGCTTTGAAAAGAAGATCTACGACCTGGAGCTGACCCGGGCCATCTCCATCCAGACTGCCCCCCAGATCCGGATGATCCAGAACAACGACAATGTGATGGTGGAGAAAATCCAGACCACCCTGGTCAATACCATCCCCCTGTGGAAGAACCAGATGGTCATCTCCCTGGGCATCGCCCACTCCACCGAGGCCGCCAAGGCCCAGCGTCAGGTGAACGACGTGACCAACGCCCTGCTCCAGGCCAACGCCAAGAAGCTGCATGTGGCCTCCGTGGAAACCGCCAAGGAAGCGGAGCGGGGCATTGTGGACATCGAAACCCTGAAAAAGACCAACGCCGAGCTGATCCAGACCCTGGACGATGTGATGAAGATCCAGCGGGACGGCCGTGCCCAGCGCCTGGCCGCCGAGGTGGAAATGGCTAAAATGGAAACCGAGCTGAAAAACAAGCTCCTGCAGATCCGGGACGGCAATTGATCCCGCTTAAAATGGAATGGTGTAATGTCTTTGGTTTGATTTTCATGGCGGTCATCCTGATTCCCAACATCCTGTTCGCGGTGAAGTGCAAAGACGGCTTTGAGAACAAATGGAAGAATCGGACTGTGGAAACCGTGGAGCAGATCGGCCGCTTCGGCTGTTTTGGGTTCATGATTTTCAACATTCCGGGCACCTGGTTTGGCTGGTGGTCCGATGAAGCGTTCGCGGTCTATCTTGTGGTGGATGCCCTGCTGGTGGGGCTGTACTGCCTGGTTTGGATTGTTTGCTTTCGGAAAACAGGCCTGTTCCGGGCGCTGGCTCTGTCCATCCTTCCCTCTGTCCTGTTCCTGTTCAGCGGAATCATGACCAGGTCCGTACTGCTGACGATTTCCGCCCTCCTGTTCGCCCCCGCCCACATTGCAATCTCCTGGCAGAATGCGAAATAAAACGATCGTTTATTGATTTGCACACGCCAACTGTAGGGGAGGCTACGCCTCCCCTACAGTTGGATGCGAGGAAATATTAAAATTGCCAAACAAGTGTGACATCATCCTCTTTTTGGAGGCAATGAAATGTTGAAAATCGTTGAAGCAAGAAAAGAAGAACGGGATACGTTCATGAATCTTCCGGGAAAATACCTTTCTGTTTTGGAATATGTACTGTTTGCTCTGGTTGCTTTCCCACCTTTTGGAGCATTGCTTGCCTTTTGCTTTGGGTATAGGATGGAGCTTGCCAGCGTTTCCGCTTTTGTCATTGTCACCGCTTTCCTGTCTGTGTACCTGTTGGTTTGGAGTATGAAAGCCGGGGAAGCGATTGCAGGAGGCATGATGAAAGTGCTGTTTGCTTTGTTATCTCCGTTATCGCTGATCAATGCTGCTTTCTGCATGATTGAATGCAGCAGAATGAGCAGAATTTGGGTCGCGACCGGTGCATTTGTTTGCATCGTCTGCTGCCTGGTCTTAACTGTCAAACATGGAAAGCCTTTAGCGCTGAAGATGATTGCTTTGGTATTGTCCGGCTTGATGATTTTGCCGGTCGGTTTCTTTGGATTTTTGCTGTTGACCTTTGGAAATATCGGACATAACACAGTCGTGAAGTCTGTTGAATCACCGAACGGAGTATATTACGCCCAAGTGATTGACAGCGACCAAGGCGCACTGGGCGGCGATACGTTGGTGGATGTTTACGAGAACAAAGAAATCAATGTGCTTGTTTTCAAGCTGTACAAAATGCCTCAGCGTGTTTATTACGGAGACTGGGGCGAGTTTGAAAATATGGAGATCCACTGGAAAGATGATCACTGCCTTGTCATCAACTCCGTGGAATATGACATAGAGTCGAATTTTATGTCATGAGATATGCTTATCAGCTGTCAGCAAGCGTACAAATTGTAATTTGAAGCGCAGGGCGCTTCACCCCAATACGTGCTCGGCTGGTCTGTTGTCGTTACACTCCTGGGTACCGCTCGGTTCGTTTTTGCACGCCGTGATTGGATAATGCGTCATTTTTCCTGCGCAGAAACGTTACCGGGCGCTGCCCAGGAGTCCCGGATTTCACACCAGCCCGGTGCGCCATTGGCCGCGGGCCCTGCCCGCCAAATTACAATTTACCTCTACATTTCCGGATAAAAAACACTCCCCCGGTTCGACAGAACCAGGGGAGCAGCTGTATTTTAGTAGTTCTCTTTTCTCACTTCAAAATAAGCCTGGGGATGGTTGCACACGGGGCAGACTTCGGGAGCCTTGGTGCCCACCACGATGTGGCCGCAGTTGCGGCACTCCCATACCTGCACGCCGGACTTCTCGAACACCTGCTTGGTCTCCACGTTGTTCAGCAGGGCACGGTAGCGCTCCTCGTGGCTCTTTTCGATGGCGGCCACGCCCCGGAACTTGGCGGCCAGCTCGGGGAAGCCTTCTTCCTCGGCGTCCTTTGCCATGCGGTCGTACATGTCCGTCCACTCGAAGTTCTCACCTTCGGCGGCGTGGAGCAGGTTCTCCGCGGTGTTGCCCAGCTCACCCAGCTCCTTGAACCAGAGCTTGGCGTGCTCCTTTTCGTTGTCGGCGGTGGCCAGGAACAGCGCCGCGATCTGCTCGTAGCCCGCCTTTTTGGCTACGGAAGCGAAGAAGGTGTACTTGTTTCTTGCCTGGGATTCGCCGGCAAAAGCCTCCCACAGGTTCTGCTCGGTTTTGGTGCCCGTATACTTGTTTGCCATGATTGATAACCTCCATTGTATTCCCTCCGGGCTTCTGGAGGGGATGAATTTACCTCTATATTATACCACATCCGATTCCCAATGCGCAAGCGAAGATATGGAAAAAAGAGGCTTGTACCCGGGCAGAAACAAGGCAGACAAAATGCGCAAAAATAAGCGAAATCTCTTGACATTTCCTGCACATGGTGCTATCCTATTATCGGTACGTGAGTACTGATATATCACTCGTGCGGTAAGCCACTCCAACGGCCGTCCGCATAAGTCCTGTATGTGCCTGAGCCATTCCGACGGCAGGGCGCCGACTACAAAATACAAGGAGAATGATTAACATGGGATTCAAATCTGACATCGAGATCGCACAGGAGTGCGAAATGCTGCCCATTACCGAGATTGCCAAGATCGCCGGTGTGGACGAAAAGTACCTGGAGCAGTACGGCAAGTACAAGGCCAAGGTTGACTACAACATCCTGAAGGACATGGCCGACAAGCCCAATGGCAAGCTGATTCTGGTCACCGCCATCAACCCCACCCCCGCCGGTGAGGGCAAGACCACTACCACCGTCGGTCTGGCTGACGGCATGCGCAAAATCGGCAAGAAGGTTCTGGTCGCTCTGCGTGAGCCCTCCCTGGGCCCCGTGTTCGGCGTGAAGGGCGGCGCGGCCGGCGGCGGCTACGCACAGGTCGTCCCCATGGAGGACATCAACCTGCACTTCACCGGTGACTTCCATGCCATCGGCGCTGCCAACAACCTGCTGGCTGCCATGCTCGATAACCATATCTATCAGGGCAACGCTCTGAACATCGACCCCCGCCAGATCGTCTGGCGCCGCTGCGTGGACATGAACGACCGTCAGCTCCGCTTCGTGGTGGACGGCCTGGGCGGCAAGACCAACGGTATGCCCCGTGAAGACGGCTACGACATCACCGTTGCCTCCGAGGTCATGGCTGTACTGTGCCTGGCTTCCGATGTCAACGACCTGAAGGCCCGTCTGGCCCGCCTGGTGGTTGCCTACACCCGGGACGGCAAGCCCGTCACCGCCGGTGACCTGAACGCCCAGGGCGCCATGGCTGCCCTGCTGAAGGACGCCCTGAAGCCCAACCTGGTTCAGACCCTGGAGCACACCCCCGCTTTCGTACATGGCGGCCCCTTCGCCAACATCGCCCATGGCTGCAACTCCGTCACCGCTACCAAGGTGGCCCTGAAGCTCAGCGACTACACCATCACCGAGGCCGGCTTCGGCGCTGACCTGGGCGCTGAGAAGTTCCTGGACATCAAGTGCCGCATGGCGGGCCTGAAGCCCTCCTGCGTGGTCCTGGTTGCTACCGCCCGCGCTCTGAAGTACAACGGCGGCGTGCCCAAGGCCGAGACCGGCAAGGAGAACCTGGAGGCTCTGGAGAAGGGCCTGCCCAACCTGCTGCGGCACGTGGAGAACATCACCCAGGTCTACAAGCTGCCCTGCGTGGTTGCCATCAACCGGTTCCCCCAGGACACCGAGGCCGAGCTGGCTCTGGTGGAGAAAAAGTGCAAGGAGCTGGGTGTCAACGTTGCTCTGTCCGAGGTTTGGGGCAAGGGCGGCGAGGGCGGCATCGCTCTGGCCAACGAGGTTGTCCGCCTGTGCGAGCAGCCCAATGACTTCACCTTCTCTTACGATCTGGATCTGTCCATCAAGGAAAAGATCGAAGCCATTGTCAAGAAGATTTACCATGGCGATGGCGTGACCTTCACCGCCAATGCCGAGAAGCAGATCAAGACTCTGACCGACCTGGGCTATGACAAGATGCCCATCTGCATGGCCAAGACCCAGTACTCCTTCACCGACGATCAGACCAAGCTGGGCGCACCCACCGGCTTCACCGTCACCGTGCGCAACGTGAAGGTTTCCGCCGGCGCCGGCTTCCTGGTTGCTCTCACCGGTGAGATCATGACCATGCCCGGCCTGCCCAAGGTTCCCGCCGCCGAGCGCATCGACGTGGACGAGAACGGCAAGATTTCCGGCCTGTTCTAAGAATCAAATTCCCCCTGCACCAAACGACAGGCGGCGGCCGCCGCCTGTCGTTTTTCAGATATAAGATACATGATATAAGATATTTCTGAAATTCGGCATGGATGAAGGATATCTTGTATCGCATATCTCATATCTGCGAATTATCTGAAATGAAGGAGAAATCTGCCTTATGGATATGACAATGGAATCCTGCCGCACCTTTGTGGAGGTGCTTGCCTCCAATGCTCCCGCCCCCGGCGGCGGCGGTGCTGCCGCTCTGGTGGGTGCCATCGGCACCGCTCTGGGCAACATGGTTGGCTCCCTCACCGTGGGCAAGAAGAAGTATGCCGACGTGGAGGCCGAGATCATCGAGCTGAAGGCCAAGTGTGATGCCCTGCAGAAGGAACTGCTGGATCAGGTGGAAGCTGACGACAAGGGCTTCGTCCCCCTGGCCAAGGCCTACGGCATCCCCAAGGATGACCCCAACCGGGACGCCATTCTGGAAGAGGCCACCATCACCGCCTGCGGCGTGCCCATGCACATCATGGAGTTGTGCTGCGAAGCCATCGACTGCATTGCTGTGTTTGCCGCCAAGGGCAGCCGCCTGGCTGTTTCCGATGCCGGCTGCGGCGCTGTGTGCTGCAAGGCCGCGCTGCAGGCTGCTTCTCTGAATGTTCTAATCAATACCAAGAGCCTGAAGAACCGGGATGTTGCTGAGGATATGAACCGCAAGGTGAACCTGATGCTGAACAAGTATTGTGACATTGCCGATGACATCTTCAATGAAGTGAAGGCTGGCTTCGGACAGTAAGGAAAAAATAAGATAGAAGATATGAGATATCGGATAACAAGTCATGTCTCGTATCCAATATCTTATATCTGATAACTCATATCTTCATATCTTATATCTATCAAATAGTGGAGGAAGAATACTATGGCGAAAAGACTGCTGGGCAAGGAAGTTAACGAAGCACTGGTTGCTTCCCTTCAGGCCCGTACCGCTGCCCTGCGTGAAAAGGGCGTTGTTCCCACTCTGGGCATCATCCGTCTGGGTGAGAACCCCTCCGACCTGAGCTACGAGAAGGGTGCCACCAAGCGCGCTGAGGAAGTTGGCGTTACCGTTAAGAATTACATCCTGCCCGAGACTGCCACCAAGGAAGAAGTTCTGGCTGTGATCGATGAGGTCAACGCGGATGCTTCCGTCCACGGTGTTCTGATGTTCCGTCCTCTGCCCAAGCATCTGAAGGCCGACCAGGACGAGATCTGCAACCGTCTGGCGCCCTGCAAGGACGTTGACTCCATGACCCACATGAGTAATGCCGGTGTCTTCGAGGGTCAGGCTCTGGGTTACGCCCCCTGCACCCCCGCTGCTTGCATGGAAATTCTGGACTACTACGGCATCGACTGTAAGGGCAAGAATGCCGTTGTGATCGGCCGCTCCCTGGTGGTGGGCAAGCCCGCTGCCATGATGCTCATGGCAAAGAATGCCACCGTCACCATTTGCCACACCAAGACCGTGAACACCGCTGAAATCTGCAAGAACGCAGATATCATCGTGTCCGCTGCCGGTGTGCTGAACTCCTTGACGGCTGACTATGTCCGTCCCGGCCAGGTGGTCATCGATGTTTCCATGAACTGGAATCCCGAGAAGATTACTGCCAAGGGCAAGGGCGGCATGTCCGGCGACTGTGTGTTCGAGGAAGTCGAGCCCATTGTGGAAGCCATCACCCCCGTTCCCGGCGGCGTGGGGGCCGTTACCACCTCCGTGCTGATGAAGCATGTGGTGGAGGCTGCCGAAAAAGTGTAAAAACCTCAAAGGGGTGTCTCACTTCCGTGGGGCACCCCTTGATATTCCATATCGGTTTTCTATTGGAAATGCAGAAAAGAAAGATGGCAGCGGTGCTGCCATCTGAAAAGGGACTATTTTTTGCTTTCCTGCTTTGATGCGTGGCGGGCTACATGGCCGTCGGACTGATGGGCCCAGTGACGGAATGCTTCCCGGATGCTGATGCCGTCTTTGTCCGACTCGTGGCGGAACAGGGCGGACAGGGCCAGGCTCACCGCCGCACCCACGCCGGTATCAATGATGCGGGCGATGGTGTAGCTGACGTAGCTGTGCTCCGGTTGGGTGAACATCACCACGAAGTAGACCACGGTGCCGGGCTGAATGGCACTGGTGGCGCCGAAGGCCAGATGCAGGGCCATCACGCAGAACAAGCCTGCCACCATGTAGATTTCCGACGGGATCCAAGGGATGACTGCCGGGGCATTGAGGCAGAGCCAGTAGAACGGGAGTACCATCAGGCCGCCCAGCAGGGTGCCGATGAACCGGTTGAAGCCGTGCTGGAAGCCCTCTTTAAAGCTGCTGCCCATGCCGTAGACGGCACCGATGCAGGCGAAGCAGGGATTTCTGCCCCCCAGCACATAGTGGTAAACCAATGCCACAATGAGCACCGAGAGGCAGGTTTTATACACCCGTTTTCCGATGGGTGGTCTGTGAAGTTTCATTGATATCATCTCTTCTTTTTGTATGGGATGACCCAATTATAGCGATTATTCACGCCTTTGACAATTGTCATTTCTAACCATAATTGAGAGGAAATACCATGAAAAAAGTCAACGCTCTTTCCGAAAGCGACTTTCTGAAGGCGCTGTTCGGATTTTTTGTCGTGGCCTTTTTGGCGGCGGCACTGCTGATGCCTGACCGGGGGCAGATGCTCTCCGGGCTGTATCGCATCATCAGCCAGCCCAACAAGATCTCCACCAACTATTTCTCCCTGGGCGGCTATGCGGCCACCTTCCTGAACATGGGCCTGGTGGCCTTTTTCTGCCTGGCGCTGTTTGTGGTTTTTGATGCCACGGCCAACAATGTGTCCACCTTGGCCTTCCTGCTTACCCTGGGCTTCACCTCCTGGGGCATCAATGTGCTGAATATGTGGCCCAGCATTCTGGGCGTGATGCTCTACTGCCTGGTGAAGCGGGAAAAATTCGGAGCCAATGTGAATGTGATGCTGTTTTCCACCGGCATTGCCCCTCTGATCTCCGAGCTCATGGTGCGCTATCCCCACCCGGAAACCGTAGGCTTTCATCTCACCGGCGTGCTCCTGGCTCTGGCGGTGGGCCTTGCCATCGGCTTTTTCCTGCCCGCCGGCCTGGCCCATGCCCCCAAGGTACACAAGGGCTTCGACCTGTACAATGCCGCAGTGCCCGTGGGCATGACCGCCTTCTTCCTGCAGGCGGTGCTGTATAAGTCCATGGGTGTGGCTCTGCCCGCTGCCCCCGCCGCTGAGACATTGCAGGTTGCCTCCCGGCTGACGGTGAATGTGTTCTGCGGAATCGTATTCGGTATTCTGGTGGTGGCCGCCTTCGCCCTGGGCTGCAAGCCCAAGGACTACTGGAATTTGATGGTGGACCCGGAGAATGCCTCCAGCTTCTCTGCCGCCTACGGCAAAGCGGCCTTCCTGATGAACGTGGGTGTGTACGGCCTGTTCATCCTGGGCTACTATAACCTGATCGGCGCCAGCTTCAATGGCATCACCTTCGGCATCATCTTCTGTATGCTGGCCTGCTGCAATTCCGGCTCCCATCCCGGAAGCGTGCTGCCCATCATCCTGGGCTATGTGTGCGCGTCCTTCCTGTACCGGTGGCTGTCCGGCCTGGCCGGCGGCAGCTTTACCGGAGCCATCAACGCCCAGGCCATCATGGTGGGCCTGTGCTACGCCAACGGCCTGAGCCCCATTTCCAGAAAGTACGGCTGGGGCTATTCCTTCCTGGCAGGCTGTATGCACTACACCCTGGTCACCACCGTTCCTCAGCTCCACGGCGGCTACTGCCTGTACAATGGCGGTTTTACCGCAGCCTTTGTATGCCTGCTGCTGATCCCGATTCTGGAGCGGTTTACCAAAACCAAAGCGGAACGCTTGGAAAATAAAACATGATAGGATGATTTTTATGAAGAAAACAATTGCAATGCTTTTGACACTGGTGCTGGTCCTCTCCTCTCTGGCGATTCCTGCCTTCGCCGAAATGGTAAAATGGGACTGGAGCGAGCACCATACGCCCCTGAAGCATCCGGGCCTGATGGTTCTCGCCTGGACCGAAGGAACGGAAATCGGTCGTGAGAACGAGGAACGTACCCACATGACCTTGGAGCAGATGCTGGAAGTGGTCGAGGAAGTTCTGGCCGATGAAGACCAGGAACTGATTGCCGACGATCTGGAGATTTCCCTCGACAGGATTTTCCGCCTAGAGGACAGAACCATCTCCTGCCCGACGACTCCCTTCACCTGTCAATTCCGGGTGTGGGGCAGTTCAAACCGGGTGGTCCTGGTGTTCCATCAGCCCGAGGATTCCGATGAGTGGACCCTGATCCTGGCCCAGAAGGGCACTGATGTGTATCCCGAATTCCCCAGCAGCGGTATGTACGCCGTGGGCATCGCCTGGTAAGTGAAAAAGAGCACTCCATTTCACCGCAGTGAAATGGAGTGTTTTTATGTCCCATGGATGATGGGATTTTGTTGATCTAATGACACGAAACGGCCTGGACGAATGTGGTTCCATTTTCCGGATAATCAGACCAGGTCCAAATAACCGCACAGAACCTTCAGTGTGTTGAACACACCGTCGATGTGGCTGCGCTCGTAGCCATGGCTGGCGAACACGCCAGCGCCGATCAGGCCGTGGCGGATGTCGTAGCCTGCGCGCAAGGTGGCTTCCACGTCGGAGCCATAGTGGGGATAGACATCCACGGCGTAGTCTGCACCGGTTTTCTTTGCCGCTTCGATGAGCTTGCCTACCACCTGGTAGCTGTAGGGCCCGCCGGAATCCTTGGCACAGATGCTCACCTGCCGCTCGGTGCAGCTCAGCCCTTCACCCACGCAGCCCATATCCACGGAGATGGCTTCGGTGACACCCTGGGGGACGCTGGCGCTGCCGCCGTGGCCAACCTCCTCGTAGACCGTGATGTGGGCGTAGACCCTGCGGGCGGGGACAATGGCCTGGTCTTTCAGGTATTTGGCAAAGCCCAGCAAAATGCCCACGCTGAGCTTGTCATCCAAAAACCGGCTCTTGAGATAGCCGGAGGCGGTGCGGCGGGTGCGGGGGTCGAAGCAGACGATGTCCCCTACTTCAATGCCCAGAGCCTGGGTGTCCGCGGCGCTGTGAACATCCTCGTCCAGCACGATCTCCACGCTGTCCCAGCTGCGCTTGGTGTCGTTGTAGCTGCCGTTCACATGGATGCTGGGGTCGTGGAGCTGGGCGGTACCCTCATAGACCCGGCCATCCCGGGTGTAGATGCGGACATTTTCCGCTTCGGCGTTATTGGCGTTCATGCCCCCCAGGTTGGTGATTTTCAGGCAGCCGGAGCCTTTGATCTGACTGACCATGCCGCCCAGGGTATCGGCGTGGGCCTCCAAAAACAGGCCATCCTGGCTGTTTGTCCCTCCCAGGTCCACCAGGACGCCGCCCTTGGCGGTGAAGGAAGCGTTGAAGCCCAGAAGCCGGAATTCATTGAAAACCCATTTTGCCGCCTGCTCCGTAAAGCCGGAGGGGGAGTCGATGGCCAGCAGCTGGGCGGTTTTCTCCCAGGCGAAATCTGCGTAAGACTGTGTGATCATGCTTTACCTCCCAAAAATGTGGAAATGCCAGACCCCGGCCACTTCCCGCATGGCATGGTTGATGAGCTGGGACAGCCGGGAGGTCTTTGCGGGTACGCCCTCAAATCCGATTCCCAGCTTTTCGGCCATCAGACTGGCGCGGTACAGGTGGTATTCGCTGGAAAGAATCGCCAGTTTTTCCGGGCGGGTGCCTGTTTTTTCTTCGATCAAATCCAGGGAGAAGCGCATGTTCTCGTCGGTGGAGGTGGCTTTATCCTCCATCCAGATGCGGCTTTCATCAATGCCCAGGTTCACCAGCTCGTCGTACATGCACTGGGCTTCGGTGGTGGGTTCGTCTTCTCCCTGCCCGCCGGAGACGATGGCGGTGACTTCGGGATGCTTTTCCAGATAGTCTGCGGCGGCATAGATCCGGTCCCAAAGGGAGACGGAGGGACCGGTGTCTCTCACTTTGGCCCCCAGCACCACCAGGTACTCCGCCGACGGCTCCGGGGTGCCAAAGCTGGCCTTCACGATGTGGTACTCGGTAAAGCTGAACAGCGCCAGGCCGCAGATCAGTGCCAGAGTAAACACAATGGTGCTCACCCGGGCAAATTTCGGGAATACCCGGCCCACCAGGGGCATCAGGGTATAGAACAGAATCACGCAGATGATACCCAGGCACACCAGGGCGGTGAAGCTGTAGCCCCGCAGTACGTATTTGCACACATAACCCAGGGCGGCGAAGGGAACGCAAGCGCCCAGCCCAATGAAGGGGTGGGCCTTTTTCATGCTGCCTTTGGGCCGCCAGTCCTGGCCGTTTTTCTGCATCTGGCTGCGGATGATGCTGGCCTCCAGTGCTTTTTTCTGTGCGATGGATTTCCTCATGGCAGAACCTTCTTTCCCGTTATTTCACCTTCCGGGCCTTGGCGGCAGCGGCTTTTGCCTCGTCGATCATGGCGCGCTGTTTCCGGTCGGCATAGGGCTCCAGGCGGGACAGATGGTTGTATCGGCTGAACATGATCATCTTCCGCTTGCAGCGCACGGCATCACTCTTTGTGGTGAGGATGATGTGGGCGGATTCCTTGATGATTTTGCAGTCGTTCAGGATGATCTGGTTGGTGGCTCGTTCATATTTCTTCACATCCGGCTTGGCAGGCAGCTTGCATCCGGAAGCAAACAGGGCTCTGCCCCAGGCCTTCTTATCATGCCGACCGCCTAAAAATGCTAGTAGTGACATTCTTTTCCCTCCAAAAGTTTCAAACCCGTCGGCAAATCGCCGACAAATGCTATTTCTTCTTTTCTCTGAAAGAATTATATCACACAATGTGGGAAAAAAACAGGACTAATTTTGTGAACAAGCTGTAAAGGGAAAAGAGAATTGCGAATTGTGCGCACCGGCTTCCCACAGATAATTTGTTGTTTAGATAAATGGTACCATGCTGGACGAATTCGTAGGGAACGGCCTGTGTGCCGTTCCGAATCCTACGCGATCTCTCTGTTCGGTTGAATGGTATCGGCGTTGGATGAATCCGCATGGAACGAACGATATACCATTCAACATACCGTGCAATAAACGGGGGCGGGCGGAACGGCACGAAGGCCGTTCCCTACGAAATGGACGAACCATGTGCCGTTCAATCCACCGCGAAACAACAACGATTCCGTTCTGTTGCACAGGAAAAACCGCACCCTCCGGTGTGGAGGGCGCGGTCATTGGGGGATGGATTATTCCTGCGTCATGAAGCTCCGGAGGTTCTTGTCTGCGATGTAGGGACCGGCCTCGGGGAAGCCGCCGCATTTCAGGTCGACTTCCAGCAGCTTGGCGGCGCTGCGCTGCAGGTAGCCCAGCTTCAGGCTGCCGTCCTTCACTGCGGTGATGATGTCGGCAATGTTGCCCTCGCAGCCGGGCATCTGCACGTCGTTGCCCGCGTAGATGCACAGGGGGCTGGAGGCACAGGGATACTTGGGGTTGGGCTTGGCCATGGCACCGGAGACTCTGGCGTTGCTGGTAAACCAGTCGGTCATCACGTAACCCTGGAAACCGCACTCCTCCCGGGCGTAGCAGGTGATGGAGTCGTAGCAGTTGGCGCCGTGGACACCGTTGATCAGGTTGTAGCTGGTCATGATGGTCATGGGCTGGGAGGCCTCGATGCACACGCCAAAGTTGCGCAGGTAGATTTCACGGATGGCCCGCTCCTTGATGTGGGCGTTGCAGTACATCCGGTTGTCCTCCTGGTTGTTGGCGAAGTAATGCTTGATGCTGGTGCCCACGCCGGGATGCTTCTGCACGCCCCGGACATCCGCCGCGGCGCACAGGCCGGAGAGCAGGGGGTCCTCAGAGTAGTATTCAAAGTTCCGGCCGCACAGGGGGTTGCGGTGGATATTCATACCGGGAGCCAGCCACACCCGCACGCCGAAGGTTTCCATTTCCGCGCCTACGATGTCGCCGCATTTTTCGATCAGCTCCAGATCCCAGGAGCTGGCCAGCAGCCAGGCAATGGGAATGGCGGTGCAGTACTGATAGTAGTCTACATCGCCCTCCTGCTTGGGAGCAAAGTCCTCGGCCATGCCGCCGATGGCGGAGCCGCCGGGGAGCAGTTCACCCTGGGCATTGGTGCGGAAGTGGGCCAGCAGACGCAGACCGGCAGGACCGTCGGCGTTGATCATGTCCCGCACGCCCCGGTAAGCAAGGGCAAGGCTTGTCTCGCCCGCGGCACCGGGAACGGCCTTGGAGGCGGAACCGATGACATTCTCATTGTCCCGGGCGGCACCCACGCACCACTCGGCCATTTCTTCCACGCTCAGCTGGGACACCAGCTGCTCCATGGTGTACTTGCCGTCCCGGACCTCCTCCAGGGTGATCATGTGGTCGGTGCCGGCGGGAGCGAAGGGTTCGGGCTCCCCGGCGTATGCGACGGTGACGGTGGGCACCTTGGCGGCGCTGATGGCGAATACGGGAGCGGCGGCCTTCTCGGCGTCCTCATTCTCGGGTTTCCAGCATTCCGCACCGGCGCAGGAGATTTCCTCAAATTCCTCATCCAGGGGGCAGATATTCCTGACTTTCTTGGTCTCTACGGTCTCATCCAGCCGCACCAGGGCTGCCACATGGGTATTCCGGCTATTCACGCCCACCCGGATCACATACTCGCCGGCCTCCAGCACATAGGCGGCCTTGGCGGGATCGTAGCTTTCCAGGTTGGTCAGCTGGAAGGAAACCTTCAGCTCCTGGCACTGCCCGGGCTGGAGCAGCCGGGTCTTGCCGAAGCCGCACAGCACCTGCATGGGCTTTTCCAGACCTGCTCTGGGAGCGGAGCCGTAGACCTGGACCACTTCCCGGCCGGGGAAGGCACCGATGTTGGTGACCTTTACGGTGACGGAAACCTGCTTTTCGTCGGCGGAAGCGCCCAGGGTCTCCATGGTGAAGGTGGTGTAATTCAGGCCGTAGCCGAAGGGATACAGGGGCTTCACATTGAAGGTGTCGAAGTAGCGGTAGCCGACGAAGATACCGTCGGTGTAGTATTCGTCGTTCCAGTTGCCGTTGTTGTGGCTGAAGGTGGCGGAGGAGGGGTAGTCCATGTATTTTTCGGCCCAGGTGTCGGTGAGTCGGCCGCTGGGGATGCTCTTGCCCAGCAGCACATCCGCCACGATGTGGCCGCCCATGTTGCCGCTCTGGGAGATGAGCAGCATGGCGCTGATGCCGGGGATGGCCTTCAGGGTGGCCGCGTTGATCACGCCGCCCAGGTTCAGCAGCACGATAACCTTCTTGTAGCTCCGGCCCAGGGCGGTGAGCAGGGCAACCTCTGCCTGGGTCAGCTCATAGTCGCCTTCCTCGGCGTAGCGATCGCTGCCCTCGCCGGAGTTCCGGCCCAGCACATAGATGGCCAGGTCGCCCTCTGCCTGCTGGAAGGGAGCCAGAGCCTTGGGGACGAAATGCTCGTTGAACATCACGAAGAAATCGGGGATGCCCATCGCTTCGGCCCGCTGATGGACGTCGGCCATGTAGGCGCCGAACTCTTCCTGAATCACCCGGTCCTGCTCAGCGAGCCACTGCTTAGTGGTAATTTCGAAGCCGGCCTCCTCCAGACCCTGCTCCACGCTGACGCTGTAGCGGCTGTTGACCTCACCGCTGCCGGTGCCGCCCTTCACGGTGGCTCGGGCGCCGTTGCCGTAAAGTGCCACCTTCTGGGGGCCGGACAGGGGCAGAACGCCGTCGTTTTCCAGCAGCACCATGCACTCACCGGCGATCCGGCGGACGCTGTCGCTGTGGGAGCGCTCGCTGGCGGTCACTTCGGGAGAGGGGTTTGCGTGATAGTGAATCATTTTTGTGAACTCCTTTCAGATGGTAGAGGTTATCCTTTCAGCCTGACGGTGAAAATTCTAATCATATTATACAAAATGCTGGTAAGAAAATCAATGATGTTTGCAAAATTCTTAAAAGATCTCCCCCGGGGATGCTGAATCGACGAATTGTAATTTGGCGGGTTGGCGCGGCATCGCCCTTGGCTCTCCCTCTGGGAGAGCTGGCTGCCCCTTACGGGGCAGACTGAGAGGGTAGCATGCTTTGTGATTTTGGCTGTGCTATTATCTTACTGCGGTACCCTCTCAGTCAGCCTGTTCGGCTGACAGCTCTCCCAAAGGGAGAGCCAAGGGGTGCGGCCGTATCTGCCCGCCAAATTACAATTCATGGGGCGGAGTTGAACCAAAAAACTGCCTCACCGGGGCACGGTGAGGCAGTCGCTGTTATGATTGGAGCTGGCTGGCCTGATAGAGCATATTGGCGCAGTCTCCCCGGGTGATCACCTGGCCGGAAGTCAGGTCAAAGCCGTTCTGTACCGCGATTTCCAGCGGGGTGGCGGCGGCCTCCTCCTGGGAGGAGAGGACGGAACGGTCCTGGGCAGCAAGGTCAAGGGCGCTGCAAAGCATGGCGGCGGCCTCCTCGGCGGTGACCGGTTCGCCGGGTCCGAAGCGGTCCGCGGTGGTCAGACCTTCCGTCAGGCCGGAGCGGATGGCCGCTGCCAGGTAGGGCTTGAGCCAGTCGGGAGCATCGGCGTAGCCGGTTTCGGTGAGGTCCATGTCCGTGGGAATGTCCAGAGCCTTCACCAGCATGGTCACGAATTCGCCCCGGGTTACAGCTTTGTCAGGGGAGAAGCAGGGACTGCCGCCCACATTTTCTCCCACAAAGATGCCGGTGTTCTTCATCCATTCTGCGGCGAAACGGCAGGGCTTCCCGACGGTGTCAGAGTATTGTTTTGCATCCGTGGGCTTGAGAATACTCACAGTGACGGTAGCCTCCCGGGATACTTTCCCGGCGGAGTCCGTGGCGGTGTAGGTGAAGGAGTCAATACCCACCTTGTTCTTCTTCGGGGTGTAGGTGAAGCTGCCGTCGGGCCGGATTTCAATGGTCCCACGTTTGGGAGGCCGGGTGAGGGTGAAGGTCATCTCCTGTTCCTCGGGGTCCCGGACCTTCAGCTGGCCGGTGACTTCCAGATTTTTGTAGGTTTCAAAGGCACAGTCCTCGGCGATGGGTGCCTGGTTCTCCCGCCCCCGGATGGATAGGGTCATGGTGGCCTCCCCGGCCAGACCGTTGGCGAACACCGGGAGATACCCGATGGCTGCGGTGTGATCCTGCTGGGTGTCATTGGCCACGAAGGTCATTTCCCCCACCTGCTGGGCGGTGAGGACGTCCCCCGGCCGCAGGATCCGGCTGCCCAGCATGACAGTGCCCTGGGTTTTCTCCGGCAGCCGGGTGATGCAGATACCGGCAAGCTCGCTCTCCCCGGGGGCAAAATCCTCCTGGGAGAAGCAGTAACAATCCCCGCTGTCAATTTCCGCTGCCGCTGCCGGAAGAGCCATTCCGGCGATCAGCAGGGCACAGCAGGTCAGGCGAGCAATGTGTTTCATAAATCCATACCTCCAGAAAAAAGATTTCCACAGGTATTGTTTGCCAGAACAGGAAAAAATATTCCGGGAAAACCCGTCCGTGGTCATTCGCAAACTGAGAAAATGTAATTTGAAGCGCAGGGCGCTTCACCCCAATGCGTGCTTGGCTGGTCTGTCGTCGTTACACCATAGGGTGTAAATTATGGTATGATTGCCACCGGCAATCATTAGGATTCTGATTCGCTGCGCGGAGCACCACACTCGGTTCGTTTTTGCACGCCATGAGTGGATGAGAAATCACTTTTCCTGCGCAAAAACGTTACCGGGCGCTGCCCAGGAGTCCTGGATTTTACACCAGTCCGGTGCGCCATTGTCCGCGGGCACTGCCCGCCAAAAAATTGGCTCCCCGGTTGGGGAGCCAAGGATTTATTTTCGACATCTGCTGCACCCGCAGCAATTTCCATTGCACTTCGGCTTCTTTGGCCGGAAGATCAGCCACAGGCAGTAGCCCAGGATCAGGGCCAGCAGAATCCAGTCGGCCAGCTTCATACAAAGAAACCTCCAATCTGGTATACCAGCAGGGCGGCCAGCCAGGCAACCAGGCACTGGGCGATCACCACGGCTACGGTTTTCCACTTGGAGCCCAGCTCCCGGCGGATGGTGGCCACGGCAGCCACACAGGGGGTGTAGAGCAGGCAGAAGGTGAGGAAGCTGGCGGCGGACAGGGGGGTGAACAGGCTGTGCAGCGCCACCTGCAGCTGCTCCGCGCTGACCCCCAGAATCACGCCGAAGGTGCTCACCACCGCCTCCTTGGCGGTGAAACCGGACACCAGGGCCGTGACCATTCGCCAGTCACCGAAGCCCAGGGGCGCAAACAGGGGCGCTACCAGCTGACCCAGCCGGGCCAGGATGCTCTGGGTGCCGTCGGATACCACGTTCAGCTTCAGATCAAAGCTCTGAAGGAACCAGATGATTACCGTGGCCATGAAAATCACGGTGAAGGCCCGGGTCAGGAAATCCTTCGCCTTCTCCCACATCAGAAGCAGTACGCTTTTGGCGGAGGGGAAGCGGTAGTTGGGCAGCTCCATCACGAAGGGAACGGGATTGCCCCGGAACATGGTGGTTTTCAGAACCAGGGCCATGAGAATACCCACCACCATGCCGCCGAAATACAGCAGGATCATCACCGGAAGCTCCTTGCCGGGGAAGAAGGCGGCGGCAAACAGGGTGTAGATGGGGATTTTGGCGGAGCAGCTCATGAAGGGAGTGAGCAAAATGGTCATTTTCCGGTCCCGGTTGCTGGACAGGGTGCGGGTTGCCATAATGGCGGGCACCGAGCAGCCGAAGCCGATGAGCATGGGCACGAAGCTCCGGCCGGACAGGCCGATTTTCCGCAGCAGCTTGTCCATCACAAAGGCTACCCGGGCCATGTAGCCGGAATCCTCCAGAATGGACAGGAAGAAGAACAGGGTTACGATCAAAGGCAGAAAGCTGAGCACGCTGCCCACACCGGCGAAAATGCCGTCGATGATCAGGCTGTGTACCACCGGGTTGATGTCGTAGGCCGTCAGAGCCCGATCAGCCAGCATGGTCAACCCGTCCACGGCGTATTCCATCACATCGGACAGGAAGGCCCCCACCACATTGAAGGTCAGGAAGAAAACCAAGCCCATGATGGCAATGAACAGAGGGATGGCCAGGTAGCGATTGGTGAGTACCCGGTCGATTTCCACACTGCGCCGGTGCTCCTTACTTTCGGAGGCCTTTTTCACGCAGCCGGCGCACACGCTGTCGATGAAATTGTACCGCATATCCGCCAGGGCGGCGTTCCGGTCCAGGCCGGTGTCTGCCTCCATTTCGATGATGGAGTGCTCGATGAGCTCTTTCTCGTTCTGGCTCAGCTGGAGGAGGTTAAAGAAATCCGCTTCTCCCTCGATGAGCTTGGTGGCGGCGAACCGGCGGGAAATCCGGGCCCGCTGGGCGTGGTCCTCGATGATGTGGCACACCGCGTGGATGCACCGGTGCACCGGTCCGTCGGGGCAGAAGTCCTGCACTTTGGGGAGCACCTGGTTCTGGGCGGTGGAGAGGAGGATGTCCACCAGCTCGGAAATGCCCTGGTTCTTCACGGCGCTGATGGGCACCACGGGAACGCCCAGGGCCTGGCTCATTTTCTTTACATCGATGCTTCCGCCGTTGCCGGTGAGCTCGTCCATCATGTTCAGGGCGATCACCGTGGGAATCTTCAGGGACAGTAGCTGCAAGGTCAGGTAGAGGTTGCGCTCAATGTTGGTGGCATCCACAATGTTGATGATGGCGTCCGGCTTGGAGTTCAGGATGAAATCCCGGGTGACGATCTCCTCCTGGGTGTAGGGCCGGATGGAGTAGATACCCGGAAGGTCCACCACCTGATGGTCCGTGCCCCGGATGGTGCCTACCTTCTGGTCTACGGTGACCCCGGGAAAATTGCCCACATGCTGGTTGGAACCGGTGAGGGCGTTGAACAGGGTGGTCTTGCCGCAGTTCTGGTTGCCTGCCAGTGCAAAAATCATAGGGATTCCTCCTTCAGGGTGATTTTTGCCGCATCCTCCCGGCGGATGGTCAGCTCATACCCCCGCACCTGAATCTGGATGGGGTCGCCCATGGGGGCCACCTTGCGCAGCGTCACCCGGGTACCGGGAATCAGCCCCATGTCCAGAAACCGCAGCCGCAGGGGGCCTTCGCCGCCCACTTGGAAAATGGTGCCGGACTGACCGATTTTCAGATCGTCAATGGTCATGATAATCCCTTCTTTTTTTCTCTTTTGTCTGCCATTATAGCGGAAAGAGACGGAGTATGCAATAGGTAATTTGCATAGGCTAACAGCTTTTTGAGTGCAGAAATCTGTTGCATATTATGGGCGGTGATGGTAAAATAGGACTCCCAAACATATTAGAAAAGAAGGGGTTATTATGTGGTTCGTATTTGCGCTTGGCTCCGCCGTGTTTGCGGCGCTGACCTCCATCCTGGCAAAGATCGGCATTGAGGGTGTCAACTCCAATCTGGCCACCGCCCTGCGCACCCTGGTGGTGCTGGCGATGGCCTGGGGGATGGTGTTCCTCACCGGCAGCCAGAGCGGCATCGGCTCCATCAGCCGGAAGAGCTGGCTGTTCCTCATTCTATCCGGCCT
This sequence comes from uncultured Clostridia bacterium, assembly GCA_945940335.1. Classification (GTDB taxonomy): domain Bacteria; phylum Bacillota; class Clostridia; order Oscillospirales; family Oscillospiraceae; genus Faecousia. The sequence continues at coordinate 17,069 of CAMEWH010000006.1, read as the reverse complement.
GGCCACCGGCGCCTCCTGGCTGTGCTACTACCGGGCGCTGCAGATCGGGCAGGCCTCTAAGGTGGTGCCTGTGGATAAGCTCAGCGTGGTGATCACTCTGGTGCTGGCCTTTGTGTTCCTCCATGAGAAATTCACCTGGAAATCCGGCCTGGGCGCCATTTTGATCACCGCTGGTACATTGGTGATGGTGCTGTAAGAAAATCCGCCGTATCCCTCAGACAGAGAGATACGGCGGAATTTTTACATCCATCGACTTACAGACAAATTGTAATTTGAAGCGCAGGGCGCTTCACCCCAATACGTGCTCGGCTGGTCTGTTGTCGTTACACTCCTGGGTACCGCTCGGTTCGTTTTTGCACGCCGTGATTGGATAATGCGTCATTTTTCCTGCGCAGAAACGTTACCGGGCGCTGCCCAGGAGTCCCGGATTTCACACCAGCCCGGTGCGCCATTGGCCGCGGGCCCTGCCCGCCAAATTACAATTTTCCGTTCTGTTATTTTGTGGTATTATTTTCCTTCTTCGCCTTCCGCTTGCGGATCGTGCGCTTTGTGATGCCGATGACGGCCCAGGCAATCAGGGCGATGAGGGCCAGGTAGGGCAGATCAATGATGAGCCAGCTGACAAAGGCCACAATGGTTTCACCCAGGTTCACAACGCTGTCCCACAGACCGCCGGTGATCTTCTCCCAGAAACCGGGCTCCTCCACGGGGGTGTATTTCTCTACCTCGGTGATGTACAGGCTCACGGTGGCGTAGTCCACCTGATTGTCATACAGCCGCAAGGTGGAGGCGTAGCTTTCCAGCTGGTAGCGTACCTCGGTGAGCCGGGCCTCGATCTCCAGCAGGTCGCTCATGGTCTCGGCCTGCTCCATCAGCTCCAGCAGTCGGGCCTGTTCTGTTTCCAGGGCGGTGACCCGGCTTGCGGTGTCGGTGTAGGTCAGGGTGATGTCCTGGACGTTACGGGAACTGGACACCACATTGGTCAGTCCGGCGATTTCCTCTACAAAGATGTCCACCTGATTGGCGGGCACCCGGATGGTGAGGTTGGCAAAACGGTGCCGTCCGCTGCCAGAACTGCCGCCGGAGACATTCTGCCCCTCCACATAACCCTCCAGAGCCTGAATCCGGGCGTCAATGGCTTCCAGGGCGGCATCCAGGTCATCGGTTTCGGCGCTGAGGTTCATGGTGATGATCCACTTCCGGTTTTCCGGAAGGGTTTGTGCGGACTTGGCAGTTGCCCGATTGGCGCTCAGGGCCATGGTCTCGGCAGCCATTTCCGCACTGGTTTCATAGGTGACGCCGCCGTCGTACAGGCTCTGGTCGGCGTAGGCCTCCGTCCGGTCCTGCTTTGCGCCGCAGCCTGCCAGACTCCCTGCCACCAGCGCGGCGGCCAGCAGGGAAACGATCCACTTATTTCTCGTCATAATTCTTTCCTCCTGTTTTTCGTTCAGTATAGCAGAGACTTTTTGCAATTGCAACGGATTTGGTTCACCCTATATGTGGGAATTTCTGGGAAAAAGGTTGCAAACAAAGTGAGATTTTTGTATAATGTTTTCAAACAGGAAGGAGATAGATATGGCCAAGCTTTATTTCAAGTACGGTGCCATGGGCTCCAGCAAAACCGCCCAGGCGTTGATCACCAAATATAATTATGAGGAAAACGATCTTTCCGTCTGGCTCTTAAAGCCCAGCGCCGACACCCGGGACGGGAAGAAGATTCTGCGCAGCCGCATCGGATTGGAGGCGGAGGTGGAGATCGTACCCCCGGAGACAGATATTTTGCAGTTATTCTGGGCCGCCCGGCTGGGGAAGTGCGATGTGATCATTGTGGACGAATGCCAGTTCCTCACCCAGGCGCAGATCGACCAGCTCCGGGCCATTGTGGACGAGCACAACATCCCGGTGATGTGCTTCGGCCTGCGCACGGATTTCCAGACCAAGCTCTTCCCCGGCAGCCTGCGGCTGATGGAGGTGGCGGATACCATCCAGGAGATCAAAACCATCTGCGACTGTGGTGCCAAGGCCACCGTCAATGCCCGAATCGACGCAGAAGGCCATATTGTCACCCAAGGCGCCCAGGTGGTGCTGGGCGGAAACGACAGCTATATCGCTATGTGCCACAAATGCTATATCCGAGGCATCCGCGACCACCGGGTCATCCGCCTCCACGGGCAGAAATAGGAGTAACTATGAGCTTAACCGTAAATATTTATTACACCGGAAAAAACGGGAATGCCCGGAAATTCGCGGAGGAAATGACCTCCAGCGGGCTGGTGGAGCAGATTCGCGGCGAGGAGGGGAATGAAAAATACGCCTATTTCTTTCCGGCGGAGGACCCGGAAACGGTGCTGCTCATTGACCGCTGGCGGGATCAGGCGGCACTGGACGTACACCACAAAACGCCTATGATGGAGCAAATCGCCGCCCTTCGGACCAAATACCAACTGAAAATGCGTGTGGAGCGTTTTGTGGACGCTCCCCGGGAATAAGGAGATGTTTTCATGGAATTACAGGAAATTTTATCCAAATGTGACCACACCCTGCTGGCGCAGACCGCCACCTGGGCGGAGATTAAGGCCATCTGCGATGACGGCATGAAGTACCACACCGCCTCCGTGTGCATCCCTGCCTCCTTTGTGAAGCAGGCCAAGGAGTATGTGGGTGAGAAACTCGCTATCTGTACCGTCATCGGTTTCCCCAACGGCTACGACACCACCGCGGCCAAGTGCTTCATGGCCTCTGATGCCGTGGACAACGGCGCCGATGAAGTGGACATGGTCATCAACATCGGCTGGGCCAAGGAAAGAAAATGGAGGGAAATCACCGCGGAGATCGCCGCCATCAAAGCCGCCTGCAAGGGCAAGCTCCTGAAGGTGATCATCGAGACCTGTCTGCTCACCGACGAGGAGAAGATCGCTCTTTGCAAGTGCGTTTCTGATTCCGGGGCGGACTTCATCAAGACCTCCACCGGCTTCAGCAAGGCCGGCGCCACCTTCCACGATGTGGAGCTTTTCGCCTCGAATGTTGCTCCCCATGTGAAAATCAAGGCCGCCGGCGGCATTTCCAGTTTGGAGGATGCGGAGAAGTTCATCCAATTGGGCGCCTCCCGCCTGGGCACCTCCCGCATCGTCAAGCTGGCCAAGGCCATGGAGGCGGGGAAGCAGGCCCAAAACGACGGTTCCTATTGAGCAGAGAAAGCAGAACTTAGTGGACTAATTCGACCGCCCCTTGGCTCTCCCTTTGGGAGAGCTGGCAGCCGTCAGGCTGACTGAGAGGGTACCGCAGTCGGCTGAAAACCCTCTCAGTCTGCCCCGCAAGGGGCAGACAGCTCCCCCAGAGGGGGAGCCAAGGGGTGCGCCGGTACCGGTATGCTAAAGCACAATTTACAAAAACATCATCACGAAAAGGAGACGGTTGTTTGAAAACTTATCATAAGGTATCGGTAATTGTGGCCTGACCGGGAGGTTTGCCAGAATCACCGCAGGCCTCCCGGAGGATTTGTACAACAATCTTTCAGGAGGTAATCCCATGAATCGGGATAATAAGAAAAAATCATACACCAAAGGCTACTACAAAGATCATCCCTGCAGTGATACATTTGAATGTAAGCATTGCGGAAGAACCGTCGTCCCCCAGGGCGCGGGGAGCGACCACCGGAACCATTGCCCCTACTGTTTATTCAGCCAGCATCTGGACATCACCCCCGGCGACCGGGAAGCGGATTGCGGCGGCGTGATGGAGCCCATCGCGGTCTGGGTGCGGAAAAACGGCGAATGGGCCATCATCCATCGCTGCAAGGTCTGCGGCGCCCTCAGCTCCAACCGCATCGCGGCGGATGACAACCCCATGAAGCTGATGTCCCTGGCCATGAAGCCGGTATCCTCCCCGCCCTTTCCCCTGGAGCGGATTGAGGAAATGACCCGGCTTATGGGCGGCGACGGTGAATTCACTTGGTAACGATATTTCAACGATTTTGGAAAGGAGAAATGTACGATGTTTCCAACTCCCACCCCTCATATTTCCGCCAAGCCCGGTGATTTCGGCAAGACCGTGCTGATGCCCGGGGACCCTCTGCGTTCCAAATTCATTGCGGAAAACTTCCTGGAAAACCCCGTCCTTGTGAACAATGTCCGGGGCGTCCAGGGCTACACCGGCACCTACAAGGGTGTGAAGGTCTCCGTCATGGCCTCCGGCATGGGTATGCCCGCCATCGGCATCTACTCCCACGAGCTGTATAACGGCTACGGTGTGGAGAACATCATCCGTGTGGGCTCCGCCGGTTCCATTCAGGAGCACGTGAAGCTCTATGATCTGGTCATCGGCCAGGGTGCCTGCACCGATTCCAATTTTGCCGCTCAGTTCCATCTGCCCGGCACCTTTGCCCCCATTGCCTCCTGGGAGCTGCTGACGGAAGCGGTGAAGGCCGCCGAAGCCAACGGTGCCCGGTATCATGTGGGCAACCTGAATTCCTCCGATGTGTTCTACGGCGACCACATCGGCGTGCCTGAGGGGCTGGACAGCGTGTACGGCCTGCAGAAGATGGGCGTGCTGGCCCTGGAAATGGAGGCTGCCGCATTGTATATGAATGCCGCCCGGTACGGCAAGCGAGCCCTTGCCATCTGCACCATCTCCGACTCTATCGTCACCGGCGAAGAGACCACCTCCGAAGAGCGGCAGACCGCCTTCACCACCATGATGAAGGTGGCATTGGACGTGGCGGTAGCCATGGAAGGCAAGTAATATGAAAAAGCGCGTCTTTTTGATTGTTCTGGATTCCTTCGGCATCGGCCAGATGCCGGATTCCGAAAGCTTTGGCGATGTGGGCGTCAACACCCTGGCCTCCTGTGCAGCCTCGGCAAAGCTTCAGATCCCCAATATGATCGCCGCCGGACTGGGCAATATCGATGGGGTTTCCTGCCTTCCCAAAACTGCCGCCCCCACAGGTGCGGTGGCCCGGCTGCGGGAGGCCTCCATGGGTAAGGACACCACCATCGGCCACTGGGAAATCGCGGGCCTGGTTTCTCCCTCGCCCCTGCCTACCTACCCGGAGGGGTTTCCCAAAGAGGTTCTGGATGAATTTGAAGCGGCCACCGGCCGGGGGGTGCTTTGCAATGCTCCCTATTCCGGCACTGATGTGATCCGGGACTACGGTGAGGAGCAGAAGCGCACCGGCAAGTGGATCGTCTATACCTCCGCCGACTCGGTGTTCCAGGTGGCGGCCAATGAGAATTGGATTCCCCTGGAAGACTTGTACGACGCCTGCCGCAAGGCAAGAGAAATTCTCCGGGGCAAGCACGGTGTGGGCCGGGTGATTGCCAGACCCTATGTGGGGGAGGATGCCGCCGGCTTCAAGCGCACCTCCAACCGCCACGACTTCTCCCTGGAGCCCCCTGGAAAAACCATGCTGGATGCCGTCAAGGAGGCGGGCCTGGACTGCCTGGCTGTGGGCAAGATTCACGATATCTTCGCCGGGCAGGGGGACACGGAGCACGTGTTCAATCAGTCCAACGCCGACGGTATGCAGCACACGTTGGACTACGCAAAGCGGGAGTTCCATGGCCTGTGCTTTGTGAATCTGGTGGACTTTGATATGCAGTTCGGCCACCGCCGGGACGTGGACGGCTACGCCAAGGCCTTGTCGGAGTTCGATGCCTGGCTGGGCGATTTCATCCCCCAGCTGGGGCCGGAGGATGTGGTGATGATTACCGCTGACCATGGCTGTGACCCCGCCTACACCGCTACCACCGACCACACCCGGGAGTATGTGCCCCTGCTGATTCTGGGCCAAAAGGTGCACCCCGTGAACCTGGGCACCCGAAATAGCTTTGCCGACATCGCTGCTACGGTGACGGAGCTGCTGGGCGTAGAATTCGAGACTCCCGGCCAGAGCTTTGCGTCGGAGATTCTGTAAGGAGGAATGGAAATGACCCCTGAAAAATTGGCGGAGCTTGCCATAGAGGCCATGGCCCACGCCTATGTGCCCTATTCCGGCTACAAGGTGGGCGCGGCGCTGCTGTGCGCCGACGGCAGGGTGTACCAGGGCTGCAACATCGAAAACGCCTCCTATAGCCCCACGGTCTGCGCCGAGCGGACGGCCTTTTTCAAGGCGGTGTACGACGGCCATCGGGACTTTACCGCCATCGCCGTCTGCGGCGGCAAGGACGGCGTCATCACCGGGCCCTTCCCGCCTTGCGGCGTCTGCCGTCAGGTGATGCGGGAATTCTGCCGGGACGATTTTATCATCTATCTGGTGGGAGCCGATGGAAGCATCGAGCCGGTACCCCTGTCCGAGCTGCTTCCCCACAGCTTCTCCGCCCAGGAGCATATGCAGTAACCAAAACCCGGCTGCGTCAGCGGCTGATGTCATTTCGATAACAGAAGCTGGACCTCACAGGAATGTGGGGTCCAGTTTTGTGTTTGTTCAGCAAGGAGGGGAAAGCAATGCTGGGGTGTTTTTCTCTTCCGAGTCATACCCTTTGGACAGAAAAAGTGCATCCATTTCTGGATGCACTCATTCTTTAGTCTATGGCACAAGCGGTACTCATTTCCTGACGTTGGCTCAAAGTTCCAGCTTTTGCTGAGGTCAGATCATGAGCTGAGGCGTGTTGACGGACAACCAGGTGATGAACGCCGCGTTAACGGCGGAAACCACATAGATGTTGCCGGTTTTCTTGTAGAAGGAATTGACCACCTTGGCTACCACGAAGTACAGCAGCAGCATACCCATCATGGCACCTTGGGCGCGGGACATCTCCCGTCCGTTGATGGGGGTTACATGGGTGAGAATCAGCTTGCCGTAAAGGGTGCCCAGGAACAGCACGGCAGGAAGCGCGTTGACCAGCAGGGTAATCCAATAGTTGGTGCGGTCGGAAACGCCCTTCAGCCGGACACCGTCTGCCTGGAGGAAGGCGTAAACGCTGAAGAGGATCATGAACAGCACGTAGTATACCGCATACTGTCCCACACGGCCCGCGGACAGGGGAGCCAGGTAGGTCTGGAAGATGCGGCCGTACCAGCCGGTCAGACGCTCGGCGGCCACTGCAAAGCCGTAGGGGACGGCGATGACAGCCAGGGAAAATACCACAGCCAGGGCGATGTTTGCAACGGAGGTTCTGGCGCGGAGTTTATCAGCCTGACGGTCGATGGCCTTGTCCACAAAGCTTCGGATCACATAGAACACGACGCCGATCAGAGCGGAGAGGAAGAACCACCAGATAAAGCCGTTGGTGCTTTGGACGTTGAACAGCCAGGGCAGCTTGCCCATAATGGTCTGGCCCTGAATGACGGTGGATTTGACGATCAGGGCGGACAGAATGCCGGGCAGCAATAGGAACACCCAGAATTTCAGATCGGATTTTGCCGTGGCAGCGGGAACTTCCCGCTTCAGCCCGGAGAAGAGCTTGGTATCCAGCAGCATTGCACCCACCGGGAAAATCATGACGCACAGGCTGATTGCCATAAACAGCACGGCGAATTCCTGCCACACATAGACGAAGGAATTGTCCGCCAGGGTGGAGGTGTTGCCGCCCAGGGTGTCGTCAAAGAAACGGATGATGTTGGTGACGCTGGAGGGCACCAGATTGGACATGGAGTGGAAGGTATTGGGGGTGTACAGTACCCGCAGGCTGCCGTCGTCGGGGCTGCCGTAGTAATGGCCGACTTCCATATGGTTGGTTTCCTCGCCGGCAAGGGTGGCCATTCCGCCGTAGTTCAGGCTGTCCTCATGGTACACATCCCAGAAGGTGCCCTGACCGCATTCGTCCAGCTCGCCCCAGATGGCCATGACGTTGACACCGTCATAAATGGTGGGGTCCGTGGCGGGAACACCGCAGCCCACAAACACCACACTGCGTTTTTCTGCGGAGGCGGCGTACTCGCTGAGAATTGCGGCAGAGGCCTGACCGCCGCCGTTGGAGTGCCCGGTGCTGCCCAGTCGGCTGCTGTCCACGAAGGACAGGCCGGACAGGTACTTCATGGCGGCCAGTGCGCCGGAATTACCCTGTGTGGTCATGCCGGAGCCCACAGTGCCGTAGTAGTCGTAGGCCAGCACCACATAGCCCCGCCGGGCCAACTCAATGCTGTAGCTGGCGTAGAATACATGGGGCGTATTGCCGCCGGGAGCGATTACGATGCCTGCCGCCGGCGTTTCAGCGGTGGCGTTCTTGGGAACCCACAGTGTGGCGGAGAGATTGACGCCTTCGTCCGTGACGAAGTTCACATTCTGCACGCAGACCGAGAACCCTCCGGTCAGGCTGGCACGCAGAACAAACGCGCTGACCACGAATACGGCGATGGCCAGGATCAGAGCCAGACAGCGTTTTGAAACGGGATGTTTTTTCATGATATGTTCCTCCTTCTCTGTTTCTCTTTGGTTTTGGGAAATCATATGTTTCCAAAGGTCACAAATAGTATAGCAAAAGAGGAACGGGATTGCTATTCGCCGAATTTACAGAATACTCACACATTACTTATGGGCAATTCACAATGATTTTTTCATATGAAAATTCAGATGAAAAGGATCACAGCGGGCAGTCCGGGTCGGAGGAACGGCGAACCGTGAAGCGGGGAGAGATATACACATGCTTCACGTTTTCCCGCTCCTTCGGGGACTGAAGCCGGACCAGCATTTCCACTGCCTCGGTGCACAGCGTCTGGTTGGGGTAGGAGATGGTGGTCAGCGGCGGACAGAGATAGGGCGCATAATCCTCGTTCATGGTAATAATTTTTACATCTTCCGGAACCCGCTTGCCGATTTCATAGAGATACCACAAAATTCCTGCCGTGTAAGAATCCACCCAGCCGATGATCCCATCCAGATTGGGATCCCGGGTAAAGGCCTGCCTGGCACATTGATATCCCGCTGCGCTGAAGGTTGGATTTTTCCAGGGGAATTCGCAGACCATACAGTTATCCGGCCAGTCCGCCTCCTGGGCATACTGCCGAAACGCCGCCTGCATCAGGGCGGCGGATTTGCTCTGGGTGGGTGGTGGGGTCAGCAGAGCCAGTCTGCTGCAGCCCTGCTCCCGCAGATGAGCAACAGCCATGCCGATACCCTGATCAATGTTGTTGATGATGCTGTTAATCCGGGGATAGGGGTGCAGAAACTCAGACAGAAACACAATGGGCGTCTCAGACTCCTGAATGAAGCGTTGGGTCTGCCGGTCCAGCTCCATCATGGGAACCACCGGAATCAGGATCCCGCTGGGATGGTCCTCCATAATCTGGCGCAGTACATCGGTCAGAGTCCTTTCGGCAAGGTTTGCCGGGTAGACTCTGGTAGAATAGCCCCGGGATTTGGCTGCATCGGAGAAAAAGGAACTCATGGCCGCGAACTGCATATTGGAGCCGGGAATCAGGGGCGGACTGAGAAAGACAAATACCCTGCGGTTTCTGCCCCGGACGGAAGGAGGCTCCTCTTCTGGACGCGCCTTCAGTTCCTGAAGCGCCCGGGAAATCGCGGCGCATTTTTCCTGGGACACATAGCCGCTGGCGTTCAGATACCGGGACACTGCGGTTGGGCTGACCCCGGCTTTGGCTGCGATGTCGCGAATGGGAATTTTTCTGCCCTGTTGATCAAGCATGGGAATTTCTCCTTTCGGAATACCGGCCGGCCACTGTGGTCAGAATGATCAATCCCAGGACCGCCAGCGCGGAAAAAACATAAAAGCTGTGGGCCAGGCTCAGACGGATGCACAGCAGCTGCACCAGAAGGTTTGCCGCCACGGTGCACAGTGCCATTTGAATGCCCGTCCAGATGGCCACCACCCGTGGTCGGAGGTCATCCGGCACGGCCTGGGCCATGAGCTCCATGATGGCTGGTTGGAGCAGGCCGTAGCTAAAGGACTCCAGAACCTGAGATACGGCCAGCGTTTCCGGCGTCCGGGTCAAGGAAATCAGGGCCAAGCGAAGAGCCATCACCGCGCTTCCGGTACATAAAAGCCATCGGAGGGAGCATTTCCGGCGGAAAACCGGATAGAGCATCAGAACGGGCATGGCGCTGAAGCTCATCAGAGACATGGCAAGCCCCTGATGGGCCGCACTGCCGCCCCGCTCCACCAGCAGGACGGGAAGATAGGTCAAAATAGCCCGCCAGCCCAAAAACACCAGCCCGCCGCCCAGCAGAAGCGGTAGGAAAGCGGTCAAAGCTCCGGACCTGCCGGACTGTTGGGGGGTCCGCACGGGAGGGGATTTGGGAAGCAGGAGCGCAGCCAGAACAGCCAGCGCCATCAAGCTGCCGTGGAGGGGAAACATCAGGCCGGTGCCCCGGGAGGCATAGATGCTGCCAAGAACCATGGTGGCGGCAGCTCCGGTGAGGCCGCCGACAGAGCGCATGATGCTGTAGCGGACGGAGGGGTCCCGGACTTGCAGTGCGAGGGTATAGCTGTCCAGCTGCCCGATCAACGAGAAATCCAGGAGCGTCACAGGCAGCACCGCCAGGATCACCGCTGCCAGATTCCCATGAAACAGGTACATAAGGAACCCCAGGGGGATGGCTCCGATCATCAGCAGGACCAGCAGCTTCCGGGGGGAGTGGGTTTTGGCGGACAGCTGTCCCATGGGAAACTGAATCAGGAAATTACCCAGGGCTGTACAGGTGGTCAGCACTGAAATGGCACTCTTGTCATAGCCAAGTTCCGTGAGGTAGATGGTTTGAAAGGGAAAGAGGGACATATAGGCAAGGTAAAACAGTCCATAGGTAATTCCCAGACGAAGGGATGTATTTGCTTTCATGGAATGAGCCTCCCGGAAATATTTTGGAATAACCATATGAAAATATTCATAAGAATACTATACTGCTCTTTCCGGGAAATGGCAACTGAAAAATTGCCGCGTAATCAGGGATTGACCCAGGCGGACAGCCCCCTGACGAATATCATCGGATGGACTGCTTTTTCAGCCATCATAACAGGACGCTCCTTGCAGGGATTCAAAATGCAGTGCTGGAAATGATTGCTGTTCCAATTTGGAAAAATGTGGTATGATGGAAGAAAGGAAGTGGTGAAATGGCGAATTTGCTGCACAAGACGGACCTGCTGGAGCGGGCGATCTACCATGAAATCTGCCGCCGGGATGGGGTGAAGGCCCGGGAACTGGGAAAATGCGTTCCCGCGGACGCTCGCCGGATCAATCAATATCTCTATGGCGCTCCCTTCCTGAAGGAGCTGTGCTATCAGGACGAAAACTACTGCTGGCATGGCCTGATTCGCCAGTCCCGGCCCCACCACGGCCTGGGAAATTTCTGCGGCTACTACGGCACCGTTTCGGACTTTCTGACCCTTTCGGAGCAGCAGTGGCTGGAGGCGATGGAAGCCGGCTGCCGCAGCAACGGCCGGAACCTGAATGATACCCGGGGCCTCTACCATTCCTTCCGGGACTGCCGGGAGGTAATGGCGCGCCTGTTTGCCGACCTGCAGGGGGTGTACGCCCCGGACTGGGAGATTGGGTTTGAACTGCGCATCAAGCGGGCAAGATACATTCGCATCTACGCGGACGTGCTGGTGATCACTGAAAACAAAGTGTTTGTCCTGGAATTCAAGATGAAGGATGTGATTGAGCCGGAGGAAGTGCTCCAGGCTGCCAAATATGTGGAATTCCTGGAGGTGCTCTTCGGCCCGGACTACGATGTGATTCCCGCTCTGGTGCTCACCCGGGCCAGGGATTTATACACCTACGCCCCCATCCCTGGGACGGACGGCGCAATGCCCGTATGCGCGGGGGATATGCTTTTCAACCTGTTTGACGAATACATGGGGTTTTTGCGGCATTGACCCGGCCTTTTTGTACAGAGAATAGAATTCACCGCAAAACGTTGACAAACCACCGCCGTTGTTGTAAAATTCCAAGTTGGGGAAATGTGTCGATTTTCCTGATTCACACCGGACTTTTCCCCGGGAAAACATAGAAAAACCAAGCCATCGCTATCTGATGGCGAAAATAAACAGGAGGATTACGAACCATGGAGAAGCTGCAGCAGCTGTATGAAGGCAAGGCCAAGAAGGTCTTCGCTACCGACGATCCCGAGAAGCTGATTGTGGAGTACAAGGACGATGCCACCGCCTTCAACGGCCTGAAGAAGGGCACCATCAAGGGCAAGGGCGTCATCAACAATCAGATGTCCAACCGTCTGATGGCCTACCTGGAGAAGCAGGGCGTGCCCACCCACTACATCCAGGAAATCAACGAGCGGGAGACCATCGTGAAGAAAGTTTCCATCGTGCCCCTGGAAGTGATTGTCCGCAACATCTCCGCCGGTTCCTTCGCCAAGCACTACGGCGTGGAAGAGGGGATCGTGTTCGATCAGCCCACCATTGAGTTCTCCTACAAGAATGATGAATTGGGTGACCCCCTGCTGAACCATTATCATGCCCTGGCCCTGAAGCTGGCCACTGCCGAGGAGATTGCCACCATCGAAAAGTATGCCTTCAAGGTCAACGACGTGCTGAAGGCCTTCTGGCTCTCCGCCGGTGTGACCCTGGTGGACTTCAAGCTGGAGTTCGGCCGCCTGAGCGACGGCACCATTGTCCTGGCCGATGAGATCAGCCCCGACACCAGCCGCCTGTGGGACGTGAAGACCCACGAGAAGCTGGACAAGGACCGCTTCCGCCGGGATCTGGGCGGCGTGGAGGAAGCCTACGCGGAGATCATGAAGCGTATGGAAGCCACTCTGGGTTAATGGTGACGCAATATGGGAAATTGTGCAATTGTAGGCATCAACTGGGGTGACGAGGGCAAGGGCCGTATGGTGGACCTGCTGACCCAGGATTATGATGTGGTTGTTCGGTATCAGGGCGGCGGCAATGCCGGCCATACCGTCATCAATGAATTCGGTAAATTTGCCCTGCACCTGCTGCCCTCCGGCATTTTCCGCCAGGGCGTGGTGAATATCCTGGGCAACGGCGTGGCCTTGGACCCGGAGAACCTGTGGAAGGAAATGCAGGAAGTCCAGGCCCAGGGCGTGGCGCTGACCCCCGACAATCTGAAGATCAGTGACCGGGCCTCTCTGCTGATGCCCTGGCACCGGGATCTGGACGGCCTGGAGGAAGCCCGCCTGGCCGACAAGAAGTTCGGCTCCACCAAGCAGGGCATTGCCCCCTTCTATGCCGATAAATTCTCCAAGAAGACCGTTCTGGCCGGTGAGCTGCTGTACCCCGAGCACCTGAAGGCTCATCTGCAGGACCTGCTGGAGTGGAAGAACCTGACCATCACCCGGGTCTACGGCGCTGAGCCTGTGACCATGGAGGAGCTGGAAAAATGGCTCAATGACTACTGCGAGAAGATCAAGCCCTACATCTGCGACACCGGAGTGTTCCTGCGGGATGCCCAGGCCCAGGGCAAGAAGATTCTCTTCGAGGCCCAGCTGGGCGCCCTGCGGGACCTGGACTACGGCATCCACCCCTACACCACCTCCTCCAACCCCATTGCCGCCTATGCCCCGGTGGGCTCCGGCATGCCCAATGTGAAGATCGATGAAGTGGTGGGTGTGGTCAAGGCCTATTCCAGCTGCGTGGGCGAGGGCCCCTTTACCTGCGAAATGTTTGGCGAGGAAGCGGACAAGCTCCGGGAAGCCGGCTTTGAGTACGGCGCCAAGACCGGCCGTCCCCGCCGGGTGGGCCCCATCGACATCGTGGCCACCCGCTACGGTGTGAGATGCCAGGGTGCCACCAACATCGCCCTGACCAAGATGGACGTGATGGGCTATATGGAGAAAATACCCGTTTGCGTTCAGTACGAAGTGAACGGCGAAAAAACCGACGAATTCCCCTTCCCCTGTCTGCTGCCTGAGGCCAAGCCTGTGATCGAATACCTGGACGGCTGGAAGTGCGACATTTCCGGTGTCCGCCATTGGGACGATCTGCCCGAGGCCGCCAAGCGCTATGTGGAGTATATCGAGGAGAAGATCGGCTGCCACATTGGCTATGTATCCGTTGGCCCCGAGCGGGACAGCATCATCATTCGTTAATTCAGAGATAGGAGCGCCTTATGACTGACCGTTATGAATCCCCCCTGTCCTCCCGTTATGCTTCCAAGTATATGCTGAACCTGTTCTCCGCCGAGACGAGAATCATCACCTGGCGTAAGCTGTGGGTGAGTCTGGCCAAGGCAGAGCACGCCCTGGGCCTGCCTGTGACCCAGGAGCAGGTGGAAGAGCTGGAAGCGCACCTGACCGAAATTGATTTTGAAGCCGCTGCTGCCCGGGAAAAGGAAGTGCGCCACGATGTGATGGCCCACGTCTATGCCTATGGCCTGGTGGCTCCCAAGGCCGCCGGCATCATCCACCTGGGTGCCACCAGCTGCTACGTCACCGACAATGCCGACGTGGTGCTCTACCGGGATGGCCTGAAGTACCTGCGGGGCGAGCTGTTAAAGGTGGTCAAGAACCTGTCCCAGTTTGCCGGGAAGTATAAGGCCATGCCCACCCTGGGCTACACCCACTATCAGCCCGCTCAGCTGGTCACCGTTGGCAAGCGGGCCACACTGTGGATGCAGGACCTGATGAGCGACCTGGAAGAGCTGGACTTTGTCATCGACAGCATGAAGTTCCTGGGCTGCCGGGGTACCACCGGCACCGAGGCCAGCTTTATGGACCTCTATAACGGGGACACCGCCAAGATCGACGAGATGAACCGGATGATCAGCGCGGACTTTGGCTTTGCCAAGTGCTTCTCCGTCTGCGGCCAGACCTACCCCCGGAAGCTGGACAGCCGGATTCTGAATGTGCTGTCCTCCATCGGCCAGAGCTGCTACCGCATGGCAAACGACATTCGTCTGCTGCAACACGACCGCCAGGTGGAAGAGCCCTTCGAGAAAAACCAGATCGGTTCCTCTGCCATGGCCTACAAGCGCAACCCCATGCGCTGCGAGCGTATCTGCTCCCTGTCCCGCTACCTGATGGCCGATGCTATGAACGCCCCCATGACCGCCTCCACCCAGTGGCTGGAGCGGACCCTGGACGATTCCGCCAACCGCCGGATCTCCCTGCCCGAGGGCTTCCTGTGCGCTGACGCCGTGCTCCGCCTGGCCCAGAACGTCACCGACGGTCTGCACGTCAACGAGAAAATCGTGGAGCGCACCGTACGGGAGTATCTGCCCTTCATGACCACCGAAAATCTGATGATGGAGGCCGTCAAGCGTGGCGGCAACCGTCAGGAGCTCCATGAAATCATCCGCAAGTGCTCCATGGAAGCCACCGCCAAAATGAAGAACGGCGAGGACTGCGACCTGCTGGAGCGGCTGTCCCAGGCCCCGGAATTCGGCATGACTCTGGAGGAAATGGAAACCCTGCTGAATCCCAGCGACTATATTGGCCGCTGCCCCCAGCAGGTGGATGCGTTCCTGGCAGAAGTGAAGCCCGCCCTGGAAGGTGTGGGCTCTGAAATCGCGGAAATCAATCTGTAAAATGGATAGGGAATGCCTTTGCGCATTCCCTGCCTTTGCGCATTCCCTGTTCTGCTATATTCCACATACTCCACAGAAGGAAGGAAACCCAATGGAAAAAATCCTCGTTTTGGACTTCGGCGGCCAGTATAATCAGTTGATTGCCCGCCGGGTTCGTGACCTGAACGTCTACGCCGAAATCAAGCCCTACAACGGCATCACTCCGGAGGAGATTGCTGCTGCCGGTTACTGCGGCATCATCTTCACCGGCGGTCCCAACAGCGTCTATGATATGTCCTCCCCCCACTATGACCCCAAGGTGCTGGAGCTGGGCATTCCGGTTCTCGGCATCTGCTACGGCGCCCAGCTCACCGCCTGGATGGGCGGCGGTACCGTCATTACCGCGGAGACCAGCGAGTACGGCAAGATTCACCTCATTCTGGATGAGCCCGCCTCCTGCCTGATGGAGGGCGTACCCGCCGAGAGCGTGGTGTGGATGAGCCACACCGACCGCATCGAAAAAGTGCCCGCCGGGTTCAAGATCACGGCCCATACGGATGTGTGCCCCGTGGCGGCCATGGAAAACGCCGAAAAGCGGCTCTACGCCGTCCAGTTCCATCCCGAGGTCACCCACAGCCAGTTTGGCAATCAGATTCTGCGCAATTTCCTGTACAACGTCTGCCATTGTGAGGGTACCTGGCGGATGGACTCCTTCATCGAGGACACCGTCGCTGCCCTGCGGGAGGAGATCGGCGACAAGAAGGTCATCCTGGGTCTGTCCGGCGGCGTGGATTCCTCCGTGGCAGCGGGCCTGATCTCCCGGGCGGTGGGCGACCAGCTCACCTGCGTGTTTGTGGACCAGGGCCTGATGCGTAAGGATGAGGGCGACTTCGTGGAGGAGACTTTCACCCGTCTGTTTGATATGAAATTTGTCCGCCTGAACTGCCAGGAGCATTTTCTCAGTTGCCTCAAGGGGGTCACCGATCCCGAGGAAAAGCGGAAGATCATCGGCACCGAGTTCTACAAGGCCTTCTGGGACGAAATCCGCCGCCAGGGAAGTGCCGACAGCTTCTTCGCCCAGGGCACCATCTATCCCGACCGGATTGAATCCGGCAAGGGCGAGGCAGATAAGATCAAAACCCACCACAACATGGTGGCCCAGCCTACGGACGTGAAGTTCCTGGGCACCATCGAGCCGCTGAAGGACCTGTTCAAAGACGAAGTGCGCCGGGTGGGCGAGCAGCTGGGCATCCCCAAGGAACTGGTGTGGCGTCAACCCTTCCCCGGTCCCGGCCTGGGCGTGCGCATCATCGGCGAAATCACCGCCGAGAAGGTGAAGATCCTCCAGGAGGCCGACTGGGTGCTCCGGGACGAGATGGCGAAAAACGGCTATGAAAAGAACATGGCCCAGTTTTTCTGTGTCCTCCCCGGGGTGAGCACCGTGGGTGTCATGGGCGACCATCGCACCTACGATCATCTGCTGGCCATCCGCGCCGTTACCACCGACGACTTCATGACCGCCGACTGGGCCCGCATCCCCTATGACCTGCTGGCCAAGGTGTCCAACCGCATCACCAACGAAGTCCGCCACATCAACCGGGTGGTCTACGACATCACCTCCAAACCCCCCGCAACGGTGGAGTGGGAGTGAGTTTTTGAAACTCCGAACCCGTTGCGGCACAACGATTTTGCGG
>CAMEWH010000005.1:0-66081 GCA_945940335.1 uncultured Clostridia bacterium | reverse complement strand
TAGAAGTGCTGTTGAGAAAAGCCTCTCAACAGCACTTTCTATCTATTGAAAACCCAAAAATTCTATGTTATACTGTATGTTAACGTATTGTGCCTATATGAATGTACTCCTTTTCGCAGCAACCTGGCTATCTTTTCAATGGAAATCAAAAATGGAGTATAAATGGCGTAGAATACACAACCAGAAATCGAAAAACCCTAGAGAATAAAGGAGATTTGAGAATAAATGAAATTAGGTATCGTCGGACTGCCCAACGTGGGCAAATCTACCCTGTTTAATGCAATCACCAATGCAGGCGTACCCGCTGACAACTATGCATTCTGCACCATCGACCCCAACGTTGGTGTGGTTTCTGTTCCCGATGAGCGTCTGGACTGGCTGGCACAGCTGCACAACCCCAAGAAGGTCACTCCTGCCGTCATTGAATTCGTTGACATTGCCGGCCTTGTGAAGGGTGCGTCCAAGGGCGAAGGCCTGGGCAACAAATTCCTTAGCAACATCCGCACCACTGATGCTATCGTTCATGTGGTCCGCTGCTTTGAGGACTCCAATGTCACCCACGTGGAGGGTTCCACCGACCCTCTGCGGGACATTGACATCATCAACCTGGAACTGGTCATGGCGGATATCGAAATGGTGGAGCGCCGCATTGACAAGTGCCAGAAGGCTGCCAAAGGCGGCGACAAGCGCTTTCTCAGGGAGGCTGAAGTATTCACCGAGCTGCTGGCACATCTGAATCAGGGCAAGCTGGCCCGTACCTTCGATGGCAGCGAGGAAGATATGGCTCTGATTGGCACCAGCGATCTGCTGACCCTGAAGAAAACCATTTATGTCGCCAACCTGGCAGAAAACGAGGTCAATGAGCCTGAAAGCAATCGCCACTACCTTGCCGTGAAGCAGCTGGCCGAAGCAGAAGGCAGCCAGGTCCTCCCCATCTGCGCCAAACTGGAGGCCGACATTGCCGAATTGGATGACCCGGAGGAGAAGGCCATGTTCATGGAGGAGCTGGGTGTTGCGGAGTCCGGCCTGGACAGGCTGATTCGCAGCAGCTATGCCCTGTTGGGTCTGATTTCTTTCCTCACCGCCGGCTCCGACGAATGCCGTGCCTGGACCATCAAACGGGGCACCAAAGCGCCTCAGGCCGCCGGCAAGATCCACACTGACTTTGAGCGGGGCTTTATCCGTGCGGAAGTCATCGCCTTCGAGGATATGAAAGCCTGCGGCACCATGGCAAACGCCAAGGCCAAAGGTCTGGTTCGCAGCGAGGGCAAGGACTACGTGATGAAGGACGGCGACATCGTCAACTTCCTGTTTAACGTGTAAATTGAAACGGCTATTGCAGCAGTGCCGCAATAGCCGTTTCTTTATAATCCAAACATTTTCATCAGCTGACTTATGGGATTCTGGTTCAGCACCAGCATTCTCACAAACACCAGCACCGTCAGATGGACTGGGTAGAACAGATAGAACCCCCACTGAACAGCCTTGCTGGAGGTTGCTTTTCTTCCGGAATAAAGTGCAATGGGAATCATGGACAGCACCGCGAACATCTCAATGGGAATGGAAAACCCAAACACCGGGATACGGACGCTGTTCAGCATCCAGGCGAACATGGCAACCATCACCGTTTGCAGCCAAAGCTTCCCCCGGGTCTGGCTGAACAAGACAATCAGCAGAACACCGCATCCACCATAGTCCGTATTGGCCCATTCCGCCAGCGCAAAGCCACCACCCACTGCCAGCAGCTTCACAAGATCATACCTGGTATTCTGAATGATTTCAACCACCACAAAGCCCAGCAGCAGCGTTACCATCACACTTTGGTACTCCCAGGTAGGCTTCAGCCGAAACGCCAGATCAAACGGCAGCTCCGACAGCAGCATTCCGATCATCAGACGAAGACAATATTTTCTGGGATTCTTTGTATGATAAGCCCCCTCGGCCATGAGAAAACAAAAAATTGGGAATGCAATCCTGCCAATGATCCGCAGTGTATATCCACGCACCATTGTCGCGCCAATATGGTCCAGCAGCATCGTTATACAGGCGATCGACTTTAGCGCCTCCTGTGACAAGCCTTTCTTTTCCACAGATATCACCTCACTTCCCTATCATACACAACCACCTGACGGTTTTCAACTCAAATTTCGCCCCCGGGACAAAAACTATTGATTGCTTTTTCTTTTCTCTTTGTGTATAATACATTACGTGTCGTGAGACCCTTCATATCCGGGTGTAGCGCAGCTGGTAGCGCGCCTGCTTTGGGAGCTGGTACACCAAACCGGCGGTAGCATCCCGCTAACCCGAAAACCCGTTGCGGCGCTAACACTTTTTCTTCTTGACTTCTCCCCTGCTCTGGTCTAAAATAGCCTTTGACCACATGTTTGACCACATCTGAAAAAACTCCAACTGAATATCCGGGCTTAGCGAAGTTTGGTATCGCGCCTGGTTTGGGACCAGGAGACCGTGGGTTCAAGTCCCGCAGCCCGGACCAAAACCGCTGTTTTCAAACGGAAACAGCGGTTTTTCTAACTTCTTATTTTTTTCTTTTCCTAAAATACTGTTCTGTTTTTACCTCTATCGAACCTGTAATGTCTAGTTTCGAAGTCCGGAAAGCAGACGGATCCGTCCTCTTTTTTCACGCCCATATTGACAATGCTGCCGTCATAGGGGATGCCGTCAAAGGTGGCGTGGACCTTGACGCGGCCTTTGCCGAACTCCTCCCGGATGTTCCAGGGAAACACCACATAGGCACCACCCTTTTCCGGCAGCTCGTGAATGACTGCTTCGTATTCGTACTGTTTGCCCACAGCCATGCACCCCTTTCCTTATTTTCCATTGTTTTTCTCGCACCACCGGGCGATATCAGCAATCAGTTCCAGCGGCATAGGCTGGTTCAGCGGCAGACGAATCGTCCCCTTGCTGGTGGGAAACGATTCCAACCGATCAGCAAAGGCCGACACCGCCTCGGGACCGGGATACAGCCCAATATGCTTTTGGGATGCCGCGAACTGGATCAGGTTGCGCCCCTTCCAGAAGGTGGGCATGCTCCACGAAATTTTCTCTTTTGCCTCAGGGATCGCCCCGTGGATGGTTTCCTGAAGCTGCCGCAGGATCGGCTGCACTTCTTCCGGCTGCCCCCGGATATATTCCTCGATGGTCTCCGGGGCTTTTCCGCAGTAATGGCTTTGTTCGGTTCGCCGGAAGGTTCTTCCGCACTTTGGACAAGTCCACATAGTTGTCACCTCAAAATTTTCTCCACCGGTTTTCCCTTGGCAAGCTCATCCACCAGCTTGTCAAGATACCGAATCTCCTGCATCAGGGGGTCTTCGATGGTCTCCACCTTCACGCCGCAGACAGAGCCTTTGATCTGCTTTCGCGCAGGGTTCAGCGCCGGGGCATTACGGAAGAAGTCGCCGTAGGTGATGTCCGAGCACAGCAGTCCTTCCAGCTGCTCATTCGTATACCCCGTCAGCCACGCGGTCACAGTGAACACCTCGTCACGGCTGCGCCCCTTCCGCTCCGCCTTGGCAATCAGCATGGGGTACACCTTGGCAAAGGACATGGCAAATACTTTCTCGTTGGTCATTTCGTCCTCCCTTTTGTGTCGGAAAAATCCGCCGCTTCCTGAATCCAGTCCAGCAGTTCCTCGTCAATTTCATCAGGCGTTTCCACCATCACATGATGTGTCCACCTGCCGGGATAGGGATCCGTGGCAACATCGATTCGGGGAGATTCCTTTCGATACCCCAGCCCGAACGTGACGGTCATCCAAACAGGCGGGCGTTCCTTTGCTCTGCGGCAAGGATTGAAGGACACAAAGGCAAAGCCCCGCTTGTTGGAAAAAGTGATCTGGGTCTTGGCAACCTTGATCTTCACATTAGGAATCCGGGTTAGAATCGCTTCTTCCAACCGCTCATACATGGGCAGAGCATCCATGTGCTCCCCAAAGAAGAATAAAATATCGCTGTCCATCGTCTATTCCCTCTCAAGTGGCTTTTCTTTGTTTACAGCGGTGCAGTTTTTACTCCGCTTTCCTAATTGGATGCCGTATCACGGTTTTCCATTTCTCCGGGGCTACCTTGCGGGCATCGGTGAGGTAAATCTCATGGTGCAGGCGGGTTTCGGAAAAGTCGTTTTCGTAACCGTTCGCTGCCAAGTATTCATCCATAATCGCAACCGTGACAGGCTCGTCGTCAAATACCCCCAGGTGCATGATCTGAACGCACTCGCCCTCGTCAATGTTCAGATATTCAGCGGCGCTGCAATCCAGCTTTTTCTTCCGGGTGGCCTCCGACACAGCCCAGTCAAAGTGCGCCTTGGTCACAAAATCCGGCATTCTGATGACGCTGATCCAGTTGAACGTGGATTTTTCCGCATAATCGATGCCCTCCACACCATCCTGCCACCAGAAGCCCTCCAGCGGCGGCACCACGAAATCAAAGTAGCCGTCAATGCGGTGGTCGCCCATTTTGCTCATTTTGATGGTGTAGGCAATCGCATACAGTACCCCAATCGCTGCTTTGTAAGCGCCGCCTTCCTCGTTTGGATCACCCTTGCCGCGAACGGCGATGTAATTCATAGGCGGCACCGTTACAATCTGGGGCTTGTTCTTTGGTAAGTAAAACTCTTTGTACTCTTTCTTAAAATCAAAGGCCATAGGATTCACCTC
Organism: uncultured Clostridia bacterium; assembly: GCA_945940335.1. GTDB lineage: Bacteria > Bacillota > Clostridia > Oscillospirales > Oscillospiraceae > Faecousia. The sequence continues at coordinate 61,409 of CAMEWH010000005.1, read as the reverse complement.
TTTTCGCTGTATTTTTTCTGCTTTTTCCTTTTGTCAGCTCGATTGCATCCATAATGTTTTGATGTTCAAAAACAGGCATGGCAAACTCAATGATTTGTTCTACAACGATTATAAGGTAATTGTAAGGTCAAGTCAACAAAGAAACCTGCCCTGTGTTTGTGAACCGATGGATTTACGAATAATGCTTTCCTGTATGATCCCACAGCGAGAGCGAGGGGGAATCCCGCGGGAATGATTCTGTTACAGAAGAATCTCATTGAATATTCGCTTGCTTCACAATCACTCTTCCTTTGACTAATCACATCTTCCGGAACCGAAGCGACACATTTTCAGCGTGTTTTCAGCGCGAAAAGCGGCGGTTTGACATTTAACAGCTGGCATGATAAAATGGAAAAAATGCCCCGCAAGGGAGGGTAACCATGCGAATTCTATGTTTTGGCGACTCCAATACCTATGGCTACGATCCCAGGTCTTATCTGGCGGACCGATATCCTGCGGAAGACCGTTGGGTAGATATTCTTGCAAAACAGACAGGGTGGGAAGTCATCAACGCCGGTACCAACGGAAGGGAGATTCCCCGCAATCCCTGCGATTTCCAGCTGCTTTCCGAATGCGCACCTGTGGATCTATTCCTTGTTATGCTGGGTACCAATGATCTGCTGCAGGGCGACTCTGCTTCTGAAACCGCTGCACGGATGGAAATATTTCTGAATCAACTTCTCCACCATTGCAAAAACATTCTCCTGGTCGCTCCGCCGCCCATGAAGCGGGGTGCTTGGGTACCCAGCGATGAGCTGACATCAGAATCCATCCGGCTTGCGGAAGAATATCATACGTTGGCACAGAGGCTGAATATTCCCTTTGTCGACACGAGCAACTGGAACATCGAACTGGCCTTCGACGGCGTGCACTTCACTGAGGAAGGACATCGCCGCTTTGCAGAACGGCTGACAGAATACTTGACCAAGGGCCTAAGAAAACACTGAGGTGGATGGAGAAAACCCATCCGGCTGCTTAAAAAGTGCTGTATGATTTTTCAGATGATACACTAAAGAATTGGATTTTCTGTTTGGAACAGCTCTGAAAAAACAGTGTTGCATCGCTCATTGCGTTTTCTTAAATTGAACTTTCATTTGACACTTCCACACTTTTCTGATAGGATAATTGCAAACGAAAATGGAGGTACTATAAATGGAAAAGTATATTCCCTATGGGAAGCTGTCCAAGAAGGAAAAGCGCAAGCTGGACAGCGCCAAGCGCGGCACCTGGGGGGCAGATCAGTCCCGTCACCCGGAAGCCGCAAAGCAGCAAAGCCTACAACCGAAGCAAAACCCGGAATTGGAAGCGTGACGTTCACGAATCCAATTCCGGGACATTTTATTCGTAGTAGGTGTACCACTTTGTCACTTTCCGTGATGATCAATCGCCCAATCATCCCGGTTGAACCGGCTCCAAAGGATTGTTTTTCCATTTTGATCCGGGAACCGCTCCGACACCACACCGCAGTGTTAAGTCTCGATGTCCATAACACAAAGAAAAAGCCGGACAATCCTCACCCGGAAAATTTCAGGCGAGAATTGTCCGAAATTTCACAAAAGGCTCTTTTTTACGGGTTCTACCCATCGGCATAACAGAAAATGTGTCCACCAATTCTGCCCCAGACATTGTCGGTGATGGGCGTGGTTCCGTAGAAATACACATCTATTGGCAGAACATAGGGGCCATACAGCGCCCGGTCAATGGCTTCGTACTGGGACTGTGCCGGTTCGGCCTTTTTCAGGAGCTCGTGGGGAACGAACTGCTCTACATCCAGGATGATACCCCGCAGGGAATTCTGGAATTTTCCGGATGCCAGTCGGTTCAGTACCACCTCCGCAACCGCCTGCTGGCCTTCGGCACTTTCTCCCCGAGCCTCCACCCAAACAAGACGGGCCAGCAGATCAATTTCCGCTTCCGTCAACTGAACACCGTCATACCGAGGCTGTTCATACGCCCGGGCTGTCGGCTCATAGATGTATGGATTTGCCGGAATCTGGGCCGGATCATAAATCCAAGCTCCAGAGAAGCCCCAGCAGAGCTCATCCTCCGTAAACCCGTTTTCAAAACCATTCTTCAGCAGCCAGTGTTCCCGGTTCGCGGCGGAAGGATCATAAACCTCCAAGAGGCCATTGGAATTGTAGCCTTTGATGACAATAAAGTGCTGATAATCCGTAAAAATGGACCTGCTGTTCATCAGCTGGATCGCAATTTTTCCATTTCTCAAAGCATTCAGCACATCATGATAGTTTGCCGCCTGGTAAAAGGGCAGCTTCAACGTGGAAGAGCCATAGAGCAGCCGTTCAATATTGTTATTGCCGTAGCTGCCGAAATATCCAGCCAGCTCGTCCGGGTAATAGGAATGCCCTGTGAGGCAGGTCGCCAAGGCTGCCAGACACGTAACACCACTGCCGTTGCTTTTGATTGTGCCGGCGCCATACATGGTATCGCCGTACTCCTCCATCGAGTAATTTGGGAAATTTTCGTATGGTCTCACACATTCCGCTTCCGGCTCAGTGGGTTCCTCAAGAGTCGCTTCCACTGGTGCATCTTCTTCCGCCTTGGTGGCAGAAGTTTCCGTGGTTTCAGTGGCTTCTGCTTCAGCCGCCTCCGTTGGAGTCGATTCTGCAGGCTGCTCATCGGGAAGCGTCTGCGTTATTTCCGTTTCACTGGGAATTGAAGCTTCTGTCTCGCCGGGAAGAATTTCTTCCGTGGCACGGGATACCATAAGCAGCGGCTGCAGAAGCACTACCCAGGTCAGTAAAATGCATAAAACATGTTTTATTCTGGTCAAATATCTCTCTCCTTTCCTGGAACAGGCATGATGCCTGACTCCATCGGGATTGAATCATTCTTATCAAAATGAATAACTTCATTTCAAAGGGCCTTCGTTGCATCATGAAAGTGGAATCATTTTCCCTGTAATTGTATCACACCACAGCCAAAAGTCAACAACTGTACTCCCTTTCTTATCTGCCGGGCCCCAGACATCCGCCACGCAGACGATCCATACAGTCTTTCAATATTGATATTTGCGCACCCCTTTCTGAATTTCTCGGGGAGCTCAATTGCATATTTCCTCCACCGTTGCAAACACTACAAGCAAAAGGAGCGATGGATATGGGCGGAAACAATCTTGTCAAGAATACATTGGATCAAATTCCCCAGGCCGGGCCAAACGCAAAACGCATCGTTGGGCTTGTGAAGGAAGGCGGCAGAATCACAGGCTACAAGCTGTCGGACGAAAGCTTTGTCTCCAGACCGGAGGCTGTTTCCATGGCAAAGCAAGGGCAGATTGCGGGGGTCGGTATTGCCCACCGGGGAGACACGGAATATCTGAAGTCCATTCCCAACAGGGATGAAAACGACAACCTGGGGAATCTCCCCTCCGTCTCTCCGGCGCCACAGGCATAGTCAAGACCACCGGCGAAGCCGGTGGCTTGCACAGGCCCTATAAGGGCCTAATACAGCCGCGTCTTAAGACGCATGAACGGTTCGCCAACTGCAAATTTGTTACGGGCTGCCCCCTTCCGGGGGCGGCTCTTTATTTGCCTTTGGCTACCGGCTCACCCGTAAACGGGTCTTTGAATTCCTTGAGGCACATCTGGTCACTTGCGATGTCCTCCTGAAGCTGGTTGCGTACATATTCTTTTATCGTCTTTTCGTTACGCCCTACTGTATCTACATAGTACCCCCTGCACCAGAAGTGCCGGTTTCCATACTTGTACTTTAGATTTGCGTGTCGGTCGAATATCATTAAGCTGCTTTTTCCTTTGAGATATCCTACGATTTCTGACACGCTGTACTTAGGCGGAATCTCTACGTATAGATGAATATGATCCGGAAGGGCTGCCGCTTCTATAATCGTTATTCCCTTTCGGGCACATAGCGTTCTGATAATCTGACCGATATCCGCTGAAATCTGCCTGTAGATGATCTGCCTGCGGTATTTGGGTGTGAAAACGATATGATATTTGCAATTCCACTTTGTGTGTGCTAAACTATTGTTGTCCATTTGGATAACCTCCATTGATTTTGTTTTGTAGCGGTTGGCGAACCTGCTACTACTCTATCACTGGAGGTTTTTCTTTTCTACGCATAAGTAGAACTTTTTCCGGCGCACCCGCATAGCGGGTGGTAGTCTTTCTACGAATAAGACCGCCAGTGTTCCTTGCGAACGCTGGCGGTCTTTTCCTCATTACGATACCGCTCCCTTTCAGAATTCCCTTACAACATCCGCTTCGGAAATATCGTAAATGTGCAGGAATTCCGCAAGATCTCTGTCGTTGCGGAGCAGCATGACCTCACTGAATTTCCCGGTATGGATATTCTTAAAGCCAGCTACCTGCTCGCCGGTACAGATGCTGGAACGAATCACAGGCCGCAAATTTTCCCGGTCATAGGAACACTTTTTTACTTTTCTTCCGAACATCTTGTCCGCTCCTTTCTGTGGTATTCCGATGGTTCAGAACTGGATGGTTTCCGGTGCGGCGGTGAAGGAAGAGAAGGTTGCGGTGGCATTTTTGAAGTAGAATACCTGTGTATTGCCGTCGTTTTCGTCATACATCTTTCGCAGGCTGGGATAGGCGTCCAGCATGGATTTCCGGGCTTCCACCCGATCATCCTCCACGAGTTCCCCGGAAATACGTACCCAGGTCCCGGCATGAAAAGCGCAGATCTCCGCCTTGGGATTGGCCATGAGCTGTTTGGACACAGGCTTGACTTTCCCGGTCTGGATGTACAGTTTTCCCTCAAAAACATGGGCTGTTCCAAAAGGGCGAACACGGGGCTGGTCTGCCTCCATAGTTGCCAGGTAATATGTGCCGACTTCTTTCAAAAATTGACATACACGTTCCATTTTGTTCCCTCCATTGACAATTTGGTTCCTTTCATATATGATACTTCTAAAAATTGAATTTGTGAAGATAATCAAGGAGACAGAAATATGGCAGAATTTGCCGTCATTGACACCGAAACAAACTGGGCCGACCAGGTCATGTCCATTGGCACCGTGATTGCGGATGCAAATTCCTTTCAGCCGGTGGAAGCCAAATACCACGTTCTTCCCATAGAGTGTGCGGTTGGCGGAATGTATTCCGGTACATTGTTCCTGGATACACCGGTGGAGCCCATTCTCTGCACCCGCGCAGAAGCATTGGATGAGCTGCGCACCTGGCTGCAGCAGCATGGTATTTCTTCCATTTTCGCCTACAATGCCTGCTTCGACCGAAATCATCTCCCGGAGCTTCGGTGCTTTCAGTGGCATGATATCATGCGCCTGGCCATCTACCGCCAGCACAATCCCAAAATTCCCGCCTGTGCCGACTGCTACAGCACCGGCCGCCTGAAGCGGGGCTACAGCGTGGAATCCATGCTGCGCCTGCTCTCCGAAAAGCATACATACAGCGAAACGCACAATGCATTCCACGATGCCCTGGATGAACTGGAAATCATGCGGCTTCTGAACCACCCTTTGGCAAGCTATCCACCATTATAAACCCCCGGCTTATGGTCTGATGGCAGGCCGCAACCGGCATGAACGCATCAACATAGCAGAATCACCATTGGAAATCAGGTTACCTCCGCTCCCTCAATTCCGGACGGAGTTCTTTGAATTTCTGCTTCCATTGCCTTTCAATCCGGAAGGAATCGCAAATTTTCTGAATTGCTTTACCGTTAATGCTATACCTTAAATCATTTTCCCCAAACCATTCGTACACCGCTTCCGGCTCATATACCGCCAGCTCCGCAATGAGCCAGGCCTGGGCCATTTGGACATAGTAATGCTCATCATCGTGCATCAGCGGCAAAAGCTGAGCCGCATGATCTTTGCACAGCCGGGAGATAAACAGCACATACCCCCAGCGACGGATGAAAGGATCTTCGTGACGGATGTATTCCTTTGCGTACGCCAATGCGGAATCAAAATCCAGATCCTCCACATAAGAAATGATCTGATCCGTATGCCACCAGTCGGAAAAAAGCAGGTTTTCATGGATGAATGCCATGCGTTCATTCACATCTTTGATCTGATCCAGAGATACATAAAAATAGATTCTATGGAATTGCTGTTCGGTAAGGATATATGGACGCAGCAGTGACACGTCCGCCTTTTGCTTCACAAGCCTGCGAATCAACCGATCCACATCTCCGGTTTTATAATGCTCCGGCAGTGCATCCAGCTCTACCTGTATCTGTTCCTTGGTGAATTTCATATTGTTCCCTCCAGACTTTGCACAGTCTTTTCGATGCAGTGTACGCATTCAAACCCTGATTAATTGCTCCCCCGTCGAGAGACCGCTCTTTTCGTGGGAAAGCTTTCATATCAGCACTCCATTGCAATGGTCAATCTCATGCTGGATGATCTGGGCTGTCCAGCCGGTGAATGTTTTCAGTCGGATTTGGAAATCCACTGTCTGATACTGCACTTTGATTTTCTGGTACCGCTTTGTCTTCCGGGGCCCACCCAACAGGGACAGGCAGCTCTCCTGCGTCTCGTACTCCCCTGTTCCTTTGATGATTTCCGGGTTCAGCATCACCATAGAAGTTCCCTCATTGTCGAAGGCAATCACACGTTTGCTGACACCGATCATATTGGCCGCCATTCCGACACAGGTCTGCCTGTAGGCTGCCAGCGTATCCAGCAAGTCCCGGGCAACCTGAATGTCTTCCTTCGATGCCGGTTCGGACTTCTGCGCCAGGAAAATGGGATCATGCACTAATTCTCTAACCATTCGGATGCTCCTTTATGATTTTTTCCAGAATCACCCGATCCGCCGGACAGAATTCAAATTGGGACGCTTCCCCAGGATGAATCCAGCGAATATCGTTGTGTTCCAATTTCTGAGGGTTTCCCTGGACGATCACGGCATTGAAAACCGTCAGGTGAATGGTGATGTCCGGATAGGCATGTTTAACCTCCATAAACGCGGTACCCACAGATAAAGTAACGCCCAATTCTTCCTGACATTCCCGGACCAGGGCCTGCTCTTTTGTCTCCCCCGGTTCCACCTTGCCGCCTGCAAATTCCCATTGCAGCCCCCGAGCTTTTTGTGCCGGCCGTTGGCAGATGAGAAAGCACTCTCCCTGCCAGATCAGTGCCGCAACCACTTCCGTCACTTTTTTACTCATAAAGCACCTGCCAAATCCTTTGGTTTCTATCATCGCTCATTTGTTTGTATCATATCACAAAATGTCCCGTTTTGTAAAGTCCGCATCTGATTCTCCCATAAAAAAATGGGAATCGATTTCTGATTGACAAGGTGCCTTTTCGGTGTTATAGTTCTAGTGTAGATGTCTGCAAAAGCAGGCGGGAAAGGAGCTTAAAGTATGATTGTTCGTGAGGTCGTCACCGGCTAACTGAATATGGGCGTGAATCAAAACGTAGGCAATGGCCTTCTGATTTGTTGCGCCGTTTTTAAGTAACCTTTCGTGTATATGGAAGCCGCAGAATGCGCCCATTACGAGGGCTGCTTTGCTGCGGTATTTTTGCGCCCATTTTCAGTTAGCGATATGGAAAGGAGTGTTGTTCTATGAGATTATTGACACTTATAAACCCATTACAACTGAATTTGGAGGAAAGAAAACATGAATCTATCCGATTACGGCTATGTACCAAATACCGAAAATTTTCCCGGACTCCCCGCCCGGGTTACCGCCGTTCACAAGGAACGGTATGAAATTGTATGTGCGTACGGTGTAACCCACGCCCGACTGAAAACCAAAGAATACTACTGCGGAAACGAATCATTCCCCACCGTGGGAGACTTTGTGACCATCAACCATATTCCCAACGGCGACAGTCAGATCATTTCCACCCTACCCCGAAAAACCTTTTTCTCCCGCCGGGAGCCGGGGCCTATTCCCAGAGATCAGGCGGTTGCGGCAAATTTTGACTATGTGTTCATCATGCAGTCGCTGAACATGGATTTCAATCCCAAGCGGCTGGAACGGTATCTCACCCTTGCCTGGCAGTCCGGGGCCACCCCTGTGATTCTGCTGACTAAGGCGGACCTGGTGGAGGACACCTGGGATTATACCTGCCAGGTGGAGCGTGTGGCCGCCGGAGTAAACACCCATGTGGTCAGCGCACAGACAGGCTATGGCCTGGAGCGGCTGAACGCCTATTTACAGCCGGGAAAAACCCTGGTATTCCTGGGGTCCTCCGGCGTGGGGAAGTCCAGCCTGGTCAACGCTCTGGCCGGTGAAACGATCATGACGGTAAACGGCATCCGGGAGGACGATTCCAAAGGCCGCCACACCACCACCCATCGTCAGCTCATTCGGCTGAAAAGCGGTGCCATGATCATTGACACGCCGGGTATGCGGGAGCTGGGCATGTGGGAGGTATCCGAGGGTCTGGCTGATGCGTTTTCCGATGTGGAACAGTTTATCGGAAAGTGTCGCTTTTCCGATTGTACCCACCAGGCAGAGCCCGGATGTGCCATCAAAGCCGCCATCGAAAGAGGCGAACTGGACATTTCCCGGTGGGAGAGCTACCGGAAGCTGAAAGAAGAAGCAGCCTCCCAGGAGGAAATGCTCCGCCGCAAACGGGAATGGAGCAAGGGCGTCGCAAAAGCCAACAAGCAGCGCAAGAAAGAAATCTGGTAAACGGAAACTGGGTCCCGGAATGCTCCGGGACCCAGCTTTTTACATCCGTCTTTGTTTTTCCCCCTGGCGTATTCCAGGGCAACACCGCATAATGGGCAAGGAGATTCGGCGAGAGATTTTGTTCCAAGCGAAAGTATGAAAAATGCGGGAATACTGGATGTATTTTCCATTTTTCATACTGCACGATTGGAACAAAAGATCCGCCGAAGCTCGCAGTTCCCATTGTGCGGTGTTGCCCTAGGTATTACCCTTTCACATACCGTACTTCCGGTGCACCGTCATACTCGCTGACACGTTCGGTTCCATCCCAGTGGAACCCATGTTTTTCGTAGAATCGACGGGCGCGGTGATTCTCTTTGAAGACCCACAGAAAAACAGGCTTTTCGCCAATTTGGCACAGTGCTTCTGTGAGCATAGCGTGTCCAAGGCCAGTACCCCAGGTTTCCGGGAGGGAATGAATCGCTATCATCTCCACGCCGGCCTCCTCTTCCTGCCAGCAGAGCATTCCACCTTCCTCACCTATGAGAAAGTGGATCTTTCCTTCCCGGAAAACGCTCTCCAAAAGCATGATGCAACTGTCTTGATTGGCAGAAACTTCCAGTGTCTGCGGGGAAATATAACCCGAAAAAGCTGTTTTGAATGAAACAGACATAATCCGCCCCAACTGTTTCATATCTTCATATTTGGCATCTCTGACAGTCATTGGATCTACCTCAAAGCAGCAAATTTACCGCACCGGGATAATGGGAATCCTTATCCCTGAATGGGCAGCGGCCGATACTCTTTTCACCGTGACGGTTTCTGACAATTCAAAACAATGATTCCATCAAGATTATCCAGGATGAATTGCTGTGCCTGGGGAGAGTAAACAATGACATCATAACTCCCGCGCATTCCCATCCGGTGCTCCAGCTGGATACCGATACCAATCCCGGCTTCTGTAGGGTATTTCTTCATTTTTCCATCAAAGCCGGGCTCCTCTTTCAATATGCCAACATTCAGCAGCCAGGTGATGATACTCTTATGCTTCAGCTGAAGCATGGTATCCGAGTCAATCAGGCTGTTGATTCTTTCTCTGATTTCCGTAATGGGAATGGGTTTCTGGGATATCTGGAATTTTGACCGGGCTGCTGCATCCAGAAAAAACGGCTCTTTGGGTCCCTTCGGTTTCTTATCCACAGTCCCGCCATTTTGAATGACCTGTTGCAGCACATTGGATACGTAAAACAGACACCGGGCTACTTTCACATGATTGACGATCTCTCCCTCCGGGAGCGGCTGTCCGTCCAGCGGGTTAAGACCATTCGCCAGCCGATCAATGAACATCTTTGCACGCTGCATGGTTTCCAGTTCTGTCATCAAAAACACTCCTTCTTCAAATGGCTGGATTCGATGAATCAAAATCCATGGACCCTTCTGTCATTGATTTTCCATCTTTTTCATCTATTTGTTTGAATATATTATAGAGCAAATGTTCTGTAATGTCAACAACTGAAATTTGTTCTATCGTTTTTTATAGGATAAGAGCCAGCCGAAAACGGCTGGCTCAAAAAAATTGAAAAAAGAATCGAATCAGTTTTTCAGGCTCTGAAGCGGAGCGGGAATGCGGCCGCCCCGGGCGATGAAGGCGTCGCTTCCCTCGCTGTGGACAGGCATGACGGGAGCACTTCCCAGCAAGCCGCCCATCTCTACCCGATCGCCCACGGTTTTGCCCAGCGCAGGGATAATGCGCACAGCGGTGGTTTTGGTATTGACCATGCCGATGGCTGCCTCATCCGCGATGATGGCGGAAATGGTGGCAGCGCTGGTATCCCCAGGGACGGCAATCATGTCCAGGCCCACGGAGCAGACACAAGTCATAGCCTCCAGCTTGTCGATCACCAGGGTGCCCCGTTCGGCAGCGGCAATCATGCCCTCGTCCTCGGACACAGGAATGAAGGCACCGGAAAGGCCGCCCACATGATTGGAGGCCATCACCCCGCCCTTTTTCACAGCGTCATTCAGCATAGCCAAAGCAGCCGTTGTGCCGTGGGTACCGCAGACCTCCAGGCCCATTTCCTCCAGAATGCGGGCCACGCTGTCGCCCACAGCAGGAGTGGGAGCCAGGCTCAGGTCCACGATGCCAAAGGGAACGCCCAGTCGCCGGGAGGCTTCCACACCCACCAGCTGGCCCATCCGGGTCACCTGGAAGGCTGTTTTCTTGATGGTTTCGGCCACCACGTCAAAGGGCTGGCCCTTCACCTTCTGCAGAGCGTGATGCACCACGCCCGGACCGGAAACGCCCACATTGATGACACATTCCGGCTCGCCCACACCATGGAAAGCACCGGCCATGAAGGGGTTATCCTCCACCGCGTTGGCAAACACCACAATTTTGGCGCAGCCCATGCAGCCGTCGTCCTTGGTGGCTTCGGCGGCCTGCTTGATGATGCGGCCCATTTCTGCAACGGCATCCATATTGATACCGGCCTTGGTAGAGCCCACATTCACACTGGCACAGACACGCTCGGTGGCAGCCATGGCGGCCGGGATAGAACGGATCAGCTTCCAATCACCGGTGGTGGCGCCCTTCTGCACCAACGCAGAGAAGCCGCCAATGAAGTTCACGCCGCAGGTTTTGGCAGCAGCATCCAGGGTTTTGGCGATTTCCACATAGGAATCCGTCTGGCAGGAACCGGCCACCAGGGCAATGGGAGTGACGGAAATACGCTTGTTCACAATGGGGATGCCGAATTCCGCTTCAATCTCGTTGCCCACCTTCACCAGGTCCTTGGCGCAGCGGGTGATTTTTTGATAGATTTTATCGCAGCAGGTTTTCAGATCAGGGTCGCAGCAATCCAAAAGGCTGATTCCCATGGTAATGGTACGGATATCCAGATGCTGCTTTTCAATCATGGCCTGGGTTTCCAGGATGTCCTTTTGATTCAGCATGGCGCGTCCTCAAATCCGGTGCATAGCCTGGAAGATGTCCTCCCGCTGCACATGAATGGACAGGCCCATTTCCACGCCAGCCTGCTCCATTTGCTTTGCCAGCTCGGCAACGGGAATGCTGCACTGGGAAATTTCAGTGGCCATCATCATGGTGAAATAACCCTGCATAACAGTCTGACTGATGTCCAGAACGTTGACGTTAAACGCGGCAAGCTGAGTGCAGACAGAGGCGATGATGCCCACCCGGTCCTTACCCACGACGGTGACGATTGCTTTCATGTCAGTTCTCCTTATACGTCGTAATCAGCTGCCACACGGTTTTCCAGCAGATGGGCAAAATGCGTCTTTGCCTCCAGGTGCAGGGGATGAACCGAATAAGAGGAAAGAGACTCCCTGCTCTCAAACTCGGAATAAAGGGCATAATCCATGCCATTGTAGGCCTGGCGGATTTCCAGATGCAGAAGGCCCGGAATCTTTCCGACCAAAGGCTCCAGCACGGAAGCAATCAGCTTCACTGCATCGGCTTTGTTGACGCCGTCTTTCAGTTTGTACAAAACGATATGCTTAACCATAATGATCTTATCCTTTCTATAAAAATACCGGGGCAGTTTCCTGCCCCGGCATGCGGGTAATGCTTACTCTGCGTCCTCTTCGGGCTGCTCCAGCAGAGCACGGATGGACAGGGAGATACGCTTATTCTCAGCGATGTCGGTAATCTTCACCTGGACAACCTGGCCCTCGGACAGAACATCCTCGGGCTTGCCGATGCGGCGGTCAGCGATCTGAGAGATGTGGATCAGGCCGTCAACACCGGGCAGGATCTCGGCGAAAGCACCGAAGGTCATCAGCTTGACGATCTTGGCTTCCACCACGTCGCCCACGCTGTACTTGCTCATGAACTGGTTCCAGGGGTTCATCTCAGCGGTCTTGTAGCCCAGGGAAATCTTGTGCTTCTCGGGGTCGAAGGAGATGACGTAAACGTCGATTTCGTCACCAACCTTGACAACGTCAGCGGGAGTCTTGATGCGGTTCCAGCTCAGCTCGGAGACGTGAACCATGCCATCCACACCGCCGATGTCCACGAATGCACCATAAGAAGTCAGGGACTTGACGGTACCATGGTACTGCTTGCCCACCTCGATCTCGCTCCAGATCTTCTCCTGAGCGGCCTTGCGCTGCTCGGAGGTAACGGCGCGGATGGAACCGATGGCACGGCGGCGAGCGCGGTTGACCTCGGTGATCTTCAGCTGCACGGGCTTGCCAACCATAGCGGCCATGTCGCCACCCTTAGCGATGCCGGACTGGGAAGCGGGGATGAACACACGGACGCCCTTCACATTGGCAACCAGGCCGCCCTTGTTTTCTTCGGTGATCACGGCATCAATGGTGGTCTTGTTCTCAACATAACCAGCCATGTCGTCCCACACCTTCAGGCCGTCCAGCTTCTTCTTGGACAGCTGCACGGTGCCTTCCTGATCGTTGACGCGAACGACAAAGACCTCGATCTCGTCGCCCACCTTCAGCACGTCTTCAGGCTTTACAGAAGAATCAGCGCTGACTTCGTCATAGGGAATGTAACCAGCATGCTTGGTGCCCAGATCGACCTGGACCTCGGTATTGCTAATACCGGTAACGGTTCCAACAACCTTATCTCCTGTATTTAAAGTTTTGATGGACTGCTCGAGAAGCTCGGCAAAGTTCTCCTCCTGCACAGCCTCAACATTGGTAATTTCGCTCATAGTCTTGTTGACCTCCTTTATAATCCACGCCGGTGTCGACGCACCAGCAGTGATTCCAACATCAGACACACCACGGAAAAAGTCTTTGTCCAGCTCGGATGCGTTATCCACCAGGACAACCTTTTCGCAGTGTTCACGGCAAATCATCGCAAGACGGCCTGTGTTGGAACTTTTGAGATCTCCTACAACGACCATTGCCTTACATCTTTGGCTTAACGCGGATGCTTCACTTTGCCTACACTCTGTTGCTCTACATATTGTATCAAATGTTTTCAAGTAAGTAAACTGTTTTTTTGCAAATTGGACGCATTTTTTCCACAAAAATTCTGTGGAGGTGGTTTGTGAAACCATACAAACTGGCAAATCGGAGGAAATGTGTTCCTCCACGACCCATTTTTCCAGAGATTCCGCATCGGCAAAGACCTTGCACCGGGTGCACCAGCCGGCAATTCCCTCCACCTCCGGGTGGGTGGGTGTGCCGATGATGATGGGCAATTGTCCGTCTTCCTCTGCCTGTGCCACCAGGTTATGGATCCGTTTTACAAAGGGACAGGTTGCGTCGATGATTTCTGCCCCCTGCTTTTCCAGCCTTTCGTAAACTTCCCGACTGACACCATGGGAGCGGATGATAACGGTATCGCCGGGCTGCGCCTGCTCCGGCTGCTCAATGACCTGGACGCCCATCTTCTGAAAACGCTCCACCACATGGCGGTTGTGGATGATGGGGCCAAGGGTAAGCGTATGCTTTCCTTCCTTTGCCGCTGTTTCCACCAGTTCCACCGCCCGGCTGACGCCGAAGCAAAAGCCGGCACTTTTGGCTACCGTAACGCTCATGGTGCTGTCTTCTCCCGGATAATTTTCAAAAGTGCCGCAACCGTCTCCTCAATATTCATCTCGGAGGTATCCACCTTGATGCTGTCCCGGGCCATTTTCAGCGGGGCGATTTCCCGATGGGTATCCTGGTAATCCCGCTGCTGGATTTCCTTCAGAACCGTCTCGTACTTTGCCTTCTGGCCCTTGGCCAGCAGCTCGTTGCAGCGGCGCTTTGCCCGTACCTCGGCGGAAGCGGTCAGGAAAATCTTCACAGTTGCCTTGGGCAGAACCACCGTACCGATGTCCCGGCCATCCATAACCACATCATACGCATTGGCCAGATCCCGCTGCATGTCCAGCAGCATTTCCCGCACACAGGCGTGGGCCGAAATCAGGCTGGCCTTTTGGGAGATTTCCTGGGTGCGAATGTCCTCTGTGACATCCATACCGTTCATGATCATGTGCTGCAGGCCGTCTTCATCATATTCAATTTCGATGGTAAGCTCGTCAATATAGCGGTTTACCCCATCCACATCCTTAGGGCTGACACCCCACAGGTCCATAAAATAGGCAACCGTGCGGTAAATAGCACCGGTATCCACATAGCGATAGCCCAATTCCGCCGCAAGCCGGCGGGCAATGGTGCTCTTCCCCGCTCCGGCAGGACCGTCGATGGCCACGGAAATTTTTTTCATCATGATATCCATCCTTTTCAGATTATTTTTCGGTACGCAGTTTTGCAAGCGCTGCAATCTCCCGCCGGGAAACCTCCCCGGAAGTCATGCCCAAGGTTCGTCCCACTTCTTCGGCGCTCATGGGGCGGCCCTTCTCCAGGCCGAAGCGCAGCGTGAGGATTTGAGCATCCTGCTCGTTCAGCTGAGAAAGCAGCTCACCGATTCTCTGACGCATCTGGAAATAAGCCGTGTCCTCCACCGCCAGATCGTCCTCCGGCGTTTCTTCCTTGGACTGGGTCAGCTGCTCCGCCTGGTTCAGCAGTATGGCATCATCCATCATCTTTTTGATGCACTCCGCCTCTTCCCTGCTGATCTTCATTCCCTCTGCAATTTCCTCCAGAGAGGGGTTTCGCCCCAGCTCCATCAGGAGCTTTTCATCGGTGCTGCGATAGTCCTGAAGAGACTGGCGCATTTTTTGACTGATTCCATTGCTTCTGGCCTGCAAGATGACGGATTTGGCAAGGGCCGTGCGAATCATTCTGTCACGATGGGCAGCATAATCGCCGCCGGAGTAGCTTTGAATGGCTTCCCACAATCCCACACTGCCCTCTTGGATCAGATCCAGCAGAAGGACATTCCAGCCGGCAAATTCCTTTGCCATCTGCACCACCCGACCCAGACCGGAATTGGTCAGGGCTTCGGCAGCCTTTTCGTCGCCGGACAGCAGTTTCTCCGCCAGAAGTTCTTCTTCCCCATAGGCAGGAATCCCGGCGATTTCCTCCAGGTACAGACGCAGCGGGTCATTTTCTTCCATGTCGGAAGGGTTCAGCCCCTTTTGTACATATTCCTTTTCCTGCTTCAGCCGCTGGGCCGCCTGGCCCGCGGCGATGGTTCTCGGCAGGGCGGTAATATCCAAATTCAACCGCTTTTCCTGGATGGTCCGGAATGCATCCTCCACCGCGTCATCGTCTTCATCTTCCAGCATGGAAATCAGATTCCAAGCGGAGATGGACGCACCGTTTTTACAGGAATTCAAATAAGCCTCCCAGGGGCTTTGTTCGAATTGAATATCGATCATTCCAGAAAATCCTCCAATCCCATACTGGTGCCCATTGCCTGGAGCTTGTCCATGGCCTGGCGCTCGATCTGCCTGGTCCGCTCCTTGGAAATGCCCAGCAGTTTACCGATTTCCTCCAGGGAGTGTTCCACTCCATCCTCCAGACCGAAGTGGAGACAGAGAATCTGCCTCTGACGATCCGTGAGAGAGCTGAGCATTTTCTGCATCATTGTTTCCAGCTCCTGACGCACCAGCGCTTCCTGGGGCTGGAGGGCATCCAGATCCTCCAGCATGGAACCCAAGGTATTTTTATCGCTGTCACCGGTAAGTACATCCAGGGAGCACACATCCGGAGACAGGCTGAGCAGCTCCTCCACCTTCGCAACAGGCATACCCACCTGCTGCGCAATTTCTTCGGAGGTGGGGTCCGTTCCATATTGCTGCTTCAGAAGGTTCCGGGCCGCTTCCACCTTGCGAATTCTTTCCGCAGTGTGCAGCGGAACCCGTATGATGCCGCTGTTGTTCATCAGGCAGCGGGTAACGCCCTGGCGAATCCACTTGGTGGCATAAGTGGAAAAGCGATATTCTTTTGTATAGTCAAATTTCCGGGCGGCAACAAGCAGTCCGATACTGCCCTCCTGAATCAGGTCCATCAGCGCCACACCCCGTCCGGCGTATTCCCTGGCGATATAAACCACAAGGCGGAGATTGGCGTTCACCATCTGGCGGATGGCGGCCTCATCCCCGGCTGCGCAGCGCTTGGCCAGATCCCGCTCCTGCTCCGGTGTGAGCCGGGGGATACCCCGGATTTCATTCAGATACTGATGGAGGTCGTCATCCAATGTGGATTCCGTCATCCGTTCAATGGTTTCAGTCATGTTTTAAGTCCTTTACGGGCGAGCAGCTGTTTTCGATAGGACAGGAGCTCGTCATTATTTTGTTCGGATTTTGTAGTCTGAATCTGATGCTCTGTCCGGATAATACGGATACAATCCGACAGTGCCTGTTCAGACACCGGTCCATCGTGCCGCTGGACGATGAGCGCAAGGTGGGACATTTCCTCCGGGGTAAAATCAGTGAGTGCCGCCAGAGAAATCTCAATCCCCTGCTGATAATTCCGGACCAGCTGATCGAAAACCCGGCTCAACAGCTGGGAAGAAAAGAACTCCGGCGAAATGGAGTCACAAGCCCCCAGCAGCGCAGGTTCCCGCAGGAGCATGGCAATGACACCCTCCTCCGCCACGGCGGATTTGATGTTGTCGTAGCGGATGTGCCGGTCCTTGGGCTGCAGGTTGGCCGCGGGAGAGAGATCGATTCTCTCCTGTTTTTTCTTTTCCCGGGCAATCCGACGCTTAAAGGCCTTGTTGACCTCTATCTTCATGGATTCGGGAGTGATTCCGGCAGCCTCTGCAACCCGGCCACCGTAAATTTCCCGCTGAACCGCATTGCCCAGGGAGCTGATGAATTCCGCAGCCTCCGAGATGAATTGGACACGCTGATCATCTTCCCGCAAATCATATTTCTTTTGAATGGCACGAAGCTGGTATTCCACCCGGTTGGAGGATTCCTCCAGCAGCAGACGGAACCGGTCCGCTCCGAATTTTTTCAGGAATTCATCCGGGTCTTTGGCGTCCCGCATTTGCAGGACCTTCACCTGCAGGCCCGCTTTTTCCAGCATGGGAATGGCCCGCTTGGTGGCATTCTGCCCGGCTTCGTCCCCGTCGTAGATCAGCATGACCTGCTCGGTATACCGTGACAGCAGCGCCGCATGCTCCTCTGTCAGGGAGGTGCCCAAAGAGGCCACCGCGCAGTCGAAGCCGTACTGATGCAGCGCAACTGCATCCATATATCCTTCCACCAGAATCATGTAGCCCAATTTCGTTTTCTTGGCAAGATTCAAGGCAAAAAGGTTTTTTCGCTTATTGAAAATAATCGTTTCCGGGGAATTCAGGTATTTGGGCGTGGAATCGTCCATGACCCGGCCGCCGAAGCCGATCACATTCCCGCGGACATCGATGATGGGAAACATCAGCCGGTTGCGGAACCGGTCGTAGATTTTCCCGGTTTTCTGGGATGTAGAGGCCAGACCGGACTGCTTCAGCTCCTCTTCGGTGTATCCCTTGGCCAGCATGGCATCACACAGGGCCGACCAGCTGTTGGGGGCAAAACCGATGCCGAATTTGGTGAGGGTGGATTTGGGCATCCCACGCTTCTGGGCATAGGCCAATCCCTCAGCACCGGCAGGGCTGTAAAGCTGGGCATTGAAAAAACGTGCCGCCTCTTTGGACAGTGCCCACAGCCGCTCCTGCTGCTGATAGCGGTTCTGATACTGGGCATCCTCCGGCACTTCCATCCCAACCCGTTTGGCCAGGGCACGGACGGCATCGGGATAGCTCAGGCCCTCAATCTCCATCTGAAAATTGATAACGCTTCCGCCTTTGTGGCAGCCAAAGCAGTAATAGATGCCTTTTTCTGGATTTACAGAGAAGGAAGCGGTCTTTTCCCCATGGAATGGGCACAGACCGAACAGGTTGGAGCCGGAACGCCGCAGATTCACATACTGGCTCACAACTTCCTCTATGGGATTCCGCGCAGACAGTTCCTCCAAAAATGACGGTGGAAAAGCCATTCTCCCCCCTCCTTTCTTCCCGATATTGTATCACATTATCCCCGGATATTCCACCCTGCCGGAACGAAAAGCTCAGTAAATTTATTTACCGCGTAGTTATCGGTCATCCCGGCAATGTAATCGCAGACCGTGCGCTCCATGCCGTCGAAGCTGAGCTGGGGCTGAAAATCCGCCGGAAGGGCCTCCGGGTGGGTGATGTAGTATTCAAACAGCTTCTGGAGCATGGCCTTTGCCTTGCTTTCCTCCCCTTTGGCAACGGGGTTCCGGTAAACCCGGTCAAACATAAAGCAGCGCAGGTCCTTCAGTGCCTTGTCTACCCCAGGCGTCAGGCAAATTGCCCCAGCCTCCCGGGAGGTAAAAATCAGATCGCACACCAGCGTGTTGATGCGCTCTTTATGAGTAGACCCCAGCACCGCCACAATGTCCCGGGGCAAATCACTGTCACTGAGGATTCCGGCACGGACGGCATCGTCAATATCATGGTTGACATAGGCGATCTGGTCGGAGCGGCGGACGATCTGCCCTTCCAATGTTTCGGGGATATAGTCACCGGTGTGGCCCAGAATGCCAAGCCGGACCTCATTGGTCAGGTTCAGGCCCTTGCCGTCTTTTTCCAGAAAATCCACCACCCGCAGGCTCTGCTCGTTGTGGCGGAAGGGTTTTCCCAGGCAGGCGGACAGTGCCGCTTCTCCGGCGTGACCGAAGGGGGTGTGGCCCAGGTCATGTCCCATGGCAATGGCCTCCGCCAGATCCTCATTCAACCCAAGGGCCCGGGTCATGGTACGGGCAATTCGGGTCACTTCCAGGGTGTGGGTCATTCTGGTCCGGTAGTGGTCTCCCTCCGGGCGCAGGAATACCTGGGTTTTGTGCATCAGCCGGCGGAACGCTTTGCTGTGGACAATGCGGTCATTATCCCGCTGGTAACAGGTGCGCACATCATTTTCCGAAGGCGTTTCCGGTCTGGGGCGGCCGGAGCTTTGGTCCGCAAAGGCGGCAAGGGGATTGAGTCTGCGATGCTCCTGATATTCCAGTTCTTCTCTCACAGTCATGGTTTTCCCTCCTATGCAATGGGGAAGGCCCGGTATTCCTGTCCGGTTTCCATTCCCTCCACAGTGCCGGAGGTCATGTCCGTCAGCCGCTGCAAAAAGGGCTGCACCTGTGCCTCCGGGAACAGGATTTCCAATTCTACTTCCGCTCCGAATTCCGTGCTGCGGATGATTCCGCCGAAGCTCTCGGTTTCCAGCTTTACCCGATCATAAAAGGTGTATGGACAAGGGACATACAAAACCGTCCACACCCGTTTCATGGATTTCCCTGCCGCATCCACGGCGATTTTCGCGCCCTTGGTGTAGGCCCGTACCAACCCGCCCGCGCCAAGCAGAATGCCGCCAAAGTACCGGGTGACAACACAGACAATGTTACTCAGGCCTTCCCGCTGCAGCACCTGGAGCATGGGCATTCCCGCGGTACCGCCGGGCTCTCCATCGTCGGAAAAACGGACGGGGCCGTCATGAATGATATAGGCCCAGCAGTTATGGGTGGCATCATAGTGCTGCTTTTTCATTTCCTGGATTTTGGCCAGTGCTTCCTCTTCGGTCTCCACCGGCCAGACCCGCCCGATAAAACGGGATTTCTTTTCGATAAATTCATCCTCCCCAAAATCGGTGGGTACCAGGTATTCCTCCAAGGCTCAGCACTCCTTCGTCACAAATTGGCGCAGTCTTCCGTATAAAATATCGTCTAAAACGACTTCCATTTCAATGCCATCGGCAGTATAATCCACATTTTTTACCTGGGCATTATTATGCAGGGTCTCCACCTGGCCTCCCATGGAATAGGGCAGACACAGCACCACATGGTGTCGGGCCTGGCCCAGAGCATTCTCGATTCCCCGGAGCAGTTCTTCCATTCCGGTGCCCTTGGCAGCAGAGATAGCCACCACATCCTCCCCGGTGGGAATTTCTTCCCGGGAAACCAGGTCCGCCTTGTTGTAGCACCGAAGCACCGGGGTACCCGGCTTTGCCAGCTGAGCAATCAGCTTATCCACCACGGCAATGTGCTCCTCCCGGTTGGGATCAGAGGAATCAATCACATGGAGAAGCAAATCGGCATACTCCAGTTCCTCCAGCGTGGCCCGGAAGGCGTTCACAAGATGATGGGGAAGCTTCGCGATAAACCCAACGGTATCAGAGAGCACCACATCCAGGTTATCGGAAACGGAAAGCTGGCGGGAGGTGGTGTCCAGGGTATCAAACAGACGGTCGTTGGCTGGGATTCCGGCACCGGTGAGTCTATTCAGCAGGGTGGATTTTCCGGCGTTGGTATAGCCCACGATGGCCACCACAGGGACAGAATTTTTCATTCTCCGTTCCCGCTGGACGCTTCGCACCTGGCGAACCTGCTCCAGCTCATCTTCCAACCGGTAGATGCGCTCCCGAATGTGCCGGCGGTCACTTTCCAGCTTGGTTTCACCGGGGCCCCTGGTGCCGATGCCGCCACCCTGACGGGACAGGCTGCTGCCCATGCCGGACAGCCGGGGCAGCAGATATTGATACTGGGCCAGCTCCACCTGGAGGCGGCCTTCTTTTGTTTTCGCTCTCTGGGCAAAAATATCCAGAATCAGAGCACTCCGGTCCAGAACGGTAACGCCGATGATTTCCTCCAGGGCGCGGATATTTCCCGGGGAAAGTTCGTTGTCAAAAATCACCATAGTGGAACCGGTGGCCTCCGCCAGCATTCGGACCTCCTGGGCCTTTCCCTCGCCGATAAAGCTATGGGAATCGGGCGCGTGACGGTTCTGCAGCACCTTGGCGGTGCAGAAGCCGCCGGCTGTTTCCAGCAGAGCCTCCAGCTCTTCCAGCGTCTCGTCCGTGGCGGTCTGTTCTTTTGTAAAGCAGTCGGCGTTCAATCCGACCAGCACTGCCCGTTCCTGCGTATGCTGCTGCAAATTCAATTCCATAAAAATCCTCCGTAAACTCTGGGACACATTTGGTTTCCTATACCACATTCCATGCAGTGCGGGCAAGAAAAAGGAAACAAAATAAGAAAAGCCCGCACCACGCGAACGTAGTGCGGACTTCGTTTCTTACTTCAGGCCAAAACGCTTGTTGAAGCGATCAACACGTCCACCGGTGTCAACCAGCTTCTGCTTGCCGGTATAGAAAGGGTGGCACTTGGAGCAGATCTCAACACGAATGTCCTTCTTGGTGGAGCCGGTCGTAAAGACGTTGCCACAAGCACAGCGAATCGTGGTCTGTTCATATTTGGGGTGGATACCTTCCTTCATTTCGTTCACCTCTTTCTTATCAGTTAAAGGGCATGAAAGCCCCAGCAATCTTCAATCGCCCGGTTATAATATCACACCCGTAGACAGATTGCAAGTGTTTTTTCAAAAAATTTTATTTTTTCTCAAAAAGCCCAATTGCCGCCCCGGAAAATGGGAACCACACGGCCATCGGCGCAGGTAGCATCGATATTCATACTGTCGCAGCCGATCATGAAATCCTCGTGGATCATGGAATCGTTGATGCCCAGCTCGCGGCACTCTTCCAGGGTTTTGTTGTGGAAGTCCTTGATGGTATCGGCGAAACCCATGCCCAGCGCCAGGTGGCAGGCAGCGTTTTCATCAAACAGGGTGTTGTAGAACAGGATGCCGCTTTCGGCAATGGGGCTGGCCTGGGGCACCAGCGCGCATTCGCCCAGGTAAGCAGCGCCTTCGTCCATTTCGATCATGGTCTTCAGCAGGTCCTCGCCCTTCTCAGCATGGACCTCCACCGCTTTGCCGTTTTCAAATCGGATGGAGAAATTCTCAATCAGCTGGCCCCGGAAGGACAGGGGCTTGGTGGAGTAGACAATGCCCTCCGCCTCTCCCCGCTTGGGAGAAATGAAGCATTCCTCGGTGGGAATGTTGGGATTGAAGAAGACATTCTGCAAGCTGGTCTCACCGCCGCCGCAGAACTGGCTCTCAGCAATCAGGCCTACGGTAAAGTCTGTACCGTTGTCGGCGGTGTAATGCAGAGAACGGATGTGCAGATCGTTCAGGTAGCGGCACCGGGCAGCCAGATCCTCATTATGCTGCTTCCAGGCTTCAATGGGATCGTCATTCACCCGGGAGGTAAACAGAATGGCCTCCCACAGTTTTTCCATGGCAGTGCTGGTTCTCATGCCGGGGAAAACCTTTCTGGCCCAGGCGGAACCGGGAACGGCAGCGATGCACCACTGCTCCTTGTTCTCCCGACGATCCTGGTAGGGCTTGAGGATGGGGTAGGACATTCTTCTCGCCTTGGTAACCTTCTCCATGTTGATGCCCTTCATGCCGTCCGGGTCCTCGGAAATCAGATGGATGCGGGCAGGCAGCGTCTCACAGTAGTACTCCAGGCGGGCCTTCTCCCATTCCTTCACGGTACCCAGGCTCTTGACGGTGCGGTAACGGTAGTGGATTTTACCCAGAGGCTGATAGTTCCACTGGACGATGACTTCGGAAGCCTTGGCTTTGTAGGCCTCTTCCACTACCATCTGAACAAACTCAGGCTGATCCAGATCGGCGTAAATAATCACAGTCTGGCCCTTCTGCACGTTGGCGCCGCAGCGGACAATCAGATTGGCATACTTACGCAGGGTTGTTTTGTTCATACTGATACAACTCCTTTGTTGGCATTTTTCATATCGTATCAGATTTTATCCAAAAGGTCAATCAATATTGCATTTTCGAAAGAAATATTATATAATTACTCCGCTACGCAAAGACACTTGTCCATAAGCACGGAGGAAATCTATGTTAACAAAGCAGGAATTTCGTCAATATTTATCCCAGGGAATTCATTTCCTGGACGGCGCCACCGGCTCCAATCTGCGCAATGCCGGTATGCCCAAGGGGTGCTGTACGGAAGTCTGGGTGATGGAAAACCCGGAACCGTTGGTGCAGCTCCAGCGAGGATACGCCAACGCCGGTTCTCAGATCATCTATGCTCCCACCTTCCAGGCCCAGCCCATTGCCTTGAAAGCAGTCGGACTCGACAGCCAAACAGAGAAAATCAACGAAGCCCTGGTGGCGCTGAGTCGCTCCGCGGCCCCCGAATGCCTGATTGCCGGTGACCTGACCACTCTGGCCACCTTCTGCGAGAGTTGGAATCCGGATTGCTTTGACACCCTTGTGGAAAATTACCGCCGTCAGATTCACGGTCTGATGGAAGGCGGCGCGGATCTGCTGGTTGGGGAAACGCTTCTCTACGCCCAGGAAGCGGAAGCCATTCTGACCGCCGCCGAGCTGGAATGTGCCGGTGCGGTGATGTTCTCCTTCACCATGCAGGCAGACGGTTCCCTGTTTTCCGGGGCGGATGCCGGAAAGGTACTCCACGAGCTGGAGGAAGCGGGCGCGGATGCAGTGGGCTTCAACTGTGTGGGCGCGGATATGATGACCCCATACCTGGTAAGCAAGCTGCGCAGGTACACTTCCCTGCCCCTGATCTGCAAGCCCAACGCAGGAATTCCGGTCATCAACCAGGAGGGCGTTGCCGAATACAATCTTTCCCCCGGCGAGTTCGCCGGAATCATGAAGCAATGCGCAGACAACGGCGCGCTCCTGCTGGGAGGCTGCTGCGGAACCAATCCCGATTTTATTGCGGCTGTGAAACGGGAACTGGGCCAATGACAGGATGAGGATATATGCGATGGAAAAGAAGATTCATCTGTATGTCAGTAAGAAAAATATCTTCACCTGGCTGATGGCGGCATGCCTTGTGTATTCCGCCGTGGCGAGAATTGTGGTCTTTGGTTTCACCCGTCACGCAGGCACCGTGGGGCTTTGGGGGCAGATTGTGCTTCCGGTGGCAGCAACCATCTTGTATCTTGTCATCGTGCTGATGGACGGAAAGGAGTGCTTTTACAGAACCTCCATTCCCGTCTGCATGATGTCTGTTTACTGCGCCATCTGTGTGGCCAACAACGTACAGGGGAAGCTCTACATCTGGCTTTTCTGGATTGCGCTGATTTTTCTTTCCCTGGTCTACGGGGAGATTGTCTCCGGCAGCCGGCAGAAGTGGGTCTGGTTCCTGCCGCTTCTCCTTGCATCCGCATTGGCCACCGTTCTGTACAATAACAAGCAGGTTCTGATTTCCAGAAATCTGGACGGCTTTGTCCGCATTCATTCGGATATTGCGGCACTGTTTGGCTGTCTGCTTGTGACCTTCGCAGTCCGGGTACATCCTGCGGGACAATACCACCGCAGATGGGGGGACCGCTGTGACGGCCGGAGAATCCGCTCCCTTGCTGCCATGGATCAGGTCTCCCCTTACATCATGGTCACCCGCAACAGCTCCACCAATTCCTTTGAGGAAGCCTTTGAAATCAGCAATGTGGACCGCTATATCCGGCAGAAGCGCCGGGAGGGTCTTTCCAGCTTCGGCATCATGCACGTCTTCCTTGCAGGCTATTGCAGAGCCCTGGCCAAATATCCCGGACTGAACCGGTTCATCTCCGGCCAAAAGGTCTATTCCCGGGGAGATGATATCCAGTTCTGCCTGACTGTCAAAAAGGAAATGAGCACTACTTCCCCCGAAACCGTGATAAAAGTCCATCTATCCCCCAACGATACCGCTTATGATGTCTACAACAAAGTGAACGCCGAGATTGCAAAGGCAAAAGACACGCCCCTGGATTCCGGCTTTGACAACACCGCCCATGCTTTGATGCTGGTACCCGGCGTATTCCTGAAATTCCTGGTCTGGCTGCTGAAAACCATGGACTATTTTGGTCTTCTGCCCAAGTTCCTTTTGGAAATCAGCCCCTTCCACGGCAGTATTTTCTTCACCTCCATGGGCAGCCTGGGCATTCCCCCCATCTACCATCATCTCTATGACTTTGGCAATCTTCCCGTTTTCGGCTCCTTTGGCTGCAAGAGAAAGGCGGTGGAGGTGCTGGAGGACGGCACAGTTGTGGAACGGAAGTATGTGGATTTCAAATTCACCCTGGACGAGCGGATCGTAGACGGCTACTACTACGCCACCTTTTTCAAGCATTTCAAGCGGATAATTGCCAGACCGGAGGTACTGGACAATCCCCCGGAGGTAATCAACAAGGACATTGACTGAGGAAAAACCATGCTGCAGAAAATCGTAAAAAACCTATCCAGTGACAATCCCTGGCGGGAGAATATTCAATTCTTTGACTCCATCACATCCACCAATGATGTTCTGAAACAAATGGCAAGTCAGGGGGCACCCCAGGGCACAGTTCTGGTGGCGGACAGCCAAACCGGCGGAAGGGGCCGGCTGGGAAGGACGTTTCTCTCCCCTGCCGGCGTGGGCATTTATCTGAGTGTTCTGCTGCGGCCAAACTGCACGCCCAGGGAGCTGATGCACCTGACCTGTGCCTGCGCCAGTGCGGCCTGCACAGCAATTGAGCAGTCCGCCGGATTTCGTCCCGGTGTGAAATGGACCAACGACATTGTATATCAGAAAAAGAAACTGGCCGGGATCCTCACGGAACTGAGCCTCAAGCAGGATGGCAACACTGCCTATGCCATTGTCGGCATCGGTATCAACTGTTCGCAGCAGCCGGAGGATTTTCCCCCCGTCATCCGGGAAATCGCCGGGTCTCTGAAAATGGCTTCCGGCAGAGAAATCGACCGTGCTTTGGTGGCAGCGAAAATGATCGATGCCTTTTATGACATGAACCGCATTCTTCTGACAGACAAATCCCGGATCATTGACCGCTACCGTGGGGACTGCATCACCCTGGGACAGGAAGTGAGCCTGATCAGAGGAGACGAAATCCGCCACGGCAGAGCACTGGATGTGGATGAGGAAGGCGCGTTGATTGTGAAATACGAGAACGGGACAATCGAAACCGTCAATTCCGGGGAAGTCAGCGTCCGGGGGCTGTACCATTATCTGTAGGATTCACCGTATATTAAAAAATTCCTTGTTGCATTTTTTGCTGTAATTGGGTATACTATACCCTGTTAGATATCATCCAATGAGGAGGTTTATTCTATGAAGTTCAATACCCTTGTGAAGATTGTTACCGCACTTGCCGCCGCTGTCGGCGCAATTTACATCGTTGCCGCCTATGGTGATAAGATCGTAGAGTGGGCAAAGAAAATCATGGGCAGTTGCTGCTGCTCCAAGCCCGTGGCAGATCCTCCCGCTCCCGAGGCAACTGCCGAGGATTTTGCCCCCGCCGAAGAACCCGTGAAGGAAGAAGCTCCCGCTGAGGTTCAGGAGTCCGCCGAGGTTCAGGAACCTGCTGAGGAACCCGTTGCCGAGCCCATTTTGTCCGATGATGCAATTCCCGTTGCCGACGAAGAGGATTTCGAGGGCTGATATCCCTTTTTCCGAAAAGAAATTGGAGGCCACCCAGCACTGGGTGACCTCCTGTTTTTTGCAGAAGATGATTGTATACAATTCCTTAGGGCAACACCGCACAATGGGAGCTGCGGGCTTTGGCGGGCCTTTTGCCCCCATCCGTGCAGCTTACGAAAATGGGAAATACACAAAGTATTCCCGCATTTCCAGAACTTTCGGCTGGGTCAAAATCCCTCCCCAAATCGCCTTGCACCATTATGCGGTGTTGCCTTAGAAATCCCTGAGAATGTGCTCCAGCATATCCACGCAGCTTTCCATATCCTCAACAGGAATAAACTCAAACCGCCCGTGGTAGTTCTCGCCGCCGGTGCACAGGTTGGGACAGGGAAGGCCCTCATAGGACAGTCGTGCACCGTCGGTACCGCCCCGGATGGGTACTTCCTCCGGCTCCATTCCCACCGCCTTCATGGCAGCCTTGGCCCGTTCCACCACATACATGTGGGGTTCGATGCACTTTCTCATATTGAAATAGCTGTCCTTGACGGTCAGTTCCACCGTTCCTTCACCATACTTACAGTTCATGAACTCCGCCGCAGCGGTCATCTGGGATTTTTTCCGCTCAAATTTATCGGTATCATGATCCCGGATGATATAATCCAGGCGACTTTCTTCCACTTCGCCCTCCATATGCAGCAGATGGAAGAAGCCCTCATAGCCGTCCGTGTATTCCGGCTTCTGGGCGGCCGGGAGCAAGCTCTGGAATTCCATAGCCAGATACATGGAGTTCACCATTTTATCCTTTGCGGAGCCCGGATGGATGTTCAGCCCGTGGAAAATCACTTTTGCCCCGGCGGCATTGAAATTCTCATATTCGATGGTGCCGATGGTGCCGCCGTCAGCGGTGTAGGCGTAGTCCGCCCCAAAGCCCTTCACGTCAAACAGATCTGCTCCCCTGCCGATTTCCTCATCTGGGGTAAATCCGATTTTCAGGGTTGCGTGTCTTCCGCCGCCAGTGATTAGGCGCTGAGCCGCAGTCATGATTTCGGCAATGCCGGCTTTGTCATCAGCACCCAGCAGCGTGGTTCCGTCGGTGACAATCAGGTGCTTGCCCCGGCTCTTTTTCAGAATGGGATAATCCGCCTCCCGGAGGTAAATGCCCTTTTCCGGATTCAGAAGAATATCGGAGCCGTCATGCTCCACGATTCTGGCTTTAATATCTGCGCCGGAGGCATCCGGAGCGGTATCCATGTGGGCAATCAGGCCGATGGTAGGCAGGTCCTTGTCTCCCGGAACAGTGCCATAGACATACCCGTGCTCGTCCATATACGCATCGGAAATGCCCATGTCGCGCATTTCCTCAACAAGAGCCTGTCCCAACTGCTTCTGTCTGTCCGTAGAGGGGCAGGTTTCGGATTTTTCATCGGATTGGGTGTCAAAGGAAACATAGCGCAGGAAGCGCTCGGTAACGGTTTGCATCAGGTTCACTCCTTACTGAAAGAGCCGCCGCAAAAAAGCGGCGGCTCCTGTTGGATTAAATTTTACTTCTTGGCCGCATTCACCAGTTCGGCGGTATCCTGAGCAATCATCAGCTCTTCGTTGGTGGGGATAACCCATACCTGAACAGCGGAATCCTCGGTGGAAATCTTCACTTCCTGGCCACGAACCTTGTTCTTCTCGGGATCAATCTTCACACCCATGAAGCCCAAGTAGGAGCAGATAGATGCACGGGCGTCGGCATCGTTCTCGCCCACACCGGCGGTGAAGGTCAGCATGTCGATGCCGTTCAGGGCAGCGGTGTAAGCGCCCACATACTTGGCAACCTCGTAGTAGAACTTGTCCAGAGCCAGCTGGCAGTCCTCGTTGCCGGATTCTGCACCGGCAGTCAGATCACGGAAGTCGGAGGAAACACCGGACAGCGCCAGCACGCCGGACTTCTTGTTCAGCATGGTCAGGCAGTCGTCCACGCTCATGCCGTACTTGTTGCAGATGAACTGCACCACGCAGGCGTCGATGTCACCGGAACGGGTGCCCATAGGCACGCCGGCCAGAGGAGACAGGCCCATGGAGGTATCCTGGCACTTGCCGTCCTTCACAGCGGACAGGGAGGAACCGTTGCCCAGATGGCAGTTGACCATCTTGAAGTTCTTGGTGCCCATCAGCTCAGCGGCACGGCGGGCGATATACTTGTGGGAGGTACCGTGGAAGCCGTAGCGGCGGATATCGTCGTTCTTGTAGTATTCGGTGGGAATGGCATAACGGTAGGCCTTGGGAGGCATGGTCATGTGGAAGGCGGTGTCGAACACGGCGACCTGGGGAGTCTTGGGCATAACAGCCTGGCAGGCACGGATGCCCATCAGGTTGGCGGGGTTATGCAGGGGGCCCAGAGGGATGCAGGCCTCGATGGCTTCGATGCAGGCATCGTCGATGATGCAGGAATCGGAGAACTTCATGCCGCCGTGCAGCACGCGATGACCCACAGCATCGATCTCGTCCACGGACTTGATCACGCCATCCACAGGGTCAACCAGGATCTCCAGCACAGCCTGGATGGCTTCGGAATGGGTGGGCATGGGGATGTCCTTCACGACCTTCTTGTCGCCAACCTTGTGGGTCAGGCGGCCGTCGATGTAGATTCGCTCGCACAGGCCCTTGGCGGACACATCGCCGGTTTCCGGATTCATCAGCTGATACTTCAGAGAAGAGCTTCCGGCGTTGATAACCAGAACATTCATTGGAATTGCCTCCTATTTGATATTTCTTTTTTGCAGAAAATATGGTATGATTCCCATAGCTGGAAATATTATAGTCTATCTTTCCGTTTTTCTCAACCCCCAATTCCGAAAATTTTTGCCAAAGGAGGTTTTTTCTTGAAGACCGTTGGAATTATCTGCGAATATAATCCCTTCCACAACGGCCACCGGCGGCAAATCGAGCTGATTCGGGAAAAATACGGTGAAGGCTGCACCGTGGTCTGCCTGATGAGCGGTAACTTCGTGCAGCGGGGCGCACCGGCCATTGTGGACAAATCCATCCGGGCAAAAGCCGCCGTGCTCTCCGGAGCGGATCTGGTGCTGGAGCTCCCGGTCTGTGCTGCACTTTCCTCGGCGGAAGGCTTTGCCGCGGGGGGCGTTCGTCTGTTATCCGGCATCTGCGATGTTCTTTGCTTCGGCACCGAATCCATGGCGGAATCCGCCCTTTTTCGGACCGCCGGTGCCCTTCTCAGTCCCCGTTTTTCGGAATTGCTGAAAGCCGAACTCTCCTCCGGCTGCTCCTTCCCTGCTGCCAGGCAGCGAGCCCTTGCGCAGATGGGGATTGTGTCCGATCTGTGTAACCCCAATGACATTCTGGGGCTGGAATATACCAAGGCGATTCTTTCTCAGCATTCATCTATGGAGATTTTCCCCATTTTCCGGGAGGGATCCTATCACGCCCAAGAGCTGAATTCCCAGGCACCTTCGGCAACCGCCATTCGTATCAATCTGCTCTCGGGCGGCGAGTGGCAGAATGCCGTACCGGTCGCCACGGTCCCTCTGCTGCAGAACGCATCCTTGCACACCCTGGAGGCAGGAGAACGGGCAATTCTTGCCAGGCTCCGCACCATGACCGATGAAGAATTTGAACATCTTCCCTATGGCAGCGAAGGCCTGTGGCGCAAGCTGATGAAGGCCTGCCGCAGTGCAGATCATCTGGAAGCCATCATTGAATCCACCAAATCTAAACGCTATACCCGGACAAGGATTGACCGGATGATTCTCTGCGCGTTTTTGGGACTGACCGAGAAAGACATCGGAACGCTCCCGTCCAAAATCCGGGTACTCGCCTTTACGGACCGGGGACGCCAAGTGCTCCGGGAACACGACTGTTTCTGCAACGCTGGAGAAGCCGTGGATGAAACCGAAGCGCGCATTGGCAGTCTTTATGGCTTGTTCTGCATCGATGGAACAGAGCCTGCCGATACGGAGGAAAACCGACGCATTTATTATCACAGGGATACAACGTAAAAAATCCAGCCGGTTCACGTTTGAAGTGACTCCGGCTGGAAATACTTTTATTACAGATGCAGGACCCGGTCCTTGATTTCCTGGGTACGGCCCTGATTCCAATACTGGGTACCGATGTAGCCGCAGGTACGGCGGGCCACATTCATTTTGCTCTGGTCCCGGTTGCCGCACTGAGGGCAGACCCAAACCAGCTTGTTGTCGTCCTCCTGGATCTCGATCTCACCGTCGTAGCCGCAAATCTGGCAGTAATCAGACTTGGTGTTCAGCTCGGCATACATGATGTTGTCGTAAATGAACTGCATCAGCTCCAGAACGGCATCGATGTTCTGCTGCATGTTGGGAACCTCCACGTAGCTGATGGCACCGCCGGGAGACAACTGCTGGAATTCCGCTTCAAAACGCAGCTTGGTAAAGGCATCGATGGGTTCAGACACATGGACATGATAGGAGTTGGTGATATAGCTCTTGTCCGTGATGCCGGGGATGAGACCAAAACGCTTCTGCAGGCACTTGGCGAACTTGTAGGTGGTGGACTCCAGAGGCGTACCGTAGAGGGAGTAGTCGATGTTTTCGGCAGTCTTCCACTCCAGGCACTTGTCGTTCATTTTCTGCATGACGGACAGAGCGAAAGGCTTGGCTTCCTCATCGGTGTGGGACTTGCCGGTCATGTACTTGACGCACTCGTACAGTCCCGCATAGCCCAGGGAGATGGTGGAGTAGCCGCCGTAAAGCAGCTTGTCGATGGGCTCTCCCTTATCCAGACGGGCCAGTGCACCGTACTGCCACAGGATGGGAGCGGCATCGGACAAGGTTCCCTTCAACCGCTCGTGACGACACTGCAGCGCCGTATGACAAAGCTCCAGACGCTCCTCGAAGATCTCCCAGAATTTTGTCATATCCCGGCCGGAGGACAGTGCCACATCCACCAGATTGATGGTGACCACGCCCTGGTTAAACCGGCCATAATACTTGGGCTTGCCCGGCTCATAGTTCTTGGCCCGGGCCACATTGTCCCAGCCGTTGCCGGAGCGGTCGGGGGTCAGGAAGCTGCGGCAGCCCATGCAGGTGTACACGTCACCGTTGCCGGCCGTCTCCCCCTTGGAGAGCTTGTACTCTTTCATTTTCTTCTCGCTGATGTAGTCGGGCACCATCCGCTTGGCGGTGCACTGGGCAGCCAGGCGGGTCAGATACCAATAGGGCGTGCCTTCCCGGATATTGTCCTCTTCCAGCACGTAGATCAGCTTGGGGAACGCGGGCGTAATCCAGACACCCTTTTCGTTTTTCACGCCTTCATAGCGCTGGCGCAGCGTCTCTTCAATGATCATGGCCAGGTCTTTCTTTTCCTGTTCATTTCTGGCCTCGTTCAGATACATGAAAACGGTGATAAAGGGAGCCTGACCGTTGGTAGTCATCAGAGTGACGACCTGGTACTGGATGGTCTGGACGCCTCTTCTCACTTCGTCCCGCAGACGGTCCTCCACTACCCCGGAAAGGGCTTCCTCGGAAGCGTTGATGCCGAAGGCTTCCATTTCCTTTTCCACGCTCTTGCGGATCTTCTCCCGGCTGATCTGCACAAAGGGAGCCAAATGGGTCAGGGAGATGGACTGACCGCCGTACTGGTTGGAGGCCACCTGGGCAATGATCTGGGTGGCAATGTTGCAGGCGGTGGAGAAGGAATGGGGCTTCTCAATCAGGGTGCCGGAAATGACGGTACCGTTCTGGAGCATATCATCCAGGTTCACCAGGTCACAATTGTGCATATGCTGGGCATAATAATCGGAGTCATGGAAATGGATGATTCCGTTTTCATGGGCCGCCACAATTTCCGGCGGCAGCAGAATCCGGTTGGTGATATCCTTGGAAACCTCACCTGCCATATAGTCACGCTGCACGGCATTGATGGTGGGGTTCTTGTTGGCGTTTTCCTGCTTGACCTCCTCGTTGTTGCACTCAATCAGGCTGAGGATCCGATCGTCCGTGGTGTTGGACTGACGGAGCAGGCTGCGGGTATAGCGATAAGTAATGTACTCCTTCGCAACTTCAAAAGCACCGTGGGCCATGATGGACTTTTCCACCAGGTCCTGAATCTCCTCCACAGAAGGGCTGCGGCCCATTTCCTCGCAGGCGATTTCCACATGCTGGGAAATCCGCTGGATCTGAAGCGGGGTCAGGCGCACCTTTTCATCGGCGGCTTTATTGGCCTTGGTGACGGCCATCACAATCTTATTGATGTCAAAAACGGCCTCGGTACCGTTTCTCTTGATGATCTTCATGCATGGTCCTCCTTTTGCGCGGGTGTGGTTCTGACTGTCCGTGCATGACACATTATACTATATATTGTGGTTTTGTCAAGAGAAAAACACAAAATGTAGGATTTTATGAAAATGAGCGGAAAAGTAAGCAAACGCAGGATCCCGGTGACGGCATCGAAAAATGAGGAAAGTTCCGGATTTTCCAATTGCCACGAAAGAAACAATTGAAAAGTTTCGAAGAATATAGTATAATTACAGGAAGCAGTCTTTACATAATTCCCACTGTTATTCCGAAAAAAATGAAAGGGGCTTTTTATGAAAAAATTTTTTGGCAAACTTCCCTCCGGTGAAGAGACTTTTCTGTACACCATCTCCCGGAACGGCATCACAGCTACAGTAACTGATTTTGGCGCAACGCTGGTGAACGTATTCGTTCCCGACGCGGACGGCAACATTGCCGATGTGGCTCTGGGTTATGATGACGCAGAAGGCTACCTGAACGGCACCTGCTTCCTGGGCGCCATTGTCGGCCGCAGCGCCAACAGAATCAAGGGCAGCGCTTTCTCCATTGGCCAGCGGGAATACGC
This sequence comes from uncultured Clostridia bacterium, assembly GCA_945940335.1. Taxonomy (GTDB): domain Bacteria; phylum Bacillota; class Clostridia; order Oscillospirales; family Oscillospiraceae; genus Faecousia. The sequence continues at coordinate 27,777 of CAMEWH010000005.1, read as the reverse complement.
CCTCACCCCCAATGAGAACGGCAACAACCTCCATTCCGGCCCCGACTTCTACCACACCCGGATGTGGACCATGACGGACTGCACTGACACCTCCATTTCCCTCCATCTGGACAGCCCCAATGGCGACCAGGGCTATCCTGGCAACGCCTCCATTGACGTTACCTACAGTCTGGATGAAAAAGGCGGCCTGCACATTGCCTACGACGCGGTAAGCGACCGTGATACCATCTTCAACCTGACAAACCACAGCTATTTCAATCTGGCCGGTCAGAACAATCCTGCCGCCGCCATGGATCAGCTGCTGATGCTGCCTGCCAGAACATTCGCTGTCGCGGACAAAGAAAGCATCCCCACCGGCGAAATGCGCAGTGTGGACGGAACCCCCATGGATTTCCGCACCCCCAAGGCAATTGGCAGAGACATCAATGAAGATTACGAACCCCTGAATCTTCAGGGCGGCTATGACCACAATTACGAAGTGTTCTGCAATCCCTGTGCTGTGGTATCCGACCCGGTTTCCGGCCGTATCATGGCAGTTTACACCGACCTGCCCGGCATCCAGTTCTATGCCGGCAATTTCCTCACCGGCAAGGGCAAGGGCGGCGTGGAGTACGGAAAACGCAGCGGCATTGCCCTGGAAACCCAGTATTACCCCGACTCCATCCACCACCCCGAATGGGATCAGCCCGTCACCAAGGCCGGAGAAAAATACCATACGGAAACGGTTTACCGTTTCTCCAACTAAGGAAGCTCTGACGAAATCAGCAAGAGCTGACAGCAGGAGATTTTGATTCAACCATAAGTTCTGAAAATGCGGGAATACTATTTGTATTTCCCATTTTCAGAACTGCATGGATGGATCAAAAGATCCGCTGTTCAGCCGAAGACGATTGATTCAGAGCTTCCCTAAATCCCTTCAGGGGCTGTTTCACCCGCGTGAGACAGCCCCTTTTTTGATATGAAAGCGCGGTGCACAGGAAGGATTCCGAAGCATAAACTGTCTTATAAGCGGTTGCAGCTTATGTGAACACGTTTTCAGGAGGGATTCCCATGTCAGACAAATGCCAGGACATCCTGCGCTGTGATCCGGATGATCTGCGCCAGGCCATGTCAATTCACACCCGAAAAATCACGGATTCCTGCCGCGACAAGGACTGCATAGAGGATTTGCCCGTGTACCTCACCGCCAGCTCCCAGGCACTTCTGAACAGCAGCGCCGGAACGAGAGTCCGGTGCGCGGAGCTGATCAGTACGTATATCGATGTGGAACCGGTGGCTTTTGACCGGAACCACTACTGCATCGATGTCACCTTTTACTACCGGATCATCGCCGATACCGTTGTCGGATCCGCCCGTCCCGCAACCCTGTACGGCCTGGCCGTTTTCAGCAAACGGGCAGTTTTGTGCGGCGAGGACAGCTGCGCCCACATCTACAGAAGCGACACCCGCCTCTACGGTCCCGACGGTATGACCAGGAGCTACGCCAATCGCCCCACCGCCGTGGTGGAAGTGCTGGATCCCATGGTCCTCAGCTCCCGGGTGCGTGACCCCGGCGACTGCAGCTGCAAGGAAGCCGCACCCGTTCAGGTGCCGGACGGCGTACGCAGAATGTTTGACGAAGAGCTGAACATCTGCCCGGACAGCAGAAGGCTTTTCGTTACCCTGGGCCAGTTTTCCATCATCCGGCTGGAGCGGGATGCCCAGCTGATCGTTCCCGTGATGGACTACAGCATCCCCACCAAGGAATGCTGCGACAACCCCGGCTGCACGGAAGACCCTTGCGAAATGTTCAGCAGAATCCCCTTCCCTGCCTCCCAGTTCACCCCCAGAGGGTGCGACAGCAAGCACGAGGGCTGTCAGGACGAGGACGGATAAATGAAACAGTGGCCGCTCCGACTGGCAGAGCGGCCACATTTTTATACTGATTCTTGTTTCGAATGATTATCCAAGGAATCGTGTTACATATCCACATCCACATTGGGCATCGACTTGCGCTGCTCCTGGGATTCGGTAACGGCAAGGAATTTCATACGGGTATCCTGAACCTCGTGCAGGGCCTGGGAAATGGTCTCCTCCGTGCGGCGGAGGGACTCTTCCATGTAATCGTTGCAGGCTTTGCGAAGCTGGCTGATCTGCCCCTGGGTCTGGGCCACCAGCTCTTCGCTGCGCTTTTTGGCTTCCTTGTAGATTTCTTCCTTGGAAACCAGCTCATTGGCCTGCTCCTGGGCCTGGCGCAGAATGGCCTCCGCTTCCCGGCGGGCCTGGCTGATCAGCTCGTTGCGGGACTCCACGATGGTACGGGACTGCTTGATTTCGGCAGGCAGCTGGGAGATAATCTCATCCAGCAGGTCCAGAACCCGATCTCTTTCCAGAATGCACTTGTCCGCAGCCAGGGGCATGGAACGCGCGTCCTGAACCATATCATACAATGTGCCGATGATATCTTCTGTATTGTTACTCATGATAAATCCTCCAAATTCTATATTTGCCTTGGGAAGCGCCGAAAAGTCGTTCAATCACAGCTTCCCTAATTTCCTGCGAAAATCCGGAATGATCTCTTCCGGCAAAAAGTCGGACAGCTCCGCTCCATAGTGTCCCAGCTCCTTCACCATACTGGAACTCAGATACATATACTGACTGTCGGCGGTGAGGAACATGGTATCCAGCTCGGGGTTAATCTTCCGATTGACCAGTGCCATCTGAAACTCATTTTCAAAGTCGGAACCGGCGCGAAGTCCCTTCACGATCACACAGCTCCCCCGCCTGCGGGCATAGTCCGCCAGAAGCTCGTTGGAACAATCCACCTCCACATTGGGCAGGTCCAGAGTGACCCGGCGGATCAACTCCTCCCGTTCTTCCAGTGTGAACATGGGATTTTTGCCCGCGTTTACCATTACGCAGACAATAAGCTTATCAAAAATATTGGCAGCGCGGCGGATGATGTTCAGATGTCCGCTGGTGATCGGATCAAAGCTGCCGGGATAAACTGCTGTTTTCATATTATATCCATTTTTTCCTTATCTTTTACGGTAAAGGGTGAGTATAATTTTTCCGTACTTGTAATCCCTGGAACGGGAAAAACCCTCAAATTCCCAGGGAAGCTCCTTGCCCAGAGGACGCTCCGCGACTATTATACCACCGGATTGCAAAATGTCAATTTCTGTTATCCTTTTTATGGCATTTTCCAAAAAAACCTCCGCATAGGGAGGGTCCAGCAGAATCAAATCGAACTGTTCACTGCACCGGTTCAAATACTCCATATAATCACTTTGAACCACGGCTGCCTGGGCTTCAAAATGGGTTTTCTTCAGGTTGGAACGAATCAGCTGGCAGGCTTCCCGTCTGGAATCCACAAACACCGCTTTGGACGCTCCTCTGCTCATGGCCTCGATTCCCAGCTGGCCGGTGCCGCCGAACAGGTCCAGCACCCTGGCCCCGGGCAGATCAAACTGGACAATGCTGAACAGCGCCTCTTTGACCCGATCCGTAGTGGGGCGGGTCTGCATTCCCTCCGGCGTACTCAGCTGGATTCCCTTGGCTGTTCCTGCTATGACACGCATGGCGTACTCCTTTCTGGAAGATACTGTTGCGCACCTCAAAAACTGCCCTTTTGTGGTTTGGGCGGATCTTTTTTCCAAACCATCCAAAAACAGTTTCTAGAGGTCGCCGATTATCCTTCCGGGTTCTGATGAAAATGTTGATACACCGCCAGTGCCGCATCCTTTGGCAGCAACCGCTCTAACTCCGGAACCGTCGCCTGGCTGATGGCTTTGATGGATTTGAACTGACGCAGCAGCTCCTGCTTCCGCTTCGGTCCAATGCCGGGAATCCCATCCAGCTCCGAGTAGCGCAGACGTTTGCTGCGCAGCTGGCGATGGAAGGTGATGGCAAAGCGGTGGGTTTCCTCCTGAATGGTACCGATCAAAGCAAAAATCGCCTGATTGGTATCGATAGAAATCTCCTGCGCTTCAGTGGTGACCAGGGCACGGGTACGGTGGCGGTCATCCTTCACCATGCCGAACACAGGAAAAGACAATCCCAGCTCCTCCAACGCGCTTTGGGCCACCTTGGCGTGGTTGATACCGCCGTCGATCAGCAGCAAGTCCGGGGCAGCATCGAAGCCCTTGTCCCCTGCCTTGTAGTGGGAAAAACGCCGCTTCACTACCTGGTGCATGGAAGCATAGTCATCTTGGTTGGAAAGGCCTTCCAGCTTGAAGCGCTTGTAGTCGCTTTTGAAGGGCTTTCCATCCTGAAAAACCACCATGCTGGCAACGATGTCCGTGCCGGAGATGTTGGAAATATCAAAGGATTCTATCCGTTTTGGGATGGGAATATTCAGCATTTTTCCAAGAAGAACCAGAATTGCCTGATTGCGTTCCTCCTTGTCCGTCACCCGCTGGGCTTCCTCAAAGGCATTTTTGCAGGCCAGCTCCACCAGGCGCACATTGTCTCCCCGCTGGGGAACGCGAAGCTTGGAGCTTCTGCCATACTGCTGCTCCATCAGCTGGGAGAACAACTCCCCATCCTCCAACTCGAAAGGAAGCAGGACATGTTTCGGGGCAAAGCCACGGCTGAGGTAGTACTGCTTCATCAGGCTGGAGACCGCCTCTTCCCGATCGTCGGGGGTGGGGAAAACCTCATATTCCTTATCCAGCAGATTGCCGTTGCTGAAATGGAGCACCGCAAAGCAGGCCTTCACCTCGGTCTGGCCATAGCCCACCACATCCGTATCCGCCAGAGTACCCGCCGTCACCAGCTGCTTTTGTCCCAAAGCTTCCACGGCGTTCAGCCTGTCCCGCAGGGTGGCGGCCAACTCGAACTCCAGATGATCGGCAGCTTGGATCATCTGCGCCTTGATCTGCTCCGCCACGGACTTGTAGTTTCCGGAGAGCAGCTGTCTGGCCTGCTCCATGGTCTGGCGGTATTCGGTGCAGGTTTTGCTTGGCTGGCACCAACCGGCACACTGGTTCATATGGTAATTGAGGCAGGGGCGCTCCTTACCCACATCCCGAGGAAACTCCTTGCTGCAGGTGGGAAGCTTCAGGGTGTGCTGCACCGCCTCCAGGACATCGTGAGTCACGCCCCGGCTGCCGAAAGGACCGTAATAATGGGCACCATCATCCGCGATTTTGCTCACCAGCGTGATTCGGGGGTAAACCTCCTTCATATTCAGGCGAAGGTAGGGATAGCCCTTATCATCCTTCAGGAGGATGTTGTACTTGGGCATATACCGCTTGATCAGAGAGCATTCCAGCACCAGCGCCTCAAATTCACTGGCGGCCACAATCACGTCAAAATGATGGATTTTACTTACCATGATGCGGGTTTTCGGTGTATGGGAAGCCGTGTCCTGAAAGTACTGGCTGACCCGGTTTTTCAGTTTTTTCGCTTTGCCGACATAGATGACCTTGTCGGTTTTGTCCCGCATGATATACACGCCCGGCGCATAGGGCAGAGAAAGTGCTTTCTCCTTCAGTTCATCAAAGGTCATGTTCAAACTCCAAAAAAGGACCGCCCCATGCAGCTTTTGGCATTGAGGCGGTCAATTGAGGAACACTCCGGAACAGGCGGATGGGTCATAAGCCGCGCCGGAGTCTCCTACGTAAAATCAGTAAACGTCCCGCTGGAGCAGAGCTTCCAGTGCATTCACAGCAGCCTCAGCATCGGGACCGACAGCGCTCAGGGTAACCGTGGTACCGGTGACAATCCCCAGGGACATAATACCAAGCAAGCTCTTGGCATTCATCTTGCGGCTCTCGGACTCCAGCCAAATGCTGCTTTCAAACTCATTGGCCTTCTGTACGAAGTAGGTAGCCTGTCTGTTGTGCAGGCCGGATTCACAGCGCACAACAACTTCTTTGTTGAACATTTCCATACACTCCTTTGCACTACGCCCAAACGAACGCAATGAATCTACCTACATAATACCATTTTTACCGAAAAAGTCAACCAATTTTCAGACGTATTGCACAAAGCGGAAAAATTTTGTGCAACTTTCCACAATCCTGCTTTTTACAGCAGGATTGTCCCGTATTCTTTATGCAAATTCCGCAATGGTCACGCCGTCTTCTCCTTCTCCGTAGACGCCCAGGCGGAATTTCTTCACGAACTTGTTGCGTTTCAGAGACTGGTGAACCGCCTGGCGCAGTGCGCCGGTTCCCTTGCCGTGAATAATCCGCACGGAAGCCAGCTTTGCCCGCATGGCCTCGTCCATATACCGGTCCAGCACACAGATCGCTTCCACCGTATCCATGCCACGCAAATCGATCTCGGAGGACATGGCGGCCATTTTCATCTCCCGGCCGGAGTGGGCAGGACGTCCGCCTTTCGCCTTGTAGGGATTTTCGTTTTCCAGAAGATACACCTCGTCCGGCTTGGCAGTAAGCTTCATAATGCCGGCCTGGAGCTGGTAGGTGCCGTCTTTGTTAATTGCAAGGACGCTGGCCTTCATTCCCAGCTTCAATAGCTCCACAGTGTCCCCCACCAGGATGCCCCGGGTGGGTTGGGGCCGGGCCTTTTCGGGCTGGTTTGCCCGGATGCGGTCCTCCGTCTCATTCAGAGCCCGCCGAAGCTCTGACTGTCGCTGGTTGATGCCGGTGGTGTCGGCGCTGTCCTGGAGCTGCTTGCGCAAAGCCTTCAGCTCTTCGGAGGCAAGGTTTGCCGCGGCACGGGCCTCGTCAATAATTCCCTGGGCCTCCCGGCGGGCGGCCTCCATAGCCTTTTCCTTTTCCTTGCGAAGCTGGGCCTGGTACTCTTCACTCTGCTGCTTGATTTTGGCAGTCTCCTGCTTCAGCCGTTCCGCCTCGTAGCGGGCGCTTTCCATCTGCTGGCGTTGCTGCTCCAGCTGGGAAAGCACATCCTCAAAGTCCTTGTCGCTTTTACCCACCAGATCGCTGGCTTCCTTCAGAATCTCCTCCGACAATCCCAGCTTTCTGGAAATGGCAAAAGCATTGGACTTACCAGGGATTCCGATGAGCAGCTTATAGGTGGGCTGCAGCGTCTCCACGTCGAACTCGCAGGAGGCGTTGATGACTCCCTGGGTACGCATGGCGTAGAGCTTGAGCTCGGCATAATGGGTGGTGGCCACCACCCGGCTGCCCATCTTCCGGCTGAATTCAATCAGGGCGATGGCCAACGCTGCGCCCTCCGCCGGGTCGGTACCGGCCCCCAGCTCGTCATAAAGGACCAACGTACGGTCATCGCACTGCTCCACCACGTCCACGATGGTTCTCATATGGCTGGAGAAGGTGGACAGGCTCTGGGCAATGGACTGCTCGTCGCCGATGTCCGCCAGGATCGCATCAAAGGTGGAAAGAACGCTTCCGTCTCCGGCAGGAACGTGGAGGCCACACTCCGCCATCAGGGTCAGCAGACCGATGGTTTTCAGGGTGACGGTTTTGCCGCCGGTGTTGGGGCCTGTAATAATCATGGTATCAAAGTCGGAGCCCAGCCGCAGAGAGATGGGCACCACCTTCTTGGGATCAATCAGCGGGTGGCGGGCATTGCGAAGCTCCACCTTGCCGGTGTCGTTCATGATGGGGGCCCAGGCCCGCATTCTGTAGGCCAGCTTTGCTTTGGCAAAAATCACATCCAGCTGCACCAGCAAGGTGTAGTCCAAATTAATGTCCTCGGCATGGGCGGCAGCTTCACTGGACAGCTCGGCCAGAATCCGTTCGATCTCCTTTTTCTCCTTGAGTTCCAGCTCCCGCAGAGCGTTGTTGGCATTCACCGCGGACATAGGCTCCACAAAGTAGGTGGAACCGGTGGCGGAGACATCATGGACAAGGCCCGGCACATCGTTTTTGCATTCGGATTTCACAGGGACCACATACCGTCCCTGGCGGATGGTGATGATGGGTTCCCGAAGGAACTTGCTGTAAGCCGGAGAGGAGATGACCTTCTGCAAGCTGTCCCGGATCTTTCCGGCCTGAATGCGCATATGGCGGCGGATATCCGCCAGTTCGGAGGAGGCGGTGTCCGCAATCTCCTCTTCTGAGAGAATTGCGCCGAATATCCGATCTTCCAGATACTTATTGGGGGTCAGCCCGTTGAACAAAGCATCCAGCACCGTGGCCTTGTCATCCTCCGACACATAACCCTTGATGGTTCTGGCGCAGCGGAGGACGCCGGCAATGGTGAGCAGCTCCTTGGGCTGCAGGCTGCCGCCCCGGTCCGCTCGCTCCAGGCTGGCGGACACATCGCACACATTGGAAAAAACAGGATTTCCCTTTTTGGTGCACAGGTCGGAGGCTGCCGTTGTCTGCCGGAGCAGCAGCTCCACCTCTTCCAAATCAGAGGTGGGACGGAGCTGAAGGCAGCTCTCCTTTCCGCCCTGGCTTCCGGCACATTCCGCCAGCAGCGAAAGCACCTGATCCAGCTCCAGCTTGATCAGGGATTTATCATATAGTTCAGACATTGTAATCTCCTAATTTATGTAGATTCCATTTCCTCATGGTTCAGGCGCAGTGATTTATAGTAATCCAATGCCGAAAAGCTCCGTTCCAGCTGGGTGGTGAGAAAGCCCTCCGTCACCTGGGAAAGCCGGTGCAGCTCCGGCTGATTCAGCCGAAAAGAAAAGAGCTTTTTGGGATCGCAAAAGCATATGAAGCGCATGGCCTCCAGAATTCCCGGCGTCACCGGCAGACGAATGCCGCCGGAGGAAGCGTCCCGGCAGTTCTGGCATTCCAGCAGGCCGGAGGACAGATCGAACCGGTCCGGCGTCTGGCTCCCGCAGACATGGCAGCCGAACAGATCCGGGGTGTAGCCGGAAAGGCAGGCTGCGCGAAGCTCAAAGACCGCTTTCACCTGATCCAGCGGCTGCTTCAGATTGGAAAGGCCGTAGAGGCAGTTCAGCAGCAGGGACTGGAGGTCCGGCGTGGGATAATCCTCCTGGGACAGGACCTCTGCCACCTGGGCAAAATAAGAGGCAAGGGAAAGCTGCTCCAGGTCCGCCCGAAGGTTTTGAAACAGATTGAGGACATGGGCTTCATTGATCGTGTACTGCCCCCGGTATTCAAACACCGTGAATTCCCCGTAGGCAAGAAGCTGGCATACGGCAGCCAGGGGGCTGTTCTTCCGGCGCAGCCCTCTGGCCTTGACGGTGAGCTTGCCGTGCTTTCTGGTCAGAACCGTGAGCAGTGCGTCATGGTCGTTGTAGTCCGACACTCTGAGGACTACACCCTGGATCGTCAGGTACATGATTTCCCTCCGTTTTCAGCGCGGCGCTATAGAGCAGGTACGCTTCCGGCGCACCGGTTTCCAGAAATACATTCCAAAAATCTTCCGCTTTCATTCCCATCCCTCCGGGAATAGGTTTTGCAGCCGGAAGGGAAATACCCCTGGTAATTATTCACTATAGCCAAAATTGCGGACCAGGAAGTCGCTGTCCCGCCAGTTTTCCTTCACCTTGACCCAGGTGGTCAGATACACCTTGGTGCCCATGAATTTTTCACAGTCGGAACGGGCCATGGAGGAAATCTTTTTCAGCATCTCCCCGCCCTTTCCGATGATGATGCCCTTGTGGCTGGCCTTCTCGCAGTAGATGGTGGCGTCGATGTCGATGATTCCATTGTCCCGTTCGGAGAATTTGGTGATCTCCACCGCTGTTCCGTGGGGCACTTCCCGGTCCAGACACCACAGCAGCTTCTCCCGAATGATTTCTGCCATCACCTGGCGTTCCGGCTGGTCGGTGGTGACATCCTCCGGGAACAGGAAATGGCCCTCCTGGGCATACTTTTCACATACGCCCAACAGATCCTCCACACCATCACCGGTCTTGGCGGAAATGGGGACAACGGCATCAAAATCCGCCTTCTGAGAATAGACATTGATCACTTCCAGGAGCTTGTCCTTCTCCACGGTATCAATCTTGTTGATGGCCAGCACGGCAGGACAATGACTACCCTGGATTTTTTGCAGCAGGCCTTCCTCCTGGGGGCCGATGGAGGCAATGGGCTCCACCACCAGAATGGTCAGATCCACATCGGCGATGGATTCCTGGGCCACATTCACCATATAGTCGCCCAGCTTGGTCCTGGGACGATGGTAGCCCGGCGTATCCACAAAGACGAACTGGGTATCTCCCCGGGTGACAATGCCGCAGATCCGGTTCCGGGTTGTCTGGGGCTTATTGGACACAATTGCGATTTTCTCACCCACCAGATAGTTGGTCAGGGTGGACTTGCCCACATTGGGGCGGCCGGCAATGGTAATCATTGCAGTTTTTGTCTTCATATCGAATCTCCTGTAATGGTGAAATGGTTTTAATCTCTCTGCATTCCCGGAATCTGGGAGGCAATGGCCTCTTCCCGGCTGCGCATCTGGCGCTTCTGTTCTCCCTCATCCAGGTGGTCGTAACCCAGCAGATGGAGCATGGAATGGATGGTCAGGTACCCCACTTCCCGCTTTGTGCTGTGGCCGAATTCCTTGGCCTGGGCAACGGCCCGCTCCAGACTGATGCACATATCTCCCAAAGGGCACAGTCCCGTACCGGGATCGATGTACTCCTCCCAGTCCTGGGGGGGCGCGCCGGCGGTCAGGTTGAACATGGGGAAGCTGAGCACGTCCGTGGGCTTGTCGATACTTCTGCTGGCTTTGTTAATGGTCTGAATTCCCGCATCATCCGTCACCAGCACGTTGATTTCACAGGGGACGGCAATCCCCTCCGCCTTCAGTGTTGCATTGATACAGGTGCGGATGTTGGCGCTGATGACCAATTTCTGAAGAAGATTTCCTTCAAATACCAGATTGATTTTATTTCTCATCCTTTTTTCCTCTGATACTGCCCCTTGAATTCCCGGGGCTTATTCTTTTCCTCTGATTTCTGCGCCGCCCGCTCGTAGGCGTTGATGATCTCCTGGACCAGCGCGTGGCGCACCACATCGGCGGAGGTCAGACGGCAGATGGCGATATCCTTGACGCCGTCCAAAACCCGGATGGCATCCTTCAAGCCGGAGGTTTTATCGTCCGGCAGGTCGATCTGGGTAATGTCGCCGGTGATTACAATTTTGGAACCAAAGCCCAGACGGGTGAGGAACATTTTCATCTGCTCCCGGGTGGTGTTCTGGGCCTCGTCCAGGATGATAAAGCTGTCGTCCAGGGTACGGCCCCGCATATAGGCCAGGGGCGCCACCTCAATGGAACCCCGCTCCTGGTATTTCTGGAAGGTCTCGGCCCCCAGCATATCGTACAGAGCATCGTACAGCGGGCGCAGGTAGGGATCGACCTTATTCTGCAAATCGCCGGGAAGAAATCCCAGCCGCTCTCCCGCTTCCACCGCCGGGCGGGTAAGCACGATCCGGTTGACGGTTCTCTCCCGGAAAGCCGCCACCGCGGCGGCAACCGCCAGGTAGGTCTTGCCGGTACCGGCAGGGCCCACGCCGATGGTCACGGTGTTCTGACTGATGGCCTTCATGTATTTCTGTTGACCCACGGTTTTTGCCTTGATGGGCTTGCCCTTGGCGGTGATGCACACCACATCCTTGGTCATCTGGGCCACCTGCTGGTCGTTTCCTTCGTTGACCAGGGTGATGAGGTAGCGTACCCGCTGCTCGTCGATGATCTCTCCTTTGGAGGCCAGTGCCAGCAGCCCTTCCAGGGTACGGACGGCTTTGTCCGCCATCTCCTCGTCACCGGAAACCTTCAGGTCCGTTCCCCGGTTGATGATACGGACGTTCATTGCATCCTCAATTCTTTTTATGTTCTCGTCGAAGGATCCGAAAACGGCAATCACGTCCTCCAGACGATCCGCGTTGACGATTCTTTCAATCACTTTGCTCATGGGCTTCTCCGTTCTCCAAACGTTCTCTGCCGATCATCTCCGTGCAGATGTACTGTCCGGTCAGCAGGTACACACCGGGTTCCGTGTCCAGCACCTCGTCGGCATAGGAAACGGTTCCGGCAATCATTTGGTCTGACAAATAGTTTTGAGAAAAGGAAAGCAGTTCGCCCCGGGCATCTTCTGTATCCACGGCCTGCTCTGCCTGTGAATACCAGGACAGGGTTTCGCAGACAAGGGACACCGGCAAGGAAATGCCGCCCGGAAGGGTCAAACGGTATTCCCTGCTTATTCTACCACAAGTGCTATCCCAAATTCCACTATCTTTCCATAAATTTATTCGTTTTTTTCCCAGGATGATGGAATACCGCTGCTGCCGGTGCTGCAGCTCCCGGGTCTGGCATACAGAAGGCGTCACTGTCCGGACGGTTCTCAGGGTCTGGGCATAGACCTCCCCCTGGGCACGCTCCCCACGAATGCAGATGCCGCAGTCCGTATAGCCGGAAATCAGTACCTGCCCTTTTTTCACCGCCTGCCCCTCCCGGCATTGGACGCTGCCCTGGAGGGCGGTAAAAGACTGGATGATTCCGTCCCGATCGGCAACGATGCTGCTCACGGTTTTGGTGTCCTTTTGCATGGGTTTGGAGGCGGCTCGCTCCTGCACGGAAATCACCGCTTTGCAGCCGTAGGTATTGATTCCCGCCCACTGCAGCTCCGGGATAGCGGACAGCAGTGCGTTTTTCATTTTCTCGCTGCGTACCTGGGCACAGGGGGTAAACAGCTTGATCCCCGCCTCCTCCGCTGCCTCCAGTATTTTTCCGGAGGGAATGGTCTGATTGCCCTCCACCTCCACCGTCAGGATTCTGGTGGGAAGCAGCAAACTGACCGCAAAGAAAAGGACCAGCCCCGTGTAGAGTACCGGCCGGTGCAGAACGCTCTGCTGAATGGCGTGGAGAAACGTTTTTTGAACCAGAGCAATTCTGTCTCCCCTTTTTTCCAGAAGAGAACGGAGCTCTGCCAAATGCCTCCGGTGAATCTCAAAGGAAAATGTAAGCTCATCCTCTTGTCGGACGCGAAAAACGGGAATGGAGTGCCGGTTCAGCAGCCGGATGCTTCCCCAGATATTGGCACTGGTGACCTGGACTCGGACTCTGTCTCTTGCAGAAGGAATGTATTTCATTTTTCCTCCCCCCGAAGCAGGCAGATGCTGTCGATCCGGCCGGTGATGATCAGCTTCACTCTGGTCATATGCTCCAGCGTCAGACCACAGCCGCAGATTCTGATTCCGCCGTATTTCATTTTGATTCCAATCATTTCCATGGAATATTGGGTCACCCCAAGGTGATTTTCCACCAGAACCCGATGACTTCCGGCAAGCTCCACAATGGGCACAATGGGAAAGAGCTCCGGGTTCACAGCTTTCTCCGATACGTAGTCCTTGAGCCTCCGTCTGGGCATCATCACTTCACCTCTTGGGAAAAGCATATGTATGCGGATGGTCCCTTTTGCATAGATTCTTCCGAGGTGAAGCCCATTGGAAAAGCGAAAATGGTTAGAAGCCGCAGCAGCTTCGGCAATGATGCTGGCATTGATCCTGGACAGCAGGACAGCCTTCTCTGGGGCAGCCCAGGGCGTGGAACTGTGTTTAAAAACCGTCATTCCATCCCTGTTCCCCTTTTTATTCCTATCCGGGATATTCTCCGCAGCATTTTCCGGAGGTTCCCTGCCCGGGCTTCGTTTTCTGGGGCAAGCCTTTGCGCTGCCGCCGAAAATGGAATATCTCCTGGTTCCGGCCTTTCTGGGAGGATATCCGGTGGGGGCCCAGTGCGTTTCTGATGCTTACGCCTCAGGCTGTCTCAGCCGAAGGAAGGCAGAGAAGATGCTGGCCTTTTGCAGCAATGTGGGTCCGGCATTTTTATTTGGAATTCTCTCCTCTAAATTCCAGCGGATAAATTTGGTATGGGCAATTTGGGGGATTCAAATCCTCAGCGCCTGGACGGCTGCCAGACTTTTGGCCGACCCGGAAGCAGACAACGAATCTCCCGGGAAGGTCAGAAATCCCCCGCAAGCCGGAATCGAACCGGCAATTCAGGCCATGCTCAAAATCTGCGGCTGGATCATTCTGTTCCGGGTGGTTATTGCCTTCCTGGACCGTTGGACCTTGTGGGCCGTCAGCGCCGATGGGCGCATCGCAATCATCGGGCTGCTGGAGCTTTCCAATGGGTGCTGCTGCCTGAACCTCATCTCCCGGGAGGGTGTTCGGTTTGTGATCTGCAATGTCCTGCTGGCCTTCGGCGGGCTCTGCGTTGCCTACCAGACGGCCTCTGTCTGCCGGGGACTGAAGCTGCGATATTACTTTGCCGGAAAAATTCTGCAAGGGTGCACCGCCGCTTTTCTCGCTGCTGCATTCTATTATCAACGATGGGCACTTTTTCCTGTCTGGGCAGCGGCAACGCTGGCTGTTTCAAAATGTTTGCAAAAAAACAGTAGAAATCCCGCACTGCTTGGTGTATAATCTCCTTAGAAAAGTGGAGGAATGAGTTTTATGCTGTTTCGGAAAAAGATTGAACGCGCCTGCTCCTACTGTGTCTACAGCGCAAAGCTTGATGACGGCGCGTGTCTATGCAGCAAGCGGGGGCTGAAAAGCGAGCACGACAGCTGCCGCAAATTTCGCTACGACCCCTGCAAACGGGTGCCATTTAAAGCAAAGGCAATGGACTTTTCTCAGTTCAAGGACAGCGACTTTTCCCTGGATGGATAGACAAAATGCGAATTCCCGCTCAAGGCTGGTGCTTTGAACGGGAATTTTTTTGGACAGGAATATGAAATTCACGGAAACAACTTTTCGGAAACCGTTTCTCCCCCGGTTTGAATAAAGGTATCCGGCACATCTCCCACAATGATGGTTTCCGCCACCACCACCTGACTGGATATGGAAAAGCTGCTGGTCTCCCCCAGTACCAGCACCGCCGCATCCACATCGATCTCCATAATGAGCTGATGCAACGTCTGGTTGATTCCGGCCTGGTAGAAATTGCTGGTAAAGGAGGCTTCGCTGTTCCGAATGGCAAGAATCCGGACCGGAATCGTCGGTCCCTTGCCGGAGAAGAATTCCGGGAGGAACAGGCTGCCGATGGGAATGCCGATATCCGCCGCATCCAAGGCAAGGATCTGGCCGTTGATGATGTTCAGAATATCCGTTTTCAGATGGTTGATTTCCCCAATATTGGTTTTTAGTGCAGTGATCCGGCCATTGAGGTCTTTTTCAAAATAGACAATGCGGTCATATTGGATATTACCGTTTTCGATCTGTTTGGCAATGGCGTCATTGGCCAGGTCCGAGGTGGCGTTTTTTACACTGGTTTCCGCCAGGTCCCGGATGGTCAGGCGGTATTTGCTGCGCAGGACAAAAAACGAAGCAAACAGAATCACGATAAAAACGAGAAAAAAGATGCGTATTTGTTTCAACCTTTTCCGCATGATGCTCCCCTCCGGGAAAGACTATGCGAAAAAACACGTCGTAATCACAGTTTTTTCAGGTACACCGAAGCTGTTTTTGCCATGAGCTTTTTGGTGCCGATATCATCGAAGGCGATTTCCAGCAGGGCATCGCCGCCCATTTTGGTAACGGTGAGCACCATGCCTCTGCCGAAGGCCGCGTGGCTAACCATGTCCCCCTGCTGGAGCTCCAGCATGGGCGCGGCGCTCTTGGAAGAAACCATGGAACTTTCACTGTGGTATCTGGGCTTGGGACGGGAACTGTAAGTGGAATAGGGCCGATCATAGCCGGTGGAGGCAGCCGCCTGGTAGGGACGGAAGCCGCCTTTTTTGACGATACACTCCTCCGGAATCTCCTTCAGGAACCGGGAGGGCATGGAAGAGGATGTACGGCCATAGATCATGCGCTGCCGGGCGTAGCTGATGGTGAGGGATTTCTTGGCTCGGGTGATGGCCACATAGCACAGCCGGCGCTCTTCCTCCATCTCATCCTTATCCCCGATGGAACGCTGACCGGGGAACAATCCGTCCTCAAAACCAACCAGGAACACGTTGGGAAATTCCAGGCCCTTGGCGGAGTGCATGGTCATCATCACCACCGCATCGTCGGATTCATTATACTGCTCGATGTCCGTATACAGCGCGATTTCCTCCAGGAAGCCCGCCAGGGTGGGCTGCTCCGTATTCTCCATATAGGAGTGGATGCTGGACTTCAATTCGTGAACGTTTTCCAGCCTGGTTTTGTTTTCCTCCGTATCCTTGGAGGTGAGCATATCGGCGTAGCCGGTGCGGCTTACCACCTCGTCGTAGAATTCCGGCAGGCTCATTCCATCCTCCAAAAGCTTTGCCAGCTCTTCAATCATAGCAGAAAACTGCAAAAACTTCATGGCAGTCTTTTCCAGAGGCGCATAGGAATAAGGATCGGATATCACGGCGTACAGGGGCTTGTTCTCCGCCTCTGCCAGTCGCTCCGCCATTTCCATGGCTTTGGCGCCCAGACCTCTGGGCGGGTTGTTGATGATGCGGCGCAGGCGCA
This sequence comes from uncultured Clostridia bacterium, assembly GCA_945940335.1. Lineage (GTDB taxonomy): Bacteria > Bacillota > Clostridia > Oscillospirales > Oscillospiraceae > Faecousia. The sequence goes on along the minus strand of CAMEWH010000005.1, from coordinate 11,467 downwards.
GAGAGTCCGCCCGGTTGTTGATGACGCACAGATAGGAGAGCATATCCTTGATTTCCGCCCGATCAAAGAACCGGGTACCGCCAATGACACGATAGGGAATGCCATTGCGTTTCATGGCATATTCCAAAGCATTGGACTGGGCGTTGGTACGGTAGAGGATGGCAAAATCCTTCATACCGCTGCCCCGGGTGGCTGCCAGAATCTGACCGGCCACATAGTTGGCCTCGGTGCCCTCATCCGAGGCTTCGTAGACGGTAATGGGATCGCCGGAGCCGTTGGCCGTCCAGAGTTTTTTCCCCTTGCGTCCAATATTATGGGAAATCACCGCATTGGCCGCATTCAGAATGGACTGGGTGGAACGGTAGTTCTGCTCCAGGCGGATGGTGCGGCAGCCCCGGTACTGCTTTTCAAAGCTGAGGATATTTTCAATGGAAGCGCCCCGGAAGCGGTAGATGCTCTGGTCGTCGTCACCCACCACGCAGATGTTCTCATATCCCCCCGCCAGCAAGGAAGTGAGCAGGTACTGCATGTGGTTGGTATCCTGGTACTCATCCACCAGAACATAGCGGAATTTCTTTTGGTAATACCGGCGGATCTCCTCGTTTTGCTGCAAAAGCTGAACGGTGACATAGATAATGTCGTCAAAGTCCAGGGCATTGTTTTCCTTCAGCTGGGTCTGGTACTTTTCATAGGCCCGGGCAATGTATTTGGCCCGGATATCGCCGGAATTCTCGGCGGACTGAAGCATCTCTCCGGCGGAGATCATCCGGTCCTTTTGGCGGCTGATGGCACCCAGGACATACTTCGGGGGGAAGGTTTTTTCGTCCATGTCCAGGTCCTTCAGAATGCCCTTCATCACCCGCTCGGAGTCCGCGGTATCATAAATGGTAAAGCTGCGGGTATAGCCCATAGCCTCGATATCCCGGCGGAGAATCCGACAGCAGGCAGAGTGGAAGGTCATGGCCCAAATATCCTGGGCACTGGGGCCAAGCAGGGCGGAAAGCCGGTCCTTGATCTCATTGGCTGCCTTATTGGTAAAGGTGATGGCAATAATGCTCCAGGGCACCGCCGGGTCAACGGCGCACAGGCGGTCAGCCAGACAGCAATCCTCCTCAGGGGGATTTTCATCCACACCTTCCAGGAATGCCACATCTTCCTCCGTCAAATCCACAGGGATTTCACTGCAGTCGCTGCCCCGGCCGTAACGCATGAGGTTGGCGATCCGGTTGATCAGTACTGTGGTTTTGCCGCTTCCGGCACCGGCCAGCAGGAGCAAGGGCCCCTCGGTGGTCAAAACGGCACTGCGCTGCATCTCATTGAGCTGCTGAAACTGAGATGCGATATATTTCTGCCTTGCGGCCAAGAATCTTGTTTCCATTTGTTCTGTCATAGATACACCCATCCATCCTAAAGATGCACCTATTTTACTTCATTCTGAGCAAAAGGTAAAGAGGTACTATCGCATGAATTCCCGGATTTTCTCCAGGGCTTTTTTCTCTATCCGCGACACCTGCACCTGACTGACGTTCATCACCTTTGCCACCCGCTGCTGGGTCAGGCTGTGGTAGTAGCGCAGCTGGATCACCAGCCGCTCCCGTTCCGGCAGCTTCTCCACCGCCTGGCGAAGGGCGATTTTCTCCACCATCTGCTCTTCCGATTCCGTATCGGTGAGCACATTTTCCAGGCAGAATCCGTCCTCCCCTGTCTCCTGGTGAATGGATTCCGTGGCGGCGGTAGCGGTTTCCGCCATGGCGATTTCCTCCGGGGAAAAGCCCGTCTGGTCCGATAATTCCTGGATGGTAGGCTCTCTGCCCAGCAGCGTGGTCAGCTTGCTGCGGACACTTCTGATGGAGGCAGCCTGCTCCTTCAGGCTTCGGGAAACCTTTAAGGTGCCGTCATCCCGGAGGAAGCGGCGAATCTCCCCGGAGATTTTCGGAACCGCGTAGGTGGAAAACTGGGTCCCGAATTCCAGGTCAAACCCCTCCACTGCCTTCAGGAAACCCAGGCAGCCCAGCTGATAGAGATCATCGGTTTCCGCGCCTCTGCCGATAAACCGCCGGGCCACCGACCAGATCAGGCCGGAATTCTCGTTGATCAGCTGCTCGCAGGCCCCCCGGTCCCCCTTCTGGGCCAGACGAATCAGCTCTTCCGTTCTGCTCATTTCCGGCGCTGCAGCTTTCGGCGCATATGGACGGCGGTACCCTTGCCGGGAGCGGAACTCACCTCAAAGCTGGTCATAAAGCTCTCCATGATGGTAAAGCCCATGCCGCTTCTTTCCGCTCCGCCGGTGGTAAAAGAAGGCCGTCTGGCCTGCTCCACGTCCGAAATCCCAACTCCCTTGTCCTTGATGACAATATCCAGTACATTGTCCTTGAGGATGCGGCAACGGAGGGTGATGCTGCCGATTTCATTGGGATAGGCATGTACAATGCAGTTGGTCACCGCCTCGGAAACAGCGGTGCGGATGTCCCCCAGTTCCTCCAGGGTGGGGTCCATCTGGGCGGCAAAACAGGCCACGGCGCTGCGGGCAAAGGCTTCATTGGTGGAACGGCTGGGAAATTCCAAAATCATGTAATTGTCGAATTTCATGATACCGCCTCCCTGATTTCCACCAGCTTATCGATCCCCGAGGCACGGAACACCCGCATGGGCTGGGGGGAAATTCCGGACAGAAGCAGCTTTCCCTCAATCTGGGACATATTGCGCAGCGCGTTGATCACCACTGCAATGCCGGAAGAATCCACAAAGGTCACATCCCGGAAATCCAGCACACAAACTTCCGGCATATAGGCTTCTATTTTGGCATTGATGATCTGGATATAGGCTTTGGCACAGTGATGGTCAATCTCGCCGGTGAGGGCAATGGTTAATTTTCCGTTTTCCAGAAAACTGGTAAAGTGCATATTGAAATCCTCCTTTGAAAACTCATGAATGCAGTATAACCCCTGGGCTCTGCAAATACAGTCGGAATCAAGTGCATAAAAACAGGGCAGAGGAAAACAAGCGTTTCTCCTCTGCCCTGTTAATGTCCTTATTTCCCTTCCGCTTCCAGTATCTTCACGCCCAGCTCAAAGGCCAGCAGGGCGATTTTCCCTTTGTCATCCAGGCGGGTTTTCCCGGACAGGCTGCGGGGATCCCAGGTGGCTTGGTCCAGATTATCTCCGGCATACAAGAACTGGAAAAAGTCCACATTCCGAAAATCTGCCGCTGCCTGCATTCCGGCACACTCCATCTCCACACAAATGGCTCCCTGGGCTTTTCGCCGGGCAACCTTCTCCCGGGTCTCCCGGTAAGGCGCATCCGTCGTCCAGGTGGTTCCTTCCACGTAAGGATAGCCATGTTCCTCCAGTACCAGATGAAACAGATCACGATATTTGTGATTGACTTCAATGCTGTCCGCGGGGGGAGCGTAGTGGTAGCTGCTGCCCTCGTCCCGCAGGGCTTTGGTTGGAATGATGATGCCGCAATCTTCAATGGAACGATCCAGTACCCCGCAATTGCCGAACAGAATCAGCTTTCTCATGCCCATGACAATCATGTCCTCAAAATCTCCGATACAGGCCGGCTCTCCCACCCTGGATTCAAAGAAGGCAAAATGCTTTCCTTTGTAGGTGACGGCATAGATGGGCTGTTTTCCGTTGGCCCCGCCAACCCGGGCAAGCTCCTCCGGTTCAAAGAAGGCAAGCACCGCCTCAAACAGATGATGAGAAAAACAGGAGATGGTGATTTCCGGATAAAGATCCGGTTTGTTCTTTACGCACATATCCGCATCGATCACCGCGTTTTTACAGGGATCAAATTCTTCCAGAAGGATCATTTATACACCTCTCTTTTGGAAACGCCCCGGTTGACCAACCAGCCAACCGGGGCAAGAATGGATATGGGTTTACAGTGCCTGCATGGCAGCCAGGCTCTGCTCCAGGCTCACGATCAGGTCGCGGGCCTTCTGTGCCTTGGCGCGCTCGGCATTGACGACGGACTCGGGAGCACGGGAGACGAAGTTCTCATTGGACAGCTTCCCTTCCAGACCCTGCAGGTTCTTTCTTGCCTTCTCCAGTTCCTTGGTGATACGCTCCACTTCCTTGGCGATGTCCACCAGCTGGCCCATGGGGATATACAGTTTGGCATCGGCAGTGGCGCAGGTGACCATGCCGTTCAGGTTTTCCGGCTCCGCATCCAGAATGGTCACGCTGTCGGCGTAGGCCAGGCGCTGGATAAAGCCCTCGCCCTCGGCAAACACCTGGGGCTTGGAGGTAAGCACATACAGCGCCGCCTTCTTGGAGGGGGGCACGTTCATCTCCGCACGGCGGTTGCGGATGGAGCGGATGGCGTTCATCACGGACTCCATGTGGGATTCCTCTTCCTGGAAGGCCAGATTGCCATTGTACTCCGGCCACTTGGCCACAATCAGGGCTTCGCCCTCGTGGGGCAGGCTCTGCCAGATTTCCTCCGTGATGAAGGGCATGAAGGGGTGCAGCAGCCGGAGAATCTGATCCAGCACATACACCAGCACCTGGGTGGCAGTCTGCTTGCGGCTCTCGTCCTCTCCATAGAGTCTTGCCTTGGTCAGTTCGATATACCAGTCGCAGTAGGTGTCCCAGATGAAGTCATAGACCTTCTGGACAGCAACGCCAAGCTCGTACTTTTCCAGATTGTCGGTCACTTCGGCAATCATGGTATTCAGCTTGGACAGTACCCACTTATCGGAGATTTCCAGTTTGGACATCTCAGGCAGTTCGTTTTTGGCATCCTCGGACAGGTTCATCAGAACATAACGGGAGGCATTCCACAGCTTGTTGGCAAAGTTGCGCATGGCCTCGCACTTCTCAGTGTAGAACCGGGTGTCGTTTCCGGGAGAGTTGCCGGTGACCAGGTTCATCCGCAGAGCATCGCAGCCGTATTTGTCGATCATTTCCAGCGGGTCAATACCGTTTCCCAGGGACTTGCTCATCTTGCGGCCCTTGTCGTCCCGCACCAGGCCGTGGATCAGCACGGAGTGGAAGGGGGTTTTGCCGGTGTGCTCACAGCCGGAGAAAATCATTCTGGCAACCCAGAAGAAGATGATGTCGTAGCCGGTGACCAACACATCCGTGGGATAGAAATAATCCAAATCCCCGTTCTTCTCAGGCCAGCCCAGGGTCTCAAAAGGCCACAGAGCGGAAGAGAACCAGGTATCCAGCACATCGGGATCCCGCTCAATGTTGGTGCTACCGCACTTTTCGCACCGGCAGGCATCTTCCCGGGAGACGGTGATGTGACCGCACTCGGCACAGGTCCAGGCGGGAATCTGATGGCCCCACCAAAGCTGACGGGAAATGCACCAGTCGCGGACATTTTCCATCCAGTTCAAATAGGTCTTGCTGAACCGATCGGGGACGAACTTGGTTTCGCCCTCCTTCACCACCCGGATGGCCTCCTCGGCCAGGGGCTTCATCTTCACGAACCACTGAGCGGAGATGATGGGCTCCACATCGTTGTGGCAGCGGTAACAGGTGCCCACATTGTGGGAATAGTCCTCCACTCTGACCAGGTAGCCGCCCTCTTCCAGGTCCTTGACGATCTGCTTGCGGGCTTCGTAACGATCCAGTCCTTCATATTTGCCGCCCAGTTCGTTGACCTTGCCGTTGTCATCCAGCACCCGGATGACCTCCAGGTTGTGGCGCAGACCCACTTCAAAGTCGTTGGGGTCATGGGCAGGCGTCATCTTCACGCAGCCGGTGCCGAATTCCATCTCGGCATAGTCGTCGGCCACCACGGGGATTTCCTTGTTCATCAGGGGCAGAATGACCTCCTTGCCCACGATGGCGGTATAGCGCTCATCGTTGGGGTTGACACACACGCCGCTGTCGCCCAGCATGGTCTCGGGACGGGTGGTGGCAACCACCACTTCTCCGCTGCCGTCGGCCAGGGGATAACGAATATGCCACAGGTGACCGGGCTTATCCACATATTCCACCTCGGCATCACTCAGGGCAGTGACACAGTGGGGGCACCAGTTGATGATCCGGCTGCCCTTGTAAATCAGGCCCTTTTCATACAGGGAGACGAACACTTCCCGAACGGCCTTGGAGCAGCCTTCGTCCATGGTAAACCGGGCACGGTCCCAGTCACAGCTGGCACCCAGCTTTTTCTGTTGCTCCACGATCCGGTTTCCGTACTTGTGCTTCCAATCCCACACCCGCTCCAGGAACTTTTCCCGGCCCAGGTCATAGCGGGTCTTACCCTCTTTGCGCAGCTCCTCTTCCACCTTGATCTGGGTGGCAATGCCGGCATGGTCAACACCGGGAAGCCACAGTGCGTTGTAGCCCTGCATTCTCTTAAAACGAATCAGGGTATCCTGCAAGGTAGCGTCCATGGCGTGACCCATGTGCAGCTGACCCGTCACGTTGGGAGGGGGCATGACGATGGTAAAGGGTTTTTTGCTTTCATCCCGCTCTGCGTGGAAATAGCCGCCGTGCTGCCACATGTCGTAGATTCTCGACTCCACGGCCTGAGGCTCGTACACTTTTTCCAGTTCTCTTGCCATAAAAATCTCCTTTCAACTGAAAACGCCCTGACTCCCATTGGAGTCAGGGCGAAAAATTCCGCGGTACCACCTGAATTCCCGGTATCCCGGGCACTTGAAAGCTGTAACGGGCTGACCCGTATCATCCTACCGTTTTCGGACAATCCACTCCGGAGCGACCTGCGGCATTATCCAATCTGTGCTTGCACCAACCGCACATTCTCTGCATTGGAGGAAATGCCGCTCCTCCCCTTCGCTGTGTTTCACGTTTCCGCCATTTTACTGTAATACACCGGTTTTGTCAATAGAATTTTTTGAAAAAGTTGGAATTTCAAAAATCTTAATCTCCGAAAAGCTGATATTCTCTTGACGAATCGGCAAAATGAAATATAATGGTTCTATTCCAAAATAACAATGTGAGTTGAAATCGATTGAAATTATCTTTAATTGTCCCCTGCTACAATGAAGCGGAAAATGTAGAGCTCTTCCAGAGCGAAACCATGAAAGCCTTTGAAGGCTGCGGTTATTCCTACGAAATCATCTTTGTGGATGACGGCAGCACCGACGCCACGCTGCACAACTTAAAAAAAATCCATGCCGCCGGAAAATGCCCGGTGAAGGTGATTTCCTTCTCCCGGAACTTCGGCAAGGAAGCCGGACTGTACGCCGGACTTCAATATGCCTCCGGCGAATATATCAGCCTGATCGACGCCGATTTGCAGCAGCGCCCGGAAATTGTGCGGGAAATGGTTCAATTTCTGGATGAAAACCCGGACTATGATGTGGTGGCTGCCTATCAGGACCGGAGGCGGGAGGGGAAGGTTCTGTCCTTCTTCAAAAAATCCTTCTATCAGATTATCAACAAAATGTCCCATGTGACCCTTCAGCCGGAGGCCAGCGATTTCCGCACCTTCCGCAAAAGCGTGCGTGACAGCATTCTGAGTCTGGGAGAATACCACCGCTTTTCCAAGGGAATTTTTGCCTGGGTTGGCTATCAGACCCATTTCATTCCCTACACCGCCTGCCAGCGTGCCTTTGGTTCCACCAAGTGGAATTTCGGGAAGCTGATGAACTACGCCATTGAGGGAATCATCGGTTTCTCCACTGCTCCTCTGCGCCTTGCCACCTGCCTTGGCGGTATTACCGGCGTTGCGGCGGCGTTGTATCTGATTGCGGTTGTCCTGCAGAAGCTGATTTGGGGAATTGACGTTCCCGGCTATGCAACAATTATTGTGCTGATTCTGCTTCTGGGCAGCGTACAGCTGTTCTGCATCGGAATCATCGGAGAATATGTGGGACGCATTTTTGAGCAGTCCAAAGACCGTCCCATTTTCATCGCAAAGGAAGTTCTGCTTCCCCCTGATGAAGAATAATTTTTCAGCCGCACTTCAAAGGTGCGGCTGAATTTTATATGTAGCACAAAAAAGCGGACGGCAGGCACCGTCCGCAAATTTCAAATTTCCTGTCTGCCTTCCAGAGCGCGGGAAAGGGTCACCTCGTCCGCATACTCCAGCTGGCTGCCCACGGGAACGCCGTAAGCCAAGCGGGTCACCTTGACTTCCATGGGACGAAGGAGCCTGGAAATATACATGGCCGTAGCCTCGCCCTCGGTATCGGGGTTGGTGGCCATAATGACCTCCCGCACTGTTCCGGCGCTTACACGCTTCAAAAGCTCCCGGATGCGGATGTCCTCCTGGGTCACATGGTTCAGCGGAGAAATCACACCGTGGAGCACATGATAAACCCCGTGAAATTCCCTGGAACGCTCCATGGCAATCACATCCTTCGGCTCGGCTACCACGCAGATGACGTCCTTGTCCCTGGAATCATCGTCGCAGATAGGGCAGATTTCCCGGTCTGTGATGTTCTGGCAGCAGGGGCAGGTATGGACGGATTTCTTTGCCTCCAGAATGGCATCGGCAAAGGCCTGGGCATCCTCCAGCGGGAGCTCCAGGACATGGAACGCCAGACGCTGGGCCGTCTTTCCGCCAATGCCGGGAAGTCTTGCAAAATGATCTGCCAGGTCCTGCAATGCTGCGGGAAAGAACTGCATACGGCCTCCTTAGAACAGACCGCCCAGGTTCAGTCCGCCGGTGAGCCGGGACATATTGTTGGCGGCCTCGTTGTCGGCGGTGCGCATTGCCTCGTTCACGGCGGCAATCACGGTGTCCTGGAGCATTTCCACATCCTCGGGGTCCACTGCCTCGGGTTTGATGGTCAGGCTGACCAGCTCATGCTTGCCGTTCACCGTTGCGGAAACCATTCCGCCGCCGGCGCTGGCGGTAAAGGTCTTGCTCTCCTGCTCCTGCTGCATACGAAGCATTTCCTGCTGCATCTTCTGTGCCTGCTTCAGCATTGCACTCTGGTTCATGCCGCCGGGCATACCGCGAAATCCATTCTTAGCCATGATTCAATCTCCTATTCAAAATTTTATTCTTTCATATTTACAATATCGCTGTGATTTCTGCCGAAATTCAGCAGACTTTCCATTCTGGAATTACCGGAAGGCTTCGCTGTCAGGTCCACGGTAATCACCTTCACCGGCCGTCCAAGCTGGGCGGAAGCCTTGCGGGAGACGATCTCCAGGGTTTCACTTTTGCCGATCATCTCGGCAGTAAAGGAGTTTTTGCACCGCAGCTCCAACACGCCCTTTACCATCACGCCCCGCACCGGCGCGTTTTCCGTGGAGACAAAAAAGCCGGAAATGGGAGGCTTCAGCTCCTGCCGGACAGCGGCCACCAAGTCCTGCCAGAATCCAAGAGGAACGTCATCGGGAACCGGCTCCTGGGGAACAGACATTTCCGGTTCATCCGCTGGCACCTCCATCTGGGCGGAAGCGGGAGTGTGGGCTTCTGCGGGCCGGGCATTGGATACCACGAACCCGCCGCTCTTGATCTGATCTTCCAATCGGGTCAGCCGGGCATTCAGGGACTTGGCATCCAGGCTCAGCTCCGGCTGGCACAGCTCCATAATGCACAGCTCCGCGTCCATTCTGCGGCTGTCGCTTCTGACAAAATCAGAAAGGGTCTGCTGGATGAGCTGCATCATCCGCACCAGCTCTCCGCTGGACAACTGTTTGGAAAGCTCCAGCACCTCCTGATCGGAGGCAACCCCGGAGAGCATGGTAATGCCGGAATTCGGTGCGGTTTTGATCACCAGAATGTCCCGGATCAGGCAGGCCAGCTCATCCAGCATGGCACCCAGATCCTTGCCCTCGGTATAAAGCCGGTTAAAAAGCATCAGGGCGTTTTTAGAATTGTGGGCCGCAATGTGAGAGAGCATTTCTCCGCATTTTCGTTCTCCGGCAATGCCCAGGCACGTATAAACCGCATCGGCAGTCAATTCTCCCGGAGTCGCGGAAGCACACTGGTCCAGAAGGCTCAAACCGTCGCGCATACCGCCGTCGGCAAGACGTGCAATGACTCTGGCAGCGGACTCGTCTAGATCGATGTTTTCCTGATAGGCAACGTACTGCAGCCGGGCGGCGATGTCCTCCTGGCTGATTCTGCGGAAGGAAAAGCGCTGGCATCTGGAAAGGATGGTGGCCGGAACCTTGTGCAGCTCCGTGGTAGCCAGGATAAAAAGCAGATGCTCCGGCGGCTCTTCCACGATTTTCAGCAGAGCGTTGAAGGCGGAAAGAGAGAGCATGTGTACCTCGTCGATGATGTACACCCGCTTTTTCACCTGGGACGGTGTGTAGACAGCATCGTCCCGCAGGTCCCGGATATTATCCACACCGTTGTTGGAGGCGGCATCGATTTCCAGAACATCCATGCAGGTACCGTCATCAATGGCCTTGCAGGCGCTGCAGCAATTACAGGGGTTGCCGTTGTCCGGGTTGAGACAGTTCACCGCCTTGGCCAGGATCTTGGCACAGGTGGTTTTGCCGGTGCCCCGGGAGCCGGTAAACAGATAGGCATGGCTCATCTTGCCGGTCATCAGCTGATTTTTCAGGGTCTGTGTGACCGCCATCTGACCGGAAACATCGTCAAATGTCTGCGGACGATATTTACGATATAGCGCCTGATAGGCAGCCATTGCTACTCTCCTTTCAATGCCGGAAAAGATGCCGGCCCATAACAAGATCGCACACCCACATTTGTTCAGGCAACACACCCCGTATCCATGCAGAAAGCTCAAAATCGGCAATCCCGCGGCACACGAGAAGATCCGCTTAATGCTGCTTGGTTCCCCACCTGACATGGTTCACGGGATCTCATTGCGCAAGACCGACTTCTCAACACCTCTTACAAGAATCGGACGGGTACATTACACCTAACCGGGTGTGGGAATTCATCCCTGCTGTAGCGGATTGCAGGTACAGGGCACCGCTAACTCCCCGACTAGTGCGACCTTGTTATAAGCCGGCAGCTCAAACAAGGATCAATATTCTTTTTTAGTTGAGCTTGGACTCCACGAAATCGGCAAGCTCCTGGAAGGTGGTGATCTTCTGATCCTCCATGTCCAGCTCGATGCCCAGTTCGCTCTCCAGGTCCATGATCATCTCAACAATGTCCAGAGAATCGATGCCCAGGCTTTCGAAGGTGCTGTCGGGATTGATTTCGGAAGCATCAATCTCCAGCTGCTTGGCGGCGTATTTCACAAGTTTCTCGTACATCCTATATGTCCCTCCAAATATTCTGTGTAGAACATTTCCGTAATATTCTAGTACAGGACTGCAAATTTGTCAATCCTTGATTTTGTGAACGATCATTGAAATAATCATGCAGACTATGATACAAGGAATAGGAAAAATTAAAAAGTGTGCCTTTGCGGTGTAAAAACAGTCGTTGCGGTGTAAAAGCCTAAGCGACTGTTTTTGTTCGCACAGAAAAACTCCTCACCGCCACAATGGTAGTGAGGAGTTCGTTTGTGTAAGACCGCAATATTTGAGCGGTTTTTGCGGCCTTGGGTACACCCTTTGCGGTGTTGCGGCCTTGCGGTCTTAAGCCTTGATTTCCT
>CAMEWH010000004.1:0-75273 GCA_945940335.1 uncultured Clostridia bacterium | reverse complement strand
TGTTCTTCAAAATAATATCCCCCCACCCGGCTTGTGGAGGCAAGCCATGCCTGCTACAATGAGGCACAGAAACTGCCGCAGGTTATGCGGCACCATTGAAGGAGGATATTATGAAAAAAATCATTTCTGTGTTACTGGTGGCTGCGATACTGTGTTCCGTGGTGGTTCTTTCTGTCGCGGCGGAATCCGGTTCTGCGACCCGCATCATTGTGGACTGCATGGATCGGGAGGTTGAAATTCCCGAAACGGTGGAAAGCATTGTCTGTGTGGGCGTGGGCGCGCTACGCTACAGCTGCTATGTGGGTGCGGCCGATCTGGTGGTGGGCGTGGAGGACTATGAGGTCAAGCCCGGAATGAGCCGCCTTTACAATTATGTCAACTTTGATAAGTTCAAGGAGCTGCCCGTCACCGGTACCAACGGCGTTCCCTTTGAGGAAGAAATCATCAATGCAGACCCTCAGGTCATCGTGGTCAGCACCTATGCCTCCGTGGACCCCGATGAACTGAGCGCCAAGACCGGCATTCCTGTGGTCATGGTTCCCGGCAGTGATACCACTCTGGACGAAAAGGCCTATGTGACCATTCGCATCCTGGGCGAATTATACCACATGGAGGACCGGGCCGCTGAACTGACTGCCTATTTGAAAGAAATTCAGCAGGATTTGGATGCGCGCACCGCCTCCATCCCGGAGGAGGAGAAGCCCTCCGTGTATGTGGGCGGCGTTTCCTTCAAGGGGCAGCATGGCTTTGAGGGCACCGAGGCCTACTATGGTCCTTTCGAGCTGATCCACGCCAACAACCTGGCCAACACCACCGACCAGACCGGTGCCTTCAACATCGATGTGGAGCAGGTGCTTGCCTGGGACCCCGAATTTATCTTCCTGGATTTCAATGGTATGAGCCTGATCAATGAGGACTATGCCAACCATCCTGATTTCTACGAAGCCCTCACCGCCGTGCAGGAGGGCAGGGTTTATTCCCAGATTTCCTTCCGTTCCTCTGCCTCCAACCTGGAGACTGCGCTGGCGGATGCTTACTACGCCGCCTGTATCATGTTCCCTGAGCAGTTTGCGGATGTTGATCCTGTGGAAAAGGCGGGGGAGATCTTCACCATGCTGCTGGGCATCAACCCCTATGAGGATTTGAAGGAGGCTGGATATGAATTCCGTCCCATCACCCTTGGGGAATAAGGAGAATCTGTCGGACTACAGGAAAAACGAGCTGAGAAGTATCAGCTTTCTGGTGCTCCTGACGGTTTTTCTGCTGCTGTCCATTCTGCTTTCTCTCCGGGCCGGCTCCTACAATACGCCGGTAACAGAGCTCATCAAGGGCATCTTCGGAAAATCGGCGGATAAAAAAATCAATCTGGTTGTCCAAAACAACCGTATGCCGCGAATCTGCACCGCCATCATCGCCGGGGCCGGCTTGGGGCTGGCGGGGTGTATCTTACAAGCGATCCTCCACAACCCCCTGGCTTCGGCATCCACATTGGGTGTGTCCCAGGGCGCTACCTTCGGTGCCGCTTTCGCCATTGTGGCGATGAATATGACCGGTGCCATTGGCATTTCCATCTATTCTTTCCTTGGCTCCATCGCCGTGGCCATTGTCATTCTGGGGCTGTCCCGGTTCAAGCAGGTGTCGGCGGAGGGAATCGTTCTGGCGGGTGTGGCCATCAGCTCCATGCTCAGCGGCGCGACCACTTTGATTCAGTATTTTGCCAACGAGATTCAGCTGACCAGCCTGGTGTTCTGGACCTTTGGCGACCTGGGGAGCACCGGATGGGAGGATCTGCGGCCCATGGGCATCATGGTGCTGATTCTGCTGGTTTACTGCTTTGCCCACCGTTGGGATTACAATGCCCTGCTGAACGGGGAGGAAACCGCTGTCAGCCTGGGCATCCATGTGCAGCGGCTGACCCTTACGAATATGGTGCTGTGCTGCCTGACCTGCTCCATCATTGTGTCCAATGTGGGTTTGATCAATTTCATCGGCTTGGTTGCACCCCACATTGTTCGGATGGTGGTGGGAAACAACCACGTCTACCTGATCCCCGGCTCTGTCCTGGCAGGTGCAGCGCTGCTTCTGCTGGGGGATTTGATCGCCAGAGTCGCCATCATGCCCATCATTCTGCCCATCGGCGCCATCACCTCTTTCCTGGGCGGCCCCTTGTTTTTGTACCTGCTGTTCAAGGGAGGCCGGAAGCATGATTGAGGTAAAGGACATTAGGTATCGTTACCGGGGGAATCAGGAGGTGCTGGATGGCGTCAGCTTCTCCCTGCAGCCCGGTGAATTCCTGGCGATCCTGGGCAACAACGGTGTGGGCAAAAGCACCCTGCTGAAATGCCTGAATAAAATTCTGAAGCCGGACGCCGGGGAATTCCTGCTGGATGGACAGGATGTTTTCAGGATGACCCAACATGAGATCGCCCGGCATATTGCCTTCGTCTCTCAAACCGTGGCAAATACCCAAATGACCGTTCATGATGTGGTCATGCTGGGGCGGCGTCCCTATATGAAATGGGGCTTCACGGAGCGGGACCATGAGATCGTCCATAACGCTATGCAAAGACTGAACCTGGAGGATTTGCGAGGGCGCTTTCTGAACCAGCTTTCCGGCGGGGAACGGCAGAAGGTCATGCTGGCCAGAGCCTTGGCCCAGGAGCCCCAATTGCTCCTGCTGGATGAACCAACCAGCAGTCTGGACATCCACAACCAGTATCAGGTACTCCAGATCGTCCGGGACATCTGCCATAAGGATGGATTGACCGCCATCGTGGTCATCCATGATCTGAACCTTGCCCTGCGGTTCTGCGATCAATTTCTTCTGCTTCGCCAGGGACAGGTTTACGCCTGCGGAGATTACCGCGTTCTGGATGCGGAAGCGCTGAAAAACGTATACCAGGTGGATGCCCGCATTGTGAATGTGGAAGGGCAGAAAATGATCTTGGTGGAGGAATCCTGCCACCACACTATCTGAAAAAGGAGTCATCAATCATGGACGAAAACAAAGAATTATGGAACAAGTGTGCCGCCTTTCACGGCCATGTCTGCGGCGGTCTGACCATTGGCTACAAGGCGGCGCTGTACGCCATCGAGCTGCTGGAGCTGACCTTCTCCCAGGACGAGCAGGTGGTGTGTGTGTCCGAGAATGATGCCTGCGGCTGTGATGCCATCCAGGTGATTCTGGGCTGCAGCATTGGCAAGGGCAATCTGCTGTTCCACATGCGGGGCAAGCAAGCCTTCTCCTTTTACAACCGCAAAACCGGAAAATCCGTCCGCCTGGTGCTGAAGCCCAGACCCGAAGGTATGACCAGAGCCGAATCCTTTGACTATTTCCAGAGCCTGGAACCCAAGGACATGTTCGATATAAAGGAAACCACCATTGCGCTCCCCACCAAGGCAAAGCTGTTCGATTCCTACACCTGCGAATGCTGCGGCGAGGAGACCGGGGCCAATTGGATTCGCATGATGGGTGGCAAAAAGGTCTGCCTGGATTGTTACGAGACGTATAACCGGTTTGATGTGTGAGCCGTAAACATCCTCCTTTGTATGCGGGAAAGGATATACTTCCTCCGGCCGTTTTGATTGCCAGAACGATAGCCCTGCAATTGAACGATAGGACTGCCAGGTTTGGCATTTTTCCTGCGTAGGAGGATATATTAATTCAATTGTTCTGGTGCTGAAAAATGGAAAAGTTGGAATTACCCCAATTTTCTGGGATAATTCCAACTTTTTCTTGCTCTATAAATGAAATTACCTGATTTGACATGGTATCAAATCAGGTAACTTATCTGGGGTAGATAATGGGACTCTCCCCCGAGCTAAAAATAAGTCCACCGGACACTTTTTTACCCGCCCATTGGGCGGGCCGCTCTCTTCGAGTCCCATCATGCACCGGAATCCATAAAGAAAAAGCACCCGCATACTGGAAGCCCACGCTGATTTGGCGGATTCTGGAGGTGCGGGTCATGAATCCTATTCAGACAGAGGTCAAGGGAATTCGTCCCATCAAATACGGTGGCGGCAATGACCTTGCCTACTATACCTATCTGAAAAACTGCCGCTATCAGGTTCGCGCCTGCTTTGACTGGAACGACAACCGCCCGGAACTGGCTCAGGATCGGAACGAAAACAAGCACCATCAAATTGCGCTGCGAATGATTGAAAAAGGCGGGCGACGGGATGTTTTCCTGGGCACCAGAGAGTGCCAGGGGTATGTGGAGCCCTGCGTATTCGGAAGCGGAAAGGGCGCCTATGACAACCTGCCGGGGCTGAGTTTCGGCTTGATGTATCACGGAATCACCTACCCCGACGAAGCCTATTCCGAAGAGACGAAGGGGCGGATGACTGCCAGATTCTGGTATCCCGTTATGAAAAACGGAATCATTCATTTTTTGCCGCCGGAACAGTGCCCGGGACAGAAACCGCTGCGGGCAATGGAAATGAAGCCATTTTCCTCTGACCTGGGGAATTTCAGCGGCCTCAGGGAATTTGGGGAGGTGGAGTGAATGGGTCTGATGAAGCAGGCGTACGAAACCTACTGCGCCCTGGAGAAGAAATACGCCGGCAGGTATAGTGATGAAATGAAAGAGCCGCTGGTGCCGGTATCCCATCAGATTGCCAACGCGGATATTGAAGTCACCCTGAACGCAGACGGGAAGCTGCTGAACGCTGCCATGATGGACAAGGCTCACGCTGCCATCATCATTCCTGTCACGGAGCTGTCAGCGGGAAGAACGGGAGATACCTCCTGCGCGCACCCCCTGTGCGACCAGATTCGCTTCCTGACACCCCTGTATCCAGAAAAATATGCGGCATATCTGACGCAGCTTCACGCATGGGAAAAATCCTCATTTCAGCATCCAAAGCTCCATGCGGTTGCGCGGTATGTTGAAAAAGGAACCATTCTGGACGATTTGGAGCAATTTGGCCTGATTGCGCGAAACGGCGGCGGACTTCCCGTGAAAGAAAAGCAGGTGGTGTGCTGGCGGGTGGAATCCGGAATCAGCGGCGAGGTGCCGGAATGCTGGAAAGACAGAACGCTGTTTCAGTCATTTATCGATTACTATGCTTCCACGCAGGATAGGGAAACAGCGTTTTGCATGGTGTCGGGTCAATGCGCCGCCCTTGCCAGTCAACACCCCAAGAAAATCGTTACAGCCAACGGAAAAGCCAACGCAAAATTGATTTCCGCAAATGATTTCAGCGGATTTACCTATCGCGGCAGGTTTACGGACGACAAGCAGGCTGTAACCGTCAGCTACGACGCCTCACAGAAGGCGCACAACGCACTGCGCTGGCTTGCGGCCAATCAGGGCGTCAATCTTGGCGGAAGAACCTTTCTGTGCTGGAATCCTCACGGAGTTGCCCTGCCGGAGATCAGTGTGCCGTTTATGCGAAGAAGCGCAGAAAGGCAAATTCAGTATTCCGACTATCGGAAAGCCTTGGCAGAAACCCTGATCGGTTGGCAGGAGCGGATTCCGGCGGACACGGAAGCGGTGATTGCGGCCTTTGATGCTGCCACCTCCGGGCGGCTCTCGCTGACCTACTACGGTGAGCTGATGGCCTCGGACTTCCTGGAACGGCTTCACGACTGGGATGCCATCTGCTGCTGGCGAAACGGCCCATTTGGGATTCAGTCTCCGCACCTTTACCAAATTGCCAACTGCGCGTTTGGAACACTTCGGATTTCCAAAAATCAGGCGCAGTTTGAGACGGATGACAGAGTGATGCGCCAGCAGATTCAACGCCTGATTTCCTGCCGGGTGGACGGAGGAAAAATGCCGATGGACATTGCCAGGGCAGTGGCAGCAACCGCATCCAATTTACAAATCATCCCGGAAGCAGGAACGCGGGAGAAGGTACTGTTCACGGCCTGCGCGGTACTTCGGAAATATCACTATGACAGGAATCAGGAGGAATGGAAAATGGCATTGGAACCCGAAAAGAAGGATCTCAGTTACCAGTACGGACGGCTCCTAGCGGTGTTTGAGAAGATTGAGAAGGACACCTATGACAACGAGAACAGGGAAACCACAGCAATTCGGATGCAGGCTGTATTTGCCAAGCGGCCCCGGTACGCCAGCCGTATCATCTGGGAGCAGCTGAAAAAGGCATATTATCCCAGACTCAGAGCTTCCAGCAAGGCATATTATGATCGTTTGATTGGAGAAATCATCAACGAGATTTCGGAATGCCCCGGAAACGCCCAGGAGAGCGCCTTGCAGGATACTTACCTGTTTGGCTACTATTTACAGAAAAATGAGCTTTACCGCTCCAAAACCGAAGAAACGAACCAGGAGGAAGAAGTATGAGCACCTTACAGAACAAAATCGACTTTGTGGCGCTGGTCAGTGTCAGCCGCGCCAACAGCAACGGCGATCCCCTGAACGGCAATCGTCCCCGCACGGATTCGGATGGCTACGGCGAAATCTCCGATGTGTGCATCAAGCGGAAGATCCGCAACCGGATGCAGGATCTGGGGCACCCCATTTTTGTCCAGTCGGAGGATCGGTGCGATGACGGCTTCGGCAGCCTCAGTGAGCGTGCTGCCTCCGTGATGAAGGGTATCAAGGATCGGGAGGCGTACGCCGCCCAAGCCTGTGAAACATGGCTGGATGTTCGAGCCTTCGGTCAGGTATTTGCTTTTAAGGATGCAAAGGGCGTATCTGTGGGCGTTCGGGGACCGGTATCCATCCATCAGGCGTCCAGTGTTTCTACGGTGGACATCGAGTCTATTCAGATTACCAAGAGTGTGAACGGCGAAAAGAAGGGTAAGGACGAAAATCGAGCCTCCGATACCATGGGCATGAAGCACTTTGTCCGCTTTGGTCTTTATGAAATCAAAGGCTCCATCAATGTCCAGCTGGCGGAGAAAACCGGTTTTGCCGAGGAAGATGCGGAAACAGTCAAGGAATGTCTGCGAACCCTGTTTGTAAACGATGCATCTTCCGCCAGACCTGACGGATCCATGGAGGTGGTAAAGCTGTTCTGGTGGAAGCATAATTGCAAGGATGGGCAGTATTCTTCCGCAAAAGTACATCGTTCCGTTAAAATTGCCCTAAAGGATGACAGCAGGACTCCCCAAAGCGTGGAAGACTATTCCATTACTCTGGAACCTCTTCCCGGTCTGGAACCTGAAATCATCGATGGATTATAAGGAAGAGGACTTCCTCCAGCTGTCCGGTTTACAGCATTTCAAGTTTTGCAGACGTAGATGGGCCCTCATTCACATTGAAAACCAATGGGCAGAGAATTACCGCACCATAGATGGTTCGATCCTGCACCAGAATGCCCATGATTCGCAATTCCGGGAGAGCAGGGGAGATCGGGTGATCACCAGAGGGGTGAGCATCCATTCTTCCCTTCTCGGGGTGTCCGGTCAGTGCGATGTGCTGGAATATCATCGGGAAGACACGGGGATCCCCCTGGCCGGCAAGGAGGGACTTTGGCAGCCATATCCGGTGGAGTATAAGCGGGGATGCCGCCGGAAAAACACGGCTGCGGCGTATCGCCAAGAACTGCGTAAATTACGGCCAGCGGGTGCAGAATTCCGTGTTTGAATGTCTGCTGGATGCCGGCCAATGCCGGAGCCTGCAAGCAAAGCTGCTTGCCATCATGGACCCGGAAAAGGACAGCCTGCGGTTCTATTATCTGGGAAACCGGTATGAAAAGAAGGTGGAGCATTTCGGGTGCAAAAACACTTATCTGCCGGAGGACACCCTGATGATTTGACTGCGAAGCCCAAGCGCGCAGTGTTTCCCCGGCAGGTTCGCACCGGATCATTGCACAGCGCCCTGCCGTTTTTCCCTTTTTACCCGCCTTAAAAACCAGGTTCTTTCTGGTTTGCGTCAAATAATTTGTTTACTCTCGCCAAAGATGGGCAATCAAATTGTGCATCTTTGCTGTCGCTCCCCCCACGGGGAGCGTGGATTGAAATCATTCCGCCTCGATTGGGCCAAAGTCGCTGGTAGTCGCTCCCCCCACGGGGAGCGTGGATTGAAATTGGGAGGATATCGCATACCGGGACGGCTTCCGGGTCGCTCCCCCCACGGGGAGCGTGGATTGAAATCTACACGCAGGCGGTAAAGGAGGCCGTAAATGAGGTCGCTCCCCCCACGGGGAGCGTGGATTGAAATTAACTGCTGGCAGGAAACGTGTTTTTTGCAGCAGGAGTCGCTCCCCCTACGGGGAGCGTGGATTGAAATAGAGAGCCGATGAGCAGGACGCCGCTGCTGAAAACGTCGCTCCCCCCACGGGGAGCGTGGATTGAAATGTTGACTGCCGCAACAAGGTTGTTTTTCGCTTCGGTCGCTCCCCCCACGGGGAGCGTGGATTGAAATAGCTTGATGCTGGCTTCCGCTCCGTCAACTCTGGGTCGCTCCCTCTCACGGGGAGCGTGGATTGAAATTACGCCGTCCTGGGAGACCAGCGCCACGGAAACAGTCGCTCCCCCCACAGGGAGCGTGGATTGAAATCCCGGACATATGCTTACCGAGAGCAACATAGTCGAGTCGCTCCCCCCACGGGGAGCGTAGGGGGGCATTTCCCCATTCACCCTGCCAATTTGAAACAGGAAGGGTGCGGAATGCAAGGGCTCAGGTCAGCAGAATCCCATCTGCTAGCCTGAGCCTTTTTTCGTTGTTTTACGGGAAAGCTCCCGGATTTTATGTCAAGTCGGGTAGCGAATTGATGAGGTGAGATTGCGTTCCGCGAATAATGGTTCCGTTTTGGGTATTGTGACTTCTCAGCCGTTTCATATCCAGTTCGTTTTTCAGCCGGGCGCGCCGGTTAGGCTGCGTAGATTATGTCCATTTCTGCTCCCAATCTACCGGATGTTCATGGCCGGAAAGAATCCCACCGCCATTGCCAGACACCTGACCCAGCAGAAGATCCCCACCCCCGGCGGCAAGGAGAACTGACAGCGCGCCACGGTTGAGAGCATTCTGCGGAACGAAAAGTACAAGGGTTCTGCCCTGCTTCAGAAACGGTACACCGTGGATTTTCTCACCAAGACCATGAAGGTCAACGAAGGCGAGGTGCCCCAATACTATGTGGAGGACAGCCACCCGGCAATCATCCGTCCGGAAGAGTGGGAAGCGGTGCAGGCGGAGATTGCCAGACGGAAGAGCAAGGGTAAACGCCACGACTGCGGCAGTCCGTTCTCCGGGAAGATCCTCTGCGGCGACTGCGGCAGCGTGTACGGCTCCAAGGTGTGGCACTCCAACGACAAGTATCGCCGAGTGATCTGGCAGTGCAACAGCAAATTCAAGAATGAAACCAAATGCGCCACGCCCCATGTGGATGAAGCCATCCTGAAAGAACGATTCTTCCAGGCCCTCAGCCAATACATGGCCGACCCGGAGGAACGTATTGAAGGGCTGCGGTATGTGCAGAAGTCCATGACCGATACGGACTTCATTGACGCAGACATCGAAAAGGCGGAGCGTAACCTGGAACGGCTCTCCGGCATGGTGAGAAGCTGCATTATGCTGAACGCTTCTGCCACGCTGACGGAAGAAGCGTTCACGCAGCAGTACACAGATTTGACCCGGCGGTATGAAGAAAAGAAAGCGGAGTATGAATCCCTGCTGGATCGGAAGAAAGCCATGGAAGCCACAGCCGTAGTTTTCAGCGGCATTCTGTTCCGACTGACGGAATTGGATGAAATTCCGACAGACTTTGATGTCTGCCCAAAATGCGGACAGTCGTACAAGGGCAGACCCGCACTCAGCCGGGAGGATAATAAAACGCTTATCTGCCCGGACTGCGGGACACGGGAAGCACTGGCAACGTTGGGTGTCAGCGAGGAAGAACAGGAATCCATTTTAGATGCCATCCACAGATACAATTCTGAACTGATTGCGTGACGGCGGATTCTATCCTTAGACAAGCGCCAATTCTGGTGATACAGATGAATGAGCGGACAAGTCTGGTAGGAGCCTGTCAAGCAACAGCTCCTGATAGCCTGCGTATCCTATTCTTTGCACTGTGTTGGCAATTGGTTCCAGAATTGTTCCATTTGCCGTTTTCAGCAGGTTCCGGCTGTTCTCGCTTAAGCTGACATCTGATTGACAGAGCTCATAATCCTCAACGGCCATATGCCACAGCCGAAGGTTGGCTGGATAGCGGGTGAGAAGTCTTGCGGCAATGGATATACCGCCTCCATCAAAATCCCCGGCATAAAACAGTGTTGTACCGGATGCTGCCAGCATATCCAGCAATCGCAAAACGGCAACCTGGAGTTGGCCCGATGTGCATATCAGCGGAGAATGGAAAGAGTCGGCATGATCGCAGAGCTGAGAAAACAGCATTTGATTTTCAATCAGATATGCCTTTCCGGAAGGACTGGATGCCGAAGAAATGAAGTTCAGATTTGACAGAGACAACGTACAACATTCGTTTCTTTGGCGGAACTCCTTGAATCCGGGATGCTCCCCTTGCTGCTCTGACAAAATCAGACCTACTTGCGTGACGGTGCTGGAGATGCTGTCGCACAGGATTCCGTTTTCAAAATATACCTCATCCCGTTCCTCTGCCCCAGTGGGATACGGGCGATTTATCTTCATTGACAGGAGGTGTAAGAACAACTGACCGCATAGCGTATCACCGTCCAGGGCGTGGGGGTCTGTCGTTGCCAAAGCGCTGAAAACAGCAAGACGAAGCATACCGTTTGAATGGTTTTCCAGTGTATCCATCGCCAAGATTGCTTTCTTCAGGCTTGCCTTTGTGGCTTCAAAATCCTTTGACATTTCCTTGATTACAAGGTGGTAGCCCCTCTCCTTGCATTTTGCTCCTATTCTCGCCAGCCAGTTTTTGCAGGTGTTACTCCGGGCAACCTGATAAGCAGACTCCAGCAGTTGCTCAAATTGTTGTTCCTTTTTGTCCTTACGTTCTGCGCTGGTATGTATAGATGTATGAAAATAGGCTTCCAAAACCTCCTTCAGATCGACACCTTTAAACCGCGAGGACTGTAAAGCCGCATGAAAATCCTGAACCTTAAATTTTACATCACCCAGGAAAGGCTTCCCAAACAAGCCGCATAACGCATCACGTTCTTGTTCAGAAGCGTTATCCAGACGGATTATGCCGGCTGCATGACCATTGCGCCGATATCGTATCAAAAGCTGCTCCATCACCCGCTGGAATCCGGGGACAGACCGAAAGTACTCGGCGCATTCTGTTGCTTGTTCAGTCATCCGCATCCTCCCGCAGTACCCTGACGGAGCCATCCCAGAAATAGCGAAGCAGCGTGACGAACGCAGCGTTTCCCGGTCTGTGAAGCTCCACGATATTCAGATTTCTGACACTGGAATAACATCCCCAAAGTGCCTGTGAATTCATGATATAATCAAAGTCCAGCGTTCCAACCAATTCAAACATGGCGCCAATATTCCGGTCGTCCACACCTGCGAAGGCTTCATCCAGCGCCAGAAGCTTTGGACAATGTTCACTTGCTTTCTTGTATTGTGCAGAAACCGAAGCAAATAACGGGACGTACATTGCCATTGCTTTTTCGCCTCCGCTAAACTTGCTGAATGCAGAATTGGTAAGCTCCTTTTTTCCCTCACCATCTCGCTGATAGTATAAGTGGAATTCATACCATGTTCTGTAATCCAGAACAGTTCGGATCAGATCTGCGTAATTTGCAATCATCCCTTGCTCAATCGCTGCTTGCCGGGCAGAACGCACCTTGGCACGGAAATGTCCGGAAACCATTTCACTGTCCTGCTTTGTAAGCAGCATTCGATCCTTATTGAGCAAAGAAACCAACTGTGCCGTGTCCATTTCGTCCGGTGTCTCGGCTTTTTTGGGCTTCCAGTCCAGGGAAAAGCGCAAGCCCATGGAAGTATTCAAAGTGCGCATCAGCGCAGTCATATCCTCGCACCATTTTTGGCTTTCGTTGATCCGCTTGCGAAGCTTATGGCTGATGGTCTCCAAAAGGATGTCCTCAAAGAGTTTCTTGTCGTTATCCTCCAGAACAGCTTCTGTCAGATCAATATCCTCCTGCAGCAAGGCAATGAATTGATACAAGCTCATTTCACGGCCGTCTTTTTGCATCGTAATGGTAAGTCGCTGACGCAGCATACCATCCTTTTCCGGAGGATCGAAAACAAGCTCCAGCTTTGGATGATATTTCAGGAGTTCATTGTTGTGCGACTGGTAGTTTTTACGCAAGGCTTCACCAATCTGCTCCATGGTTTTCTCACGATCCGAAGCATTGATCAAACTGAACACCTGGCGTGCCAGACTGGGAACATCCGTTTGATCAACAGGGGCAGCTTTGCCCACAAGACCAAGCTGCAAGTCCTCCTTGAAATAGGTTTCCAATGTCATCTCGGTCAGCACGCATTCTGTCAAGAGCGCATTGCATCGCTGGATATCTGCTGTTGCTGCATCTATTTTCGCATTCAGTGTGATGCACTGCTTTTCCGCATCCCGTTCTTCCTGATCCTGTTTTTGAATGAGTTCATCCAATTCTTGGATACGTTGGGCGCGATTCACGTTTTCAGGACGGGCGAGGAATGCTTCAATTTCATGAATCACAGCATGAATTCTCTTCAAATTTAGTTCACTGTCGGCGTTTACTTTCTTTTGAGCGGAACGACGGTCGTATTCTGTGTCGAGATCAGCCTTGATGTCGTCGTAGCGCTGTTGAGATGCTTGCAGCTGTGCATGGCTCTTGCTGATCTGATTGAGCTGATCGCCATATTCCTCCACTGCATCTTGAGCCTCTGTATAATCAGCCTCGGTTCGCTGGTAAGGAAGGCTGCGGCAGCAGTCCCGGCATTGATTATCCAGAATGCCGAGGGTTCTCTTAGCTTGCTGTTCTAATTCCCTACGTTGCTGCGTTTCTTTAACCGCTAAATCAAGCAAACGCTGGGCATCCGCAAGGGTTTCGATTGCGCAGTCCAGGTCTGCAGTATTGGGCAGTTGCGTCCATTCCTGCTGCAGCTTTTCCAAGCGGAAAATCAGAATGTCCTTTTGCTGTTGTGTCTGACGAATCTGCTCTTCCAGTTGATGAAGCTGCTGCTGCAATTGCGCGATCTGCCGTTCCCGGTTGGCCCGGCGCGCAGCCGCCCCGATATATCCGGCAGGATCATATCCATGAGCCCAGCCCTGCATAATGCCATTGCGAAACCGTCCATCTGGCAGGACGGCAGTGGTGGCATTCATGTCCGATTGGGAAACACAGCTCAGGCAAGCAGCTGCCAGAGCAGAAAGTGGGGAAGCAGGGTCTGGCACAAGAGATGTAATCGGGTCTACCACAGGCGCTCCGGGAATCAGAAAGCGGTCCGGATACGCTTCCAGGAACTCTTGAATCTGCTGATGATATTCGGAAGGGACGATCAGCGCATCCAGTAGCCCGGCATCCATCAATTGCGCTTCCAGCCTGTCCCGAACCTGGGCAGGCAAGTCCGAGCGAAAATCCACCGTCTCATAAAATGCTGCGTGGGGAATCCCGCTCATCACCAGCTGAATGCGCAGGGCGTCAGTCTGTTCCCGCCTGGGAGGTATGGGATCCGGGCGGCGGCGAACCTCATCCAACTCCTTCTTCTTTTCACTGGCATCCGCACCCAGACGCTCCAGGAGCCCATCGAGCTGCTGCTTTTCGGAGTTTAGCGCCAAGAATCGTGCCTGATGCTGCTCATTCAGCAGATTTTGAATCACTGTCCAGTCAGACGGTGCCCGGTAGCGTGCCAACGCCTGTCGAATCAAGAGCGTATCCTGCTCCGAGAGCGATAATTCCGCAGAATTCTGCTGCCAGCGAGCAAAGTTTTCGATGATACGATCCCGTTCTTCCTGTTCCTGGTTCTGTGCGTTCCGAACAACCGCCTCCGCTTTTACTTGCTGGGCATTGGCTTGATCCAGGGCCTGGGCTGCCTGGTCATAATTGTCCTGAGCCTGGAGCAGTTTCCGAATGGCATCCAGACCTTGCCCAAGCATTTTTTTGCGGGTGATCAGCGCTGCCCGAAGGGCTTGGTCATTCTCAGAGGATTTCAAAAACACTTGGTGTTCGTCTCCCATCAACAATATTTGATTGACGGCATCCAGCTGGCGCAGATTGCTCCGGATTTCGTGTTCATATTCTTGATTTTTTTGTTTTAACTCCCTGAGCTGACACTCCTTCTGAGATATGGTGTGCTCTATGCTTCCCAGCTGCCCAATACCGGTATCCAGCAGAGCTTCCTGCCTTTGTGCATTCTCCCGTTCCTCTTTCAGCTTCTGCTGCTGTTGAATCAGATCGCCATCTGACATGGCATTTCTCTGTCCCTGAGCCTGGATAAGCATGGAATGGGCATCGGTTTTGCGCTGAGTTTGTCTGTGCAGTTCGGAAGAGAGCTGGTCAAGTCTGCCCTGTTGATCCTGCAGTGCATTGCGCTGACGCTGGGTCTTCTCACTGGCATCGCTATAGGCTTTCCCTTTTCTTCCCAGAACAAATTGATTGTATCGGTTGTATTCGTTACGGATAGTGGATGCGGATTTCAGTGCATCATGATAGCCCTGCAGCGTGTCCGTCAATTCATCCATTCGCTCCATGGTGCTGACCATGGCGGAGAGATCATCGTCAGACAGTACCTGAAGGGAGTCTGTCAGGATTTCCTTCACCATGGTGGGACGGAAATCCTTGGACAGCTTCGGAGCGCGCACTTTGATTAACAACTGGATCATTTGATCGAATTGGCGGATGTCTTGAAATTGATACAGCCGGTCATTCACCAGCTTTTTATATGCACTGGGATTCTCTGCCCAATTATCCTGGTCAGCGATAATATTCTTCAGCTTTTGTTTGCTAAGAGAGAGCATTTGCGCTCCAAGTTTTTCATAAAGCTCAAAGTCATATCCGATCCGCCGGCCATCATTCAGGCAGAACCCCCAGAAATCCATGCCCTTTCCTTTTTGCGCCCGCAGGCCGATGCCAATGGTCAAATACACATCCAAGTCCTTCTTTTTGAATTCCAAAAAGAGATAACCTGTGGATTCATCCTGTTCTCCATCACCTAACAGATAATAGTCCATTTTTCGATCCCGAGAGCCAAAGGGATCCAGCCGTTCCGGGCTCCGATTGCCATCCAGAATAAAGGGAATGAAGCTCTGCGTTGTAATGGATTTTCCGGAAGCGTTGCTGCCGCGAAGCAGCAGATGCCCATCTTCAATAACGAAATCTTCCTTGTCGTAAAGCCAGAAGTGGCGAAAGCCCAGCCTATGCATCTTCCACTGTTCCATGATTCCCCTCCTGCGTGTTTTTCTGATAATCCTCCGGATAACGGCCGATCATTTTTCCGATGGATGGATACAGAAGAATTGCCCCATCCATAGGCGACAGCAGCATCCAATCAAACATATATTTCGTGATTTTTCCCAGAAAGCCGTCATCAGTATCTTCTCTGAGTCCCTTGCCCCAAGCGCTGCTCCATTTGGCTTTACAGTACAAGACCTCTTTCCGGAAATCAAACAGGCTTATCCAAACAGTGTCATCATTTTCTTTCGCGTAGATTCCCTCATTGATTTTCTGACGAAGCTGCGCGCATAGCATGAGCACTGCGTCCGAAATCGCGGTATCACGAGGATGCAGCATTCCAAAACGGCTGTCTTCCGTTGCAACAAAAAACGCACCATTCCTGTGAATGTGTAATTCGCCGCCGATGGCTTCATTCAGGTAGCGAGATACCCATTGCCGCTGATTTTTAATGTACTCATAATCCGCACGGCTCCCCTCTGACCAGTACATGGCCGGCGTCAGCGTCAACTGCTGATAGCAGCGATGAATCCGTTTCTGACCCCGATCCGCATCTTCCCCCTCCCAGGAAAAGGCCTCAAAATCGGAGACCGTATTGCAGTGCAAAATATCTCTTCCAAAATGAACCGGGAAATGGCGGGAAAGCCCCGTATTCTCGTAGAGAACCTCCTGATCCTGATTACTGCTGAAGCTCTCGCTGCTGCCATCGTATACCAAAATCAGGCCGATGTCCTGTGCATACCGCAAGACACGAACCAACGACTTTCTGTGGGTAAATCTTGTCCAGTCCACGGATATCAAATCTTTTGTAAACGTTTCAATCGCTTCTGTAAGGTAGGACAGCAGGAATTGCTCTCCGTCATCCAAATCGCATAAGTACAGCAATAATGCGCAGAGCAGACAGTAGTCCATCGTATCGCTGAACTCCTGTATTCCCATCCACGGCATGGCTTTCGGGGGCACCTTCTCCAGCTTGATTACGGATTCGTTTATAATTAGATTCCACCC
Source organism: uncultured Clostridia bacterium (assembly GCA_945940335.1). Taxonomy (GTDB): domain Bacteria; phylum Bacillota; class Clostridia; order Oscillospirales; family Oscillospiraceae; genus Faecousia. The sequence continues at coordinate 59,024 of CAMEWH010000004.1, read as the reverse complement.
CAGCTGCTCATTCAGAAATCGCTTGTATTCCGGCTGTGTGCGCTTGAGCGTATGATATAACTCTTTGTCTTCTGCCTTCGTAATCCAAAAGCGGTCTAATAAATATCGGAATTCATACATTGACATCATCCTCAAATTCCAGTACACAGTCCGGAAGCGTTAATTCTCCGTCTGTGCATACCATGGTGCACTTACCCTTGCCCCTAGGCCTTAATGAATAGCGCTGGCCATATTCCGTAGAGCCCTTTTTATCGGGGCTCAGATTTGCGATAGCCAGCCATGACAAAAAGACAGTCCTGACTTCCGGCGTAACAGGTTTTTCCAAATGGGCAAAGTCCAGCTTCTTATCCCGGATATGTCCCATTACTTCCGTGCGCAGCAGCTCCGCCTCTTCCAAAATCCGCCTGCGTTGTTCCTTTTTGTCAGCGCTTCGATCCGCGAATCCGCTGCGGTCTATGGATGGACGGTATGTCCGTTCCCGGGGCCGCAGTAAATACTCCATCGGGGCTTCTTGAAAACAGCTTATATCGATTCGGTCCGTTTCACGGTCAGAATTGACAACATAATGCCGGGCGTGCTGTGCACCGAATACCAAAGCGGAGAGCTTATGCGCCTCATCCAGCGAGGGCACTTGAGAAAACAGCTTCATCATATGACACAGTTCCGCCTTATTGCTTACGCCCATATTCTGCATCTGAACCAGCATAGCAGCATTCTGAACCACACGGCGTATCACCTCGTTGGTCACCTCCATCACCTGCCGTGCAGTGGAATCGGCTCCGGAGAACCAGCCGACCAAGGATTGCCACACGCCCTCGTTCTTCATGCGAAGCTCCTCCTGCCAGTGTTCCGTCTTTTCGGACAGCGGCCTGGGAACATCCAGTTCGCTTTGGTGCACCAGATTTAAAAGCTTTGCGGTGGTTTCTGAGGAAAGGGACTCCAACTGCGCACTGATTTGTGCGGAATTGCTCTGAAGGTCCTGAACAAAGTCTTCAAGATACGTTATCAGGTGGCGTTTATATACGAGGAAGTCCTCGGACTTCATATATTTTTCAGCACTGGGCCCGTAAAATTCACGGAGATAATCCTGATAGCTCTGACTTAGTTTGGAGAAGTCTTCCTGTAGATCCTTCCACCAATCCCCAATTTCTTTCAGGGGCATTTGATCCAGCGCCTCGATTTTATCCAGTGCACGTTGAATACGACGGAAAGAGCTGGAGGTCAGCCCCGTTGTATGGGTATACAGGTTCTCCAGAGTGATCGTCATACGCTCAATTTCCAAAGCAGCCTGGGACATCATAAACTGATACTGCTTATTTTGAAAATCCGCAACCGTTCGGACTTTACGTGGGTCCTGAATGGCGGTCAGATTCTTCCACCTGATCAGCTGATCTAAGTCTTGGGACAATTGCTGCTCGGAATAATCAGAAAACAGACGATCCTGGCGCAGCTTACCCATGATCGTCTGTTTGTCCAGCTGATAATGCATTTTCTGATGCTCCTGATAGAAAATACGCATAATGGCCCGGTAGTTAACATAGTTTTCCGCAGATAAATACCTGGTTTGAGGAATGATTTCTAAATAACGTGCCTCCAATTCCATGTCGCAAGTCCCCTATCTCTTTTCCATTCAAAATGCGTTGGCTTCAAGTGTTTTCCCGGAAGCCCTATCCAAAGAATACCACAGGATATGTCCAATAAACTGGACTTATTTAAGAAACGCATTGCAATTCAATCATACATCCTCACACATAAAATTAAGATATGGTTCTCCGCTGACATCGTTCGCACAAGCGGGAATTCCTACTTCAGAAAAGTGTCCCAGAGTAGTTGTCAAAAGAAACTTGTGAATCCTACGCAGTTCTCTTCTTGACAACGATTGGTTCATGTACAGATAAGAAAACAACGTCTGATCCATATCGGTTGCCCCCATCCTTTGGATTTTTCTGTATTTTGAGGCGTGTAGCAAAGATAACTACGAACGTAGATTGAATTTTATATAAAATGTTAAGCATATTATATTCTTGTTATTATGAGATGTCAATCAATGGCATCCTATCTGGTGATTATCCGTTTTTTCAATAGGGTGTGTGTTGGGCGAAGGTCAACCCGCATTTTCGGATGGCATTCCCGGAAGCAACATTGTCATCGGCACATACCGCAACAAATCCAATCACGCCCAGTTCTTTTCGTGACCACACAACTCCACCGGAAGGAGTGGTTTCCTGTTTGGGGCGACTTGCCTATATTCCGCACATGATTTTCCACAGTTTTGATTGCCTGAACGATAGCCCATAATTGAACGATAGGATTGCTCAGTTGAGCGTTCTTTCGTGCAGAAGGCCATTTCGGTTCAATCGTCAAGGTGCCACAAAACCAAAAAGTTGGAATTATCCTCATTTTCCTGGATAATTCCAACTTTTTCTTGCTCTATAAATGAAATTACCTGATTTGACATGGTATCAAATCAGGTAACTTATCTGGGGTAGATAATGGGACTCTCCCCCGAGCTAAAAATAAGTCCACCGGACACTTTTTTACCCGCCCATTGGGCGGGCCGCTCTCTTCGAGTTCCATCATGCACCGGATTCCATAAAGAAAAAGCACCCGCATAGGGGTGCTTTCCTTTTATGGCAAAGGTATGGTAAGTTGATACAATGCACCAAGAAGCGATGGATGCACCGGGTGTTATGCAAGTATGTCCGGGAAACTCTTACAGAAAATCTCTGCAAGATTGACCACAAGCTGATCCACCGCAGCCATACCGGGTGGTTGCACCCGTTGTATCCAAAGCCATTCTGGTTTCAGAGGCAGAATAACACGAAGAAACAAGAAAGTAAAGCGAAAGGGAAAAGAAATTACACAACAAGTTCTGGCTTGCTTTGTCAACCGTATTGCAATTTCTGGATTGCGGTGATATAATGTTCCTAACTAAATATTTGCGTTTATAGGTATCCGGAAGGGCGATTTTCGTTCTCCGGATTTAATAGGGAATGCAGTGCAAGTCTGCAGCAGCCCGCTCTACTGTGACAGGGAGCCTTCTGTTGTTATCCCATTGGCTTTTGCTGAGAAGGGAACAGAAGGTGATGAACTTAAGCCAGGAGACCTGCCTATAAATATGTCTGTCTTTCCGGTGGGGGAAATGTGCTTACAAACAGGATAGGTCTTTGTATGTAGGGGCACTCTGCCGTTTTGCGGTGGGGTGCCCTTTTTGCAGACAGCAGGTTTTAGGAATCTATATCAAAAGGAGTATCTCATGAAAAGAATTTCCTGCTTTCTGATGGCGCTGGTTATACTGTGCAGCCTGTTTGCCGTCACTGTCTCAGCCGATGATGCCAAGGCTCCTGTGGAGCACCTGGTCATCGGAACGACTACTGCCAACAACACCTTTAACCTGTACAGCCAGACGGACATCTTTGGCCGCATCAATTATGTGGGCTTCTGCCGCGGCAACTGGATTTACGAGGCTGAGGACGGCAGCTTACAGCCCTATTTTTTGACCTCCTTTGAGATTTCCGAGGACGGTACCACGCTGGACTTTACCTTCCCCACCACTGCGGTGTGGAGTGACGGTATGCCCGTTACCTGGGACGATGTGGAATTTTCCTTCCGCTTCCTGCGCGACACTGCCAAGAATACCGGATTGATCCATCTGACCGACATTGAGCAGACCGGGGAAGGAAGCGGACGTCTGGTATTCAGTGCTCCAGATGTCTATGCTTATCTGGTCGGCACAGCCATGATGCAGGGCGTTCTGCCTAAGCATGTGTGGGAGAAGTTTGAGGGTACCGATGATTACGGCAGCTATACCGAGCCTGAGGCTGCAGTTGGCTGCGGTCCGTACAAATTGGTCTCCTATGATGTGGATGCTCAGGTCTCTTACTATGAAGCAATCCCCGAAAACAATTACCACGGCGACATCACTGTCAAATCCGTCACGATCAAAACCTATCCAGACCAAACTGCCGTCATGATGGCGCTGAACCAGGGCGAAATTGACTGCTATTATGCCTACTCTTCTCCCATTGACTCCACCCTGATTGACCTGATTATGGACGATGCCATTGACCCCGGCAAGAGCATCTATTCCGGCGAGGATCAGATTACCTTTGGCATGACCCGTCCTGCCGGTATGGACTACAATTTCCGTCTGGCTGTAACCAAGGCCATGGATTGGAAGCTGCTGGCCAATGTTACCGGCGGTGATTACGCCGAAATTCCTTGCGGCGGCATCATTCCGCCCTCCTGCAATGGCTATCTGGACGGTCTGCCCCGTTTTGCACAGGATATTGACGAAGCCAACAGAATTCTGGATGAAGCCGGTTATGCCGATATCAACGGTGACGGCATTCGTGAGTTCCCCGATGGAACCGAAATGAACATCCTGATTGTTCCTCAATACTCCAAGAAGATGGATTTGCGCAACCGGATCGCCGAGGTTCTGATTAACAACCTAGCCGCTGTTGGCATCAAGGCCTATGTGGATCAGTCCATCATTGTCAGCTCCGAGGTATGGGAGAGCAACATCATGGAGGGCAATTACGACATCGCCATTGGATATACTACCGCTGGCATGGCGCGCCACAGCTCCGCCTTCCGCTACTATGTTTGGTCACCCAAACCCGGAACGGAACGCAGCTCCTCCTGGCTCTGGGGTACCTACCAGGACGAGGAATTCAACGCCACCGTATGGCGTATGCTGAACGCTTTCTCCAGCGAGGAATATGTGGAGTGCATCCAGTGGCTGCAACAGGAGGCCTCCGACACCCTGTTCGGCACCGCCCTGAGCTGGACATACTGCTTCTATCCCTACCGCACGGACAAATACGGCGGCTGGTACAATCGTGCCTCCTGGGGTGTCGTCAACGACGAGCTGTGGTACACCCTGTACACAAAATAACTTCAGGAAGTCTCTGAATGCTCCATGCAAGGAGGTCATTCAGAGGTTCCCCGGGTCAATGGCAAAGGCAGCCTGATGCTCCTATCCGGCTAAGGCTGCCTTTTTCCGATAGAAAGGAGCCAAAAATGGCAAAACTATGGCCGAAAAGGCTTCTGGGGGCACTGCTGACGATTTATGTGGTAATCACAGTGAGCTTCTTTATGGTTCGCTTCATGCCGGGAGATCCCCTTCAGCATTTGGTTGGTCAGGAAGAATACTACTATTTAATGGAGAATGACCCTGCCGAGCTGGAACGTTTGGCAGAAAAATACGGTCTGAATGACACGATTGGCGTTCAATATCTGCGGTACCTGGATAATGTCATCCATATGGATTTCGGCATTGCCTATTCCAACAAGCAGCCAGTGGTGGATAATGTGCTCAAATGTATGAGCTGGACGCTCATACTTTCCATTCCAACCTGGATTGTGGGCGGATTGCTGGGCGGCATTCTCGGCGTAATCGCAGGATGGAAGCCGGGGAAACTCTTTGACTCCATGATGACCCCCATAGCACTGTTCCTAAACACCGTTCCCTCCAACTGTATCGCCATTCTGGCGCTGGTGGTATTTGCCTACAACCTGCGCTGGGTGCCCATCGGAGGCATGACCAGCGGTATGACCACCGGCTGGGCAAGAACGGTGGATATTCTGCACCATATGGCACTGCCGCTTTCCATTCTGATCCTCTTCCGCGTCTCCAGCGATTTCATGCTGATGAAGAGCAGCGTCTCCCAGATTCGGCGTGAGGACTACACCACCACCGCCCGGGCCAAGGGCCTGCCGGAGCGGAAGGTGCTGTTTCGACATGTGATGAAAAACGCCCTGCTGCCCTATGTCACCAGCATGTGCATGCAGATGGGCAGTCTGCTCTCCGGCTCCATGATGATTGAGACGATCTTCGGCTGGAAGGGAATGGGCCAGCTGTTCTACAATGCCGTATCCAACCGGGATTTCCCCACGGCTCAGCTGTGCTTTCTCATCTCCGCATTCTGTGTGGTCACGGCGAATCTGGTGAGCGACCTGATTATCACGGTAATTGACCCTAGGGTGATGGTGAAATAAGGAGGACGGATATGAAACGAAAAAAGAAAATCAACGTTCCCGTTCTCATCGGCAGTATCATCATCGGATGCTTTGTCCTGGTGGCAGTGTTTGCGCCATGGATTGCACCCTATGATCCCACGCTGACCAGTGTGACCACATATGCCAAACCCAGTGCCGAGCACTGGCTTGGGACAAATGATGTGGGTCAGGATATCTTCAGCGAACTGATCTATGGAACCCGGATTTCCATGCTCATCGGCGTGTTCGCAGCGGCAATCGTTACCATTATCGGCACGCTGTTCGCTTTACTCTCCGCCTGGTACGGCGGAATTGTGGACAAAGCTGTCACTGCTCTGACCAATCTGGCCATGGCAGTGCCGGGCCTGGCGCTGACCACACTTCTGGTCTGCTATCTGTCCCCCGGCAAAATCAGCATCATCGTCGCCATCAGCATCACCGCCTGGACAGGTACCACCCGCGTGCTTCGATCAAGGATTCTGGCACTGACGGAGGAACCCTTTGTAAAGATTGAAAAGGCAATTGGCCAGAGGGATCTTGTGATTATGGGCAAGCATCTGGTGCCAAATCTGAAGGATATCATCCTCTCCCGAGGCGCTATGGCCGTGTCCTCTGCCATGATGACGGAGGCATCCCTGAGCTTTCTGGGCTTGGGGGAATTCGGAGAGAAGAGCTGGGGCGCCATTTTGCATTATGCTTTCTTTCGCAATGGCGTCATCCGCGGCTTCACATGGTGGTATTTGCCGCCGATTCTCTGTACCTCTCTGGCAGTGCTGGGCTTCATGCTGGTTGGTTACTACGGCCAGCAGAGCAGGTAAGGAGGGACGGTATGCTGGAAATGAAAAACGTGTCCGTCAAATTCAGCGCCGACAGCGATGTTCAGGCGGTTGAGGATGTGTCCCTGGTGCTGCCTGCCGGGGGAAGGATTGCCTTGGTGGGCGAAACCGGGAGCGGAAAAAGTGTTCTTCTGCTGGCTGTGCTTCGGCTGCTTCCTGAAGCTGCCCAGACGAAAGGCGATGTGTTATTGGACGGTGTAAGCATCTGGAAGATGAAGCGGCGGGAGCTGAACAGGCTTCGCGGCGGCGTGATTTCCTATGTCCCCCAGGGTGGGGGCGGAAGCATGAACCCCTTGATGAAGGTGGGCTTCCAGGTTGGCGAACCCTTAATGGAGCACAAGGGCCTTCGAAAAAAGGATGCTGTCGCCAAAAGTGTGGATTTGCTTCGATATTTCCACCTGGGCAGCGAGGAAACGCTGGCTCAGGCTTATCCACATACTTTCAGCGGCGGAATGCGCCAACGTGCCATGGTTGCCATGGGAATTGCCGCCGGTGCCAGAATTCTGCTGGCGGACGAACCCAGTAAGGGGCTGGACGAAAAGCGTGTTGCCCTGGTGGTGGATGCCTTTAACCGGCTGGAGGATAAAAGCATTCTGTGCGTCACCCATGATCTGATGTTTGCGAGTAAAATATCCGACCATATCTGTGTTCTGTATGCGGCGCAGCAGGTGGAATTTGGAACCACGGAGCAGATTCTCGTCTCTCCCCTGCATCCCTACACCCTGGATATGATTGATGCCATTCCTGAAAATGGGATGAAGGTGGATCAGGCGGGCTTTGCCCCACCCCACACCGGTTACAAGAACTATGGCTGCCGCTACCGGCATCGCTGCAGGTATTGCACCACACAGTGCGAAAAAATGCCTCCCATTTTCAACGTGGGAGACCGGAAAGTGAGGTGCTGGCTCTATGCGGATCCGAACAGAAAAGCTTTGTAAAACCTACAAAAGCCGGACGGAGCAGGGCAAATCCTTTTATGCCTGCAGGGATGTGGAAATCACCCTGGCAGAAGGGGAAACGGTCGGCCTTTTCGGCGACAGCGGGAGCGGGAAATCAACCCTGGGTCAGATGCTCTCCGGTCTGCTGAAGCCAACCTCCGGGAAAATCTTTTTCGAGGAACAGGAAATCCGTTATCCATTCCGTGGGGAAGCAAGAAAGAATATCCAAATTCTCTTTCAGCACCCGGAGATTTCTTTCAATCCATCGCTGCCGCTGATTGCCAGCCTGAAAGAACCCTACAAGCTCTATCGGCTTCCATACTCCACGGATATTCTGATTGAGAATATCGAGAAATTCGGCCTTCATGAAGAGCACCTCTACCGCAAGCCTGCGGAGCTTTCCGGAGGTGAACTGCAGCGGGCGGCACTTTCCAGACTGCTGGTCATGAAGCCGAAGGTTATCATCCTGGATGAGCCCACCAGCATGCTGGATGTCATCACCCAGGCACAGATGATCCAGATGCTTCGGGAATACCAACAGGAAAACAGAGCTTCCTACATTTTCATTACCCACAACCGCTGTCTCTGCGACGGAGTTTGTGACCGCATCTATATCGTTGAAAACGGAATTGTCGAACCGGAGGGAACATAAATGGATATCAAGAAAATTGCCATTCTGTACTGCAAGAAATCCGGACGGGTCTGCACAGGTGCGGCCTGCTTCCGCAGCTTCTATGACCGTAAGAAAAACTTCACTCAGTACGAAGGGCAGGAAGTGGAGCTCTCCGCCTACTTCCACTGCAATGGCTGTGAGGCCGATAAGCTGGCCGACCCCGGCTTCACCGAAAAGCTGGAACGAATGAAGCAGGAAAATGTTGACAAAGTCCACATCGCCACCTGCATTGTCCACAAATGTGAGCAGCTCGACCTGCTGAAGCAGGCTTTGGCTTCCCAGGGCATCTCCTATGAAGAACTCACTCATTAACACAGTTGCCCCAACATCAGTGGGGGTAATGGTTTCAAAATTTGCGTGTTTACACAAGTGGGTTCCCTGCGGTAAAATGAGGAATAAGGCTTTTTGATTCCCCGTAATTTGGATTGGCAGCACGAAAGATGCAAAGGTGAGACACGATGAAAGCAAAACGATTGGCAATTGGATACGCTGTTTTGGCTGCATTGTTTTACCCACACCCATCTTGTTATCCATACCCACGGCGGCGTAACCCACACCCACATTCTGAAACACAGCCATCCACACAATCACCTTTCCAATGAGAGAAAACATGGCCACAGACATACCGAAAAAGAAATCGATGAAGCATTGCAGCAGGTACACCCGCTTTAGGCTCCGGGATTTGCGCTGCCGGTGATGTGCGTCAGACGTTCTTGAATTCAGGCAATCCGCTTCGATGCAATCAAAGCTGTGTCGAAACGGATTGCTGTTTTTAAGGAACCTCTGAATAATTCGGCAAGAGCTGGTGGCGAGGGATTTTGACTCAGCCGAAAGTACCGAAATTGGGGGGATACTTTGTGTATTTCCCAATTTTGGTACTGCACGGATGGGGCAAAAGACCCGTCATCCAGCCGCAGGCGGATTATTCAGAGGTTCCATAAGTATATTTTTGATTGACAGTGGTTTCAAAGCAACGCAGAATTTGCTATAATACAGAAAATCAGGGAAGGCGGGGGATGGAAGATGGTGCTGATCACAGAGGTTCAGAGGATCGAGACGGAGCTTGCCCGTTCCAATATGACGGAGGAGGCGCTGATGCGGAAATTCCAGTCGGCAGGCAGAGCGGATGTGAAGCTGGCCTGTGCGCTGTATGGCTATTTTGGGGCAGGGAAAGCGGATGTTTATTTACAGTATCTGATGAATCGGATACGTCCTGCGGTTTCGGAGCTGATTCTTTCCGGGCGGGTATCTCAGCTTGCGGAATTGGAGGAAAAGGGTGCTTTTACCGCAGAGCTGACAGACAGCTTCCTGGAAACGGCCATTTCCGCAGGCGTACAGGAGGCCACCGTGTGGCTGCTGCAATTAAAGGAAAGACGTTTCGGGTTCCCGGACAGGGATTTTTCCTTATAATATGGATAAGCAGACACTGATTCATGACCTGCTGACCGTATGCCGTACAGAGCTCTGCCAGCTGTACCCCGGGTTGAACCTGGCCTTTGCATGGCTGCCTTATCAACCATCCGAAGAAATTCCCTTTGGGACGGACGGCATCCGACTGTATGCCTCGGAAGCCATTTTTCCTATCTATGCAGCTTCTCCCGCTGCCCTTCGCAGAGGCTTCCTCCACACGCTTCTGCACTGCCTGTATCTTCACATTTTCCCACCCCCGGGAGTGGATGTGAAGCTGTGGGGACTTGCCTGCGATGTGCTGGTGGAAAGGCAGATTACAGCCCTTTCCCAGCCCCGGTTGGAAACGGAAGTGCCCATTCGCACCCAGGTTCTTGCGCAGCTGCCGGAGGGGGAGCAGTCTCCTTACGAAATGATGGGGTACCTCCGGAAGCTCCCTTACTCGAAAGAAGAACTGACACAGGCTTTCCGCTTCGATGACCATCGGCTCTGGTGGGCGGTGTGCCATCCGGAACTGATTCAAAAATGGCAGTCTGCCCAGTCCGGCAGCGGTGCGTTCGGGCAGGGGACACGGGGAACCTCCACGGACTCAGAGTGGGGAGAATTCACCCTTTTGAAGCCGGAGCCCCGTGATTACCGCCCCTATCTGCGCAAATACATGGTGCCCGGAGAGGAAATGGAGCTGGACGAGGAAAGCTTTGATTATATTTACTACGACCTGGGAATGCGGCAGTACGGTAATCTTCCGCTGCTGGAACCTCTGGAGTACCAGGAAGTGTGGCGGCTGGATGAACTGGTCATTGCCATCGACACCTCGTCCTCCTGCGATAAGGAAACGGTGAGCCGCTTTCTGCGGGAGGCCTACTCCATCCTGACGGCTCAGGAAAACTTCTTCCGCAGGATGAATGTGATTTTCTTCCAGTGCGATTGCTGCTTGCAGGATATGGCCAGAATCCGCTCCCGGGAGGAATGGCTGAATTATGCCTGGAATGTGAAAATCCATGGCCGGGGCGGTACGGATTTCCGCCCGGTGTTCCGGGAGATCGAGCGGCTCCGAAAAGAGGGCGTTCTGAAAAAACCCAGGGCATTGCTGTATTTTACGGATGGGGACGGTGCATACCCCTCTGAACCGCCGGACTACGAGACGGTCTTCATTTTGGCGGGAAAGACGATCCATCCGGAGCTTCTGCCCCCCTGGGCGGTGATCAAGGAGGTTCTATGAACATTCAGGAAGCAAAACAGGAAATTGAGAATACCCTTCGTGCCTACCTGCGCAAGGATGAAGGGGGAAATTATCTGTTTCCCACCGTCCGCCAGAGGCCGATTCTGCTGATGGGCCCTCCCGGCATCGGGAAAACCGCCATCATGGAACAGATTGCCCAGCAGCTGCACATCGGCCTGGTTTCCTACACCATGACCCACCACACCCGCCAGAGCGCCATCGGCCTGCCCCAGATCACCCAGCAGACCTATGGGACGGAAACAGTTTCTGTGACCCGGTATACCATGAGCGAGATCATCGCATCGGTGTATGATACCATGGAGCGGACCTCCTGCCGGGAGGGTATTTTATTTCTGGATGAAATCAACTGCGTATCGGACACCCTGGCACCCACCATGCTGCAGTTTTTGCAGAACAAAACCTTCGGCACCCACGTCCTTCCCCGAGGGTGGATCATCGTGGCGGCGGGCAACCCGGCGGAGTATAACAAATCCGTGCGGGAGTTTGATATTGTGACCCTGGATCGAGTCCGAACCATCGAAGTGACCCCCGATGTGGAGGTGTTCCTGGAATATGGCTGCCGGCAGGGGCTTCACGGAGCAGTTCAGTCCTATCTGCGGCTGCACCCGGAACAGTTTTACCATGTAAGCCGCCAGGAAAATCGGCTTTTTTATGTGACAGCCCGGGGCTGGGAGGATTTGTCGGCGCTTCTGGAGAGCTACGAGGAGCTGGGCATCCCGGTGGCAGAGGAAGTGATTTCCGAGTTTCTATGCCTGCCGGAAACATCCCGGGAATTTTTTGCCTATTACAGTCTCTATCGAAAGTACGGAAGTGACTACTGCATCCCGGAAATCCTGTCCGGGGAAATTTCTGGGGAGGCGTATCGGGAAAAATGCGCCCTGGCAGCTGCCGGGGATTTTGTGGAGCGCTTTGCCGTGACAGAAATGGTGCTCCACCGCCTGCGGGAAGTCTGCGGGAAATACAGCCGTATGGAGGAAGAGACGGTTCTGCTCCACGAAGCGCTGAAAACCTATTTCACCCAAAAGGAGGACTTTACGGAGTACCTGACCAAGCGCCGGGAAGCGGTGCAGACCAAGCAGAAGTTCTCCCTGCTCACCGATGGGGAGCTCCGCAGAGAAGAAACGGTGCTTTCGCAGCTGGAGGAAATGGCGCTGGAATTGAAAAAGAAACGCCTGACCGTACCGGAGGAAATAAAAGAACACCTCCGCAGCTGCTTTGAGAAACGACTGACCGCTCGCAATGGGCAGGTTCAGAAAGTGAGCCGGATGCTTGAAAATGGGATCAAATGGCTGCGGGACAGCCTTGGAAACGGCCAGGAACTGACAGCCCTCCTTTCCGGGATGACCGCCAGCCCTTCCATTATGACCTTTATCGCCCGGCATAATTGCCCGGAGTATCTGAAAGAATGCGGACGGCTGCAGATTCGGCTGAAGGAGGAAACGCTTCGGAAAGAATGCGAAAGCACCATATTGCTGCGTTAACCGATAAACGCATAAATGAAAATGATACCTGCGAACAAATCCAATCGCAGGTATCTTTTCTCTTCATTGGTATACATCGCTTTTTATAGGGCGCTTGATTACACGGGGAATCAGAAGCCGCTGCTTCACAGTCTTATGCCTGAATGCTGTTGGGAAACAGTCTGCTGTCCGTGTGGGGAATCCATAATCATTTCCTCCTATTTAATCCAGATCCTTTCCTTGATCCCGATAAGAACTTTCCAGAGGGGTGGTGATGGCGGCTTCATTACTGTACTTATCCACGAATTTGACCGCCTTGTCAATGGGCAGGATGGTGCCGGCTCCGGCGACACAACCACCGGGGCAGGCCATGCCTTCCAACAGATAGCCCTTGTATTTTCCGGTCTTAGCCATCGTCATCAGCTTGCGGCACTCCCGCAGGCCCTCTGCCCGGGCGGTTTTAATCTCCAGCCCGGGATTCTGCTGCTGGGCCAACTCAGTGACGGCCTTGGCAACGCCGCCGGACACTGCGAAGCCACGGCCAGCGGCGGTGCCTTCATTCAGTCCCTCGCTCTCCGGTAAGGCAGCAAAAACAATCTCCTTGGCTTCAAACATCCCCTGGAGCTCCTCGAAGGTCAGCACGAAGTCCACATCGGAGCGAATGTTCTCCCGGATGGCTTCCAGCTTTTTTGCGGCACAGGGACCTACGAAAACCACCTTGCTGCCGGGATATTTCTTTTTCATCAGCCGTGCGGTGAATAGAAGAATAAATCGCGGCAGCCTTTTGGACTGCCGCGAACGTTTTTACGCAACACAAATACACAGGAGAGAGCCCCTGCGTTTTGATACTATTATCTGACTGAAAGCTCACAAAGATTTCCGAGGATGATTTGCGCAAAACAAGGCGACGTGCAGCCGGGCTGACGCCCTGCAAAGACGACAACGCGGTTTTGCACAAATCAGGCCGGAAAGATTGTGAGGTTTTAGCCAGATAATAGTATGAAATCCTTGTAATTCTTCTGACTTGTATCTCAAACGAAATTCGTCCCTGCCTTCTCAGGTCTCCCCAATGACCGGCTTCCGCCGACGGAGCGAATTTCTCGATACTCACAGCACCGTTTTCGTGCGGGGCTTTTCACCCACATTCCCTTTTTAATCCCCACAGCCGACCTGCGCACCATGGAACCACAAGAACAATCTATTCACTTGGTTTCCTTTTTTACATAACCGCAATGGCTGCTTCTGCGTGCTTCACAAACAGGTTCTGAATAGCTTCCAGTTCCCCGAGGCCATGCACCTGGCATACCACCTCATAACCGGCGCTTTCAAAGATGCGCTTCCAGGAGTCCTCTTCCTCACCGGCCATGTCGTTGTTGGCATGGTCCCCGGCGACGATCATCATTGGCCGCAAAAGCACACGCTTGTAATTCCCGGCCTTCACCAGGGACAATACCTTTTTAACGGTGGGGACCGCCTCCACCGTGCCAATGAAGTAATTGTCTCTGCCGCTGTCCGTCAGCTTCTTCTGCATTTTTTCGTATACTTCGTTGGCGGCGGCTTCCGTGCCGTGACCCATAAAGCAGATGGCGGTTTTTTCATCGTCGTAGGCGGCGACAGATGCAGCCAGGGCATCGGCAACGATCCGGAAATCCTCATCAGAGGTCAACAGCGGGGTACCAATGGAAAGGGAAAGGAAAGCATCCTGATACCGGTTGGCTTCTGTCACCAGCTTCTGATACTCAAAGCCATCCATGATATGTGTTGGCTGAATGACCAGGTTTTTCACGCCATTGGATACGGCCCGATCCAAAGCCTGGGTAACATTGTCGATGGAGATCCCGTCCCGACGCTGAATGTGGTTAATGATCATTTGGCTGGTAAAGCTCCTGCGAAGATCATATCCAGGAAAGGACCTTTCCAGAGCATCCTCGATGGCTCCGATGGTCAGCCGGCAGCTGTCAAGATAGCTGGTGCCAAAGCTGACCACCAGCAGCTCCTTTTCTCCGATACCATCCTGGTTTCTGGGGTTATCCGCCTGATGGATTGTCTGTGGGTTCATTGGTGTTTCCTCCTTCGTTTTGCAATGTAAAAAGTACAACAACAAAATCAGGTACGGAAACACGCCGAAAAAAAGTGATCATCCATAAAGATGATCACGCACAATGACCGCGGGACGCCATTCAGCCCCCCGTGAACACGGTACAATCAATTCCTCGTGATCCGGAACACCTTGACGATGCTCCCGTACCAGCAATCGGCAGGTCTCCTGACTCGTAAGTCATCACGTACCTTCGTCTTCCCGGCTTTCGCCAGTGACTGTCCTTTTCTGACACAGAGGGTGCGCTCGTTACATACAGTGACGAGATCGTACAGGCCTTTCACCTGTTTCCCTATTATCCGTTCCATTCCAAAGGGAACAAACGGCACCGATTCCTTATTCAGTTTATAAGGATTATATCACACAATCCTTTTCAATGCAATACCAATACTTTTCCGACCTACTTGCATTCTTTGAAGGGCCATGCTATAATGAAAAAAATAAATAACTACTTTCTGAGTGCCCCTTTTTAGAAGGGGATAATAGGGAATCGGGTGGAAATCCCGAGCGATCCGGTCACTGTAAACGGAGAGCTGCGCCGTAGGATGCCATTGCCCCATGGGTGAGAAGGCACGGCCAGCGCTGACCCGCAAGCCAGGAAACCTGCTCAGAAGGAATGGTGAGGTATCTTCCGCAGAAAGTAGCTCATCTGAATCGGCAGCAGGGGAAAAGTCCGTCCGGATTTTTCCTGGTTTTGCGTTGCCTTTTTGGATGGCCGCTTTCCATGAATTTGGAAAGCGGTGTTTTGCTGCTGTGCGGTGATATAAGGGCACCTCTAAAAACTACCCTTTTGCGGTTTGGACGGATCTTTTGCCCTAACAATGCCTTTTGAAAACATCGCAATACACAAAGTATTCCGGTATTTTCAAAACTTTTGTTAGAACAAAATCTCTCGCCCAAACCATCAAAAAGTAGTTTTTAGAGGTCGCCATAAATCAATCTAAAAGGAGCAACCCAAAATGAAAAAAGCAACTGCAATTATTTTAGCGCTGACACTGCTGATTTGCCTCACGGCCTGCGCAAAGGAAACCTCCGGGTCAGCTTCCGGGGGGCCGGCACTGAAGGAAGAAAACGGTGTCCTGACCTGTCTGGATACCACATCCAGCCCGTTTGAAGACTGCGCCGTCCGTGTGTCCGTGGACAAGACCGCCGGAACCGTGACATTTACCAAAGCCACAAAGGACGGGCAGGATACCAAGGAGTATTATCGGTTTACTCCCTCTGAGCACATGCTGGAGCAATTCTACTATGTCTCCATGATGGGAACTGGTTTCTACTATTATTATGACACCGATTTGGGTGAGATGGTGAGAATAGAGGACAAGGATCATAACGACAGCACCGCATCCGCCAAGGAGAATGGCCGCTTTGACGGCCCGGCAGCACAGATCAAGAAGGATGCTGCCACCTTGGAGGAGTACTTCTCCAATACCTACGGAATGAGCATTGCAGAAGCGGTAAAGTAAAAGGACAGACTGCTGCCGGCGGGAGCGGAAACGTTCCTGCCGGCTTTCGATTAGGAGGAAAAGAATGAAACGAATCATGGCGGTTGTGCTGCTCATGTGCATCCTGCTGAGTCTTTGCTCCTGCGGTGGAAGCGGAATGGGCGGCATGAAAGCGGTTGATGTCACTTCCGGAGAAAAAAAGGAAGCCAATATTACGGTAAGTGAAGGCGGGTATCCCCTGACTGTACAGGATTATTTTGAATATGAAACCGTTCTGGAAAGCCCGCCGGAGCGTGTCGCCGTACTCTCCGGCACCCCGCTGAACATCTGGTATGACCTGGGAGGAAAATCCATCTGCACCAGTGATATTTCCGAGAATCTGAAGCTTGATCCCCAATATGCACAGGAATTGCTGGCTCTCCCGGTTGTGGGCGCGGTATACTCTCTGGATATGGAGGCAGTTGTTGCACAAAATGCGGATTTGGTGATTACCCAGGCCGGCGTACAGAGCACGGCCAGCCAGACGCTGCGAAACATGGATATCCCGGTGATTGCCACACTTCCGCGCACTTTTGACGACCTGGTTGCAACCTATCGTGCCTTTGGCCGCATTTTGCAGGCGGAAGGGCTGGCGGAGGAGAAAATCGAAGCGATGACCCGGGAGAGGCAGAGCTATATTGACCAGGTTCCAAAGGAAGGAAAACGCATTGTCATTTTGTACCTGACCTCCAGTTCTCTGTCGGTTAAGCTGAATAGCTCCATTGCGGGAGACATTGCGACCAGTCTTGGTGCGGACAATATTGCCTCCTCTCTGCCGCCGGATACGATTGGCTCCGAGAATACGCCGCTGGATATTGAATACCTGGTGGAACAGGATCCGGATTTGGTGCTTGTTACCAGTATGATTGGGAGCAACGAACTGGCCATGGAGACCATGCAGAAGCAATTTGCGGATAATATGGCATGGCAGAGTGTGAAAGCAGTCACACAGGGAAAGGTCTATTATCTTCCTCAGGAGTATTTCCTGTACAATGCCGGCCCGTATTACAACGAAGCGGTGCGCTATATGGCCTGCACGCTCTATCCCGAAGTATTCGGGGAGGTGTCTGATTGGTATGGAAAATAATCGCAGTATCCGGGACTGCACCTCCTATCGGCTGACAATGCTGCTGGTGCTGCTTGCCGGGTGTGTATTTGCGTTTCTGCTTGGCAATGTTGTTGGAACCCTTCAAATTCCCTTCCGCAGAGTTCTGGAACTGCTGTTCCACGCCGACGGGTCGCCGGAGTGGAAGGCGATATGGAACATCCGCCTGCCGCGGATGATTTTGGCAGGACTTGTAGGAATCAATCTGGCATTGTCCGGCTCCATATTACAGGGGGTTATGTCCAATCCGCTGGCGGATCCAAGCATCATTGGCATCAGCTCCGGTGCGGGACTGTTTGGTATCTTCATTCTTGTCGTTCTGCCGCAGTACCAGACGCTTGTACCATTTTTCGCATTCCTGGGGGCTATGCTGGCGGCAATTATCATCTATTCTCTTGCATGGAAGGGCGGGATTCATCCTACCCGGATCATCCTGGCGGGCGTGGCGGTATCCGCTCTTTTTAACGCCGGTATTTCCGGAACGCTGGTATTTTTCAGCGACCGCGTGCACGGTGCGCTGACCTTTATGAACGGAAGCCTCTCGGCCCGCAGCTGGGGTGAGGTGGAAATGATCCTTCCATATACCGTTGTGGGCCTCATCCTGACCATGCTCTTCTCCCGGCAGATGAATATTCTGATTCTGGGAGACGATGTTGCCCGTGGCCTTGGACTGAACGTGGAACTGACACGAATGGGATTTACAGCACTGGCTGCCTTGCTGGCTGCAAGCGCCGTCAGTGCGGTAGGCCTTCTGGGCTTTGTCGGACTCATCGTCCCCCATTCCATCCGATTGCTGATGGGTAACGATTACAAGGTTCTTTTCCCGGGCTCGGCACTTCTGGGGGCGGCTCTGGTGATGCTCAGTGATACCTTTGCCAGAACCATTTTCAGCCCGGTTGAGATACCCGTGGGCATCGTGATGGCGGTTCTGGGTGTTCCGTTTTTCCTGTATCTGCTGCGGAGGTGAGAACATGTCGAATGTGATGATGCAAGTGAATCATTTGAGCGCAGGCTATCAGGGGCATAAGGTCATTGAGGATATTTCTTTCCAGGTGGAGCAAGGGAAAATCTACTCCATCATCGGGCCCAATGGATGCGGCAAGACAACACTGATACGAGCTGTCAGCCGGAATATTCGGCCCAGCGCCGGTCAGGTGCTGCTTGACGGAGAGAATATTTATAAAATGAATACACGGAAGGTAGCGCGAAAGGTTGCAGTTCTCTCCCAAAGCAACAATACGATGAGCGATGTTTCCGTTCGCACACTGGTACAGTACGGCCGGTTTGCACATATGGCCTGGTGGCAGGGCAGAAGCGCACAGGATGAACGGATCGTAGACTGGGCTTTGGAGAAAACCGGAATGACGGATTTCGCCAACCGAAAGATCAATGCGCTTTCCGGCGGTGAGCGGCAAAGAGCGTGGATTGCCATGAGCATTGCCCAAAAGCCGGAAATACTGCTGCTGGACGAGCCGACTACTTATCTGGATATTTCCCACCAGCTGGAAATCATGGAGCTGGTGGCACGGCTCAACCGGGAGGAGAACATCACCATTCTGATGGTGCTGCACGACATTAACCATGCAGTTCGTTATTCCGATGAATTGATTGTGCTGCAGGATCACAGAATCTACCGGCAGGGAGACCCCTGGAGCATTCTAAGCAGCGATGTTCTGGAAAAGGTGTTCCGCGTTCAGGCGCAGATTACTGCCGATTCAGAAAACGGAACGCCCATTTTTTACGCAAAGGCGGTGATTCGGTAAATGAAATTCACTTTTATAACAGTTTGTGCACCGGCTGTTCAGCACCTGGCAAGGCTGCATGAATTGTATCAACGGAAAAATCCCGGTCTGGCAGAAATCAAGCTGTACTACGCAGTGGAGGAGTATGCACCGAAGAAAATGGAGCAAATGGCGGCGGACATTGCTTCGGCGGACTGCGTGCTGGTGGATTTGATGGGTTCTCCCCCGGGCATCATCCAGGCGGTGGAACGCGCGCTCGCCGACTGCAAGGGACAGATTCTTCCCTATGGCGCATCCGCCCGGTCCTATCTGCGGCTTGGAAAGTTTACTGCCGAGAGTATGAAGAGCAAGCGTCCCGGCTCCGCTCCTGCCATGGAGACCATGAAAAAGATGCAGGATATGGCCCAGGCCTTGGGAAAGGTCATGCCCGGAAAAATGCGGGATATGCGTAATTATTCGCTGCTGATGCAGTATTTCCAGTATTCCAGCCAGGATAATCTGGAATCCTTTCTGCAGCTGATGCTCAGGGAATATGGTGGGGTCAAATCCATCAGGGAACCGCTGCCGCCACGGATTCCCAAACCGGTGGCGCTTTATGATATGACTACTCTGACACCGGAGGAGGAACCGACGCACTATGCTGCACAGCAGGGATTCCGCAGCACTCTTCCCACAGTGGCACTGTTGTTCTCCTCCTACGCTTACCCCACGGATACGTCTGCGTGTGTCCGCGCCATCCAAAATGTACTGGCTCCATTTTGTAATGTGTTGGCTTTGGGCTGTTCAGGAAGTCTATCGGAATATGAGCCTCAGCTGCGCAGATACCTGGAAGATCCGGCCTGGAAGCCGGTTTCTCTGGTACTCAACTGCATGCCCTTCCGCTTGGGAGCCGGGCCGATGGGCGGAAAAACGGATTTGGGAACGGCACTTTTGGAATGGGTTGATGCACCGTACCTGCATCCATTCTTCCTGACCCGCAGAACGCAGCAGGATTGGGAGAAATCGGTATCCGGCTGTACACCCTCCGAGACGCTGATCTCGGTGATGCTCCCTGAGATGGACGGTGCAATCGATCTTCTGCCGGTTGGCGCAATGGTTCAAAATCAGTATGATGCCGAACATGATGTGCAGCCTTATGATCTGATCCCCATTGAGGAACGTTTGGAACGCCTGGCACTGCGTGTGCGCCGTTATCTTGCTCTGAGGCAAAAGCCGAATGGCGAGAAGAAAATCGCGATTCTCTGCTACAACTATCCTCCTGGAGAAGCAAACCTGTTCGGAGGGGCGTTTCTGGATACTTTTGTATCCGTCAGCCGAATTTTGGAACGTTTGGTTCATGAGGGCTATACCACCAGCGCACTGACTCCCGGGCAGCTTAAAGAGGTTTTTACAGCCGGACATGCGGTAAATTCCGGCAAGTATGACTGCAACTGGGATGGCATGATTCGTTATTCCGTCCGGCACTACCGTGCGCCGTCGGAGGTAACGGAGCACTGGGGGAAGGCACCGGGAGAGATCATGGCGGAAGGAACGGATTTCCTGATCCCGGGGGTAGAGGTTGGCAATGTGTTTATCGGACTTCAGCCTGCCCGCGGCCGGGAGGCTGAACAGGAGCATTCCTACCATGACAAGACGCTGCCTCCTCACCATCAGTACGTGGCATTTTACCAATGGATTCGGGAGGAATTCCAAGCGGATGCCCTGATTCATGTGGGTACCCATGGAACACTGGAGTTTCTCAAGGGAAAAGAGAGCGGTATGTCCGCAGAATGCTACCCGGATCGGCTGGTATATGACCTGCCCCATTTTTACCTGTATTATTGCGGTAATCCTTCCGAAGCGGTTGTCGCTAAGCGCCGCACCTGCGCCCAGCTCATCAGCTACCAGCCTCCCGTGTTTGAAGAAAGCGATTTGTACGGCGCGTATCTGGAATTATCCACTGAAATTGATAACTTCCATCACGCCCAGGCACTTTCGCCCGCAATGGCAGAGCAGACCCGCCAGCGGATCACTGCTCTGACAGAGGAACTAAAGCTCCCGGATGATTTGGAGCTGCTGGAAAAAGAGCTTTACCGTATGCAGCACAGCCTGATTCCCAGGGGGCTACACGTATTTGGACAGGCATACAGCGAGGAAGAGGCCAAACGCTATGCGCTGGGTCTGCTGCAAACCCAGCGGGATGGTTTCCGCCCCCTAATGCAAATTCTGAATGAGGTCAGCTTGGAGCCGGGACATACACCACAGGCGCTGATGGACGTATTCTGGGAAAACAAGACAGTTCCTAAGTGGCTGAATGCGCCGGCATCGGTCAGGGAGGAACTGACCCGGGCGCTTGGCTGGACATGCGCCGCAGTACAGCCATCCATGCAGAGCCGGGAATTGGATGCGCTGGTACATGCCCTCAACGGCGGCTATACCCCGACGCGGCTGGCAGGGGATATCTACCGCAGCCCCGAGGTGCTGCCTTCTGGCTGCAATCTCTATCAATTTGATTCCAGATTGGTTCCGTCGGCTGTGGCGATGGCACGGGGTCAGCGCATCTGTGAGAACACATTGGAAGCCTACCGAAAAGAGGAAGGCCGTTGGCCGGAGTCTGCGGCGGTGATCCTGTGGGGACTGGAAACCTCCCGCACCCAGGGAGAAACGCTGGGCCAGATTCTGGCATATTTGGGTGTTCGGCGCGTGACGTCCGGCAGTGTGTGGAATCTGAAGCTGGAGATTATCCCCCTTCAGGAGCTTGGCCGTCCCAGGATTGATGTTACGGTCAACATCTGCGGCTTCTTCCGGGATATGTTTCCCTCACTGATCGAAGCCCTGGACGACGTGCTCTGGGAGCTGTATGACCGGGAAGAACCGGATGAAATGAACTATTTCCGCGCCCACGCAAAAGCGCGCTATGCCCGCCTGATTGATGCCGGATATGCGCCGGAGGAGGCAAAGCAGCTGGCAATAGCCCGCATTTTCGGACCCAGGGAAGGGGAATACGGCACGCAGCTTACCGGCATCATCGAGACGAAAAACTGGCAGGATGCGTCCGAACTCGGTGCATCGTTTACCGAAAGCCTGTGCCATGTCTATACCCGCCGGAAGCGTGGACAGCGGGTGGATGGGCTGTACGAGGACAACCTGAAATGTGTGGAGATCGTTTCACAGCTGCGCAGCAATCACGAGTATGAAATAACTGATCTGGATCATTACTATGAGTTTTTCGGCGGCCTTGCAAAATCCGTGGAACAGGCCAGGGGCGGCATCCGGGCCAAGCAGTACATTACGGATACCACCGGGGATCGCCCCTGCACGGAAACGGCGGATAAGGCCATTGCCCGGGGCATTCGGACTCGGGTATTGAATCCCAAATGGATTGACGCAATGCTGGCCCACGATTACCATGGCGGCGAGCAGATTGCCGCACGGTTTGAGAACGTCATGGGGCTGGCGGCGACCACCGGGGATGTGGACAGCTGGATTTATGACGAGCTGAACGCAAAGTATGTGGAGGACCGGCAAATGCGCCGCCGGATGGCTGAGAACAATCCCCACGCATACATGAATATTCTGGAGCAGCTGATGGAGTATCACAGCCGTGGATACTGGAATACCACTGAGCAGCAGCTGGAACAAATCCGACAGGTCTATCTGGAGCTGGAAAACAACATGGAGGAAACCATATGAGCGAACAGATACTGTATCCCTTCTGCGCCATTGTGGGACAGGAGCGAATGAAGCGAGCGCTGATATTAAACATCATCAATCCGGCATTGGGAGGCGTATTGATTCGGGGGGAAAAGGGAACCGCGAAATCCACGGCGGTACGCGCCCTGGCAGAGGTGCTGGGACAGCGCCGGGAGGTGAAAGGCTGCCGGTTCGGCTGCGATCCGGACAATCCCTCCTTCTGGTGTGAGGAATGCCGTCAGCGGACGGAAAAGGAAGCGATCATCGGACATATGCGGGTTGTCAATCTGCCGGTCAGCGCCACGGAGGACCGGGTTGTGGGGACACTGGACATGGAGCACGCCCTGAAATATGGGGAAAAGAAATTTGAGCCGGGCATTTTGGCAGCGGCAAACCGGAACATTCTGTATGTGGATGAAGTGAACCTTCTGGATGACCACATTGTGGATGTACTGCTGGATGCTGCGGCTATGGGGGTCAATTCCATCGAACGGGAGGGAATTTCTTATGCACATCCGGCGCGTTTCGTGCTTGTTGGAACCATGAATCCCGAAGAGGGAGACCTTCGTCCTCAGCTGATCGACCGGTTCGGTCTGGTTGTGGATGTGGCGGGAGAGCAGGAGGTTTCCCTGCGGGCGGAGGTGGTGAAGCGGCGGCTGCTGTTTGAGGCAGACCCTGAAGGGTTTGCGGCTTCCTACCGGGAGGAACAGTCCCGACTCCAGGAAACCATCCTGAAGGCCCAGAAGTGCCTGAAAGAAGTAACCTATTCCGATGCCTGCCTGGGCTTAATTGCAGACCTTGCCATTGCGCTTGAGGTGGATGGACACCGGGCAGACATTACCATGCTCAAAACCGCCATCACCAACGCCGCCTATGAAGGGCGCACCCGTGTAACAAAAGGGGATCTCCTGCTGGCGGCTCAGTTGGCGCTTCCCCATCGGCTCCGCCGCAGACCTTTTGAGGAAGGCAATATGGATTTGGACCGTGTTGCGCAGAGAATTGATGCGTATGGGCAGATTTGATCATTGCTTTCCCTTCGCGGCTGTTGCGGGGCAGGATTCCGTCAAGCAGGCGCTGCTTCTCTGTGCGGTGAATCCGGCGATAGGCGGCGTTTTATTGGCAGGGGAAAAAGGAACCGCAAAATCCACACTGGTGCGCGGCCTGGCAGCGCTGTTGGAGGATTCTCCGTTTGTTGAACTGCCCTTAAATGTAACAGAGGATCGACTGGTTGGCTCCGTGGATTTGGAGGCTGCCCTGCAGCGGGGCCAGCTGCAGAGCGAAGGAGGACTTCTTCAGCAGGCAGACGGCGGCTTCCTGTATGTGGATGAGGTAAATCTGCTGTCTGAGCATATCGTGAATATTCTTCTGGAGGTCTCATCCACAGGGGAGAATATTGTGGAACGGGAGGGGATTTCCTTCCGGCACCAGTCCCGATTTTTACTGGTTGGTTCCATGAATCCAGAGGAGGGGCGACTGCGGCCCCATTTTGCGGATCGGTTTGGACTCTATGTGCCAACCCATGGAGAACGTGATCTGGGGGTGCGCTGCGAAATCATTCGCCGTCGATTGGAATATGAACAGAATCCCGTGGCATTTGAATCTAAATGGGAAAGCCAGACCTTGGCACTTCAACGGAAACTGAACCAAGCCCGGCTGCTGCTGCCTCGGGTTATGCTGCCGGAACGCCAGCGCCGATTTGCGGTTCAGTTGGCAATCCAGGGAGGATGCGCAGGACACCGGGGAGAGCTGGCGATGTGCGAAGCTTCCCGTGCCAGGGCAGCGTTGGCAGGAAGATTAACAGTGACGGGAGAGGACATCCAGGCGGTTGCGCCATTTGCACTTGCCCATCGTTTGCGTGAAGCGGTATCTGCCCCTGAGACACCGGAAAAGCTGGATCAGGAAAATGATACCCAGGAATGGGAAAAACCCAAAGCACCGGAACCGGAAGCCCCGGAATTCCAACAAGAGGATTCCTCAATACAATGCGCTCAGGATTCAAATCAGACAGCGGAGGCGGTGGACCGATGGGACGACATCCAGCCTATCCAGCAGGAAATCAGACTGTCCGAGCCTGTGACCAGGCAAAAGCTCCCGGCAGGAACCGGAAAACGGCTGAAGGTTCGCAGTCACTCCAGCCGAGGCCGTTATATCCGTGCGGCCTTGCCCAATCAATCTGAGGATGATTTGGCTCTGGATGCGACCCTACGCGCTGCTGCATCACATCCAAAAGGGAATAGTCCGCTGATGGTTGATATTCGCAGTGATGATCTCCGCGTGAAGGTTCGGGAACAGCGCACAGGCGCCACGATTTTGTTTCTGGTGGATGCCAGCGGATCCATGGGTGCCATGCACCGGATGGGGGTGGTGAAAGGTGCGGTTCTGTCCCTGCTCAGTGATGCTTATGAAAAGCGGGATACTGTCGGCATCATCGCTTTTCGTAAGGAGCGGGCTGATACACTTCTGCCTCTGACCCGCAGTGTGGACCTGGCACAAAAGCAGCTGCGCCAGCTGCACACCGGCGGCAAAACACCCCTGGCACATGGATTGCTGGCAGCTGGCCAGCTTTTGAAAATTGACCGGCTGAAGAACCCTGGCTCACGACAGTATCTGGTGGTCGTTTCCGATGGAAGATCGAATGTCCCGTTATGGAGTGATTCTCCCACTGAGGATGCGTGGAAAGCAGCGAAGCAATTCAGTGTGGAACCAATACAATCGCTTGTGCTCGACCCAGAGGAGGGCTTTATGCAGTTTGGTATGGCCAAAAAACTTGCAGAAGCATTGAACGGGGAGTATGTTCATCTGAAGGTGAATTCCAGCCAGGTACTGGGCAGCACGGTCAGAGAGTTCCTGAAATAATCCATCTCTATACAGAAAACACGCCGCACCTCCTCAAGAGTGTGCGGCGTGTTTCCAGCTAGGGAAATCATGTCAGAATGATTGGGCAGCATTCCGAAATGACAAAAGGAAAAGGCTACCGATGCTTCCGGTAGCTGCTCCAACACAGATACAAGAAGAAAAATCTGTCACCTGTCAGAAGCATCGGTAAAGGGGGTATTTCCTATGTGCCTTTATTATACAATATCACTCGAGAAAATGGAAATAGAAAACATTTATGGCACACTTTCCTGTTTGGCATGGGTAGGAGAGAATAATTTGAAATAGTTTTGCAATCTGATTTCGGCATGGAGCATAGCATGGGGTTCCCCTGGCGTCCGGCTGGATTTACATTGCCAGCGCTGCCCGGCCGTAGGAATCCGCAACCAGGATCGCATTGTAGACGCGCTCGGCGTCCACCTGGAAGGGGAGGTTGTGCATGGTATCATTTACAGCGCAGGCTGCCTCGGCAACGGGCATCAGGTGCTCCCGGCTGTCATCGGTGATGCCCAGCTCCTTCAGCGTAACCGGCAACCCGACAGCGGTCATCCAGTTCAGCATAACACACAATTCCTCCTCGGGAATCTGCTCCAAAACCAGCTGGGTGAGGGTACCGAAGTTGACCTTTTCGCCGTGCTGCATGTGGTGGCATTCCTCCAGAACAGTCAGACCATTGTGGATGGCATGGGCACCCGCCAGACCACCGGACTCAAAACCAATGCCGGACAGCAGCGTATTGGCCTCAATGACCCGCTCTACGGCAGGGGTGCAGGTGTGGGTTTCCAATGCGGATTTTGCCAGCAGGCCGTCATTCATCAGCGTGTCAAAGCACAGCTTTGCAATGCCCAAGGCCGCAACGCTGACCTTGCCGCCTGCACAGGTGCTGGCACCGGAAAGGCAGCAGGCTCTTGCCTCAAAGTAGGTGGCCATGGCATCGCCCATGCCGGAAACCGTCAGCCGGACAGGGCTGTCGGCAATGATCTGGGTGTCCATTATGACCAGATTGGGATTGGAGGGCAGGAACAGATACTCCTGGAATACGCCCTCATCGGTATAAATGACGGAAAGTGCGGAGCAGGGAGCGTCAGTGGAGGCGATGGTGGGGCAGATGATGACCGGAACTCCCACATGGTAGGCCACAGCCTTTGCGGTGTCGAAAATCTTGCCGCCGCCCACGCCAATCACCACATCACAGCCCTTTTCCTTCACCACGGAAACGAGCCGGTTGATTTCATTGGTGGAGCATTCGCCGTGAAAGAAGTCAAAAGCGACCTCCACGCCTGCCTTTGCAAAGCTGGTCTCGATCTGAGTTCCTTGACGGGTATACCCACCCTTGGAGATCACACAAAGCGCCTTTTTGCCCAGCTCAGCGGTATATTTACCGATGTTGCTTATTTCGCCCGGGCCCTGAATGTATTTGGAGGGGGAGATGAAGATGGTTGACATCATGCACAATCCTTTCTGACATGGTTTATGCTTATGAAAACGCGCCGCACATCTGACTGCAAGATACGCGGCGCATTTCCATAAGAAGGTGATTTCAAAGAACGAGGAAGGTTCGTTCTGAGAAAGCTCGTTTTGTCAACACACCGACACGCATGGACGGATCAGTCAATACCCATGTAGTTTCGGTGTGTTATCAATTGAAGTTTATTGACGTTCCCATCATATCATTCCTGTGTGCTCCCGTCAATTCAACTTCCGAATGGCACAGATTCCATTCTTGTATGGATAGACTTGATTTCTCCGACCTTTCTTCCTCCCAAAGCGGTGTCGTATTGTGGTAAAACGGCTTATTTGATGCCGGCCAGCTTATCCAACCGCAGATTGCGGAAGTACAGGCACAGGTCGATACTGACGAAGAGAAAGTTCAGCACATATACCAGCATCACATACCAGTGAAAGCCGTTGGGATTCACCAGCTTGCCGGTGATGCCGAACACGTAACCCACCAGGATCAGAATCACAAAGGGAAGGCTCTTGCCCTTTGTGGTTCTGGCCCGATAGGACTTGATGGCATTCAGCGGCCAGGAAAAGCCGAAACAGCACAGCATCAGGATTTCGCAGACTTCATAGAACATATCAGCAGCCTCGATTCTCTTTCCTTGTGTAGTCCGGCAGCAGCTGGGGAGAGAGGGTATTATCTTCAATGGCTGCTGCGGCCCGAAGTGCCTGATACGCCTGCAGGTGCTCCAATGTCAGCGCTCCCACCTGAACCGTTTTTGCTTTCTCCGCAGCTTCCTTACCGGCATTGCGGCCAAAGACGATGATGTCCAGAAGACTGTTGCCCATCAGCCGGTTCCGGCCATGGATGCCGCCCACCACTTCACCGGCTGCGTACAGATTTTCAATATCCGTCTGACCGTTGGCGCTGATCTTCAGGCCGCCGTTCTGGTAATGCAGGGTGGGATAGACCAGAATAGGCTCCTGGCGGATGTCGATGCCATGCTTGGCAAACATACGCAGCATGGCGGGGATTCGCTTTTCAATGGTGCCTGCTCCGTGCTTTGCCTCAATCATGGGGGTGTCCAGCCAGACGGCGCAGCCCTGGGGGGTTGCCACCCCATTGCCCCGCTCGGTGCACTCCCGGATGATGGCCGCAGCGGAAACGTCCCGGGTTTCCAGGGGGTTCATAAATACTTCGCCCTTGGCGTTGACCAGCATGGCCCCCACACTGCGAACCTTTTCCGTGACCAGCGCGCCGTAAATCTGGGCGGGGAAAGCTGCCCCCGTGGGATGGTATTGCAGGGTGTCCGGGTACAGCAGTCGCGCACCAGCCCGGTAGGCCAGCACCAGGCCGTCGGCGGTGGCACCATAGTGGTTGGAGGTAGGGAAGCCCTGGTAGTGGAGCCGTCCGGCGCCGCCGGTTGCCAGAATCACCGTTTTTGCCTTGGCAACCAGCAGCTCCTTGGTTTCCATATTCATCAGGACGGCACCGGCGCAGTGTCCGGCATCATCCTTGATCAGCTCAATGGCGGCGGTGAAGTCTACCACCTGAATGTCACGGTTCAGCACTTCGTCCCGGAGGGTGCGCATGATTTCCGCGCCGGAGTAGTCCTTGGCCGCGTGCATCCGTTTCCGGGAGGTGCCGCCGCCGTGGGTGGTAATCATGGTGCCGTCCGGCGCTTTGTCAAATTCCACCCCAAGACGACTCAGCCACTGGATGGCCTCGGGGGCCTCGGTGACCAGCTTGTACAGCAAATCCTTCTGGGCGGCAAAATGACCGCCGCCGTAGGCATCCAGAAAGTGCTGGGCGGGGGAATCGTTGGGCTTGTCGGCAGCCTGAATGCCGCCCTCCGCCATCATGGTGTTGGCATCGCCCACCCGGAGCTTGGTCACCAGCAGCACCTTTCCACTCGGTTTTTACTTGCATATCGCATCCACCTCCGCCATGATTTGTCTGTTGGAGAAGCCTTTTAAGTCCATGGCCCCGCCCATGCAGGTAACGGTGCAGGCACCGCAGCCCTGTCAGACCGACGGATTGACCTGGGCCACCCGGCGCAGCAGTGTGGTGCGGTTGGGACCCCGGAATTCTTTGTCGATATAGGTAATGGCTCCGTAGGGACATACCTTTTCGCAGCTGGAGCAGCCGTTGCACATCATCTCGTCCGGCTGTGCCGTGCAGGGATTACAGAGCAGATAATCCTTGCTCAAAAGTCCGATGACCTTGGCTGCGGCAGCTCCCGCCTGGGCGACGGTCTCCGGGATGTCCTTAGGGCCCTGACAGGCACCGGACAGGAAAATGCCCGCCGTGGGGCTCTCCACAGGCCGGAGCTTGGGATGGGCCTCGGTGAAGAAATCGTTGGTATCCATGGAGGCGGTGAGCATGGTGGCCAGGGGCCTGGCACTCTTGTCCGGCTCGATGGCAGCTGCCAGCACCACCATATCCGCATCAATGTGCAGCTGGCGGTTGTCCAGCAGGTCAGAGGCCTGCACCTTCAGCTTGCCGTTTTCGGGAACCACCTTGCCCACCATCCCCTTGATGTAATGGACACCGTATTCCTCCACAGCCCGGCGGTAGAATTCGTCGAAATTCTTGCCCGGGGTACGGACGTCGATATAGAACACATAAACCTGCCGGACTTGACTGCATCGATGTTCTCCCCTTCCAGCTTCAAAAAGGTATCAATCAGCGTGTCCACGGCGGGCAGCACCCTGTCCTCGATGGCGTAAACCGCGGCGATGTGCATGGCAGTGGGGAAGGTATCGTTGGAGGACTGGCTCATGTTGATATTGTCGTTGGGGTGTACCAGCTTCTCCCCGGCCACCTCGTTGGCCCGGTTGGCAATGACCTCGTTGGCGTTCATGTTGGACTGGGTACCGGAGCCGGTCTGCCAGACGACCAGGGGGAAATGGTCATTTAATGCTCCGGAGATGACCTCCTTGGCGGCTTTTTCAATGGCTGATCGCTTGGGGGCGGTCATTTTTTCTGGCTTCAAAGCGTGATTTGCTCTGGCGGCGGCCAGCTTCAGAATGCCGAAGGCGTGAATAATCTCCACCGGCATCGTTTCCAGTCCTACGCCGATGGGGAAGTTTTCGCGGCTTCTCTGGGTCTGAGCGCCCCAATATTTGTCTGCGGGAACCTGTACTTCTCCCATGGAGTCATGTTTAATGTGGTATTCCATTCCTCAATCCTCCCTAAATGTTGATGGCAGCGATGGTTTCTTTCAGTTTGTCGGCACTGCGGCGGAGCTTTTGCAGCTCTTCATCGGTCAGGTCATTCTGAATTTTTCCGCGGACTCCCTTGCTGTCCACAATGCAAAGTACACTCAGGCAGACATCGGAGATGCCGTATTCCCCGTTCATCATGGTGGAGACCGTCAGCGCTGTGCCGGAGCCGTTGAGGATACACTTGATGATGTGGCAGACGGAAAAGGCCACGGCGTAGAAGGTGGCTCCCTTGGACTGGATGACGACGGCGCCGGATTTCCGAATGCGCTCCTCAAAGGCGTCATAGTCCCCATCGAAGACAATGGAATCCCGATGGGGCGCATGGGATTTGTAGCGGCTGATGTGATTGTTGGAAATGGTTGCCAGGGACCAGGGGACAAAGGAACTGTCCCCGTGCTCCCCATAGACATGGGCGTGAACATTTTTGGGGCTGATTCCGAAATCCTTTGCCAGCTCGGTCTGGAGACGCACCGTGTCCAGCACCGTGCCGGAGCCGATGATGCGTTCAGCCGGGATGCCGGAGAGCCGGTGGAACGCATAGGTCATGATATCCACCGGATTGGAGACGATGATATAGATCGCATCCGGGGCGTATTCCACAATATTGGGGGTGATCTGCTTGAGAATATCCACATTGGTCTGGGCCAGCTCCAGCCGGGTCTGACCGGGCTTTCGGGCCAAACCGGAGGTGATGATCACGATGGAGGAGCCCACGGCATCCTCATAATGCCCGGAGCGGACAATGGCGGGGGAGGTGAACCCGGTGCCCTGATAAATGTCCATTGCTTCCCCGAAGGCCTTCTGCTCATTGATATCAATCAGCAGAATTTCGGTGGCAATGTTCATGGCGACCAGATCGTTTGCAATGGTGGAGCCCACGCTGCCTGCGCCGATGATGGTGATTTTCGTTCCCATAGAGATTCTCCTTTCGGAAATTACATATCGATATTAGTATACTCAAATAAAACCAAAATGTGAAATCGAAGATTGCCATAAAGGAGCAGCCGATCTTATGACGTTTCTCACAAAAAGAAAAAAGGACCTGCCGAAAAAATCCGCTGACCGCACAAGCGGCCATCTTTTTTTCGGCAGGCTCATAACTTTTAAATCAGGAAGACAGGCTGTTTATTGAAAATTGGAATGAGAGCCATTCCTGTGGAGTATGGCTCAGAAGCCGTCGGTATAGGCGACCTCGTTTCGCTGCAAAGTCAATTCGTTGATGAAAGCCCGATCCAGCCTGCTGTACCGGTAGCCGGAGCGGCTGATCAGCAGGTCCTTGAATTCGCAGCTGTTTTTGATTTTGCGCTGGACCAGGTTGTTCTGCTCCAGCAGCTGTCCGGGCAGGGGTGATGTCCACATATACGCCAGTGCGTTGGCCC
Organism: uncultured Clostridia bacterium; assembly: GCA_945940335.1. GTDB lineage: Bacteria > Bacillota > Clostridia > Oscillospirales > Oscillospiraceae > Faecousia. The sequence goes on along the minus strand of CAMEWH010000004.1, from coordinate 27,439 downwards.
GCAGCAGGTCAAACTGCATGGCCCGGTCATAAACCAGAATCCGCTTGTTATTCAGCGTTTCGGCTGCTCTGCCGTGGCTGCTCACCCGAACATAGGGCACATGGGCGTCTCCAAAGGCGACTTCAATATAGGGGGCAAACGCCTCTGCCGTTAGCTTGGACTGCTGGGCAAGGGGGTGATTCCGGGACATCAGCGCCACAAAGTGGGACTGCCACAGATTTTCATATTGCAGCCCCTTTTCCGCCAGATTTTTCAGAAAATAATCCTCGTCCTCCACATGGCAGCGGATGATGCCCAGCACAAAATTTCCAGCGGCCACCTTTTCAATCACATTCAGGGAGCTGGTTTCCAGAATGTCCAGCTCCATTTCCCGGCTGTTGTCAAAAGAGCACAGGAATTTCGCCGCAGCCTGGGAAATATAACTGGCCCGGGGAATGGCAAGGCTGAAGACCTGGTTTACAGAATCTCTGGATTGCAAGGACAGCTCCATCTTTTCAATCTGCGCCACAATTTTCCGGGCGTGCTCCAGAAATTCCCGTCCCTTCTGGGTGGGTACCACTCCCTTGGAGGTGCGGCGGAATACGGCAAAGCCCAGACTGTTTTCCAGGTCCTTGATGGCTTTGCTCAAGGTAGGCTGGGTCATAAACAGATTGTCCGCGGCCTGGGTGATGGAGGCTGTTTTTTCTACCTCCAGAGCATAATTGAAGTACAGCGTATTCATCCTTGATTCCTCCATAAAGGCAGCAAAAACCGCCGTATTGCTACGGCGGCAATCAAAACAGCTCCCATTTCATCAGAAAAAACATACACAAAACTGCCATGCGCCAATCGACGCACAGCTTTTTTATTCTGCCCAATGAAAGAAAACATGTGAGAAAGACGATCCGTAGACTGCGAATCTGAAATTCCACATTCAGGCAGGTCTCCTGACTTTGATCATCGCCATTTTCCTCTTCCCGGTTTCCCAGTGAGCAATCGAAAACAGCTCCCATACACAGTGACAGCATCGTGCCGGATTCCCACCGGCTTCCCTTTTCACCCGTCCGTGTTGATTCCACCCCGGGCACCTGAATGGTACATTTTTCGTTCCGATATCATTATACTGATAGACAGAGGACTTGTCAATTCATTTTCTGGCAGCGCTGAGAATCATCTCCTCCAACCGTTTCCCGGCAGCAGAGGCTGGAAGATCCTTTCGTTTCAGGAAGCACGGAGAGCGCGCCGGAATGGGTTCTTTCCCTTTGCGCTTCTGTATTTTTTCCTTGGCATAAGCCTTGTGTATATCTTCCTGGATGATGGCTCCGGAGAGGCAATGCAGACGGGAGTCGCATTCCTGCGTATTTTGGCACCTTTTTACTTTTTGGTTGCCGCCAAGCTGGTCTCAGACGGCGTCCTTCGCGGCATGGGCAGAATGCGGCAGTTCATGACTGCCACCTTTACCAATCTGATTCTTCGGGTGGTGCTCGCCTTTGACCTCTCAAAGCTCTGGGGGGTGACAGGCATCTGGCTCTCCTGGCCAATCGGATGGAGCGTTGCAACGGTGATGTCCCTTTTCTTTTATAACTCTGATGCAGGAGTATCTGAAAGTAACAGCATAAACCTGGAAACCAATCTGGACTGAACGGTAAGCCCAGTGGTTTGAAAGCCCCGGGCGACTATTCCTCAGCCTTTCCTGCCGGATTGCTTTTCAGCGCGGCGATTTTCTGCTTTTTGCGGCTGTTTCGTTTGTTCATCGCTTTACAAACCCTATGTTGAGGTTCTGTCAGGTAGCGAGGTCGGTAAACGGTTCTTCTTCGGAAGGATCGTTTCTTTTTTCTCCACTTTGGCAGCTATCCGCTATTCTTCCGTGGCGGAATCTTTGCCATCGTTTCTATGCCTGGCATAGCTTGCGCGTCTATTCCTGCGGTTTCGCTCCGCTTGACAATCTGCGCTCTGACAGTACCGCTGGCGGCTGCTGCGGCGCAGGAAGAGATTACCGCAGGCCAGGCAGTGGAGAATGGAGCCCTGGGGAAATTCATCATCAAAGCCCGTGTCCATGGGTGGCGCAATATCCGCTGCCAGCCGGCCAAAGGTATACCAGCAAATGTCAAAGACAGAGGTCACATCGGCACCATACTCTATTTTCTTTGTCCTGGGATTCAGCTTCAAACGCATACGAAAATCCGGGAATAAATCCACCAGCTGCATCATTCGTTCTTCACGGTCAACATTCAGTTTCTGGAGATATTGCTCATCCGATTCGCAATTGCGGTACTTTTCCAGGAACGCATAGCTGTCGCAAATTCGGCCCTCATAGTAAAGTGACCTGGCATACTGGGGATTCTTGTAGGAATACGCCTGATTCAATGCGTAATACAGCTCGAAAGCCATGCCGAGGCTGCAAAGGTCTTTCACAAATGCTTCAATGTAAAAGGTTCCCTCTCTTTGGATTTCTTCATTGAATTGCATAACGGCATACTTGCTCTCATTCACCATGCTGCAAATAACCTCACTGTTATAGGGCAGAACATGATCCGTACACCATTCTCGAATGGCTTCGGGAATGTCTACCGTGCTGTCAGGCGCATTGATCGTTTGGTAGAGGTTGCATAGGCTGACCAGCAAATCTTGCCCAGTCAGGTGGTAGTCGGTACCGGCTTTCGGAGGGATTGAAATACTGAACAACGGCTTGATCGCAGGATCCCCGCAGTGTTCGTATTCCGCAACATATGCCGGAAAGCGCACAGCGGTATAAATCATCTCACCAACACCGCCGATTTCGGTAAAGCTTAGAAAATCTGTAGGCAACTGTTTCATTTGATACCATTCCTTTTGTAATCGATAGCGTAAGCGATGAAAATTAGACTTCGGTTACATTATATGCTATCATGACGATGAAAACAAGAGCAAATAACATAACGCTTTCCCAAGTCGGATGTCGGCCTTACCAAAGGCAGTTTCCCGCACCACCCCACGGGGTGGGCCTAAGGGGAAAGACTGCTATTTGGAGGAGGAATCGGGTATGAAGAACAGAATCAAGCAGAGAGCAAATCGCAAGATGAAGGAAATGGAAGAACGCCTGGATAAGCGTAACCATTATGGCAACAAGGATCTGACCGCTTACAATGCGGTGCAGCAGATCCGCACCAAGGGCAAGGCAGAAATTACTCTGAGATAATCCCCCCTTAACGAGCCACCGGATCGGTACTATGCCGACCGGTGGTTTCTGTTTGCTCTGTTTATCGATTATCTCCAGCCTTCTTCCTTCGGACGATACGATACCCCCTCAGCCTCACTTCGCTCGGCAGCTCCCCCAGAGGGGGAGCCAAGGGGGAGCGATAAATTCATTTTTGGGGATCCGAACCGATACCGAGCGGTACCCAGGAGCGTGTCGATTACAGACCACCCGGGCACGCACTGGCAGCGGGGCCTCCCCGTCAAATTCCAATTTGCTGAACTAAGCCGACCAGCAGATTTTATTATTTACAGGTGTTCAGGCAAGAAAGCAGCTCCTTCCAGATGCCCGCAGTATTTGCCTATGAAATGCAAACGCAGCCAACCATGCTTCATAGAACATGGTTGGCTGCGTAATACTGTCTGTGGGTAGAAGCCAATCTGCTCATACCCGGCACGGAGTGTGCCAACCCCCAGGGAAGGTGCAGCGAAATGGAGCAATTATGCTTCTGCTTCCTTTTTCCGTTTTGCCTTGTACACCAGACGGCTCAGAAGGATGCTGAATTCATACAGGGCGATGATGGGGATGGCCACCATGATCTGGGAGACGATATCCGGCGGGGTGATGATGGCAGCCACAAAGAAAATCGCCACAATCATGGGCCGCCGTGCTTTCACCATCCAGCTGGGCCGCACGACCCCAAGGGCGGTGAGGATGACGCTGAGCACCGGCAGTTCGAAGATGACGCCGAAAATGGTAAACACCATTAAAAGAAAGGACATATATTCCTGGATGCTGATGGAGGCGGTGACGGCCACATCGCTGCTGAAGGAAATCAGAAACCGCAGCATGAACGGAACGGTGATGAAGTAGGCAAACAGCACCCCGACAACGAAGAAAACGGTGCCGAAAATCATGCCCAGGAGCATCATGCTTTTCTCAAGCTGCTTCAGGCCCGGGCTGCAAAAGGAGAAAATCTCGTAGGCGGTGACGGGAAGGCTCAGCACAAAGGCACCCAGAAGAGAAATGGTGAAATACACCATCAAAAGCTCCTGGGGGCGTATGTAGACGAACTGATAACCAAAATCCTCACCCAGGCCGGTGAGCAACTCCACAATGGGGGGGGCGGAGGAAAAGCAGACCACCACACCCACAACGAATACCGCCAAAACCACAAGAATCCGGTTTCTCAGCTCCCGCAGGTGGCCGCTGAGGGACATGCTGCCATCAGCGGTATCAGTTTTCTTATTCATCGGCAGTGGGCTGCTCCTTCTGCTCATGGGTGTCGTCCTCCATGCCCTTCTTGAACCCCTTCAGGCTTTCACCGATGGTTTTGGCCAGCTTGGGCAGCTGGGTGGGGCCAAAGATCACAAGGACGATCAAAAGAACAATGAGAAGCTCTTGGACGCTGATTTTCATGGGATATGCTCCTTTCACGCTACAAAAGGGTGCCCCTTGCCGAGGCCAGAGGCACCCAAATTGATAAGGGATTTACAGGGAAGCGGCGTGCTTTGCGGCGATGTAGCCGAAGGTCACGGCGTGGCCCAGGGACAGGCCGGGGGAGAAGAAGGGATAGTCGCAGCCGCCGAAGAACTGGCCGCCCAGGTTGCCCACGGCGTACAGCCCCTGAACGGGAGTGCCGTCTTCACGAACCACCATGGAGTTGGCGTCGGTGAGAACACCGGCGGTGATGGAGGAGCAGCGGATGTGACGGCGGATGCCCCAGAAGGGAGCGGTCTGGATCTTGTTCAGGAACTTGGGGTTCTTGCCGAAGTCGGAGTCGTAGCCCTCATCGCACAGCTCATTGTAGTGCTGGATGCTGGCCAGAGCCTCTTCCTTGGGCAGGCCCAGCTTTTCAACCAGCTCTTCCAGAGTGTCGGCGCAGAAGGTGTCGATGAGGTGGGGGAACACGCCCACATGATCCTCAGCGGGGCCTTCCTTCATGTACTTCTTCATGGCAACGGGGGGTACCAGCATGGGCATATCCACGTAGTTCATGTAGTCGTTGTCATAGATCTGGCAGTACCAGCCCTTGGAGCCGGTTTCTTGGTGCTCATGATCCATGTTCTCACCCTTGAAGCTGGGCTGCCAGCGCAGCTGCTTGGAGATGTAGGCCATTTCCACGGTCTCGTTGGTGAAGCGCTTGCCCTCCATGTTCAGGAACAGGTAGGGATTGTCCCACATGAGGCCTGCATCGAAGTCGTGCATAACGGTGGAGTGGGCCACGGGCTCCATCACGCCGCCGGCCAGGACAGCCAAGATGTTGCCGTCGCCGGTGCGGTGGTAGACCTTCTTGTCGAAGGCTTCGGTGTCGGGGCAGAAGCGGCGAACCATGGTGGGGTTATTCTCGTATGCGCCGGTGGCCAGGATGACGGCCTTGGCGTTGACCTTCACGAAAGCACCGGAGGCATCCTTGCCGACACAGCCCACAACGGCGCCGTCCTTCTGGATCAGCTGGACAACGGGGGTGGAGTAGTGGACATCCAGCATGTCGCCGTACTGCTCGGCGGCGTCGTTCAGGATGCCGGAGACCAGAGTGCCGAAGTTGTTGGGCTTGGGGCCGAACCAGGGGGCGAAGATCTCCACCTTGTCCTCGCCGAAGTCCCAGCTCTGGGTGCCGTCCACCCGGACGCCGGTGAACACGGTGTCGGAGGACTGGTAGACCTCCACGCCGGTCTTCTCGTTCTTGTCGCCCAGCTTGCCTTCCAAGCCGCCCTTCTCGCAGAGGAACCGCAGGGCATCTTCGGAATTCTCAATGTAAGCGTCGATCAGCCGGGGATCGCTTCTCCAAGCATTGGTGGCGATGCACATATTCTTCCAGCTGGCGATGCCGCCGGGGGTGGAGCCGCCCTTGACAATGGCGGAAGCGCAGTTGCCCTGGGAGTCGGCGATGGGCTCCTTCTGCAGCACCACGACCTTCTTGCCCTCGTCCAGCGCCTTCACGGCAGCCACGACACCGGCAGCACCGGCACCGCAGACCACGATGTCGCAGTCGATCTCCTGGGCGAAGTCCTTGATCTGCCCCATCACCACGGCGGAGGCGTTCACATCCTCGGGGATGAGGTCAGTGGCGACAAAGGTGCCCTCGGTGGCCAGAACCTGCTCGACGTTGCTGTTAACGATGGCAGCGCCGCCCTTGGCCTGGGCGATGCACTGCTCCAGGCAGGACTTGGCAGCATTGGTGGTGATGGTGGCGGAGGAAACGCCGTCGATGTCGGTGCCCTGGGCACCCAGCAGCTGCTCGATGATGGCGTCCTTGGCGGCCTGACCGATGGCGGGGGTCTCCTCGGCCAGATCCAGGTCGATGGAGACGATGCTGTTGGCATCAAAGACCGCGGTCATCTTCACGGTGCCCATGCCCTGGGCGGTGGCGGTGTAGGTGCCGGGGGTGTAGATTCCCTCCGCAGAGGCTTTCCCGAGACTGCCTAAGATTCCGGCGGTGGCCAGACCAAAGGCACCGGCAGCGGCACCCTTCAGAAAGTCTCTGCGGGTAAAGTTGTTGTTTCGCATGATAATTACCTTCTTTCCTGATATTCACACAGAAGAATCTGATGTGTGTAAAAAATTACTTTTCTTCCTTTTCGGAATCGTTCTTTTTCTTAAAGAGTTTCATCAGCTTGGGAATCTGGGTGGGTCCAAAGATGATGAGCACGATGGCCAGGACGATCAAAAGCTCTTGAACACTGATTTTCATTTGGATTCTCCTTCTTGTTTTGTGGCTTCCGCTTGGGTGGTTTCTTCGGCAGCGGTGTCTTCCTTTTGAGGCTCCTGCTTGCTTGCAGCCTTTTGGGGCTTGCCGATGCTGCTCACGGAGTCGGTGACCTCCTTGAAGCTGCCCTTGATTTCCTTCTCCATTTCAGAGATGGGGGCAACCGCTTCTTTCAGAGGCTTTTGAACCTCGTCCAGGGGCTCTACAATGTTTTCTTTGATCTCTTTGGTGAGGGAATCGGATGCCTTTTTGAATTCCCGCATGGCCTGCCCCAGCTTCCGGGCATACTCCGGCAGTTTGTTGGGTCCAATGACCAGCAGGGCGACGATCGCAATGACAACCAGTTCCAATGTGCCGATTTTCATAGGTACTCCTTCTGTGATGGCGGATGGGCGAATTGAACGATACGCTTACATTACTGTTCAAATTATACAATCTTTACGGAGCGCTGTCAATAGAGCCTCCCAGAATCCTTTGAATCCCTTGACGAAGACATATGCAGCTATTTCTCACATCAGGAATGTGCTGACCCAAAGCTGGAGCATGAACTCTGGCATCTGGGAAATACAAGCTGCTGATATACCTAAATTCCGAACATGGGTTTTCGAGGTTTTGATTGCCTGAACGATAGCTGGTAATTGAACGATAGGACTGCCCGATTTCGTGTTTTTCTCGTCCTGGAGATTGTTTTGGTTCAATCGTTCTGGTGCTATAAAACGAAAAAGTTGGAACTACCCTTATTTTCTTGGAAATTCCAACTTTTTCTTGCCATATAAATGAAATTACCTGATTTGACATTGTATCAAATCAGGTAACTTATCTGGGGTATGCTAAGTTGATACAATGCACTGCGTTGCCGAGGATGCACCAGGTGAAGTACAAGGATGTCCGAGAAGCTTTCGCAGGAAACCAACCTCCATCCAGGTGACAAACCTGTTTATGGATGCGGAAGATGCGGATGAAAAAAGCGAGAGATTACCATGCACCTTGACCACAACCATGTTGCGAGCGGCGAACACAGTCATCCCCACACCCACGAGCATATCCATGAGCATCCATACGACCACGAACATCTGCATGACCATGACCACGAGCACCACGACCACACCCATACTCCTATGGAGGAGCTGCTATTGCCACGGCCACGGCACCTACTGGCAGTGGAGCCAGAGCGGCGACCCCAGCGGCGCCCTGACCCGGAAGGATTACGGTCACTACAATGCTGGGGGGCTGGTATATGAATGTACCCATGGCAGCAAGTGCATTGTCTCGGGTTCTGACACAACCACGAACAATTGCAGCAGATGGCAGTAAATTCTCTGCGTAGATTTCATTTTCCCGGATGCCAAAAAATGTGTGAAAAAAATGCCAGTAAGGATACCATTTGCCAGGCAACTGTGCTATGATATAATTGGAGAATTTCAAAAAAGGAGCCAGAACAGAATGAAAAACGGATTATTTTGGAAAACAATCGCTCTGAGTATCACCACTGCCTTTCTCCTGTATGTTGAAATCTGTCTCCTGTTGCTTATGAATGTGGACTGGCAAAGAAGCCGGGTGCAGGAATGGCCCCGGTATCTGGAAAGCCTGAGTCTATTTTGGATTGAGGCCTGTATTACCGCTGCCTGGACGCAGCTTCTGGCTGTGTGCATCTCAGGATGTATCCGTCAGTTTCGCAAACAGCCCATTACCCGCAAACCCTTGCCACCGAAAACATGGAAGCGCCTGTTTTGGGGCGGAGTGGTGCTTCTGGTGATCCTGTTTCTGGCGGCACAACGGATCGCTCCGGTATACACTGCCACTTATGCTGCACTGGAGGATTCCGCCGCAGGCTATGCCGGAGTGTTTTACCCTCTGATCATTGGGGTGGAGCTTGTTTTGGGCTTTTTGCTTTGGCTGCTGTGGGACAGGCTGCAAGTTTTGAAACAGAACGGAAAGTCAATTCCCGGTATCGAAACAAATGGAGAAAGAGAATATGAATGATTATTCTGAGCGCTATGATTTGAAGCCAGCAGCGGCCTGGCTCCGGGGCCATGCTCTGCGGACAGGCGTGCCCAATATTGACAAAGAACTGCTGGATATGCCCCTGGAGGTGCTGACGGATGCAGAGCTTTCCGCCATTGTGGAGGCCGGAGAGCGGACGGGGCAAAAGCTGTATCCCTTCAAAACCGGAAAGACGGAGCTGCCCAGAGTGCGCCGGGTGCTGAGCTTTCTTCATGGCATCGAATTTGAGACGCTGCTGGATGTGGGCAGCGGTCGGGGTGTATTTCTGCTCCCCTTCATGGAGGAATTTCCACAGGTGCAGGTAACTTCTCTGGAACTGCTGGACAAGCGGGTGGCATTCCTGAATGAGCTGGCCGCGGGCGGCTACAGCCAGCTGACGGCCTATAACAAAAATATATGTGATCAGCCCTTCCCGGAAAACAGCTTCGATGTGGTGACCCTGCTGGAGGTGCTGGAACACATTCCGGAAGTGGAGAAGGCTGTTGCCGCCGCGGTGAAGATGGCAAGGAAATATGTGGTGGTGTCCGTCCCCTCCAAGGAGGATGACAACCCGGAGCATATCCATCTACTGACCAAAGATATTCTGACAAAGCTGTTTGCTGATGCGGGGTGTACCAAGCTGCATTTCGGCGGCATCAACGGCCATCTGATTCTGGTGGCCAATGTAGAAGAATCTCAGAAGGAGGAATAACTATATTATGTTTCAGTTGGTAGAGGATGAATAGCCCAGAATTGCAAGATTGGAAGACACCAAAGAGTCCTGCCTCGAATACTGGGAGCACTATAAGAAGCTGACTCCCTGGGAAGGAGTCATGGTTGGATACTGGATCTGCGCGGCAGACAAACGGTTTATTGACGATTATCTGGAAGAGGGAGCAATTCTGTATCCCGTTACCACCGTAGCCCGAAAGAGCGTGGGCAACGGCGGCGGTAAAATGATCAGCATCGATCCTGCTACATTTATGTATCCGGGGCGGTTCTTCTATACCAGGTCGGATATGAAAATCGAACCGGACGGCCAGACTGCGGATATTGCCAAAAGGATCGAAGAGCTTGCCTTGAGCGTGAAGCTGTTTTCCAAGGGTTTGATGGATGTGAAAACGGAGATCATCCAGGTTCCTACGGTAGACGGGGAATATTATGCTGTAACTTTCTGGCTGGATGAACACGGAGAATATGAAAATAATGCAGGATTTGAGCCTGCAAGCGAGGGAAAATATGTACTGCCGCTGACCTACATAGAAGATCAGATGACTTATGTGGGCACGTTGGGCCGCGACCCCGTTCTTTTGGATTATGATTCCATGACCTTTGATTGGGAAACGGAAGAATATAAATGGTTGTAAAGGAATGAAATGATATGGAAGCTGTGACCTTAAAGAAATACCCCAGAACCCCCCATCTGGAGGGCTCACGGCTCCAGCCGGGGGACGAGGATTTGAGCCAGGTGCCCTTTTCCGCCATTGCGGGGCGGCATCTGGTGGTGGAAGAAAAAATTGACGGTGCCAACAGCGGCATTTCCTTTGACGAAAACGGGAATCTGCTGCTGCAAAGCCGGGGACATTATCTCACCGGCGGCTACCGGGAGCGGCACTATAACCTGATGAAGCAGTGGGCCACCATTCAGAAGGACGCTCTGTATGCCGTGCTGGGCAGTAGGTTTATCATGTACGGCGAGTGGATGTACGCCAAGCACACCGTCTGGTATGACAATCTCCCCCACTATTTTATGGAATTCGACATCTATGACCGGGAAAGGGGCATCTATCTGGATACCCCCTCCCGGAGGGAATTGACCCGGGAATTGCCCATTGCCTCGGTGCCAGTGCTGGCGGAGGGCAGCTTTGCGGAGAAAGAGAAGCTACTGATGCTTCTGGGAGATTCCTGCTACAAAACCAAAGACCACTGGGAGCATCTTCGTCAGGCGGCGGAAAAAGCAGGGCTGGATGCGGAGCGAGTGCTGCGGGAAACCGACCCCAGCCGCACCATGGAGGGTCTGTACATCAAGCTGGAGGAAAACGGACAGGTGGTGGATCGGGTGAAATTTGTCCGGGCCAGCTTCCACCAGTGCGTGGATGCCTCCGGCAGTCACTGGCTGGATCGCCCCATCGTCCCCAACGGTCTGTGCCGCAGCGTGGACGAGCTGTTCTTACCGGAGCTGCCATGAAAAATCTGGAACAGAAATACCCCAGAATTGGGGCGTTTTGGGAGGAAATTGGTAGAACTCCCCAGAATCCCAGCTTCCACGGGGAAGGAGATGTGCTGACCCATACCCGGTTGGTTGTGGAAGCGCTTACGAAATTAGAATCCTTTCATCGACTTCCTGAGATACAGAAAGAAATCATCTTCCTTGCTGCGGCACTCCACGATGCGGGAAAACCCATCACCACCCGGATGGAGGATGGGGCGTGGGTGTCTCCCCACCACGGCGCGGAAGGGGCGCAGCTGGTACGTTCGTTTCTTTGGAAGGACTGCGGCCTGTGCGGTACCTCGGAGAAGCAGGCCTTCCGGGAAGGAGTTTGTAGCCTGATCCGGCATCACACCTTGCCGGTTCACGCTTTCGACCGGGAGGACGGCGTTTTGCAGATGGCAAGGTTTGCGGAGTCCCCGGCAACAACACAAATGCTGTGTCTGCTGGCGGAGGCGGACATCCTGGGCAGAATCGCGCCAGACATCCCAGAGCTTCGGGAGCAGGTGCTTCTCACCGCCGCTCTGGCAGAGGAGAACGGCTGCCTGACAACTCCCATGGAATTTGCATCTGATATTACAAAACGGGCCTGGTTTTCCGGGCGGAATGTCCATCCCTGCCAGCCACTCTATGATGACACCTGGGGAGAAGTGATTCTGATGAGCGGCCTGCCCGGCACGGGAAAGGACACCTGGATTCGGAAGCATTGTGCTTTCCCCATGATTTCTCTGGATGAAATTCGCCGGGAACTGGACATTGCCCCCACGGAGAATCAGATGGCGGTGGTCAAGGAAGCCCGGCAGCGGGCAAAAGAACTGCTGCGGAAGAAACAGAGCTTCGTCTGGAACGCCACCAATCTGACCCAGCTGGTGCGCGCAGAACAAATCAATCTCTTTGAAAGCTATGGCGCTTCCGCGCGGATTGTCTATCTGGAAACAGACTGGCAGACCAACCGGGAGCGCAATCGGAATCGGGAAGCAGTGGTGCCGGAAGTGAGCCTCGAAAAAATGCTGTCCATTCTGGAGCCACCTATGCCATGGGAGGCAAGAAATGTGGAATGGATCACCATGGGATAAGAGGATTTGACATGAGACTGATGGTTATGAGCGACCTGCATCTGAGTAAAAAGCCCTGGCAGGTACGGAGCGCTTTGAAAATGGGGGCGGATTCCGTCTGCTGTGGCGCTTTGCCGATGTCCCAAATGTCCAGTCTTTCAGAGCTTACGCTGTACAGAATAGAAAAGAAGATGGAGGAAAAAACACATGGCAGTTACATCATTTAATCCTGACAAAATGTACACCTACCTGCGGGGCTATGCTTCCGGCGCTGGCATGAAGGAAACCCTGAAAGCCCTGTCCTTTGCCCGGGAGAAGCACGCAGGGCAGCGGCGCAAAAGCGGAGAACCCTACATCGTCCACCCGCTGATGATGGCCTGCAACGCCGTCAGCATCGGCATCCGGGACGATGCAGTAATTGCCACCATTCTGCTCCACGATGTCTGCGAGGACTGCGGCGTGAGCCTTGCGGAGCTGCCGGTGAGCGACCGGGTAAAGCGGGCGGTGGATCTGATGACCTTCCGGGTGATGGAGGGAGAAACCAAGGAAATCGCCAAGAACCGCTATTACAATCTGCTGCTTGGGTGTCGGGAGGCGGCGCTGACCAAGCTCATTGACCGCTGCCACAATGTGTCCAGCATGGCAGGCACCTTCTCCGTGGAGAAGCTGAAATCCTACATCGAGGAAACCCGGCACTATGTCCTGCCCCTGCTGCGCAAGGCCAAGACGGTTTACCCGGAGGATGCGGACATCCTGTTCGTGCTGAAGTACCACATGGTCAGCGTGGTGGACTCCATCGATGCCACCATTCAAGTGTTTGAAAAAGAAAACGAATGTCGCCCAGCAGGCGACCAATGACCGTAAGAAATATAGTATGATATCGCTATCAAGTCGTGATAAGTTCACTCAGAATGAGGACTTAAAGCAGCTGCTTCTGGCTACTGGCGATCTGGTGCTGGAAGAGGGCAACACCTGGCACGACACCTTCTGGGGTGTGGATGCTAAGACCCGGGAGGGCAAAAACCATCTGGGCCGGATCCTGATGAGAGTTCGTGAGGAACTGGCGGAGTTGTAGGCATATGAGAGTTGTTGTGATGGGAGGTTCCTTCAACCCTCCCACCATCGCCCATTTGTGAGTGTGGATGCGTATGCAGGTTACCGGATTTTGCCAAATGGCTGTGCAGGAGAATGCGGACCATACTGGATATTTTGTTTATGCTTCCCATTGTCGGGATTTCCGGGATATGAAACTATGAAACAAAAGCATTTTGAAGGAGGTACCATGATGAATTATCCTATCACCGATCACGAGAAATTTATGATGGAGAAGATGGGGGACTATCTGGCTCACTATGTGGAGACTTCCAGTCCTGTCACCCTGGATTTTCAGCCCAAAACCCTTTACTTTGAGATCGATGACACAGAGAACTATGGAATCCTCAAGGTCGCACGGAATGTCGCGGAGGACAATTCTCTTCGGCTGCGGCTGCAGCTGGGGGCGCTGCGCAAGGGCACGGATCGGCTTTATTCCAACTTTTTGCCCGCCACCGATGCCCAGGAGATGATCCATCAGCTGAGAGACCCTGCCGCTCATGCTCGGTGGATGGAACATATCAGGCAGCTTTCCGACAGCGTGGATGACTACTGGGACTGAACGAGAGTGGGCATACATTTTTCAGCAGAGAAGGTGTAACAATGGACGTCAAGCGTAATGCGAACAGGTGCCTTTGGCTTGCGCTGGTGCTTTTGATGTCAGGGGTGCTGATTCTGGAAGGGAAAGCCGTTGTCGATACGATTCTTGCCCATCCTGACCTTACCGTCAGGGATTATGACCACCTGGATTGGGCGCTGCAGAAGACGACCGTCTTTTACTTACCAATATGGTGCTTGGCTCTTTTGGGACTCCTCAGGTCCTTCCTGGGGGAGAACTGGTTTCCCTTCGCGGAAAGAATTCCCATGTCCGTGACAAAGGCTGTTGTGGTTGTCGCGGCAGCTTTATGGATAGGCTTAGCTGTTTTCAGTGCGGTCTATTTGAAACAAATCCAGAAGTCCTACGATCTTTATTACCGGATGGAAAGCGTATTTTCCAGATGGGGAACGGTATTTCCTGTTATTCTTTATTACGCCGCTTTGCTGTACATCGAGCAATGGTGCATTCAGAGAAAATGCACCCGGCAGAGCATCCGAAAAAAGCAGCTGTGGTTTACGGTGACCCTGTTTCTCACTTTTATGGTTCTGTTTTGCTTGGGGGGCGTAAAGCTGTGGTACATCCCGCTAAGCCATGTGGACAGCCCCAACACCTTGGAGGATTTTGACCTGTGGTTGTTTTCTCTGTATTTTGGGGTGCTGTTTCTCCCGCCCTGGTTTCTCTCTGCCAGAAAAACGATCCGGCTGTTTGGGCATGAGGGCTGGCTGTCCCTCTCGGCGGTCATTCCCCGAAAGGTAACGGTTCTGACCACCTTGGCATTGACAGGTTTCATAGCCTGGCAAATTGGGGAATGCCGCAATTGGAGCAAATTGCTTCTCACCTCCGATCTTCCGGAGTATGGTCAAGCGGCTGCCAATTTGCATTTGTTTTATGCGATGGTTGGGGGATTGGCATTCCTCTGCACGATTTGTATCCTGATCAAACAGCTCCGGGCCACATATAAGGAAAAGCAGCAGCATTCGGAAGAAAGTGTTCATCCGAACGGAGATAAAACGTAGGCGGGGAAATTCTTCGCCGAAAAGATAGGAGTGGTAAAAATGAAAGAACTGCTGGAAAAGCTTTTCGAGAAGCGTAATAACAAGCCATCAGAAAGCCCTTCGGAGCATCGCTCCCAAACCGATAAGATTGAGATTCCGGGGTATCTGGTTTACCCCAACGACCCGCTGTCGCAGATCATGTTTGGCTCCAAAATGCAGGAGGTCTGTGACAAGCGGTGTGGCTATCGATTCCTGCTGTACACCAACATTGCCGACCCCAGCCCCGAAATCAGGCGACAGACACCGCCCTTCGACATCAACGAGACCCACATTTTCTGGAAAGCCGATTCCTCTGCCTTCTGCTCTGTGTCCACCATGAAAACCCCCAGCGTGAAGACCTCCGATCTGAGAGGCTGGGTGGAGTCCACAGATCAGATGGGCATGCTGTTCGGGGACATGACCCCCTTCCTGAATCTGCCTTCCGGGCTTGCCAATGGAGAATACCGCCGAGTGGAAATGCACGATCTGGGAGAATGCACCGCCTACAACAAGCTCCACGGTTTCGAGGAAACCCATGTATGGTGCCATGTTTTCTATCTTGGCGATACCCTGTACAAAAAATTCATCCTCTGCGCCAAGCGAGATACCACCTCCTGGAAGGCAGAATGCACCTTCCCCTCCGATTCGGAAGCGCTGCTGCCTATAGACGCAGTGCCTCCCGGGCAGGTGTTTGGTTCCTTCTTCCCGGCGGACGACCATTGAGGACGTGAAACAAAAATACGGAGAAAAAAGATGGCCTACAGTGAACTGTTGAAAAGCTTCCACCGCATCCGCCCCTATATGCGCTCCTTCTATGTCTACGGCTTCCGGCACCGGCAGGAGTTTGACGCCAAAAGTGCCAGAAGCTACGACAACGAGCGCCGCCGGGTGGAGAGCTGGCTGGGAGACTACATGAAATTCGGGCAGGACGAGGACGGGAAACGGGTATTCCTGTCAGTGGACAGCCGGAGTATCCCCCTTAATCCTTTGTATCGGGCTTTCAAAGCGAAAAGCTTCACGGATTTGGATATCACCCTCCATTTTCTACTCATGGACTTGCTGGACGAAGAAGAAGGCCTGACCCTCGGCGGCATTCAGGACGCGCTGGAAGAATACTTGGCAGAATTTGAAACGGCCCAGCTGCCGGATGAATCCTCTCTGCGAAAAAAGCTGTCGGAATATGAGAAAATCGGCCTGGTGCGGAAGGAAAAGCAGGGAAAGCAGGTGCTTTACTATCTGGAAAGCCCGCCCAACTCCCTCGCTACTTGGGCCGACGCGGCGGCGTTCTTTTCCGAAGCCGCGCCCCTGGGGGTGGTGGGTTCCTACCTGCTGGACAAGCTGGAGACCCAACCGGAGTACTTTCGGTTCAAGCACCACTACATATTAAACGCCCTGGACAGCGAGGTTCTCTGTGACCTGTTTCTGGCCATGGGCGAGAACAGACTGGTGACCATCCGGCAGAATACCCGGAGCTTCGAGCTCCTGCCCCAGAAAATCTACATCAGCACCCAGACCGGAAGACAGTATGTGCTGGGGCAGTGGTCGGGACGGTTCCGATTCTTCCGGCTGGATCTCATTGACAGCGTGAAGTCTGGCAAATCGGTGGAAGAAGCGCCTACAGACAGCTTGCAGGCCTTTCAAAGCAAAGTCTGGGGCGTTGCCACAACGGCGGAGCTTGCAACGGAACATATTGAGCTGGTGATTCACGCGGAGCCGGAGGAGGGCTATGTTGTCCAGCGGCTGCACCGGGAAAAGCGCTGCGGCACCGTCACGGAGCTGGGCGGCGGCAACTGGCGGTTTGAAGCGGATGTGTTCGACGCGGTGGAGCTGCTGCCCTGGATTCGCACCTTCACGGGGCGCATTGTGTCCCTGAAAAGCACAAATGCGGAAGTGGAAAAACGGTTTTACGGAGATTTAGCGGCCTTGCGGGCCATGTACGGAGGGGATGCGGATGCTGTTCAGTGAGATTTACGGAAGCTACTATCAGGCGGTGGCAAACATCCTCTCCAAGGCAGTGGAAGGAACGCTGGACGGGAAGACCCTGCGGCAAATCGTTCGAGACACCGCCTTTGCCGAAAGTCCGCTGACCATCCCCGATGCCCTCACCTCCGGTCAGTGGCCACTGCTGAACCCCGATTACAGTACACCACTGTACCAGGAACCCTCCATGCCCCTGACGATGCTGCAAAAGCGTTGGATGAAAGCGATTTTACTTGACCCCAGAGTGCAGCTGTTCCAGCCGGACACCACCGGTCTGGAAGACATCGAGCCCCTGTTCCGGCCGGAGTGGTTGGTGTATTTCGACCGCTACACCGATGGGGATGATTACGAAAATCCCGACTATATCCGCAATTTCCGCACCATTCTCGCCGCCCTCCGGGAGAAACAGCAGCTCCGGGTGCTCTTTCTGGACGGCAAGGGAAACCGGCACCACACCGTTGTCTCCCCTCAATATTTGGAATACTCCGAAAAGGATGACCGGTTCCGGCTGGCGGCAGAGGGCTTCCGTCCCTGGATCATCAACCTGTCCCGGATCAAGGACTGCGAAGCGCTGGAAGTCCAGCTTTGCACCACCCATCAGGTGTTCCGCCATACCCAAAGCCTTACCATGGAGCTGACAGATGAACGGGGCGCCCTGGAACGGGTGCTACTGCATTTTTCCCATCTGGAAAAGGAAACCAAACGGCTGGATGAAACCCATTATCAGATCACCCTTCACTATGACAAAAACGATGAAACAGAAATGCTCATCCGCATTCTGTCCTTCGGGGCCGTGGTGCGGGTGACTGCACCGGAAAGCTTCCGGGAGAAAATCCGCCAGCGGCTTTCCATGCAGAGCCAATACTGACCAATCCTCGAGAGCGTTTTGCTTTCGAGGATTTCTTTTACAAAAATCAAAAAACTGAGTTCGCAACTTTTTTTCCGTGAATCCTCCAATATACCATGTTATTATATGGCCACAAGGAGGGAATACCTCCTAACAAATGAACCTTGACAACTGAACAGGAAGAAATGCAAAGCAAAGGACCATGTGTAGAACTCAGGAGTTGCTTCCATGTGGCTCTCCGAACCGGGGACAGCGCCCCGGGGCCGAAAAGCGACGGTGAAGTCGGGGGTGAAACGCCCCGAACAGTAGGAGAGCGGGACAGGAGCGGCCGAAGACACGGCCTGTCCGCCTGACTAGCCAAGGCGCATTTGGCAAATGCGCCGCGTCAGTGCAGAATCCATGCCGGTACACCCATCCACATTTAGCAGCGCTGCACGGAGAATGAAGGTTTTCATTCACAGTGGCAGCTTCCGAAGGAGTCACACATATGCATTGCATGGGCAGACGGGCCTGCAGGAGATTATTCGATAACATCCTTCTACATCTTTTTAAAATGCTTCTGAAATTTTATTACATCGAATGCAGGTGTCCGTTATCAGATAGTCTGCCCATCTCTCACAAAGGAGGAACTACTTATGACATTTGAGTTTCGTAAGCATCTTCTGAGTGAACTGCACATGGTAGTTTACCGGGCCGGGGATCCTTCCCGGATAGATGACCGGTGCCTTTGCGAAGCTGTCACGGTGAATGAAAATCTTCGTTCTCTGGGATTTGTTCTGCGGCCTGTGGATATCCTCCGTTTGGCTGTAAGTCCTTCTTTGTACACCTTCTATCAGGATGTGAAGGAACTGGTGCCGGATGTGAAAGCACAGCCCATGTATCCCGGCTTCCCCCAGCAGGTGCTGGAGATGTCTGAGGCGGAATTCCGCTTCCATCAGGCCATGCACTACTTCTCCACCTACGATATGGAATTGCTGACCGGATGCGAAGTCAGTCGGGGCTGGCTGCCTGATTATGACGGGCCCGAGCGCACGCAGCGGGATACCCGACTGATGGAAGCCGCCGTTGTTGAACTGGTGAATGAGGAAGATGCTGCCATGACGGCGCTGAAGATTCTGCTGGGTCGCCGGGAACGTTTGACCAATCCGGAACTAGAACTGGTGCGGGAAAGCGCCGCTGCCTGCTCTGCTGAGCAGATGCAGGGGCTGAAGATCCGCTTCAAAGAAAATCTGGAGCTTTTGTTCCCCATGCTGCTGGAAAAAGCAGACCGGGAGACGGCTCTGCGGACCCTGCGGGTGATCTGTGCCCACAGCGGCGATGTGCTGCGGTGCAGTACAGATTATATCCGCGGCAGAAAGTACCATCTGCGGACTTCCGAAAAGAAGCTGCTGGTAAAACTGCTGGAAAGCTATCCTGTGTGGAATCTGCGGCAGAATCTGATGCAGTCCAATACCCTGCGTGAGCGTAATCTGCTCATTCTGAAGCATCTGGACTATAACCAGTATTCCAGAAGCCCTGAACACAGGGAAGCCGTCCGGGCTCTGCGCAACGGAGAACTGCAGTCCTGGCACGGCATCGGTGAAGCGCTGTTGGCAGAGCACAGTCCTAAGGCTCTGACGCATCTGGCTCAGCGCCCCGGATATATGCTGCGGATGTTGAACCGGCTGCTGAGTCTGGAATATTCGGAGGAAGCACTACTGAAGGCCCTGAAGCCCCGGGCGGGAGATATTAGTGGTCATCTAATCCTGCGAGTTCTGCGGACGCTCTCTATGCCTCTGGAAGAAAGATACAAAGCTGCAATCGAAGCCTGCAATAATAAATTCCAGCAAGAACGTTACCGGTACAGTTCATATGGAATAGAATCCAACTACATTCGAAATAAAGAAGACTGCCGGAAGGAGGCCGATAGCAGACGCTCCCGGATAAGGAAGCATGATCCCCGTAGAGAAGCTGAGCAGACGGCCTGGGAGATGGTTCGAGAGGCATGGGAGGCTGTGGATCGGAAGGAAGAAACACTGGAGATTTTGCAGTTTGGCTTGGAAAAACAGGGCGCACTGAAAAATATGCAGCGTCCTCATCTGATCAGCAATGCACATGTGGAACTGGACGAGGATTTGGTCTGGGCACTGTATGATCCTGCATACTTCCGTAATGCCATTGCCCGATGCGAAGAGGAACTGAAACCTTTGCGGGAACGTCTGAATCAGCTTCAGGCGGAAGCGGATCAGTGGCTGGAGAAAACATTGGCGTCTCTGACGTCTACTCTGGAGAGACAAGAGCGGGAACTTTGGGAAACAGATCGGTGGGAACAGGAGCGGCTTGCGCAAATTGAGACGAACCGCCGGAAAGAATTAGCGGAAGCCTCTGAGATGATCCGCACGCTGGCCGACAGAAAGAAATCAGAACTGGATGCAATCGAAGCTGACTATCAGCGGCAGAAGAATATGATCCGCTATGATCCTCAGGCAGTGCAGATCCTGAAAGAATTGCTCAAAGAGCATTTCCAGAAGGCATCCACCGTGCTGAAGGACAAAAAGGTGTTCTGTGATCTTTCCAAGTTTGATCTGGCCCATTCCAGTCTGGAAACTGAGGATCGGTCCAGGGATGGCGGCTATATCCGCAGCGGCATCGCCTGGAAGATTCCCGACGACGCGAAGTATGTCCGGTTCTTTACCTACTGGAACGATTCCAACCGTGTGGACATCGATCTCCATGCAGGCGGTGTCACTACTGACGGTGAGTCCCTCCATGTAGGCTGGAATGCCGACTTCCGAAACGGCGGTGTGGTTCACTCCGGCGACATTACCCACAGCGATGCGGCGGAGTACATCGACATCGACCTCAACGCACCCATTCGGGAGATCTATGCCAATGTCAACCTCTTCTATGGTAAGTATTCCTTCAAGGGAATTCAGACCTGCTATGTGGGCATGATGGCAGTGGACAAGATCGGTGCAAAAGTAAAGCATTATGATCCTGCCAACTGCTTCTTCACCCACGAACTGACCCAGAATACCAGTAACCTGTTCTATGGTTATGTGGATGTCCAGAACCGGTGCGTCCGGTTTGTGGGACAGCCCAATCACAACTGTTGGGCAGCACGGCCTCAGATCGAGGATGCGGAAAGTATGTTCTCCCTGCAGGACTATCTGAATTGCGTTCTGGAAGGCCAGAACGCAGAACTGGTGGAGACTGCGGAAGCGGCTGATGTGATACTGACTATGGGCAAGAGCCTGCTGGACAACGGCATTAGCCTGGTGGACAACAATTTCTTCCTGGAATGTTGAAAAGGCAGCAGCCGTGACGGTTTTGAAAGAACTGTCACGGCTGCTTCTCTATTTTGCGGGAATGGAAAAGTCTTGGAAAATTCTTCATTCGCAACTTTTTTTCCGTGATGTTTTCATATGTACATGGTAATATATGGTCACAAGCAAGAGATACAGAAAACAAACGAAAAATATGGCACCAAGAACAAAACCTTCCCGTGGTGGTGCTGAGGAAAGCCAATTTGTTCAACAGGGTGGTTTCGGCTCTGGAAGATAAACCCGGTGACGGGGATAAAGGGAGCAATCCCGACTTGCCGCAAGGCGAGCTTATCGGAAAACCCATAGCGAAGATTTCACCTTTCTGCCCAAGGGCGACTGCTGCGGGTATGGTGGGATCGGGATCGGCGGTACATCGCCGGGTTCCTAATCCGGAAACGGAGGAGAAGCGGTTATGGTTCCCAGGTGTGAGCTGCGCAACAGCGAATGCTTCGGAAATCTTGAGGAAGCCCCTCAAACCGAAAGGAAGGGGACGCCGAAAAGAAGGGAGTCCGCAAGACGAACAGGGCTGCGAATTCTGGGCCTTATCCAAAAGATAGGGATGGTAAATGTACACCTCGTAGTCCTCAACATTTTAGCTCACTTTGGTAGAGCGTTATTTTTCCAAAATAAAAGAGTCGGTTCGATTCCGGCAAATGTGTCAGCCAAAGTGTGTACGGCTTCAGGAAAGAAAATCCACTTATTGTTCTGCAATATGAACACTTACGGCGGCCGCAAGCCAAGGTAAGAGAAAGTATTGAGTAAGTGCAACTCTAGGAGACGGCAGTTTCCGAATCCCGCAAGGAAGAATGTGCCGAAAAGAAATCTATCACGTCCTGACGCAAGAGTTTGCGGATTTTTGCAAAATCCGTGTGGATGTCCGCTACTGGCTAATCCCCAGTGTGAACACCGGTGCCAACGCCGGCAGACGCGGACAATACAGGTCAAGTTCTCAGCCTGTACCCTCATCCCCCGAAAAACACAAATACGGTCCCTTCGTCTAGTGCAGGGATCGCCAAATGGAGCGTTGGTGTAAATGGCAACATATCCGCCCGCCACGCGGATGACGCCGGTTCAAGCCCGGTACGTTCCTCCATAACAAAAATGATGCCTTCATCCAGCGGTCAGAATACCGGACTGTCTCTCCGGAAACGCGGGTTCGATTCCCGCAGGCATCGCCAAATCGGATATTTATGTAATTGGCAGCATTTCTGTCCTCCAAGCAGACCGTGCCGGTTCGAATCCGGTATATCCGTCCATAACAAAACTTTGAAGCGAAAGGAGCGTTTCCCATGAAATTCCATCCACTGCAGCCCGGCAGTCAGGTTTCTTTCGGCCGGTATCCCCAGGGTGCTAGGGGTGAGGTTCAGCCCATTGCGTGGCAGGTGCTGGAGGTAAAAGAAGATCGAGCCCTGCTGCTGTCCCGGTATGTGCTGGATATGCAGCCGTTCTACTCGGAGGCAGGCTGCGTCCGCTGGATTGACTCCACCGTTTGCCAGTGGCTGCGGGAGAGCTTCCTGCCCACCGCTTTTACGCAGGAGGAGCAGACGGAGATCTATCACCCCGCTCCCAAACAGGATCCCAACGAGGACTTCCTGACCTGGCTGCTCTTCGGAGGCGAGGAGCGGATTGACGACCCCGTCTTCCTGCTCTCTACAGAGGAGGTCAAGCGATATTTCCCCAATGACAGTGACCTATTCTGCACGGGCGCCACTGCCCAGATGACCCCGTGGGTGCTGGCAAACCACCCCGACATTCACGAAAGGAATCAGAATGTCTGCTGGTGGCTCCGTTCCAGCTCCAACCAGAGCCCCTTCGCCTTTATCGTGTCCCCGGTGGACTCCATCGGCTTCAGCATGATTGATCCGAACAACCGGCAGGGTGTCCGTCCTGCAATCTGGGTCAAGATTGGATAGACATTTCTCAGCCGTTATGGTATTCTAGTCACAGAAAAAAGGAGGTGCTTCCTGTGAAGCAGTTACAAGGCAAGTACACAAACGCAATCGTATACACCGATTTGGTGGAGCAGGAGGCGCTGGATCAGATCAAGCTTCTGTGCGACCAGCCCATTGCGGCAGGCAGCCGGGTGCGGATTATGCCGGATGTCCACGCAGGCTCCGGCTGCACCATCGGCACCACTATGACCATCGGGGACAAGATCATCCCGGCTCTTGTGGGCGTGGACATCGGCTGCGGGATGCTCACCGTGGGCATTGGCAAGCAGGCGCTTCCTCTGGAAGAACTGGACAAGCTGATTTACCGCTGCATTCCCTCGGGCCAGAGCATCCGGCAGTCACCCCATCCACTGGTGGAACAGCTCAACCTCCACCAGCTTCGGTGCGGGAAGTTCGTGAACCTGGAGCGTGCGGAACTCAGCCTGGGCACCCTGGGCGGTGGAAACCATTTCATCGAAGCAGACGTGGACGAGGAAGGAAATAGGTATCTGGTGGTACACTCCGGCAGCCGGAACCTGGGTGTTCAGGTGGCGAACTACTATATCAAGGCCGGATACCAGCAGATGCAGATGGAGGGGGTACAGACAGCCCAGGATTTGGTGGCAGAGCTGAAGGCCCAGGGGCGGTATCAGGAAATTGAGACCGCTTTACAATCCTTCGTGGTGGAAAAGAAAGAGCTGGACATCCCCATGAGCCTGGCCTACGTCTCCGGACAGCTGTTTGCGGACTACATCCACGACATGGCCATCGTCCAGCGGTTTTCCCAGCTGAACCGTCAGGCCATGATGGACACCATGCTCTCGGAGCTGGGTCTGACGGAAACCGAACGCTTCGAGACCATCCACAACTACATCGACATGGACTCCATGATTCTTCGTAAGGGCGCCGTCTCTGCCAAGCTGGGGGAACGCCTGCTGATCCCCATCAATATGCGCGACGGCAGCCTGATCTGCACCGGAAAGGGCAACCCCGAGTGGAACTATTCCGCTCCCCATGGTGCAGGCCGCCTCATGAGCCGCACCAAGGCGAAGGAAACCCTGAACATGGCGGAATTTACCCAGTCCATGGAGGGCATCTACACCACCTCCGTCCATGAGAGCACCATCGACGAAGCTCCCATGGCCTATAAGCCGATGGAGGCAATCGTTTCCAACATTCATCCCACCGTGGAGATCAACAGCGTGATCCGGCCAATCTATAATTTTAAGGCCAAGTCCTAAATTGCTGCGATTAGAGAAGTGCCACATTAGCGGCAAACAAAGCTTCCTTAACTGCGGACGCCATAACCCCTCATTTCTGCGCAAGTGGAAATGAGGGGTTTTTGCTTGGTGCGCCCGGTGAGCGCACGTTCTATAGGGTGAAAGTCCCGAATCCGCCCGGTAGCGGGAAGGGTTATCATAAAACGGTCCTTCTTCGGGAGGATCGTTTCATATTTTTGCCATTGCAGCCGCATCTACCTATTCTTCCCCGGCAGAATCCTCCCCATCATTTCTATGCCTGGCATAGCTTGCGCGCCGATTCCTCCGGTTTCGCTCTGCTTGACAATCTGCACTCTGGCAATACCTCTGGCGGCTGCTGCGGCGCAGGAAGAGGCTGCCGCAGGCCAGGCAGTGTACGCTGAACACGATTCGCAAACTGAAAGTCGCTGGAATTGGCGTTTATTTTGAGAAAGAGGATATTGACACGCTGGATGCCAAGGGGGAGTTCCTGATCACTCTGATGTCCAGCCTGGCTAAAGAAGAATCCCGCTCCATTTCTGAAAATGTAAAATGGGGAGTCCGGAAGCGCTTTGCAGATGGGAAATACAGTTTGCCCTACAAGCAGTTTCTCGGTTACAACAAAGGCACCGATGGAAACCCGGTTTTAGTGGAAAGCGAAGCCAGAATTGTCCGCCTGATTTACCGGTTATTTTTACTCGGCGACCTGCCAACGGTGATTGCACGCAAACTGTCCAACGCCAGCATCCCTACGCCGGCAGGTCTTCCGGTCTGGCAGCATCAAACCATAGAAAGCATTTTGCGGAATGAAAAATACCATGGTGCCGCACTATTGCAAAAACCTTCTGCGTTGACTTCCGGACGCATCAGCAAAAACCAAACCAGGGGGAGCTGCCAAAATATTATGTAGAAAACGCCCATGAGCCTATTGTTACGAAAGAAATATTCGATGAGGTTCAGCGTCGTTTGGTGCGACCCGAACAAAGAAACCATTCTAATACGCTTTTTGCCAATCTGCTGTACTGTAAAGATTGCGGTGGCTTGTTAACGGCTTTCCCGGCCCATTCTACTACCTACAATGACATTCTATGGCGCTGCGCCAATTTACGGCTACGAGGCTCGTCTTGCACCACCCCAATGCTGTACGAAGAACTGCTGATCCCAATTTTCCATGAGGTAATTCTGTCGGTGCTGAATGCAAATCCGGGCATAGTCCGGGAATGCATATCCGCACTGAAATCTGTATGCAGTGATCTCATCTACTGCACCTTGCTCCTGCAGCAGGTTCAAAACATCGAGAACCTTTTCTCTGTCTTCCCTTGAAAAATCCACCCATCCTAATTGCATATTACTTCTCCATAAAACTTAATTACCCAATTCCAAAGAACCGTTCAAAGAAGGTCAGCAGTTTCGCAATGACGCCTTGATTCTTTTCTGCTCGGTTGCCACCACCGAAGCGGGACATAGGAGGCATTAGTTTATCGATATCGGTGCCGGTTGTCTTGACAGAACCATCGCGGAAGGCCACCTCGATGAACTTACGGGTCTCCTCTTCTTTCAGATTCTCTTCCTGGATCAGCTACACCAACTGGCGCTCCTTTTCCTCTGCCACATACTGCCGCCACTCAACCATCACATCAGAAACATCGTTGATACCGGCAATAAAGTTTTCAATCAGTGCCTTCTTGCTACGCAGCTCCGGGCTGGCATCAATAGCTTTTTGGATGGTGATGAGGACTTCCTTATCGTCGCAGTGAGAATCGTGGTATTTCTTCACCAGCATAAGGATATAGTCGATATTGATTTCGATCTGCTTAATCAGTTCAATTTCAAATACGATATCATCGATGATATCTTCCTTATCACCCTTCGGCTTACGATCCTTCCACTCATCACGCAGATCCTGGTAACGGCCAATGCGCCACGCCCCATGTGGACGAAAAAATCTTAAAAGAACGATTCCTCCGGGCACTCAGCCAATACATGGCCGACCCGGAGGAACGTATTGAAGGGCTGCGGTATGTGCAGAAGTCCATGACCGATACGGACTTCATTGACGCAGACATTGAAAAGGCAGAGCGGGATTTGGAACGATTCTCCGCTATGGTGAGAAGCTGCATTATGCTGAACGCCTCCGCCAATCTGACGGAAGAAGCATACAGACAGCAGTACGCAGATTTGACCCGGCAGTATGAAGAAAAGAAAGCGGAATATGAATCCCTGCTGGAACGGAAGAAAGCCATGGAAGCCACAGCCGTGATTTTCAGCGGCATTCTGTTCCGGTTGACGGAATTGGAGGAAATTCCGATAGACTTCGATGAAGCGCTGTGGAATACCCTGGTGGATCATGTGACGGTGTATGCGGATGAGCGGATCGTGTTCAGCTTCATGGATGGGACGGAGATTACGGAAATCTTATAATAGAAACATTATTATGACAGTCATGACGGTCATATATATAAAAGTCCTATAGAAAGAAAAACATGAAAAAATAGTTATATAGGGGTTTTAGAGAACGACCGCCACAACCGGCATTTCCCTGGGTTCCGGATGAGATGAGCGCAGAAATACACACAAGAAACCCGGTGTATATTTGTGGAATGAATGCCATCCACTGAGGAAGGCACCTTTCACGATGCAGAGTGTGTGCGTACAAAAACGATTCTCCACGAATTACAATCTTGAAATGAAATGCCTTAGACATTCCCGGAATTTGATGCTACAATGGAAATAACCGCTATCTGTTAACACCTGCACAAATCTCAATTCCGGGGAGGAACGGCGATGGATGACGAAATCAAGAGGCTTCGCTCCCAGGTAAAGGCGCTCCAGGAGGAAAACCGATACTTGAAGCGACTTTTGGAGGAAGCGGGGATTCCGTATGTACGCCAGCCGGAAGCCGCTCCTGTGGAGATCACCAGGCAGCTTGCCCGGCACTTTTATTCCTACTTTTGGGGTCGGATGGATGTTTACAGCAAGCGAAGTGTGAACAAAACCACCGGGAAGACACAGTATTATCCCCAATGTGAGAATCTGTGGAAGGACGGTCTCTGCCCGAAGAAAGTTGGGAAAAAGGTCCGGTGCAAGGACTGCGCCAATCGGAAATGGAAAGCTCTGGAAGCGGAGCAGATCATAGCCCATCTGCGGGGAGAGAAGCCGGATGGGTCGGATGTGATTGGGGTCTATCCGCTGTTTCCCGACGGAAGCTGCCGATTTCTGGTGTTTGACTTTGACAACCACGAAAAGGGCGCCGAAGCCCTGGACTTTGGGAACACGGATAGTCTCTGGATGGAGGAGGTGGATG
>CAMEWH010000003.1:0-79138 GCA_945940335.1 uncultured Clostridia bacterium | reverse complement strand
CTCCCAAAGGGAGAGCCAAGGGGCGCAGCCGTATCTGCCCGCCAAATTACAATTTTCCGATTTGTGGATGGAAACCCCAAAGCACCATTTTTATGGAAACGGAGTATTTACATGGCGGAACTTCACGAAGAATGCGGCGTATTCGGCGCTTATGCCAGGCAGCCGGAAAATCTGGCGGGCATGGCCTATTATGCCCTGTATGCCCTGCAGCACCGGGGACAGGAGAGCTGCGGCATTGTAATCAATGACGACGGTGTGTTCACCACCCACCGGGACCTGGGCACAGTAAACGAGGTGTTCACCAGAGAGCGGCTGGAAAAATTCCCCAATGGCACCATGGCGGTGGGCCATGTGCGCTACGGCACCACCGGCGGCACCAACCAGGCCAACTGCCAGCCCGTGGTGGTGAACCACATGAAGGGCAAGCTGGCCCTGGCCCACAACGGCAACATCAGCAATTCCTTTGAGCTGCGTAATGAGCTGGAGCTGGGGGGCGCCATCTTCCACGGTACCAGCGACACGGAGATCATCGCCTACATCATCACCCAGCAGCGGCTAAAAACCCCTTCCATCGAAGAAGCGGTGTGCCGTGCCATGGATTTCCTGGACGGGGCCTACTCCCTGGTGGTCATGTCCTCGGCCAAGATGATCGCCGCCCGGGATCCCCGGGGCTTCCGTCCGCTGTGCTACGGTGTGACGGCGGAGGGTACCTATGTCATCGCTTCGGAGACCTGCGCCCTTTCCGCCGTGGGAGCGAAATTTATCCGGGATGTTCTTCCCGGTGAGATCATCACCTTCGACGAAACCGGCATCCACTCCGACACCACCCACTGCGACACCCGGCCCAAGACCGCCTGTATTTTTGAATACATCTATTTCGCCCGGCCGGATTCGGTGATTGACGGCATCAGTGTCCATGCAGCCCGAAAAAATGCCGGTCGACTGCTGGCCCGGCGGCACCCGGTTCAGGCGGACATGGTGGTGGGTGTGCCGGACTCCGGCCTGGACGCGGCTCTGGGCTATGCGGAGGAATCCGGCATCCCCTATGGCATCGGCTTCATCAAGAACAAATACATCGGACGTACCTTCATCTCTCCGGGACAGGGCCAGCGGCTGAATCAGGTGCGCATCAAGCTCAGCCCCATCAGCGAGGAGGTGCGGGGCAAGCGCATCGTGCTCATTGACGACTCCATCGTCCGGGGTACCACCAGCGGCCAGATTGTGAACCTGCTGCGGGAGGCGGGGGCCAGGGAGATTCACATGCGCATTTCCGCGCCGCCCTTCCGCAATCCCTGCTACTACGGCACGGACATCGACTCCCGGGACAAGCTGATTGCCTGCCACCACTCCATCCCGGAAATTGCCGAAATCATCGGCGCGGACACCCTGGGCTATCTGGCGGTGGAGGACCTGACGGAGATGATCGGCACCCATCGGTACTGCCACGCCTGCTTCTCCGGTGAGTATCCCACTCCCGTCCCCACCAATACCCAAAAGGACCGGTTTGAGGGGAAGCTCTCCGAAAGGGAGAAGAAAAAGCCCTGATCAATCGGCACCGGGAAATTGTAATTTGGCGCACTGGAACTGACGCTCCCCTTGGCTCCCCCTATGGGGGAGCTGGCTGCCCCGTAAGGGGCAGACTGAGAGGGCAACGCGAATTGTGGATTTAAGGATGCTGTTGTCTTCCCTGTGGCACCCTCTCAGTCAGCCTGACGGCTGCCAGCTCTCCCAAAGGGAGAGCCAAGGGCGCTGCCGCACCAGCCCGCTAAACATCAATTTTTCGGGCTTGACAGATCCTTCAAAACGGATACAATGGAATCATTATGCAACACTGTTTTATATAAGCAGTGGGAGAAAGGAAGAGGCAAATGATTCATGTCTATCCCAACGGCACGGCTCTGGTAGCGGAAAACCGGGCAATGCTGGCCACCAATCCCTATCAGTCCATGTTCTTTTCTCTGGATGCGCCCCAGATTCGGGAATCCACCAAGCGGAATTACGGCATCATGGCGGAAGGGGAGGGGGAGCGGCTGCTGGCCATGAAGCTCTCTCCCTACAGTCTGCTGCTGTTCGGCAGTGGAGCGTTGGCGGAGGAGCTGTTTGCGTATTTGCTTTCCAACGGATATGAAATCGGCAGCCTTCTGGGCGGCGAACCTTTGTGCGACCAGGTAATCGGGATGCTGCAAAGCCGCTTCGGCATCCGCTATCAGGAGGCCCTGGCCATGGACTTTATGGAGGCCCGGGAGGTTACCGAGCCGTCCTGCCCCAACGTGGAAATTCCCACCGAGGCGGATTTGGAGGAGCTGGTGGAATGCAAAACCTGCTTTGTAAAGGACTGCGGCCTGAATGACCCGGTGAGCCTGGAGCGGACCCGGCAGCGGCTGGGGGAATATCGGATTCTCCGACGGGACGGGAAAATTGTCTCCATGGCAGGCATCAGCGCTGCCACCCCCGATGCGATGAAAATCGCCGCCGTGTACACCCGTCCGGCGTATCGCGGAAAGGGACTGGCCCGGCTGGTGGTGAACACGGCCAAGAATGAAATCCTGGCCCAGGGGAAAATTGCCACCTTGAACGTGGACAAAAAGAACCCCATCACCAACCACTTATACCGCAGCCTGGGCTTTAAACCTGTTTTCTCCCAGGGAGAATATCGCCGGAAATAGTCCGTCCCGGAAAGGCAACTGTGCGCCGGCGGTGAAAAATTCCTTGACATTTTGAAAATTTGTGGTACAATCTGACGTACATACGATAAATGCAATGACGGAGTTATGCGTCTGTTGGAGCGCTGCAGAGAGTTGGCGGCCGGTGCGAGCCAATGCGAAAGACAGAAGGCAGTCTGCCTCCCGAGCAGGTTCGGCGAACGTTCCCGGTGTGGAATCAGTAGCTGATCACGACTGGCCTCGTTACCGGCTATGGGCTTGTTGGAGCCCGAGAGAGATGCGTTTCCCTTAGAGGAGATGTAATCAGGGTGGTACCGCGTATTTTTGTAAATTCGCCCCTGAGGCCTAATCTGGCCTCAGGGGCTTTTTTTGCATCCCAAGATAAGGAGAATCCGTTATGAGAAAAATCACCATCACCGACATGACTATGCGCCAGTCCGGCAAGGGCTTCAGCCTGAGCTTCCGGGAGAAGATCGAGCTGGTCAAGCACCTGGACAAGCTGGGGGTTGACGTGATTGAGGTCAGTCCCATCACCAGCCCCAAAATCGACCGGCTGCTGATCAAGTCCATCAGCTCCGCCGTCCGCAGCAGCGCCGTTGCCGTGTCCGTTGGTTTGTCGGAGGAAAATATTGCCATTGCCTGGGGCGCCCTGGAGGAAGCCAGACATCCCCGCCTTCAGGTGACCGCGCCTGTCAGCGCCGTGCAGATGGAATATCTGGCCGGCAAGAAGCCCGAGGCCATGATCGCCGCCATCAAAAACCTGGTGGAAAAGTGCCGCAGCCTTTGCCCCGAGGTGGAGCTCATTGCCGACGATGCCACCCGGGCCGATCCTGCCTTCCTGCAGGAGGCCATCCGCACCGCCATCGGAGCCGGCGCCACGGTGATCACGCTGTGCGATGCCGCGGGCATGATGCTTCCCGATCAGATTACGGAATTTCTTCAGAATACCTACGCTGCTGTGCCGGAGCTGAAAGAGGTCACCCTGGGCATCAGCTGCAAGAATGAGCTGTCCATGGCGGATTCCTGCGCCGTGGCCGCCATTCGCTGCGGGGCTGACGAGGTCAAATGCGCCGCCTACGGGGAGGACGTGATCAAGCTGGAAACCATGGCCAAGGTCATCTCCGCCCGGGGCAGCAGCTTTGATGTGGAGTGCGGCATCCGCACCACCAGCATGAAGCGCATCCTCAGCCAGGTGGCCTGGATGTGCCAGACCGGCCGCAGCAGCACCTCTCCCTTTGACTCCGGCGTCCAGTCCGGGGAGGAGCTGTTCCTGAATGCCCACGACGACCTGTCCGCCGTGATGAAGGCTGCCGCCAAGCTGGGCTATGATCTGTCCGAGGAGGACGGGGTCAAGGTCTACGAGGCCTTCTCCCGCATCGCCGCCCGGAAGGAGCGGGTGGGAGCCAAGGAGCTGGATGCCATCGTGGCCTCCGCCGCCATGCAGGTGCCTCCCACCTACCAGATGGAAAGCTACGTCATCAACTCCGGCAACACCATCAGCGCCACCGCCCACATCAAGCTGGAGAAGAACGGCGTGATGAAAGAGGGCATCAGCCTGGGCGACGGTCCCATCGACGCCGCCTTCCTGGCCATTGAGCAGATTGCCGGTCACCACTACGAGCTGGATGATTTCCAGATTCAGGCCGTCACCGAGGGCCGGGAGGCCATGGGCGAAGCCGTGGTAAAGCTGCGCTCCGGCGGCAAGCTCTTCTCCGGCCGGGGCATTTCCACGGATATCGTGGGCGCCAGTGTCCACGCCTACATCAACGCCCTGAACAAGATCGTCTACGAAGAAGCGGCGGGCTAAAGGAGGAATCACCCATGAATCTTTCATTTTCCACCCGGGGCTGGCTGGACGTAAGCTGGGAGGAGAACCTCTCCACCGCGCTGACCATGCATTTCGGCGGTATCGAACTATATAACGTCCACAAGTGCCAGGACCTCATTGGCCGGGGCGGTCCCCTGCACAAGTACAACACCGCCGCCACCGTCCGTTCTCTCCATGAAAAGGAGCTGAAAATCCCCTGCATGGACACCTCTTGGGACGTGTCCATGGAGGAACGGATTTCCGATCTTCAGACCGTCATGGAAATCGCCCACGACATCCAGTGCCCCTATGTGGCCATCACCGCCCAGTTTGAAAACGAGGCCCTGGTCCGGGAGAACCTGACGAAAATTCAGCAGATTGCCGAAAGCCTGGGCGTGTGCATCCTGATCAAAACCAGCGGCATCTACGCCGACACCGCCCGGCTCCGGGCCCTGCTGGACGAATTTGCCTGCGACGAGTTGGGTGCCCTGTGGGACATTCACCACACCTACCGAGACTTTGGGGAAAGCGGCGACACCACCATTAAAAATCTGGGCGCTTATGTCCGCCATGTCCACCTGCGGGACTCCGACGACGATAAGTCCTACAATCTCATCGGCGAGGGCACCCTGCCGGTGGCCTCCATGATGCGGGCCTTGGGCTCCGTGGACTACGACGGCTTCATCTCCATCGAGTGGAAGCCGGAGTGGATGGAGGACCTGACGGATCGGGAGATCATCTTCCCCCATTTCGTCAACTATATGCATCGGTTCCAGTCCACCCGGGGCAAGAAAAAGGCATTGTATGAAAATGCCTCCCACACCGGCGAATATGTGTGGAAGAAGGACGAGCTGATCAACGAAACCTTCTCCCAGGTGCTGGATCGGATGGTGGAGGAGTTCCCGGATCAGTATGCCTTCAAGTACACCACCCTGGACTACACCCGCACCTATTCCGAGTTCCGGGAGGATGTGGATCATTTCGCCGCCGCACTGATCTCCCTGGGCGTCCGCCGGGGCAGTAAGGTTGCCATCTGGGCCACCAACGTGCCGGAATGGTTCATCACCTTCTGGGCCACCACCAAGATCGGCGCGGTGCTGGTCACGGTGAACACCGCCTATAAAATTCACGAGGCGGAATACCTGTTGCGTCAGTCCGATACCCACACCCTGGTGATGATTCAGTCCTGCCTGGATTCCAACTATCAGGCCATCATCAATGAGCTCTGCCCGGAGCTGGCCTCCCTGAAGCCCGGCCAGAGTCTGCACTGCAGGAAGCTGCCCTTCCTGCGCAACGTGATCACCGTAGGCTTCCGTCAGCCGGGCTGCCTGACCTTCCCAGAGGCCATGGAGCGCTGCCATCTGGTGCCCAGAGAGGAAGTGCTGCGGATGGCCTCCGTGGTCCGTCCCGGGGACGTGTGCAACATGCAGTATACCTCCGGTACCACCGGCTTCCCCAAGGGCGTCATGCTCACCCACTACAATGTGGTGAACAACGGCAAGTGCATTGGCGACCGGATGGACCTGTCCACCGCCGACCGGATGATGATTCAGGTGCCCATGTTCCACTGCTTCGGCATGGTGCTGTCCATGACCTCCTCCATGACCCATGGTGCAACTCTTTGCCCCATGCCCTATTTCTCCGCCAAGGTGAGCCTCGCCTGCATCAACCAGGAGCGGATCACCTGCTTCAACGGCGTGCCCACCATGTTCATTGCCATGTTTAACCACCCGGACTACCGGAAAACCGACTTCTCTTACATGCGCACCGGCATCATGGCCGGTTCCGGCTGCCCGCCGGAGCTGATGCGCCGGGCAGCCCGTTCGGACGAGATGAACATGACCGGCATCGTCAGCGTCTACGGCCAGACCGAGTCCGCCCCCGGCTCCACCATGAGCGCCTGGGACGATTCTCTGGACCTGCGCACCAACACCGTGGGCTACGCCTTCCCTCATGTGGAGTGCAAGATCATCGACCCGGAAACCGGGGAGACCCTGCCGGACAACCGGAACGGCGAGTTCTGCTCCCGGGGCTACAACACCATGAAGGGCTACTACAAAATGCCCGGCGCCACCGAGTCCACCGTGGACGCCGAGGGCTGGCTCCACTCCGGCGATCTGGCCTGCCGGGATTCCGACGGCAACTACCGCATCACCGGACGGCTCAAGGACATGATCATCCGGGGCGGCGAGAACATCTATCCCAAGGAGATCGAGGAATTCATCTACACCCACCCCGGTGTGAAGGATGTTCAGGTCATCGGCGTACCGGACAAGAAGTACGGCGAGGAGGCCATGGCCTGCATCATCCTGAAGGAGCCCGGCTCCGTCACGGAGGAGGAGATGTTTGCCTACATCCGCGCCTCCCTGGCCCGGCATAAGGTGCCCAAGTATATTGAATTTGTGGACAGCTTCCCCATGAACGCTGCCGGCAAGATCCTCAAGTACAAAATGCGTGAGGACGCCGCCAAGCGCTTGGGCCTGGTGGGCGCCGCCGGCATCGACACCGCCCAGAGCGGGGAACAGGTGGGAAAATGAAGCGATCAAGGACATTTGTCCTTGTATGAAACACAAAAACCGATGATATCCATCGAAATTTTTAATGGATTGAATCGAAAAATGCAGTTGACAATTTCATAAAACGGTGGTAAAATCTGAGGCGTATAGCGATAAAGGCTGTGACGAAGACGGCGGAAGGAATTGCTTACAGAGAGCCGACGGGTGGTGCGAGTCGGCGGCAGGAACTTCAGAAGCCTATCACTTCCGAGCCGGGGACCCGAACGCGTTTGGCCAGTAGGCATCCCACGTTTGCCCGCGTTAAGGGATAGGATTTGTTGGAATCCGAAGCGGCAGCGCCTGCGCTGCAATTTGAGTGGTACCACGGGTATGTATTTACAGACTCGCCTCAAGGTTTTACGCTTGAGGCGGGTCTTTTTATTTTCCCCAAAAAGGAGAGAAACGCTTTATGAAGAGTCAAACCACTACCAATCAGCTGATGGATGTTGCCCAGCGTATCCGGGAGATGCGGGAGATTATCGGCTACTCCACCGCTACCATGGCAGAGCTGCTGGAAATTCCGGAGGAGCTGTATCTTCAATATGAGTCCGGCGCCGTTGACCTGCCCTTCACCTTTATGCACAAGTGCTCCCTGGCCTTTGGTGTGGAGTTGACAGAGCTGCTGGAGGGCTACAGCGCCCGGCTGACCAGTTACACCATCACCCGCAGTGGTAAGGGCCCCGTCACCGCCTCGGAGGACGGCATCACCATCCAGAACATGGCCGCCATGTTTCAGAACAAGATGGCCACCCCTTACTGGTGCACCTACAAATATGACCCGGAGCAGGAGAAAAAGCCCATTCACACCGTCACCCACTCCGGCCAGGAGTTCGATCTGGTGGTCAGCGGCACCCTGAAGGTCCGGGTGGGCGAGCATGAGGAAGTGCTCCACGAAGGCGACAGCATCTTCTTCAAGAGCTCCACCCCCCATGGCCAGATCGCCGTGGGCGGACAGGACTGCGTGTTCCTGGCCATGATCATGGCCTCTACCGAGCGGGAGCAGTGGACCACTGCCAAGCCCCTGATCCAGGAGAAAACCGACAAGAGCCTGCTGTGCCGGGAGTTCATCCAGCCTGAAGAGGGTGAGGACGGCAGCCTGAAGGCCATGCACTTCCAGAACACGGAGCGCTACAATTTCGCCTTCGACACCGTGGATGCCATCGCCCGGAAGCATCCGGACAAGCTGGCCATGGTGCACGTGGCCAACGACATGACCGAACGCCGCTTCACCTTCAAGGATATGAAGGACGCTTCCAACCAGACGGCCAACTACTTCACCTCCCTGGGCATCAAGCGGGGGGACCGGGTGATGCTGGTGCTCAAGCGCCACTACCAGTTCTGGTATTCCATCCTGGCCCTGCACAAGATCGGCGCCATTGCCATCCCCGCCACCAACCAGCTGCTGCAGCACGACTTTGAGTACCGCTTCAAGGCCGGCGGCGTGTCCGCCATCGTCTGCACCGCCGACGGGGATACCGCCCATCAGGTGGATCTGGCGGAGGCCGCCGTGGATATGAAGCTCACCAAGATCCTGGTGGGCGGCAAGCGGGAGGGCTGGCACGACTTCGACGGCGAGTACAGCCTGTTCAGCCGCCGCTATGTCCGCACCGCCGATGCCCCCTGCGGCGACGACCCCATGCTCATGTTCTTTACCTCCGGCACCACCGGCTATCCCAAGATCGCCGTCCATTCCTATAAGTACGCCCTGGGCCACTTCGTCACCGCCAAATACTGGCACTGGGTGGAAAAGGAAGGCCTGCACTTCACCATTTCCGAAACCGGCTGGGGCAAGGCCCTGTGGGGCAAGCTCTACGGCCAGTGGCTGTGCGAGGGCGCCGTGTTTACCTACGACTTCGACCGCTTCGATGCGGAGAAGATTCTGCCCATGTTCGCCAAGTACAATATCACCACCTTCTGTGCGCCGCCCACCATGTACCGGATGCTCATCAAGGAGGACCTGTCCCGGTTTGATCTTTCTTCCATCCACCACGCCACCACCGCCGGCGAGGCCCTGAACCCCGAGGTCTACTACCAGTTTGAGAAGGCCACCGGCCTGCACATCGCCGAGGGCTTCGGCCAGACGGAAATGACCCTGGGCATCGCCAATCTGACGGGCGACATGATCAAGCCCGGCTCCATGGGCAAGCCCATTCCCGGCTACGGCATCGACATCCTGGATTTGGACGGCAAACCGGTGGAAGACGGCGTGTCCGGCGAGATCGTTATCAAGGCGGACCCCAATGGAGAGAAGCCCTGCGGCATCTTCCTGGGCTACTACAACGACGAAGAGCGCACCACCGCTGTGTGGCATGACGGTTACTATCACACCGGCGACGTGGCCTGGCGGGATGAGGACGGCTACTTCTGGTATGTGGGCCGTGCGGACGATGTGATCAAGTCCTCCGGCTACCGCATTGGACCCTTCGAAATCGAAAACGTCATCATGGAGCTGCCCTATGTACTGGAATGCGGCGTCAGCGCCGCCCCGGACGAGGTTCGCGGCCAGGTGGTCAAGGCCAGCATCGTGCTGGTGAAGGGCACCGAAGGCACCGACGCGCTGAAGAAGGAAATCCAGGACTATGTGAAAAAGCACACCGCGCCTTATAAGTATCCCCGCATTGTGGAATTCCGGGACGAGCTGCCCAAGACCATCAGCGGTAAGATCATGAGAAATAAGCTGTAATATTTGCACACCAACTGTAGGGGAGGCTATCAGCCTCCCGCCAGGTAATGTGACTGAGTGTTTGGTTGAATGGTACAAATGTAGGAAACTGGTACGAATTCGCCTGATATTTCTGCATTTTTGGCCTTGTGCTGCGCGGGAGGCTACAAGCCTCCCCTACAGTGGCTGGGCGGAAACCGGAACCCGGTTCTATTCAACCCACCGCTAGTTCCAATTTACAAACAACACGATACACAATGAGGAGGCAATGCCTTTGGATTACAAACGCCTGACCCTGTTTGCCGGGCACTACGGCAGCGGAAAAACCAATATCGCCCTGAACTATGCCCGGTATCTTCGGCGGAAGGGCCTGGCCGTGACCGTGGCGGACCTGGACATTGTGAACCCCTATTTCCGCACCAAGGACAGCGAAGCGGCCCTGGCGGAGGAGGGAATCGGACTGATTGTTTCCGAATTTGCCAATTCCAATGTGGATTTGCCCGCCATGCCAAAAGAGACGTACGGCCTGGTCAGTGACCCGGCCACCTACGGCGTGCTGGACATCGGCGGCGACGATCGGGGCGCCCTGGCCCTGGGCCGGTATACTCCGGCCATCAAGGCCGAGGGCAGCTACGAAATGCTCTTTGTGGTGAACCGCTCCCGGCCCCTGACCCGCACCGTGGCGGATACTCTGGAGGTGATGGGGGAAATCCAGGAAGCCTGTGACCTTCCCTTTACCGCCATCGTGAACAATACCAACCTGGGCCTGCAGACCA
This sequence comes from uncultured Clostridia bacterium, assembly GCA_945940335.1. GTDB lineage: Bacteria > Bacillota > Clostridia > Oscillospirales > Oscillospiraceae > Faecousia. The sequence continues at coordinate 68,675 of CAMEWH010000003.1, read as the reverse complement.
AAGCAGAGGATGTGCTTGCCAGCATGGACTACGCTCAGGAGCTCTCCCGGGTGACGGGGCTGCCCTTGAAAATGACCTGTGCGGCGGAGCACCTGTGCCGGTCATTGGAAGGAAAAATTCCAAATTTATTCCCACTTTCCCTTCAGAAACTCTATTATATGATTGATTCGGAGGTATTTTAATGGCAAAACTGACCTTTAACGAAGAGCTCTGCAAGGGCTGCGGCCTGTGCGTCAATGCCTGCCCCAAAGGGTTGCTGGCCCTGTCCCAGGGACGGCTGAACCAGAAGGGGCATACCCCTGTGGAGCTGACCAAGCCGGAGGAGTGCGTTGGCTGCGCCTCCTGCGCCATCATGTGCCCGGATTGCGTCATCACCGTGGAACGCTGAGAAAGGAAGTGCCCCATGCAGGAAAAAACACTGATGAAAGGCAATGAAGCCATTGCCGAAGCTGCCATCCTGGCAGGCTGCCGTCATTATTTCGGCTATCCCATCACCCCTCAGACCGAGGTTGCCGCCTACATGGCCAAGAAGATGCCCAAAATCGGCGGCACCTTCTTGCAGGCGGAGAGCGAAATTGCCGCCATTAACATGGTTTACGGCGTGGCTGCCACCGGCAAGCTGGCCATGACCTCCTCCTCCAGCCCCGGAATCGCGCTGAAGGCGGAAGGTATCTCTTATCTCGCCGGTGCGGACCTGCCTGCCCTGATCGTCAACGTTCAGCGTGGCGGTCCGGGCCTCGGCGGCATTCAGCCCTCCCAGTCCGACTACTTCCTGGCCACCCGGGGTCCCGGCCACGGCGACTTCCATGTGCTGGTGCTGGCCCCCGCCTCCGTGCAGGAGATGGCCGATCTCACCGGCAAGGCCTTTGAGCTGGCCATGAAGTACCGGATGCCTGCCATGCTCCTGGCCGACGGCACCATGGGCCAGATGATGGAGCCGGTGGTGCTCCCCAAGCCCAAGGACATTTCCACCCAGCCTCCCGCCTGGGCCACCGTGGGTACGGAAGGCAAGCGGTTCCACAATGTGGTGAACTCTCTGTACTTAAACCCTCAGGAGCTGGAACGCACCAATTTTGAGCGGTTTGAACGCTACGCCGCCGCGGAGCGGGACGAGACCATGTGGGAGGAATTTATGATGGAGGACGCGGAAATCTGCGTGGTCTCCTGCGGCATCACCGCCCGTGTCTCCCGCAACGCCATTGTGGAAGCCAGAAAGCGGGGCGTCAAGGTGGGCATGATTCGGCCCATCACCCTCTGGCCCTTCCCTAAGAAGCCTCTGATGGCTGCCGCCGAGAAGGTCAAATCTTTCCTGTGCGTGGAGCTGAACATGGGCCAGATGAAAGAAGATGTGGAGCTGGCCATCCGTTGCAAGAAACCCGTAGACCTGTGCTGCCGGGTGGGCGGCATGATCCCGTCCCCGGATGAAGTGCTGGCCAAGATCCTCAAGGCCAATGAACAGGGAGGTTGAGCCATATGGTTGTATTTGAAAAACCCAAAGCCCTCACCGACAAGGTGTTCCATTACTGCCCCGGCTGCACCCACGGCATCATCCACCGGCTGGTGGCCGAAGCAATCGACGAGCTGGGCATCGAAGGTCAGACCGTGGGCGTGGCTCCCGTTGGCTGCGCCGTTATGGCCTATGACTATTTCGCCTGCGACATGATCGAAGCCGCCCATGGCCGGGCGCCCGCCATCGCCACCGGCGTGAAGCGGTCCATGCCCGACAAGGTGGTATTCACCTACCAGGGCGACGGTGACCTGGCCTCCATCGGCATGTGCGAAACCGTGAGCACCGCCGCCCGGGGGGAGAACATCACCATCATCTTTGTGAACAATGCCATTTACGGCATGACCGGCGGCCAGATGGCCCCCACCTCCCTGATTGGGCAGGTGACGCAGACCTCTCCCTACGGCCGTGACCCCAAGACCCAGGGTTACCCCATCCGGGTGTGTGAGCTGCTGGCTACCCTGGACGCGCCGGCGTACCTGGAGCGCGTCACCGTGAACAACGTCAAGAACGTGCGCAACGCCAAAAAGGCCATCAAGAAGGCCTTCCAGAACCAGATCGAGGGCAAGGGCTTCTCTCTTGTTGAGGTGGTCTCCGCCTGTCCCACCAACTGGGGCATGACTCCCCAGAAGGCTCTGGAATGGATTGACGAGAAGATGCTGCCCCAGTATCCCCTGGGCTGCTACCGGGACAAGGATCGGGAGGTGTGAGCATGGAATATCAGATCGTGATTGCCGGCTTCGGCGGACAGGGCCTTCTGTTCTCCGGCAAGGTGCTGGCCTATGCGGCATTGATGGAGCAGCGGGAGCTGAGCTGGCTGCCCTCCTACGGCCCGGAAATGCGCGGCGGCACTGCCAACTGCAACGTGATCATCAGCGACAATCCCGTGGGCTCTCCCATCGTCCAGAATCCCAATGTGCTGATGGTGATGAATACGCCCTCTCTGGATAAGTACGAACAGTCCGTGGTGCCCGGGGGCAAGGTGTTCGTAGACTCCTCCCTGGTTTCCCGGAAGCTGGAGCGCACCGATGTGGACGTGTACTACATCCCCGCCACCAAGATGGCCGGCGACATGGGCATCCCCACCTTGGCCAACATGATTCTGCTGGGAGCCATCGTCAAAGCCACCGGCTGCGTGGGAGACGAGGCGGTGCTGGCGGGTCTTAAGAAGATCGTCTCTGCCAAGCACGCTGATCTGCTGGATGCCAACCTGGCAGCCATGCAGGCGGGAAAGGATTACATTGCATGAAAGTAAGCTGCATTCAGATGGATGTGCAGCTGGGCCGGCCGGAGGAAAACCACGCAAGAGCGGAGCGGCTCATTCGTCAGGCCGCGAAGGAGCAGCCGGATGTGATTCTGCTGCCGGAGCTGTGGGACGTGGGCTTCTTCCCCAAGGAGAATCTGAAGGAGCTGGCTGATCCGGACTGCACCCGGGTCACTGCCCACATGGGCGCGCTTGCCAAGGAGCTGGGCATCCACATCGTGGCGGGCTCCGTGGCCTGCCTCCGGGGGGATGCGGTTTACAACACCGCCTGTGTCTTTGACCGGGCAGGAACGCTGATCGCCCAGTACGACAAGACCCACCTGTTTTCTCCCATGGGGGAGGATGACTATTTCGCCAAGGGGGATCATATCTGCCGGTTCCAAATGGACGGCCATGATGTGGGAATTCTCATCTGCTATGACATCCGCTTCCCGGAGCTGACCCGGGCCATGACCGTGCCGGGGCTGGAACTGCTCTTCATGGTATCCCAGTGGCCGGATGTCCGGGTGCCGCACCTGCAGGTGCTTACCCAGGCCAGAGCCATTGAAAATCAGATGTACCTTGCCTGCTGCAACGCCTGCGGCAAAGCGGGGGATACCCAATACGGTGGCAATTCCTCTGTCATCGACCCCTGGGGCCAGGTGCTGGCCCGGGCCGGGGCAGGGGAGGAAATCATCACCGCCCAGTGTGATTTCCAGGTCAACGCCAAAATCCGCGCCTCCATGCACATCTTTGCCGACAGAAGACCGGATTTATATTAGGATACAGTAAATTGGTATTTTGCGACCGGAACCGACGTACCTCTTGGCTCCCCCTCTGGGAGAGCTGGCTGCCCCGAAAGGGGCGCCCCTGAGAGGGCAAATGTAGCGGTTTTCTGTCACCATTATCTTACTTCGGTACCCTCTCAGTCAGCCTGTTCGGCTGACAGCTCTCCCAAAGGGAGAGCCAAGAGGGCGCTGCCGTATCTGCCCGCCAAATTACAATTTGCCCATCTGTTACGTAAACCATTCAATATTAACACACGGATACAAAGGAGCGAACAACAATGGAATACACATTCCCTGTCACCAGAACCACCCATCCCAAGCCCCGTCCCGCGGACGAAACCAAGCTGGGTTTTGCCAAATACTTCACTGACCACATGTTCGTCATGGACTATGACGAGGGCCAGGGCTGGCATGACGGCCGGGTGGTTCCCCACGAGCCCTTCCTCATTGAGCCTGCCTGCGCGGTGCTGCACTACTCCCAGTGTATGTTTGAGGGCATGAAGGCCTACCGCAATCCCGAGGGCGGCGTTCAGCTGTTCCGTCCCGACATGAACATCGCCCGGATGAAGCGCACCAACGAGCGTATGTGCATCCCCGAGCTCCCCGGCGACATCTTCCTGGCTGCCGTGAAGGCGGTCATCCACGAGGACATGGACTGGGTTCCCTCCGCTCCCGGCACCGCCCTGTACATCCGTCCCTTCATCTTCGGCGACGAGGTTTCCTTCTCCGTGCTGCCCGCCAAGCACTATAAGTTCATGATCATCCTCAGCCCCACCGGCTCCTACTACGCCGCCAACGACGGCGGCCTGTCCACCACCCGGATCTATGTGCAGGATGAGTACATCCGCGCGGCTCGTGGCGGCACCGGCTTTGCCAAGTGCGGCGGCAACTACGGCGGCGGCATGCGGGCCTCCCTGGATGCCATGAAGTACAACTGCAAGGACGTGCTGTGGCTGGACGCGGCGGAGAACAAGTATGTGGAAGAGATCGGCACCTCCAACGCCTTCTTCCGCATTGACGACGAGGTCATCACCGCGCCCTTGGATTCCGGCACCATCCTGCCCGGTATCACCCGCAACTCCGTCATCCAGCTGCTGAAGCGCTGGGGCGTGAAGGTTACCGAGCGGAAGCTGTCCATCGACGAGATCGTGGAAGCCTCCAAGGCCGGCAAGCTCCAGGAGGTCTTTGCCTCCGGCACCGCCGCCGTCATTTCTCCCATCGGCTGGCTGTGCGTCAAGGGCGAGGACGTGCCCGTGGGCGACACCAAGGTGGGTCCCATTGCCCAGAAGCTCTATGACAACCTCTACGGCATGCAGACCGGCGCCGTGGAAGACTACATGGGCTGGATTTACAAGCTGTAAATACGATTTTCCCCCGGCGTGATGCCGGGGGAATGCTTTTGCGGCCGTATGGAACCGGGCCGCATTTTTTCACCGTCCTATTGCAGGGGAGATCTCCCCTACCGAATTGGCGTCCGGTACAATGGGATGAGGAATGGCGTTTTTTCGGCAGGTGATTGTAAAATGGGGGAAAAGATGATATGATACCTACCAAGTGAAACATCTTTGCGCAGGCAGCAGTTGAAAGGACGGTTACTATGAAAGCAGAACGGAACTTCCCCCGGTGCGTCATCACCGCCAAGGGGACCAGATGGGTGGAGCAGGGACATCCCTGGATTTATGAAGCCGAGGTTCTCCGGGAAGAGGGGGAGTGTGAAAACGGCGGCCTGGTGGATGCCGTCAGCGAAAAGGGAAAATATCTGGGCACCGGTTTTCTAAGCCGTCAGAGCAAGATTCGGGTGCGGCTGCTGTCCCACAACGCCAACGACCGGTTCGACGAGGCCTTCTGGCGCCGCCGGATTCAGTACGCCTGGGACTACCGGAAGACGGTGATGGGGGAGGATATCTCCTGCTGCCGCGTCATATTTGGAGAGGCCGACGGCTTCCCCGGGCTGACGGTGGACCGGTTCTCAAATATTCTGGTGACCCAGACCCTGTCCATCGGCATGGAGCGGATCAAGGGGATGCTCTTTCCCCTGCTGGTGCAGGTGCTCCGGGAGGACGGCCAGGAAATCCAGGGCATTTACGAGCGGAACGACGTGGCCATCCGAGCCCTGGAGGGCATGGAGCAGGGCAAGGGCTGGTTTCCCCTGGGAGAGCCCACCCCGGATACCGTGACGGAAATCTGTGAAAACGGCATTTATTACCGGGTGGACGTGGAAAACGGCCAGAAAACCGGCTTTTTCCTGGACCAGAAGTACAACCGCCTGGCGGTGGCGAAGCTGGCAAAGGGCCGCCGGGTACTGGACTGCTTCACCCACACCGGCTCCTTCGCTCTGAATGCTGCCCTGGGCGGGGCGGAGCATGTGACGGCGGTGGACATTTCCGCCTCCGCCATCGACATGGCCAGAGCCAACGCCCGGCGCAACGGCCTGGAGGAGAAGATGGATTTTCTGGTGGCGGATGTGTTCGACCTGCTGCCGGAGTTGGCCGCCAAGGGAAAGGCCCCTTTCGATTTTATCATCCTGGACCCGCCGGCCTTCACCAAATCCCGGAAAACCGTGGAAAGTGCCCAGCGGGGCTACAAGGAGATCAACCTGCGGGCCCTGAAGCTGCTGCCCCGGGGCGGCTACTTTGCCACCGCCTCCTGCAGTCATTTCATGCCCTCGGAGCAGTTTGTACGGATGCTGCGCTCCGCCGCCCTGGATGCCGGTGTGGAGCTGCGCCAGATCGAAGCCCGGCAGCAGGCCCCGGACCATCCCATTCTGTGGAACGTGCCGGAGACGGATTATCTGAAATTTTACCTGTTCCAGGTGGTTTGATGGGGGATAGATACCAGCCACCCATGCACCGTTTGCTGCCTTCCAGGATGGAACCCTGGGGGTGAAGTTCATGAAAATAGCAGACCCGGTTTGCCGCTTATGGCAAACCGGGTCTGTTTCCTATTCGGCTGCGGATTCAAGACCGGCGGAAAAGGGGAACGGAAATCAGCGCAGGCGATTTTGGCGCGGCTGCTGAAAGACTCAGTCTGGAGCGCCACGTTTGATCAGCAGAACCGACAGATCGTTCACGTTCGTACCCGTGGGGCCGGTGACAATCAAGCCATCGATGGCCTTGAGGGCGTGGTAGGCATCGTTGTCCCGCAGGACCGTGTCAATTTGAATGCCCTGGGCAGCAAGCCGGTCCGCAGACGTGCCGTCGACCCAGCCTCCTGCGGCATCTGTGGGACCGTCCGTGCCGTCGGACCCCAGAGAGAAAATGAGGGTGTCCTTCATAGCCGCAATCCCCTTGGCAGCACCCAAAGCAATTTCCTGATTCCGTCCGCCCAGACCGTGACCGGTGAGATGAACCACGGTTTCACCGCCGACGATAAAGGCCAGAGATTTGTCTGAATCGGCGTGGTACTGGGCAATGGAAGCAAGGAAGCTGCCGGCCTCCCGGGCCTCACAGCAGACGGAGGCTGAAAGAATGATTGGCGTGTAATCCAGCGCGGCGGCTGTTTCTGCCGCGGCAGCGCACAGCTGCCGGACGGAGCCTGTCACCACGCTTTCCGCATTGGCCAGCTCCTTGGGTGTTTCCTCCAGAATGTGTGCTTTGGCGGCGCTGCTGATCTTCAGATTGTATTTTTGGGCAATGGCAAGGGCCTGCTCCGTTGTGGTGGAATCCGGATAAGTGGGGCCGGAAGCGATCATGTCCAGACGGTCGCCTAACACATCGGACAGCACAATGGAGAAAACGTGAGCCGGGGCGCAGAGTTGGGCGAATTTCCCCCCCTTAACGGCGGAAAAACGCTTCCTGAGCGTGTTGATTTCCGTGATATCCGCACCGCAGGCCAGTAGCTGCCTGGTGATGTCTTCCAGTTCGGCAGGGTCGATCAATGGCTTTTCAAACAGGGCGGAGCCGCCGCCGGACAGCAGAAAGAGGACCAGGTCTTTTTCCGATAACTCAGCCACCGCGTCAATGGCAGCCTGGGCGGCGCGGTATGAGTTCTCATCGGGAACGGGATGGCCTGCTTCAAATATGGCAAGGTTGCCGATGGCACCCCGGGCGTGCTCATATTTGGTGATTACAACACCGCCGGAGAGTTTTTCTTCCAGGTGCTTCTGTGCTGCCGCAGCCATCTGCCATGCTGCTTTTCCCGCGGCAATCAAAATCATCTTTCCGGAGCAGGGGGGAAGGTTTTCCAATGCCTGCTCCACGGCAACATCGGGCAGAGCTGCATGCAGTGCGGCGTTTATGATACGGTTGGCATCGCTTAAAATGGACATAGGCGCCTCCTGAGGTAAGGATGTAATTTTAACCGGTGCATATGCGGCCGCACTGGCCGTGACCGCTTCAACCGGAGCCAAATAGATACTCCTATCACCGGAAGCTGTTCTCGACCACACCGGGCAGCACTTCGTAGATGGAGCAGCCCATCATCTTCTCAAAATGTGTTTTTGTATTCAGCACCGCTTTCCAGCGGTCAATGGTCGCCGGGTGGAGTCCGTACCGAATTGCTACATCCACAAAACGCTTTTCCAGAAGGCAGAATCCCGAGGGCAGCGCCAGAGCATCACAGAGCTGAACGAGCAAATCGTAGTCATCATAGACGGCGTTCCTGACAAACTCTGCCATAAATTCCTTGGCCTCCGGCGGCATATCAAATACGCCGATGGAGGTTTCAATATCCTGTATCATAAAGGCGTGGGAGATGCAGATCTGCGCCGCCTTTTTCCAGCCCCGATCCATGCAGTATCGGTAACCGTCGATCAGGTGCCGCTCGGAACTGACACCTGCGTATCTGCCGATATCATGGAGGAGTCCATAGATGTAGGCATCGTCCTCATTCAAATGCGGACAACGGCTTGCGATATTTTGACAGGCCAGTGCCACATACCGGGAGTGGTCGGCCCAGGGACCGGGATTGGATTTGTACGCCTGTTCCAACGCCACTTCCGCAATAGATCGAGTCAGTAACATGGAAACCTCCTTACAGTGGTAGGTGGGGGCTGGCATTTACCAGCCTTTTGAGCGCGTTAAGTAGGAAACGCCGACGTGGGCCATGGTTGCTTTTACGGTAAAATACCAGCCATGGCAAGTGCCTCAGCTGGTGTTATGATAGCGAAAAAACGCAAAAGAGATATATTATTACTGCCCGAAAATATCACGATTGTGCCAATGCTTGCGGTATTCCAATGGCGTACAGTCGAATTTTTCCCGGAAAGTTTTGCCGAAGTAGCTGCTTGCGCCAAGCCCGCACAGATTGCAATATATGGAAAGTCAGTCGAAAACGCTGGCAGCAGTTCTTCTTTTGCCAGTTTGTTCAGTTCTACTTTCTGAATGTTCTTCATGGGAGAACCTCCAAAATAAACGGGCAGATTCTTTTCTATGTGATTTGTGCCGGAAATAAAAGTGATGCCGCTGATTCATTCGCTTGTTATGATCATTCTATCAGGCGTTATTCTTATCGTCAAGGAAAAATGCCCATCAGCGCTTTTGCGCCAACGGGCATTTATAGCTCCGGGGTGATTTCAGTGGAACACCGGGCTGAAAACAGTAGGTGATCCACTTATTGTATTTGGTGTGGCAAACGTGCCTCTGCCGCATTCGGAAGAGGCAAGATGGTAGCTTTACAAAATCATTCCGTCAATCTTTCGGACAGAGCCGCGGCGCACCAGGCTGACGGAGACTTCCGTTTTCACATACACGCCCTTCTCGGCAGCGGGAGGTGTCAGCAGCTGCCTGACGGCAATCCGGCCGATTTCCCGGCGGTGTACATGGAACGTGGTCAGCTGGGGATTACAGGCCAGGCAGATATCCGTATCGTCCATTCCGATGATGGACACATCCTCCGGAACGCGAAATCCTTTTTCCTGAATGGCCCGAACGGCACCCACCGCGATGGTATCATTGCAGGCAAAAAATGCCGTGGGCAGCCTGCGCCCGGACTCCAGCATGGCTTTCACGCTCTGGTAGGCACCCTCGATGGAAATATCCACGTCCCACACGTCTGTTTCGGATTCCAGCCCAAGCTCCTGCATTGCCGTTTCGTAACCGTTCCGACGGAAGTAGGAGTTGGAAAATTCCCGTTTGCAGGCCAGATGGGCAATCCTGTGGTGGCCGTTTTCATACAGCTCTTTTGTGGCCTGATAACCGGCCTGAAAATTATTCATCACCACCGAATGGAAGGGCTCGTTCCTGCTCAGATTATCCAGCACCACCAGCGGAGACTTACACTGGGCAAAGTATTGCAGCTCCTTGCTGCTCATTTCCGTAGCAAGCAGAATGAGTCCGGCACAGCTTTCCTCACAGTATTGGGTGACTAAGCTTTTCCAGGAGCTGTCCTCATACATGTTGATGTGATTCATAATCATTTCAAGCCCTGCCTGGCGGCATTCCGCCTGAATGATTTCATACATCTCACTGAAAAACTGGACGTCCACAATGATGTTCGTTGCCGTCTTGACAATCAGCATTCGAATAAACGACTTGCGGTCCGTTGTTCCTTTTCCCGTTTCATAGCCCATTTGCTGAGCAGCCTTCAGGATGCGGTCCCGCAGTTCCTCTCCCACGCCCTCCCGTCCGTTCAGCGCATTGCTGACCGTGGCCGGAGAAACGCCCAGTTTCTGGGCAATATCTTTGGCTCTGACCTTCATTGTGACCCACTCCTTTTGCTGAAATAGAAACCGTTACGCCTTTTCCCCTCCGAAGCCATAGATATCCAGCCATTCTGTTGCCTGGGTGAACCAATGGGCCACATGGGCATCCTTGGGGCCCAGTCCGGTCCCGTTGGCCATTGCCATCCCGTGGGGGCCGAAAGGATAGATGTGGGCCTCGAAGCGAACACCGGCATCGGCAAGCTCTTTGGCAAAGCAGAACATATTTCTGGGATCGTCCATATCCGTGGTCTGCCACAGGAAGAAGGGCGGGGTTTGGGGATTGACCCATTTTTCCGGAGAAAACCAGTATTTATCTGGGCGCTGCTCATCCATATACACGGACACCAGGCCGCCCCGGGGCATCACAAAATCTTCCCCGTCCTCCCGCATTTTCATGAACGCGTCCGATCCGGGCCAACTGACAGCGGTGAAGCAGCCATACATCACAAGTCCGGCATCGGGACGGCTGGACACCCGCTCCACAGGGTCGGCCGCGTTGGGATCACCCTTGTCCCAGTGGACACAGGTCAGGCAGGTCAGACTTCCGCCGGCACTGGCGCCGATCATGCCGATTTTATCAGGCAGCACATCCAGTTCCTCCGCCATGCTGCGGAGAATGCGGATGGCTCTGGAGGCATCCTGCACGGAGCGGTACTGGGAATAGGGCTTCAGCCGGTAGTCCAGCAGCGCGCAATGGAATCCCGCGTTCACCAGGCCCCAGATGACGGGATAGCCCTCAGACCCGCTGACCTTGCAGTCGTAGCCGCCGCCGGGAGCCACCAGGATGCAGCCCCGTCTGCCCCCGCCCACGGCGGGGAAAAAGGCAATCTGCGGCTTGTTCTGCCGTTCAATTTCCGGCTTCCAGCCGGGGACATTCCCATCTGCCCACAACGGGATGGTGTCCATTTCGGCGATGGCTTCGTTATACACATCCTGCAAAATCCGTACCCGCTCCGGCTCGTCGCTGGGTTTGGTCAGCAGGGCAAATCGCTTCATGTGCTCCGGCGCACCGGGTCCGGCAAAGGTGCCCGCAGCGGCCCAGGCGGCAAGGCGCTTTGTATTCATTTCATATGCCATAATGGATTCCTTTCTGAATACAACTTAATTTTACGAAAATTAAGTGAATTTGTCAACTGCGTCGGAGGTCTTCTCCGAAAATCAGACGTACTGGTATAGGTCCGCGGAGGGGACAAAGGTGACCGGCAGCTCCGGTACCAGCTCCCCAATCCAGTTCACCGCCCATTTCATGCCCAGCTCCTCGGTGTTCATGTGTCCGGCCAGAATCAGAGCCTTGTGGAGCCCCAGCTCCCCGGCATCCCGGATGTAAGAATTGGTTGTCCAGTCCAGTGCCTCCAGGGCGATGGCCACGTGGATGTTTTCCTCCCGGATGCGCCGGGTAATCTCCTGCTCCTGGCCGATGATGTGACCCACCATCCCCACTCTGGAAACCGGGCCATCCAGGTTGCCGATGACACGGACGGCATTCAGCCCCAGTTTCTCCTTCATGGCCTGGGCAATGGCCCGGGGCGTTGTCTCCGGCAGGAGGAAATTGGAGCGGAAGCCCCGATCCTCCTCCAGATAGTCCGTCCATCCCAGCTCGGCGGCAATGCCGGTCATGATCCCGTCCGGCCGGTGGGCATGGATGTGGTCATGATCCCGCCAGACGGCGATTCCCGTTTGCTCCAACAGTTCCTTTTTCTGCTCAAAAACCGGGTCCCCCTCCAGCCAGTCGGTGGGGTCCATGTGGGAATAGAAGGTGGGCTCGTGTACAATCAGCAGATTTGCCCCAAGCTTTGCTGCTTCCCGGATTACCTGGACGGAGGCCTGGACACTGACGGCAATGCCGGTGCACTCGGCGTTGGGGTCCCCGCTTTTGAAGCCGTCGCAGGTGGGCTGTCCGGCGGGCAGGGCAGGATGGTAGGCGAGGATTCTGTCAATCACCTGTTGGATTTTCATCGTGCTTCCCTCCCTGCTTATTCCAGGCCCCGCTCCCGGGCGGTGGCCACAATGCGGTCAATCAGTTCCTGCTTGTCCTCGGGCAGCAGGAAGCCCTTCGCCTGCATCTGCTCGGCCCCCTGCTCCACCAGACGGCGGTAGTTTTCCAGGCTGCCATAGAGCACCTTCAGCTTCTCCGGTGAGAAGGGATTGACCTTACCGAACATGGGGGACACACTGCCGTCGGCGTTGATGGCGTGGCTGCAATAGGTGCCGGTGGGATAGTCGATGGCGGGGGTGCGAATGCCTCCCTTGCTGTTGCCGAATACGTCCGTCAGGTTGTCGGCATCGGTGCCAAGGGGGTCCGTGGAAGCGCCGCGGACAATATTGGTTTCAATCTTGGGAGCGTGGGGGGCGGGAATTCCCTGATTTGCCCAAGCAAACAGGTTCCGCATTGCTGCGCAGAAAATGGGCTCATAGGGGTAGTCCAGGTTTTCTCCGTCCAGGAATTTTGCCTCCCGGTGCATGATCTGCTTGGAGGTCATATAGGGGTCCAGGCCGTAGTAATCGAACAGGTTGTACTTGCTGTCGTGGCTGGAGCCGGGAATCTGATAGGTGCGGAATTTGAAGCGGGGTTCGTCGAAATCGCCGTACCAGTAGGCCAGCCGGTTTTCGCTCTCCGTATTCACGGCAATGACCGGCTCCGCTGCGCCCATCACAGACCCGGTAGGAACGCCGTCCGCCTGGAAGGGAGGCACCTGGGGTTCATAGGCATTCAGGCCCATGGGCACGCAGCCGCCGCCTGCGGAGAAGTAGCCGGCGTAAATGGGATCGGCTTCGTCATAGAAGGTTTTCAAATATCGGGCAATATAGCTGGTGGACTGGGACCAGCCAGAGAGGAAGATGCGGCGGTTGGGATACGCCTTCAGAGGATTGTCCGGGGAATCGGAAAGCAGCAGCCGGGTGCAGTCCTCCAGCATATCCCAGAACAGACCCATTTCCTGCTCCGGACGGAAGCGGAAGGGCCCCTCCTTGGGTGCATTCTCAGGTGCTTTCCGCTGGGGCAGCGGATTGGCCCAGCTCAGGGGGGCATAACGCTCCGGGTCGAAGCGATTCAGTGCATCCAGCACATTGCCCCGGCTGGTGATGCCCACGTAAGCATCGCCGCTGCGGGTCAGATACTTCCAGGTATTGATCCAAATGCGGTCAATGTCGATTCCGGCGGTGGAATTCAGAATTTCAATCACCACATTGCCGCTGAATTTGGCAGGGTCGGCAGGCATGCGGAAAATCACCCGGTTGGTATAGGGCGCACCTTCAAAAATGACCCCTGCTTTACCGTGAGGCAGTTCCTGATAAATTCGGGCCAGGCCGGAGAAGAAGTATTCCTTTTCCACATAGCCTAGATGATCAAAATCGCAGGCAATGGCCGCCCGGCCAAAGGGCCAGGAGGTTTCGGTTGTGGGGATGTATTGAACGTCTGTCAGCTTCATAGAATTGACCTCCAAATCTTTGTTTATTACAGCGGTTCACCGCTCAGGCGTGTAATCAGGATGGCAATGCCCTCTTTCCCGGGCAGTCCCAGACGGATGGTGCCGTGTACCCCGGACACTGCCTCCCGGCGCTCCATTGCCATCGTATCAATGATCTCTGCCCGGTAGCTTCCCTTTTCCGGAAGCGAAAGGGTATAAAGGCTCTGGGCGCTGCTGCCCAGGTAAATCAGGCGGTAGTCAGGATGGCAGCCGATGGGGCGCATCATTTCCTTGCGGATCTGATTTCTCGCCTTTTCGGAGTTCATCTCCCAGATTTTCTGAATCAATTTCTTCTGTCCTTCGCTGGAAGCATTGCCGTTGGGGTCCCGGACCGCTTCGGTGCAGGCCGGTTCCATGGGGCCCGGCAGGCTCTCCAACACCTCCCGCAGGAAACGGATGCGCGCGGGCGCCTGCCCGTATAGCCTGCCGCCCTTCGCCCACCAGAGCACCTCATCCTCCCGGTGGAAGGTTTCGCCGTGCATGGCATAACAGCCAAACGCGGTTATGGTCCACACCCGGTCCATAAATTCCCGGCAGCTCAGATTGCCCCAGCCGAATTCGATGTCCCCTTCGTAGCCGCACTCATCATCGATGACGGGAATTTGGTATTCCTCCCGAATGTCAAAAATTGCCGCCGCATCCTTTCCCTGGTAAGAGACATGGGTCATCCAATCCCGCTTGGGATAGGGGGTAATCCAGTTGTGGGCGCCCAGCATGTGGCGGTAGGGGTCCTGGGCCGCGATCATCTCACCGAACTGATCCCAATCGGCGATGGTTTTGGAAAAGCTGAACTCATATTCATTGCTCAGGCTCCACCAGAGATTCCGGTAGGCCGACAGCCTGCGGATGGCATAGTTCAGATAGGTCAGATTATCCTGCTGGGGCATGGTGGAAAAGCCCCAGCGGTCATAGGGATGGAACAGAATCAAATCCGCCTCAATGTTCAGCTCCTGCAGCTTCGTCAGCATCTTGTCCAGGTGGTTCCAATAGCGCTGGTCGGGGCGGGAGACATCCCAGGTTCCGTCTTCCCTGCGCTCAAAGGGATAGAAAGCGGGATCATTCTGATTGTAGGGCATGCTCTTGGGGAACACGCACATGCGCAGTTTGTTGAAGGGAGACGATTTCAGCGTATCCAGCGTCTGGGAAATCACCTCCGGCAGCTGGTGAATCCAGGCATAGCAGGTCGTGCCAAAGGGGATATAGCGGGTGCCATCGTCATATCGGAAGTGCATCCCATCCGGCCGCACGGGGCCGTGGTTATTTCCCGTGTTTGGAACGCATTCAAATTGATCCTGCCGCGTCTGCCCCTCCCAGCGCATGGTACATTTCCAGAGACCGGTTTCCGTCGGCATGAAACGGACGGCTGCATGGTCGGCGTTCTCGCAGAAGCCCTGCACGGTGACGGAGGTTCCGCCGTTAGTAAAAGTACATTCCGGCAGGGTAATGCCCCGTCCTGGCATGGTGATCTCATACATTCCATATTTCTCAATTAACTGCATCCGGCATTCCTCCTGTATCCGTAAACGTGGTCTCTCGTCAGCCAAAGCCGTACCTTGGCTGACGAAAAACAGCGGTTTTGTCTATGAAATGGGCGTGCGGCAAGGCTAAGCTGCCGCACGCCCGCAAATCGGGATATTACTTTGCGATTCTTGCGTTCATTTCATCAATGACGGGCTGAACAATTCCCATCTTGTCGGCGCACCAGGCTTCCCAGTTGGCCCGCAGGTCGCCTTCCTTGGTGATCAGGTTGGCATAATCATCGATGTAAGCAGCCTGAACAGCACCCAGACGGGTCTTGGCATCGGAGGCATAGAAGGAGTAGTTGAAGTCGATCTCGCCCAAGCTGTTATCCAGCAGGCTAAACTTCTCAACATACTGCTCCTGCTGCTTGGAAGTAGCCTTTGCCAGGAAGGAGGGGTTGATGATGGAGAAGTCGTCGGCACGGGAGGCCAGAGTGCAGAAGAAGCGGTTGGAAGGATACAGGTCGCTGGTGGTGTACTCATGGAGCATGTTGTAGGTGCCGTCTTCGTTCTTGGTGAAGTCCACACCCTCGATGCCCAGGTGAATCAGATCCTGGCCCTCCACGGACAGGGAGAACTCAATGATGTCCATGATGCGCTCGAACTTCTCGTCGTCCAGATCGGGGTTGAAAATCAGGGCGCCAAAGTAGTTGGTGGCTTCGGCGGAGTGGTAAACGCCGTTGTCGTCGGTGACGAAGAAGGAGCACAGGCTCTCGTCGGGATTCAGACCGGAGGACAGCTGCTCGTTGGTGAACAGGATGTAGTTGGCAGCCAGGCCGCCGGCGCAGAACATGGCGGTGGAGTGGGCAATGGTCATCTTGTCCTCGTCCTCGCCCTGGTTCAGGGTGTAGAACTCGGGATCAATCAGGCCTTCCTTCCAGGCATCCTGCAGAATCTTCAGGGTCTCGTAGGTCTGCTCATCCCCGGGGCCCCAGTGGTACTGGCCGTCTTCGCCCAGGTAGATGTCGTAACCGGCGGAAATGTGCTCGTAGCCGGCATAGGCCAGGCCCTGGATCAGCATGTTGGTGTAGCAGGTGATGGGGTAGAAGTTCTCCACACCGGCGGGGTTGGCTTCCTTCAGCTTGCGGGCAATGTCCATCATTTCGGAGAAGGTGTAGTGGGTCTTCACTTCTTCGCCGGTGACCTGCTCGATCCAATCCTTCCGGGCATAGACCTGCAGGTGGGTGGGCATCTTCTCAACGGGCTTGTTGTTGAAGTAAACGGGCACGGGCAGGCAGAAGATGTCGCCGTTCTCGTCCTCCAGAACGCCGCTCAGGCCGGTCTTTGCGTAGACCTCAGCCACGCCGGGCCAACGCTCCTGCCAGTCGGCGGGCAGCTTGTACAGCAGCTCCTGCTCCACATAGTTGGAGTAGTCGGTGTAGTTGAAGAACCAGTTGGTCACGTCGGGCAGGTTCATACCGTTGATGTACAGGTTGACATTGGTGGTCCAGTTGCCCCAGGTCAGGGGACGGATGTCGAAGTCCACGTTGAACTTCTCGGCAAAGGTCTTGTAGATGGCGTCCTGGGTGTAGTCGGTGCCTTCGTCCTGCTCAATGACTTCCGTCCAGGAAATCGTCATGTGGTCGGATGCGGCGTTTGCGGTGATGGTGGGTGCAGCTACGGAAAGCAGCATTACCAGCATCAGCAGCATGCTAAGGATTCTTTTCATAGGTGTGTTCCTCCTTTATTTTCTGGCATCTTTCCGATGCCATAAGTACAAATGAATTGCTTACGCTTTGATGGCGCCCAGCATGATGCCCTTGGCAAAATGCTTTTGCAGGAAGGGATATACGCACATGATGGGCAGCATGGTCATGATGACGGCACACATTTTAATGCCCATGGAGAAGGTGGCGGCAGAGGCGGTGACGTTGCCGGAAGAGGCCGCGGCGCCCTGCATCTCGGAGTTGATGACGATGTTGCGCAGAACCAGCTGCAGGGTGAACTTGGTGGGGGTGGTCAGGAAAATCATGGAATTGTACCACTCGTTCCACCGGTCCACGGCGTAGAACAGCACGATGGTGGCAAGGATGGGCTTGGACAGGGGCATGACAATCTTGAACAGCACCGTCCATTCATTGGCACCGTCCAGATGGGCGGACTCAATCAGGGATTCGGGCAGGCTGTCGATGAAATTCTTGGTGATGATGACATAAAAGGTATTCAGGCCGCCGGCCAGGATGACGGACCACCAGCTGTCCAGCAGCTTCAGGTCCTTCATCAGCAGGTACATGGGAACGATGCCGCCGTTGAAGATCATGGTGATCAGCACCAGGGTGAACACGATCTTCCGGCCGGGCCAGCCCTTGCGGCTCAGGCCGTAGGCCATGCAGAAGGTCAGCAGCACGTTCAGGGGCAGGCCCACCGCCACCACGGACAGGGTGGCGCGGTAGCCGGTCCACAGCAGCTTGTTCTGGAACAGGCGGGAGAAGGAATCCAGCGTGGGCTCCTTGGGGAACAGCAGCAGACCGCCGGCACGCAGGTATTCCGCCTGACCGGTGATGGATACAATCAGCACATTGTAGAACGGGACGGCGATGATCAGTCCGAACAGGGTCAGAATGATGAAAGCGATAATCTCCAGGGGATCCTTCCGCTTTTTTAGTTTTACAGTTCTTGCCATATGGAAACACTCCTTTCCGTGTGAAGGCCGATCAGCCGAACAGGCCGTTGCCGCCCATGAGTTTGGCGCCACGGTCAGCCAGCAGCAGAAGCACCATGTTGACCACGGAACGCATGAGGGAGATGGCAGTGGACAAGCCGTAATTGGGAGCGGACTGGAAGGTAATGCGGTAGATGTACATATCCAGCGTCTCCGCCACATTCTTTGTGGCAGCATTGCTCAGATTGAAGATCTGATCGAAGCCGGCGCTCATCAGGTTGCCCGTTGCCAGGATGAACATGATGATGATGGTAGGCATCAGGTTAGGCAGGGTGATGTGGATCAGCTTCTGGAAGTGGCTGGCGCCGTCCAGCTCCGCGGCCTCATACTGATCCTGGTCGATGCCGGAGATGGCGGCCAGATACACGATCATGCTCCAGCCGGAGCTTTTCCAGATGTCGGTGATGTACAGCATGGGCTGGAACAGGGATTCGCTTCCCAGGAAGTTCACCGAGGACAGCCCGATGGCCCGCAGAATGGAGTTCACCAGGCCATCACTGGACAGGACGGTGGTGAGAATGGAGGAGACGATAACCCAGCTCAGGAAGTTGGGGAAGGTCATGATCGTCTGCAGGGTACTCTTGTATTTCTTGCCGCCCAGCTCATTGAGCAGCAGCGCCAGGATGATGGGAACAGGGAACACAAATACCAAACGCAGCAGGTTGATGGAGAGGGTGCGCCAGATCGAACGCATGAAGTCCGGATCGACGAACACATTTTTGAAGTTGGTCAACCCGGTGAAGGGGCTTCCCCAGATGCCCCGCCGGGGCATGTACTTCTTGAAGGCCAGCTGCAGGCCTGCCATGGGCATGTACGCGAAAATAACATACCAGACGATGGGCAGCAGGATGATGAGATAGATCTGCCAATGGGCACGGACATCTCTGAGCGTTTTGCGCTGTAGCGGGCTTTGGACCGCCCTGGTTTTTAGCTTGGTCATTACGGTCATCCTTTCATATGATGGACTATCATTGGGCCTTGGCCGGAGTCGCCTGTGGTTTGCCGTTAATAAAATGATAACATTATCCCTGAATTTGGTCAAGTATTTTCTCTAAATTATTTAGTAAAAAATACGCCTCTAATTTTGTACACTTTGACATAATCGAAGGCGTTTCCACTTTTTGTGATAATTTTTTTGATTCCGCTTACTTAATTTTATTGAATTATAAAATCGTATTCGTTCTCAACATTCTATTATTTTCGAACTTTAACGGAAAATAAATGAATAATTTCCCGGACCGAAGCCCGGGAATTATTCTTTGCATTGGCAAACAATCGGGGTAAAAATCGCGAAATCGTTTTCGACAATTTACTAAATATTAAGTAACACGAAATTGCTGCGGAGAACCCTTTCGCATTACTGCTCCTCTCCGGATTCCGGGGCCGGGGGCGCGGCGGAAGGATCATATTTGGCGAAAACCTTTTCGAAGCACAGCCCTGCATAAAAAGCGCTTCCACTGAAGGCAATCAGCAGCACAATGGGCAGCAACGGCACCGCCAGAAGGAACACAAAGGCATACAGCAGGGTTACCACCACCGTCGTCCAAAAGTGGCAGATGGAGAGAACAAAAGCGTTTCTGAAATGCGCCCGCAGGCCGTTGTCAAACCAGGCAATCAGAGGAAACACATACACAAACGCCAGCCAGACCAGCACCAGCAGCACTCCGGCAATCACCAGCGGGACAATCCGCAGCGCCAGTGGGGCATGGTAGTAATAGCTGATGGAAATCCCCAACAGGGCAGCAGCGGGAGCGAGAATCAACCACGCCGCCGTTGCCTTGCCGAAGCAGGCTTTAAACTCCCGGAAATAGGTCTTGGTAACCGGTACCACATCCTCCTGCCGCAGCTTGCGGCACACGGCAAACATGGCGCTGAGGCCGGCACCGATGGTAACCACCGGGATGCTGGTAACAACAAAGAGCACCTGAAGCACCACCAGATCCAGCAGCTTGGTCAGAATTTTTCCCAGGGGGCTGTCAATATTCAAGGACATGGCTCTTACCCCACCCTCGGATTACGCGATGGTGACAATCACCTGCTGGTAGTGCACCAGCCGATGATGCCCTTCCGCCTGGGCCTTGACAATGATGTGCAGCCGGTCTCCGGAGGCGGCCTGAGAAGGAATCGTCAGCATCGCTTCCTCTCCCTGGGGCACCAGACAGGCCTCCTGCGCCCAGGCGGCGCTGGCCTCCCGGTAGATTCGGAAGGTGGTCTGAACCCCGCCGCCGTCCGCTGATGCCGCCTCTGCGTGGATGGTCAGGGTTTGTCCCGGCCGGGCGGTGATATCCACTCCCTCCTTGATCTTCAGGGAAGGGGCATGTTCTCCCTTTTCATAGGCGTCTGCATCGGCCCATGCCACTCTGGCGGCAAAATCCCGCTGGATATCCGCAACATAGGGCCACATGGACTCGGTTTCATGGGCCTTGCCCTCCCGGTCAATGTAAATATCCTTGGACACGTCCCAGATGTTGAGCGGCTCTCCCTTGGAATTCACCTCTCCGTTCACCCGGTGATACCGCCCGGAGATGCCGCCGTAGGAAAAGTCCTCCAGGGTGCGGAAGCCCCAATCAAAAAGCGGGAAGAATGTGGGCGAATCACCTTCGGACAGAAAGTCGTAGGGTTCTCCGGCGCTCATACCGAAGTGCGCGCCAAACCACTCCTCTGCGATGTTGGGATTGGCGCCGAACTGGGATTCCTGCACCTCCCCTTCGTAGTATACGCCGTCCAGCCAGGTGCAGTAGCCGCCGGCCAGAGCGCTCTTACCGCCCAGAATTTCCCGCTTCATAAATTCCGCCCGGAGGGTGTCTTTGCTCTCTCCCTCCGGCATCCGGGGCCAGGGATAGGCATAGCTGCCCATTTGCAGGGTTTTTACAAAGAGGATTCCCGGCCACTGCTCGGCCATGTAGGTGCGGTAGGTCTCGTCCTGCTCACCGCAGGCGGTGATGACGATTTTCTTTGTGAGCCGCTCATGGAGTTCCGGCCACTGAGGCGTCTGAGAGAATTCCGCCTCAATGTCCATCAGGGCCCTGACGATGGTGTTGCAGCCGCCCCAGACCTGCAGATACAGCGTTCGCTCGTCGTCATCCAAAATGGCTTTGCGGATCAGCTCGGAGCCCTCTGTGGGAGCCTCAACCTCACTCCTGTATCCGATATTGCCCACTTTGGTTATGGACCGAAGATAGTCCGGTGTGGGATAACCATCAGCGTGCTTCACCAGATTGGCGTAGTCTTTTTCATAGTCATCGATTACCCGGAACATCCAGTCCGTTCCGGGCCAGCGGTAGGGCTGGTCGAAACCGCCTTCATGGGGATCATCGGCAAAATCATTGATGTTGGAAACCCCTGCCTTTTGGGCGCCGGGGACACCCTTCCAATGGAATTTGGAAGAGGTCTGCACAATGCCCTGCAGCTCCACCTCATTGCTGTAGAACAGGAAATGCCGGAGGGAATTCTGGTCATCCACTTCCGCATCCTGGGTGATGATGGTTCGTATCTTCATCCTGTATTTCTCCTTTCATCCGGCTGCTGAGTCCTTCCCTGGGATTATAACAGTTCCGCAGCGGTTTTGGCAATCCCTTCCGCATCCAGTCCGTAGTAGTGGAACACCTCGGGGCTGGTTCCGGTGATGACGGGGGCGTCGGGAAGGGCGAGATTTTTCACCTTCCGGGGGCAGTGCTCGCCCACCACCTGGGCCACCATGCTGCCCAGACCGCCGAAGGGCGCGTGCTCTTCCACGGTGACGACCAGCTTTGCATTTTGAGCGGCCTCGATGACGGCAGCATTGTCCAGGGGCTTGACGCAGTACATATCCAGGACGGTGGCGGAAATACCCTGGGCCTCCAGGAGTTTCGCAGCCTCATTGGCAGGGCGCACCATCTCACCGCAGGCGATGATCGCCACATCCGTGCCCCGGCGCAGCCAGGTAGCCTTGTTCATTTCAAAGGGGCAATTTCCTTCCTCATAGATGTCCTCCACAGGATTCCGGCCCACCCGGATGTAGGCGCACTTCTCATCCTCCAGCAGGGCTTCCACCAGGCATTTGGTCTGATGACGGTCACTGGGGAGGTACACCCGCATGTTGGGAATGGCAGCCATGGCGGCAATGTCCTGGGCGGAGTGGTGGCTCATGCCGAGAGCGCCGTAGCTGACGCCTCCGGAGATGCCGATGAGTTTCACATTGGTATTGGAGTAAGCGCAGTCCACCTTGCACTGCTCATAACTCCGGGTGGACAGGAAGCAGGCGGGGGAAGCGGCAAAGGGCTTCTTTCCGCAGGCAGCAAGACCAGCGGCAATGCTCACCAGATCCTGCTCGGCGATGCCCACCTCCACACTCTGCTCCGGGAATTCCTTGAAGAAGGGAGCCAGGGAAGCAGAACCACGGGAGTCGGAGCAGAGAACCACAATGTCCTTGTCCGTCTTGGCCTTTTCCAGCAGCACATTGCAGATGGCCTGACGATTGGGAATCTTATTCATGGAGCGCAGCCTCCTTTCTGGCGGCGAAATCCGCCATGATCTGTTCGTATTCTTCCTGGGTGGGCACATGATGGTGCCAGCCGGCCTTGTTTTCCATCACGGCAGAACCAAAGCCCTTGGTGGTCTCGGCAATCAGCACCGTGGGCTTACCCTTGCACTGTTTTGCATCGGCAAAGGCCTTTGCCAGAGCTTCGTAATCGTGGCCGTTTACGGTGATTACATTCCAGCCGAAGGCGGCCCAGCGCTCCTGCTGGCTGTCCTGATGCATCACATCCTCGGTGCAGCCGGAAATCTGGAGCCGGTTCCGGTCCACCACGGCGCAGAGGTTGTCCAGACCATACTGGGTGGCGCTCATGGCGGCCTCCCACACGGAGCCCTCCGCCAGCTCGCCGTCGCCCATCACGGTGTAGACCCGGTAGGGGCGGCCATCCATCTTTCCCGCCAGAGCCATACCAACGCACACGGGAAGGCCGTGGCCCAAAGAGCCGGAATTCATCTCAATGCCGGGGAGCTTGTTGTTGGGGTGGCCGATGTACTTGGAGCCAAACTGAGAGAAATTCTTCTTTACATCCTCCAGGTCCAGGAAGCCCTTGGCGCAGAGCACCGCGTAGTAGGCCTCCATGGAGTGGCCCTTACTGAGGACGAAGCGGTCCCGGTTGGGGTCGGACATGTTCTCAGGGGATACATTCATCTCTTCAAAGTACAGGTAGGTCAGCACGTCCATCAGGCTCATATCGCCGCCGATGTGTCCGCCGCCGCCCGCCATGATGATGTCCACGCAGTCCCGGCGCAGATCATAGGAAAAGGCTTTGTAATTCATCTCATTCACCTCTCAGGTATGCCTTGACCTGTTCCTCGTTGTTGTCGTACAGGTCGGGCTTCACACCGATATACTTACATGCCTCATACAGCACGGGGACCACATCCTCGTGGATGCCCACACAGTGGTGGATATAGGGGCCCTCCACAATCTTGGCCTCCAGGCGCTTCAGGTTTTCCACTTCCACCCACAGATACGTCCCTTTGGTGTAGGGGCCGTCGATGCCCCGGGCCTTACCCAGAAGCAACGAGTATTCCCCATTGTCACCGTCGAACCGGGCCAGGGTTACCTCGCCGTGCTTTGCCTCAGCGGCAACGGCACCGGGATGGTCAAAGGCCAGGGGATAGGTGATGGCGGGCTGCTCTTTGGCAACGGAAATGGGCCAGGGACCACAGTGCTGCAGCAGTTCCCCGTTCTCGTTATCGGGGTGGCGCACGGTCCAGTCGGCAAAGAAGCTGCGCTTGTCGTCCAGGGAAGCGGCCTCTACCATCAGGGCGGTGATGGCGCCATGGATGTCGGTTTCGCAGACGGTAGGGATGCCCTCCTCATTCAGCAGGGAGTTTGCGGCGCAGGGCATGATGCCGATTTCATTCTGCAGCTCATTCCAGCACTGGATGGCGATGGCGTTGCAGCCATACTTGGCAGCCAGATTCTTCATGGCCACCTTCAGGGCGGCCACATTTTCCAGCTCGTCATCCCGTACCTCAATCTTCATGCAGGAGCGGCAGTAGGAGACGGTGTTGGGCACTTCCACGCCCTGGGCCTTCACCCGCTTCATCTCGGCGGTGAGCTCAGGCATGGGGATGGGGGCCAGCTGGACATTGAATTTCTCCAGCAGCTCGCCTTCGTTGCACATGGTGCTCCAGAAGTCGTAGGGCCGGGGGGCGATCTGGAGAATACGGATATTCTTAAAGGTCTTTACCACGCTGCACACCGCCAGGAAGGTCTTGATGCCCCGCTGGAATTCCGGGTCGGTCAGGCGGCAGTTGGTCACATAAGTAAAGGGGACCTGGAACCGGCGCAGTACCTTGCCGGTGGCAAACAGGCCGCACTGGGTATCCCGCAGGCGGACACCGTTGGGTTCTGGCCGCTCATCCCGGGGGCCCCACAGCAGCACGGGCACGCCCATCTCCTTGGCAAGTCTTGCGCACTCATACTCGGTGCCGAAGTTGCCGTGGGGGAAGAACAGGCCGTCCACGCCCTCTTTTTTGAATTTCTCTGCGATTTTAATCCGGTCGCACTCCTGATAGAGCAGACCCTCCTCGTTGATGTCCGTGATGTCCACGAACTCCACGCCCAGTTCCCGCAGCCGGTCCCGGGTCAGATTGGCAAACTTAACCGCATCCGGAGCGGAAAAAATGCTGCGCCGGGTGGGTGCAAAACCGATTTTGATAGATTTCATAAGCTGCAACTCCTCTTATTTCTGGTTTATGGAAATATTGTATAATTAAATTCTCTTAATTGCAACTTAAGTTAAGTCATTTTGTTGACTTAATTTGCTTAATTTGTTAAACTGGGTGAAAAGGGGTTGATTCCATGTCCATCACAGCAAAGGAACTGGCGGAAAAACTGGGGCTGTCCGCGGCCGCCGTATCCATGGCGCTGAACAATAAGCCCGGCGTCAGCGAAAGCACCCGGGATCGGGTGTTGAAAGCGGCCAGAGAATATGACTTTGATTTTGGAAGGCAGCGCATCCGGGAGGAAGCGGACAAGGGGAGCATCGCTTTGCTCATGTATCGCCGCCACGGTGCGGTGGTGGGAGATACCCTCTTTTTCAGCGCTCTGTCGGAGGGCATTTCCAATGCCTGCCGGGCTGCCGGATATCGAATGAATTTACAGTACCTCCATGAAGAGAATCTCCGGGTGGAACTGCGCAATCTTCTTTCCTCCGATACCAAAGGCATTCTTTTGGTGGGGACGGAAATGCGCGGGGGAGATTTTGCGCCCTTTGTCTCCCTTCCTCTGCCGCTGGTGGTGCTGGACAGCTATTTTGAAGGCATCCCCAGAGACTGCGTGCTGATCAACAATGTCCAGGGCGCTTTTACCGCCACCAATTATCTGATTGCCAAACGGGGAAAGCAGCCCGGCTATCTGCGCTCGTCCTATCCCATCAACAATTTCGACGAACGGGCGGACGGCTTCTACAAGGCGATTCGCCACAACGGGATGTCCACCTCTGCCTCCATTGTCCACCGGCTGGCCCCCTCTGTGGAAGGAGCCTATGCGGATATGAAGGTGCTGCTGGCCCAGTCCGAGCCGCTGGCATCCTGCTATTTTGCTGACAATGATCTGATCGCCGCCGGGGCCATGCGGGCCTTCAAGGAGGCGGGTTATCGAATCCCGGAGGACATCGGAATTGTGGGCTTCGACAACTCCGCCGCCTGCGAAATGCTGGACCCGCCCCTGACCACCATTCACGTCCCCAAACAGGCCTTGGGCCAAATAGCGGTGGAGCGCCTGATTGCGATTATGGCGAGGAAGCCCTCCGCCAACATCAAAATAGAAATTGAGACGACACTGATCAAACGAAAAAGTATGTAACTTTTTCTGACGATTATCTCATTCACACGGCTTGCCTGTTTGCCGGGTGAAACCGATAAATAAATTGTAATTTGGCGGGCAGATACGGCAGCGCCCCTTGGCTCTCCCTTTGGGAGAGCTGTCAGCCGAACAGGCTGACTGAGAGGGTACCGCAGTTAGATAATAGCAGCCGAAATCACGCCATGCTGGCCCTCTCAGTCTGCCCCATAGGGGCAGCCAGCTCCCCCATAGGGGGAGCCAAGGGGGCGTCGGTTCCGGTACGCCATATTACAATTTGTCTGCCTGCTGTAGGCTTGAAGCAATTGATGGTACACAGAAAATTGCAATATGGAATCGAATCCGCAAAACGGGTTAACAGCGAAGAAACCCCAGGACCTCATCTTCTGACCGGATGAGGTCCTGGGGAATTTATTGCCTGTGGTACTCAGAGAATGTCCAAAAGATTGCGCAGGTTTTTAATGGTAATGGCGGAATCGGGGTCGTTCCCTTCGGTTCGGATACCGATTGCCCGGAATCCGCCTGCTTTTGCGGCACGGATGCCGGATTCGGCATCTTCGATTACCATTGCGTTTTCCGGTGACACGCCCAGCAGGGAAGCAGCCAGCAGGAATACTTCGGGATCCGGCTTTGACCGGGTGATTTGGGTGCCGTCGGCAACTGCATCAAAGAAATCCCCCAGACCCAATTGCTTCAGAATCTGCCGGGTATTTTTGCTGGAGGAACCAATTGCCAGCCGATACCCTCGCTGGCGCAGCGTTTGGAGCGTCAGGCTTACATCCTCCGGAAGATCACCGGGAGTCATGGCGGAAAGGAAACGCTTGTATATTTCGTTCTTTTTCTCTGCCAGGACCATTTTTTCCTGGGGCGTGTATTCGCCGCCATGGTCCCCCAGAATGATCTCAAGGCTTTCCATGCGGCTTACCCCCCGAAGCTGCCGGTTTACCTGCTCGTCAAAGGGAATTCCCAGGCTGTCGGCCAATTCTTTCCAGGCCAGGTAATGGTATCGATCCGTGCTGCAGATCACACCATCCAGATCAAATATGATTGCATTGATGTTCTTCATCGTATAAAACCATTTCTTGTGAATACGGGGAGCTTCCCGTTTCCGCCGGCGGTGATGGTCTGACCGCCCTGATGTGCTTTGCCGTCAAAGAAATCAAACCAGGTTCCCTCGGGCAGATACACCCTTCGGGATACTGCGTTTTCTTCCAGTAGCGGGGCAACCAGCAAATCGTCTCCCAGCAGATATTCATCCTGACAGTGGATTGCCATCTTATCAGCAGGCCATTCGTAAACAAGGGGTCGCATCATGGGCTTGCTTTCCCTGACGCATTTCTGCGCCGTCTCCCACAGATAGGGCCGCAGCTTTTCGTGGAGCTTGTGCCAATACCGGATTTCGTCCATAAAGCCGGGGGCAGCGTAGCTTTCCGCCATATTCCAGGGACTGCGCTCGTTGTTTCCCTGAGCGCCGGGCATCAGCTCCCGGAACTGTCCGCCGTCCGGCTCGGAGTGCCACTGCATGATGGGGCAGAAGCAGGCCATCTGCGTTGCACGCCGGTAGAGGTCCAAACTGGGCAGGGGACCTGCAAAGCCCGCCAGATCAAAACCCCAGAAGATCATTCCGGTGGCAGCGGCGGAAAGCCCCGCCTTCAGCACGCTTGCCAGCTCACAGTTCTGGGATTGCTGATCCCCGCCCCAGTGGCAGGGAACGGTGTGCTGCCCGGAGAAACCCGCACGGCTGAAAATCACCCGGCTGCTGCCCACAAAGTCGCGGTAGCGCTCCGTATAGTCCCGGGCGTAGCGGTTGATACCCTCTTTTCCGGTGGAGCCATCGTAAAATTGGGCCTGCTCGCTGTGGACAAATTCGCCCCCGTCGGTTTTGAAACCGTCCACGCCCAGGTCCAGCAGATACTGCCGCTTCCCAAACCAGCTTTTCACGGTTTCGGGATTGGTGAAGTCAGGGATCATGGAGCCGGGGAACCAGTTACCCTCCGGAATGGTGTAGGGAGAACCGTCAGGCATGGTAACACAGAGCTTCCGATCTGCGGCATCCTCCCGGTCAAGCTCATTCTGGGTGTTGAGGCGCTCCTCGGCACCCTGTTTTTTATAGATGGGAGCCTGCCAGAGCAGCAGTTTGAGACCGGCATCATGCACCTGCTGAATCATTCCGGCAGGATCAGGCCAGGGAGAATCACTGAAATCGAAGTCATCGTATCGGAGCGGCTGACCATCAGGGACGCTCGTGTACTTGGCCTCGTTCCAGATGTAGAAGGTTGCCTCATCGCTCCAGGCCTCCAATACCACAACCGATGCGGGAAAATCATATTTTTGAAGCTTTTCCAGCAGCGCTTCCACATCGCTCTGCTTGTTCCAGCGGTTTGCGGAGACCCAGATACCCAGCGCCCACTCCGGGGGCAGCACGGCGGGACCAGAAAGGCTCATATAGTCCCGAATGATGGTTTCCGGCGTTCCGGAGAACAAAACCACATCTGCTGTTTCGGGCAGTTCCACTTCGATCAGGTCATCCTGAAAAGCAAAGACTGTGGTCTCACAGGTGTCCACATACAAGCCGAAGCCGGTGTCCGTCCAGAAAAACGGAGCAGGGCAGTAGGTCTTATCGCCCTGGAAGCAGAACTTCTCCCGCACCTGATTGACAACCGTATTTCCCTTCTGATTCAGGTTGTCGAATTTTTCACCCATGCCGTAAGCGCCGTGGTAAACAAGGCGGATCTGAAGCCTGGTACCATTGCGGGTGATCTGCACGTTTTGAAACGTAAAGGCGGCTGTTTGATGAGAAAGTCGTTCCATATTCCCCTCCTTATCCTTTGATTCCGCCTGCCATCATGCCATCTTTGAACTGCTTTTGGGCGACGATGTAAATGATGATAATGGGAATCATGGAAATCAGACTGCCGGCCATCAGAACGTTGTATTCGGTGGCATATTGCCCGTTCAGGGTGGAAAGGGCAATGGGCAGGGTCATTTTGTTCTTGTCGGTGAGCATCAGCAGCGGCCACAGGTAGTCGTTCCAGGATTCCATGAAGGTGGTGATGGACAGGGTAGCCAGACTGGGAATGCACAGGGGCAAGGCAACCTGTAAGAAGATGCGGAATACCCCTGCACCGTCAATTTTCGCGGCATCCAGATAATCGTTTGGAATGGTTCGCATCTGCTGAACCAGCAGGAAAATGGCAAAGGGACGGAAAATCGAGGGCATGATAACGCTGGAGTAGGTGCCGGTGAGTCCCAGCTTGTTCATGATGACGAACAGCGGGATCATGGTGACCTGGGTGGGAATCATCATGGTGGCAAGATAGCCGCCCAGAATCAGCTGGCTCCCGGGAAAGCGCAGCTTGGAAAAAGCAAACGCAGCCATGGAAGAGGACAGCAGCGTGATTGCCGTATAGGAGATGGAGATAAACAGAGAATTCCCAATGGTTTTCGCAAAGGGGAATTTGGAGAATACCTTGATGTAGGCTTTCAGCGTGGGCTCCTTTGGAATCCATTCGATGGGAATGGACATCAGCGCACCCCGGCTTTTGAAGGAGGTAGAGATCATCCAGAGGAATGGAATCAGGGATAGGAACGCCAGCGCAGTTGCGGATAAGTAAAACACGGCGGTACTGCCTCGTTTTTTAATCGTCATAGTGAACCCACCTTTCCTGCCCCTTCATCTGAATGATGGTGAACACCATGATAATCGCAAACAGAATCCAGGAGAATGCCGAAGCGTAGCCCATACGGAAATATCGGAAACCATACTGATAGATTCGTTCCACCATCACCTGGGTCGCGCCGTTGGGGCCGCCGCCGGTCATAATCATAACCTGGGGGAACAGCTGGAAGCTGTTGATCATGGCGACGATCACCACGTAAAAGATGGACGGCGTCAGCAGTGGCAGGGTGATTTTCAGAAATTTGCTCCATCCGCCCGCGCCGTCGATGTCTGCCGCTTCGTAGTAGGTTTTGTTGATTCCCACAATTCCGGACAGCAGAATCAGACCAAAGAAGCCCATATCCTTCCACACGGATACCAGGACGATGGCGGGCATGGCCCACTTTTCGTCAATCAGCCAGCCGGGGCCCTGGATGCCGAAAAAACTCAGGATGCCGTTCAGTGCACCGTACTGGGGTGAAAGCACGGATTTCCAGATGAGGGAGGCGGCTACCCAGCTTGTAAGGACAGGGATGTAATAAATGACCCGGAAGGTGCCGATGGCTTTGTATGGTCTGCTGAGCAAGTAAGCAACCAGCAGGGAAGCGGCCAGCATGAAGGGAATGTACAGCACGATGTATTCCGCTGTGTTGCCCAGTGTCTTCCAGAATTCCGGGGTGGTCAGAATGGTCTTGTAGTTATCAAGGCCGATGAAGTGCTCCTGCAAAAACCCGGCCTTGGTCAGCTGATCCAGACCGTTCCAGTCGGTCAGGCTGATCAGGCCGGAAATGATCAGGGGGAGCAGACTGAAAATCAGCAATCCGATCAGGCTGGGCAGCAGAAAGGGGGAGGCAAGGAGCAAATTGTTTCCCTTTCTTCTCGCGCTTTGTGGATTCATTTTGATACCTCCTGGAGGCCAGAAACCTCCGAAACTCCATAAAAATGGGGCCGCTGCAAAGGCACAGCGGCCCACTGCCCAAAATTATCCAAGCTTGATTTGCTCGACGCACTCTGCCTGGGCCTGATCCAGAGCTTCCTGCGCGGTGACGGTGCCGTCGGCTGCCGCGGCCAGCTTCTGGCTGATGATGTCGCTCATCAGAGCGTAATCCTCAATCACGGGAGGCATGACCAGATAGTTCAGGCTCTCAAACACGGCTTCCCGATTGTCGGGCGGGGTGATCTCCAGGTAGGAGGCCAGGGCGTCCAGATCCTTCAGGGCGGGCAGATCCCATCCGGCTGCCAGACGGATGTCTGCGGAGGCGGTGGAGGATGCCAGCCAGGCAAGCCAGGCGGCGACTTCTTCGGGATGCTCCGTGGCGGGATTCATGACCACACAGTTGGAGAAGAAGTGGGTTGCTTTCTGGGTGCTGCCGGGTTCCACAACGATGTCCCATTCAAACTCACAGTTTTCGGCAAAGGTCTGGAATGCCCAGATGCCGGTGGGAATCATACCCAGGCGGCCGCTCATAAACATATCCCAGTCGCCCATGCCGCCCTGCTGGGCAGTGTTGGGCTGCACGTTGGAAACCAGAACCCGATCCACCAGAGTCTGGGCAGCCTTCAGGTTTTCGGGAGAGTTGATGGTGAATTCCGTTTTCTCTTCGTTCAGCAGAGCTCCGCCGTACTGGGCGGCAACCTTGAAGAATTCGTTATAGGTGATGGGCTGCCAGATGCCGAAGGTGTTCTCGTCCAGCGCCCGGATCGCTTCTGCGGCAGCCTGGAGATCGTCCTGGGTCCAGTCATTGGTGGGATAGGCCACACCGGCTTTGTCGAACAGATCCTTGTTGTAGATCAGAACCACGTTGGAGAAGCTCTCGGGCAGGCCAAACTGCTTGCCGCCCACATTGAAAGCGCCCAGAGCGGTATCATTCAGACCGCTGACATCTACACCGGTGATTTCTGCCAGCAAGCCCTTGCTTGCATAGGCCGCGAAGTTCTCGATGTTCAGCTCGTAGCAGTCGGGAGCAGTGCCGCCGGCAACCCGGGTCTGCATCTGGGTAAAGTAGTCGCTGTAGCCGATGGTCTCCACTTCGACCTTGATGTTGGGGTGCTCCGCTTCAAAAGCGGCAACCATCTTGTCAAGTGTTTCTTCATTTCCACCGGAAGCATTGAAATTGCAGTAGGAAATTGTAACCGTCTCATCGGCAGCAAAGGCATTGCCGCACAGGCCCAATACCATCACAGCCACCATCATCAGCGAAAACAGCCTGGATTTTTTCATTTTTCATATCCTCCTCGATTTTCTGAATTGATTTTTTTGCTCTTTTCGCTTACAATAGATTCAGCGAAAAGAATGGGCTCACTTGTTCTTTTCCTGCGGTTTGCATGAACTTTGGCGAGGGCATGTAAGCCGCTTTTTTTACACCTCCTCCTTCTTCGTGGCCTGGGCCGCATCAGTGCAGTTTTTTGACGGAGCCCCGCACCACAAGTTGAAGGGGGAGAATCTCCTCCTGCTTTGGTAGAGAAGGGTCTTCGATATGCTTCAGCAGTAATTCTACCGCTTTCTGCCCTTTCAAAGAAATCTGCTGGCGGACGGTGGTCAGGCCTGGGGTCAGGTACTGGGATACCTCCACATCATCGAACCCGATGATGGAGTAATCCTCCGGAATCCGTTTGCCTGCCTCAAAAAACCCTTTTATCGCTCCGATGGCCAGAATGTCCGCTGCGGCCACCACTCCGGTGGCGGGCAATCCGGAGGCGATCAGTTTGTCTGCCAGTTCAATGCCGCTGCTGTAGTCGATTTGGCCTTCAAAGATATATTCCTCCCGGAAGGGAAGCCCCTGTTCCTGCAGTGCCTGCTGATACCCCAGCAGGCGCTTTTTCATGACGCCGTTTTCCTTCAGCTGACCAACAAAAAAGGCGATATGCTCGTGGCCGTTTTCCAGCATATGGCGGGTAGCCAGGTAGCTTCCGTAGG
The DNA here is from genome assembly GCA_945940335.1 of uncultured Clostridia bacterium. GTDB lineage: Bacteria > Bacillota > Clostridia > Oscillospirales > Oscillospiraceae > Faecousia. Next base: position 36,442 of record CAMEWH010000003.1, on the reverse strand, counting down.
CATCGTCGATGCGGATGTTGTGATAGTAGTGGTCGTTGCAGTAGCTGTCGATCAGCACAATGGGAATCTGGGACTTTTTCATCTGCTGATAGAATTCGTCGGGGTACATTCCGATGACGATGATGCCGTCCAGATTCCGCTTTTTTGCCAGGGTCAGGTAGCTTTCGTTTGCATCCGTGGCGGAGATGAGGGTGTGGTAGCCCTCCAGCCGGGCGTAGTATTCGATGCTGCCCAGGATTTCGCTGTAGAAAGCATTCTGAAACATCAGCCGGTCGCCGGGCTCGGTCTGGGGAACCACGACGCCAATCAGTTTGGAGTCCCGCATACTCAGAGAACGGGCGTCCAGATTCGGGACGTAATCCAGCTCGGCAATGGCCTCCATCACCCTGCGCTTTGTCTGCTCGGAGATGGGCCGCTTTCCGCTGAGCGTGTAGGAAACAGTTGCGGTGGTGACGCCGGCTCGTTGAGCGACATCCTTCAATGTGGGGCGTGCCATGGTAATCCTTCTCTCATTAGAGTTTAACCGCTTAAATTATCTTTATGGATCTATGATAATATCGAAGGCTCAATTTGTCAATAGTTTTTTTCAATTTGATTAAAATATTATTGACAAGACAGAAATTTTTGTTATACTTGAATCATCAATTGAATTTAACCGATTAAACAATGCTACGAGGTGTATTTATGGATCGCTACTTGCCAACCGGAAACGAAATGATTTCCCTCCCGAAAATCAACCAGCAAACTGCCGGAATTGAGGATTTTACCTATCTGTCCATGCAGCACAAGGGGCTGATCGAGATTCGGGGGACGGATACTGTCCCACTGATGGAGCCCCTCTTTTTTATTGAAAACCAGCAGGTGCGGCTTTCCTGCCTGAATTGGAGCAGGGAGCATTTCTGGATTCCCACCCTCCGGGCCAAGCTGGGAAAACACGATTTCTCCATGACCATCCTAACGCCTGTGGGAGAGCGGGGCTTCGGGGTAAAGCTGTCCGTCACCGGCGGAGAGGAAGGGGAAATTCGCTGGGGACTGAGGGGCTGCTGGGGCAGCAGCTGGCACTGCATCAACGAGGATAAGGAGCTCGGCGGAGAAGTCCATTGCTACCGAAGCGGCTGGAACGACAGCATCATCTTTGATTACCGCTGCGGCGTTCCCATGTTTGCCTTCGCGCCCATGTGCGACAGAAGCGTCAGTGCAGACTTTACCGTCTCCGGGAAAGAAGTCTCTTATGCCCTTTCCAGAAACGATCCCCTCCATGCCGGCCAGACACAGGAAATGGTTTTCTACTGGGGTCTGGGCTACGAGGAGGTGGCCGCTGCAACCAGCGCCAAGGAGATGCTTCGCCGGGGCTGGGATTGGGAATATCACCGCACCGCCGCCTGGCTGGAAAAGCGAACAAAAAAGATGGCCAGTCCGAAGCTGACGGAAATCTACAATACAAATCTCTTTTTCTGCATCTTCTATTCCACCGGCATTACCATGGATACCGAGGAACTGGTTTGTGCCACCAGTCGGGGGACCCGGTACTATGTCAGCGCAGCCTATTGGGACCGGGATGTGCTGCTTTGGGCTTTCCCCGCAATCCTGGACGCGGATTCGCAATTGGCGGAGGAAATCCTCCACTATATCTTTGGAAGGCAGCGGAGGAATCTGGGGATTCATTCCCGCTACATTGACGGAACGGTTCTGGAGCCGGGATTTGAGCTGGACGAATTGATGTCGCCCATCATTGCGCTGGATGCCTATGTGGGAAAAACAGGGGACAGGGCGATTCTGGAAGACACCGATGTTCAAAAGGGGATTCGTCAGATTCTGAACACACTGGACACGATGAAGCACCCCGAAATCCTACTGTACGAAACCTTCCTCCAGCCCACGGATGATGAGATCGTATATCCCTATCTGACCTACAACAACATGCTTGTATGGCGAAGCCTGTGTGCCCTGGCAAAGCTGTATCCGGACAGGTATGCGTCAGCGCTGCCCCAGGCGAAGAAGGTCGCAGAGGCCATTTACAAGCACTGTGTCTTCCGCGATTCCCAGGGAAGGCCCTATTTCGCCTGGTCGGTTGACCTGAAGGGGGAGCACAATGTCTATGATGAGCCCCCCGGAAGCTTGCAGCTTTTCCCTTACTACGGATTCTGTGATGCGTCGGATGAGGTCTGGCAGAATACGGTGTCTAAGATTCGCTCCCCGGCCTATCAGTATAGTTTTGCGGATGCGCCCATTGCGGAAATTGGCTGCGCCCATGCGCCCTATCCCTGGATTCTCAGCCTGTGCAACAGTCTGCTGTGCGGTTACGAGGAGCAGGCCTTCCGGGAATTGGAGATTCTGGAAATGGACAACGGCATCGCCTGCGAAAGCGTGGACCCGGTGAAGGGAACCTGCACCACCGGAGCCGCTTTTGCCACCTGCGCGGGCTTCCTCTGCCACAGCATGAAGACCGCCTATGAGGAGAAACGTCATGAGAACTGATTTGAAGCTTACACCCTGGACCATCACGCAGACAGGTGCCGGATGGGTGGATGATTTCTGCGAGAGTATCTTTTTCCTGGGCAACGGACGGATGGGCGTCCGGGGCTATCCCTCCTCGGAGCCCCAGAGCCGTCCCATTCAGAAGGGCATCTATACTGCCGGTGTGTTCGGCGAGATCAAACCGGGCATTACGGATTTTGTGAATCTGCCCACGCCGGTATCCGAAAAACTGTATATCGACAATGTGGAAGCGGAGCTGGCATCCGACGTGGAGCGGATGCTGAATCTGCGGGAGGCCAGTCTGCTCATGCGCTTTTGCGTGCAGGCCGGAGAGAAAAAACTGTCGGTAGAATCCCGGCGGTTTCTTCCCAAGGAGCATCCGGCACTTTTGATGCAGGAACTGGCTGTCATCCCGGAAGAGGATATGACCATCACCGTGGCCACCGGAATTCTGACGGACAGCTGCAACAGCCCCATTCCCGATGACCAGACCAAGGCCAATACGGAAACCATACAGCTTTCCCGGCTGGTCAGCGCCTCTGCTTCCGAACAAGGGATTGCCTGTTCCTTTCAGATTCTGGGAACCGGTCTTTCCGTCAAGGAAGAGGTTTGCGTTCGTACCGCTGATTTTACCTTTTCTCACAGCGAAAATACAGTGAATTTCTATCAGACCAGTGCCCGGAAAGGAAACGGCTATACGATTCAGAAAGCTGCATGCATCCTGACTTCCCGGGATGTGGACCCCAGAATCGGCGGATGGAACGAGGACTGGGATTTTGAAACCCTTTTGCGGGAGCATCGGGCTGCCTGGGATGCCGCCTGGGAAACCTGTGACCTGGATCTTCCGTCCTTTGATGAGGAACTGCTGTGTGGGCTGCATTTTTCCATGTTCCATCTGATGGGCAGCTGCAGCGGGAAAGACCCCACGGTCAGCATCGGTGCCAGGGGCCTGAGCCACGGCAGATACAAAGGCTGCTATTTCTGGGATACCGACATGTTTATGCTCCCGTTCTTCCTGGAAAATGATTTGGAAGCGGCCCGGAATCTCTGTGACTACCGTGTCCGCTCCCTTCCCGCCGCGAAGAAGCATTCTGAGCGGATGAATACCGCCGGTGCCCGTTATCCCTGGATGGCCGCGCTGGACGGCAGCGAGCAATGCGAAACCTGGGACATTGGATGCAGTGAACTGCATGTCACGGCGGACGTTGCCTTCGCCTTGGGTTCCTATTGTCAGAAATCCGGTGACGAGGCATTCTATCTGGATCGGGCTGCGGCGGTTTTTGTGGAAACGGCCCGTTTCTGGCTCAGCCGCTATACCTACCGGCCCGAAACGGCCGAGGCGGATCTGCTCTTCTGCAAGGGACCGGATGAATACTGCGGCATCACCAATAACAATCTGTTTACCAATGTGATGGTTCAGCACAATCTGGATCTGGCCATTCAGGCGGCAGAGGATTTGAAGAAGAAACGGCCGGAACGGTACGCAGAGCTGAACATTACCCGGGAGGAAATTGACCGCATGACTGCTCTGCGCAAGGCAATCAAGTGGCCCCATGATCCCGTAACCGGCAGACTTACACAGGATGAAACGCTCCACTTGCTGGAAGATGTGGACATCAGTACCATCAAGCCGGATGCGGGCGCCAGCTATCACCGCGTCTCGTTTGACCGCTTGCAGCGGTATAAGGTAATCAAGCAGGCCGATGTCCTTTTGCTGATGACCCGGATGCCCCACTTGTTCACAGAAAAAGAGAAACAGGAGGCCTGGGAGGACTTCGAGCCCATCTGCCTCCACGATTCCACCTTGAGCTTTGCCAGCCACGCCCTGTTTGCCCTCCAGAACGGAATCACCGAAAAGGGGTTCGCGTATTTGAGAAAAGCCCTTCTGTTGGATCTTCGTGATGTGATGGGCAACACCGGACATGAAGGGCTCCACCTTGCCTGTATGGGCGAAGCCTGGCAGGCTGTATTTAAAGGGCACCTCTAAAAACTACCCTTTTGGGTTTTGGGCGGATCTTGTGCCCTCACAATGCGTTTTGAAAATCCTGCAATACACAAAGTATTCCGGAATTTCCCAAACTTTTGTGAGAACAAAATCTTTCGCCCAAAAGCGCAAAAAGTAGTTTTCAGAGGTCGCCTACAATTTCCGGCTGCAGCAAGTGCGGTGTATGACGGGATAATCCCGCGTTCAGGTTATCAGGTTTACGCAGCATGATTCTATTATGCAAAACCACGCAGAAACAATCGGGTGCCTCCGGCGGGGTACTTTCTTGTCGCCGAACAAGAAAGTACCCAAAGAAGTCGGCTTAGGGGGAGGCGCTGCGTGTCGCACTCCCGACGCCAAAGCCGCCCTCCCCCTAAGTACCCTCTCCCGGCGCGCTCTTTTGGGAGTGCCCTGTCATGCTGACGCTTCCTTTGCGCCCTTTTGCTGCTTTATGCCGATGGCCTAATCCCGCGTTTATTATGAATCCCCACAGTCGGTCCTCTCTTGATCGGAGAACTGGCTGTGGGGAGCTTTCTCATTATGGGGTGCCGCCTTAATTTCAATTTAAGGACATCTGTTTTCGTAAGCTGATCGTGAAATAATAATTTGGAGGGCAGATACTGCTGCACCCCTTGGCTCTCCCTTTGGGAGAGCTGTCAGCCGAACAGGCTGACTGAGAGGGTACCGCAGTAAGACAATGGCAACCAAAATCCATGTGTTGCCCTCTCAGTCTGCCCCTATGGGGCAGCCAGCTCCCCCATAGGGGGAGCCAAGGGGTGCGTCAATCCCAGCCCGCCAAATTACAATTTGTCAGTGTGCTTATTAACAGCCGATAGCCTATTTCCAATTTATTAAGCAGCTGAGTGAAAACGGGAAGTACAGAAAGCATTTTCCCAGGACGCACAGAAGGAATGTCAGAAACGCGGTGAGCTACATTTCATTCCTTCTCACCTGCGCACTGCATGGTGAAAATATAAATGGGATTCTGTCCCGTCATCAGGTGATATGCTCCCGCTTTACGATCCCTGGCGACGCTCATACTGACCACTTCCGTTTCGGTAAACGGAAACGCCTTCATGCAGTCTGTGAGTTCTGTAATGGATTCCAAGGATATTGCGGTGGCAACAATCCGGACATGGGGATTCTTCTCAAGAATCAGCTTCAAAATCTGGCGCATCTTGCCGCTGCTGCCGCCAATGAATACATGGGTGGGGCAGGGGAGCGCCTCGCAGGCCTCCGGCGCAAGGCCGGGAACCACTGTCAGGTTTTCGGCAGAATGCGTCTTCCTGTTTTCTTCCAGCAATGTCAGGGCGGTCTGCTTCTTCTCGATGGCATACACCCATCCCTGTTTGGCCTGGAGGGCCATTTCAATGGCCACGGAGCCGGTTCCTGCGCCCACGTCCCAGCAGACAGCGTTTTGTGTCAATTGCAGCTTGGACAGGCAAACGGCGCGAACCTCGCTTTTCGTCATGGGAACGGTTTCTTCCCGGAGGAAAGCGGTATCCGGCAGGCCATGGGTTACCACGGCATCGGGTGCATCGTTTTCGATCAGCGCCACGCTCAGGCTTTCGTAAGTTCCTGCCGCCAGCTCTGCTGCGGTGCCGCTGATCACCTTCTCATCCGGGTAGCTCAGCCGCTGTCCCACATGGACGGTTACTTCTCCCAGACCTGCCTGGGTCAGATTCGCGCACAACTGTCCGATTCCGTTTTCGCCGCCCACCAGAGCAAACACCCGGCGGTGCGCGCGAACATCCGGGACAATGTTGTGATCCCTCCCGTGGAGGCTGGTAACGAACACATCCTCATAGGAGGTTTGCAGTCTGGCACACAGGGCCGCGAGAGAGCTCAGGCCCGGAAGCACCGTTGTCCTGCAGCCACGCAGCAGCGGCAGCAGCTTCTTCGTGCCGCTGAAAAACCCCGCGTCCCCGGACATCACCACGGCAAACCGCCGGTGTTCCCGGTGGGCAGCGATAAAGTCCGCAATCGCCTGGGGAGCAATGGCGCTGTATTGGGCCTGCCCGGGTGCTGCCACGGCGTCCAGCATCCGCTGGGCGCCGATCAGGCAGTCGGCGTTCCGAATGGCCTCCTGTGCATCTCCGGTCATCGCACCCCGACTTCCCGGGCCAAGGCTGACAATGCTGACATGGGGCGTCCAGCTGCAGCCGAATCGCGTACACAATGTTTCAATCACCTGGGAATAGTCCACTCCATCCCGCTGGGGCGGACGGCCAATGACCACCATCCGGGCACCGGTTTGACTGGCGGCGGCGACTTTCGCTTCAAAGCCCCCCGCATCTCCTCCATCCTTTGTGACCAGCCATTTGGCGCAGGCAAAGCGAAGAATTGCCTCGTTCATCTCCTGAGAAAAAGGCCCCTGCATGGCGATGATGTGGGCAGGCTTCAGCCCCGCGCCGCGGCAGCTTTCCAGAGAGCTTTCCATGGGCAGCACCCGGGCGTAAACCCGATCCCCAAAACCAACCATTCCGGAGAAAGCGCTCAGCTCTTTACTTCCCGTGGTCAGCAGAATATTCCCATCCGTCGTGTTCAAAAAGTCCACAGCGGAAGAAACATCCGAAACATACACTGCATCCTCCGGGATCGGGGAAGCGCCCCTGAGCAGCCGCAGATACTCCGTGCCCGTTTGGGCGCAGGCGCTGGAAATGCTTTTGGTAATGGATGTGGCATAGGGGTGGGTGGCGTCGATCACCAGATCAAACGCATTCTCTTGCAGCATTGTGATGATTTCGTTCACCGGGAGCCTTTTCGCGGAGACGGTCAGATTGTCCGCCAAGGGGAGCAGGGTTTCCCCATATTCCGTTGCCACGCAGGCCGTAACGGAAACGTTCTGGGCACTCAGAAACTCGATCAGCTCCCGCCCCTCCGTGGTTCCGGCAAAGACGCAGATGTTATACATTCCGATATCCTCTCGGTGTTACGAGTTTCTCGCCAATGGATTTGGTCATACTGTTGCCAATGAACACGGTGCAGAACATATCCACGGGAGCGGTGCGCAGCTCCTCCAGCGTCAGCACCCGGCCGCTTTCACCCTCGCGACCGATCTGGCTGGCAATGCCGCAGAGCCGGTCAGCAGGAAGATGGCGAAGAAGAATGTCACAGGCGCGGCAGATGTGCTCCGGCCGGCCGTGGCTCGCAGGATTGTAGATTACAATGGACAGGTCCGCCAGGGCGGCGCTTTCCAGCCGCTTTTCAATCTTCTCCCAGGGGGTCAGCCGGTCACTGAGGCTGATTACCGCGAAGTCGTGGGTCAGAGGGGCGCCCAGAAGCGCTGCGCCGCTGCAGGCTGCAGTCAGACCGGGAACGACCCGGACTTCCGGATCGGTACACTCCCCCCGCAGCTCATAAATCAGCGCCGCCATGCCATAAATGCCGCTGTCACCGGAGCAGACCATGGCCACATCCTTTCCTTCACGGGTCAGGTCCAGCGCCATCTGGCAGCGCCTGGCCTCCTGGGTCATGGGAGTGGTCAGAAATTCCTTGCCCGGATACCGCTCTTTCACCAGATCCACATACACATGGTAGCCAATGATAACATCACAGCGCTTCAGGGCCTGGTCGGCCCCAATGGTCATATTCTCATAATTACCGGGGCCGATGCCCACAACTGTCAGTTTACTCAAAACGTACCTCCCAATGCTCCTGGGCAATGGCAACGGTGACACCGTCCATTGCGGTTTTTCTTACGAGCAGCTTTTCCGCACCCATCATCGCCGCCCGTTCACATACATTGTCCACGCCCGTTACCTGCAGAACCCGCTCCGACGGGGTAAATTCCCCGGGAACCGCCCGCAGCTCCTGGGCGGAATAAAAGGAAACAGGCAAGCTTCGCTGTTCACAAAATGCCAATAGACCGGATTCACCGGCTTTCAGATCGATGGAGGCTGCCTGCTTGATGGCTTTGGGGTGGATGCCATGGTCCCGGCAGACCCGGGTCACCGCTGCCTCAATCGCTTCGGAGGATGCGCCCCTCCGGCAGCCGATGCCAAGATGCAATACCGGGGGCACCAGCAGCAGGGTTTCCGAAAAGGGTTCCTGTTTTCTGTGGGAAATGCAGATCCCGATGTCCCCGGATGCGCCTTCCGCTGTACCGCTGGGCAAAGAGGTCACAATGGGATAGTCGGAACAAATCGGCACGGTTGCTTCCAGAATCCGGGCGGAAACATGCTTGGCAGTTTGCAGATTGGTGATGGTAAGCCCCTGCCTGGCCGCCCAGGTATCCACGGAAAACTTCCGATTGATGTCCGTGGCGGTGGTGATCACCGGGGTCGCCCCCAGAAAATCCGCCAATTCCAGAGCCAGCTCGTTACCGCCTCCAATGTGCCCGGAGAGCAGGGAAATGGAGAATCTGGCCAGCTCGTCCACGGCGATGACCGCAGGGTCCGTCAGCTTGCTTTTCACATGGGGCGCGATTTCCCGCACGGCAATGCCGCAGGAGCCCACAAAAACCATGGCGTCCGCCCAGTCAAACAGAGGACCATAGAAAGGCGGCGACGGCCGCCGGATGGGCTCGAATCCCGCCTCCTCAAACCGTTCCATGGTGAAAGCCCGGATCTCCTCGTCCCTGAAATGCTCCAAAATGCGGCGGGCGGTTCTGCAGCCTTGGCGGCTGTAGGCAAACAGGGCTATTTTCATGTGCTTGCCTCCCGGAATTCCGTGGAGAAGTCCGGCGCATACAGACGGCTGCGTTCATAATGGTCACCCAGACAGTCTCCCACGATGATCAGCGCCGTTTTGGAAAGATGGTTTTCCGTCACCGTCCGGTGCAGGGTTTCCACGGTACACCGAAAAACTTTCTCCTCCGGCCAGGTCGCTTTGAAGACGACGGCCACAGGTGTGCTGCCGGGATAGCCGCCTTCCAGCAGCTCCCTTTGCAGCTTTTCGGTCAGGCCGGTGCTGAGAAAGAGCACCATGGTAGCCCGGTGGGATGCCAGTTCCCGGATGGACTGCCCCTCCGGCACCGGCGTTCTGCCCGCCGCTCGGGTGATGATGACGGTCTGGCTCACATCCGGCAGGGTGTACTCCGCCCGCAGGGAGGAGGCCGCCCCACAGAAGGCGCTGACACCGGGACAGACGTCGTAGTCGATTCCCAGCGCTTCCAACTGGTCAAACTGCTCCCGTACCGCGCCGAAAATGCTGGAATCGCCGGTATGGAGACGGACGGTAGTTTTCCCCTCTGCTTCGGCTTGTTTTATGACTTCCAGCACCTGCTCCAGGGTCATTTCTGCGCTGTTATAAACCTTACAGCCCTCGCTTGTATAGCGAAGAAGCTCCGGGTTGACCAGGGACCCGGCATAAATCACCACATCCGCTTCAGCCAGCAGCTTTGAACCTCTCACCGTGATCAGATCCACGGCACCGCTTCCGGCTCCGACAAAATGCACCATAGCGTTTCACTCCTTCACAATGATCAAAGAATAGTAGCTGGGGTGATCCGGGAAGCTGGCGGCACCGTGGTAGACGGCCTCTCCCGGCATACCGCAGTTTTCCACCAGAACCGCTTCCTGTCCGCTTTCCAGAATGCTTTTGCGGACAGAAGCCATATTTCTGCCGGTTTTCATCAGCACCTTGGTGCCCCGAAGGGCTGTGATGGCCTCAGCGTTTCCATGGTGGTAGGTGCCGGGCAGAATGTGCAGGGGCTGGGACTGCTCGGATAGTCCCTGATTGAGCCTGGCAGCCGCCGCGCAGAAGGAGGGGATGCCGCTGATGATGGCGGTTTCATAGCCCCTCCCGGCGATTTCCCGGTGGACGTAAAGAAAAGTGGAGTATACCGTGGGATCGCCCAGGGTCAGAAACGCCACCTGGCGTCCCTGCGCCAGCTGCTGTGCAATGGCGCTGGCGGCGGCTTCATGGCTGCGCTCCAGGACGGAAGGATCCTTGGTCATGGGCATGGGCACCGGAAGCAGTTCTTTCCGTTCCAGCTCCGGGTAGGCTCCCAGAGCGATTTGATAGGCAGCGCAGGATTCTTTCGTTTCTGCGGGAATGGCGATTACGTCGCTTTCCCGCAGAATTCTCAATGCTTTCAGGGTCAGAAGCTCCGGGTCACCGGGGCCCACACCCACGCCGTAAAGGATTCCACTCATTTTACGTATTCCTCTTTTCCTTCATATTGACTGTTCAGCAGCCGGGTCAGTTCCTCCGCGCTTTCCGTCTGTCCCAGATACCCCCACTGATTGGAGTAGAGCACCGCGCCCAGCAGACAATCCCCTCCGGCACGGTGGTGCAGGTGGTCGTGAATCCGGGTGGTGAGCTGCTCCATCACGGCATCCAGCAGCCCTTCCCGGATGACCACCGAAAGAGCCTCCTCCGTGGTGGCCGCGTCCAGAATCTCCAGCGCGGCCTCCCGGGAAAGCCCTGCCCGCAGGGCGTTGGCGGCAAGAATCTCCCCCCGGCCGTCGGCCCATCGGGAGTGGGTGTTCATGATCCCGGCAGCCACCTTCACAAATTTGCCGATATGGGCAACAAACAGGATGCCCCTTACCCCCAGCTGCATGGCCATATCGATGGTCTGGCCCACGAAGTTGCTGCATTTGACGCTTTCCGAAAAGGGAAGGGTCATGTGCTCCCGCAGGAAGGTCTCGCCGTAGTTGCCGGGGGTGACCAGCAGATAGCGGGCCCCGGAGGCCACCTTTTGCCGCATTTCCACCCGGATGCTCTCCACAAGGGCCTCCTCGCTCATGGGCTCCACAATCCCAGAGGTGCCCAGGATGGAGATGCCGCCTTCAATGCCCAATCGGGGGTTGAAGGTTTTCTTCGCCAGTTCCTCCCCCCGGGGCACGGAGATCTCCACAAGAAATCCTCCGGAATAGTCGGCGAGGGCGGCGACTTCCTCCAGATTCTCCCGGATCATTTTTCGTGGGGTGGAATTGATGGCGGCTTCCCCGATGGGCTGGTCCAATCCCGGCCGGGTCACCCGTCCTACGCCGAGACCGCCCTCGATGGTGACGCCGGGGGCACCGTACCTGGATACTCTGGCGCAAATCAGCGCGCCGCTGGTCACATCAGGATCGTCGCCGCCGTCCTTCTGGATGGCGCAGAAGGCTGTGTCCGGTGTGATTTGGATATCCAGCACCGGTAACTCCAGGGGGATTCCCTTGGGGGTCAGCAGATGGATTCGCTCCAGGGATTTGCCGGTCAGCAGCATCCAGGCTGCCGCCTTGGCTGCCGCGGCGGCGCAGGAGCCGGTGGTATAGCCAAGACGCAGTTTTTTCCCGTCTTTGATCGTGTATTCTTCCATGTTTCTCACCGCATAATCTGGTAGAGCATGGCGTTGCAGATGGCGGCGGCCACATTGCTGCCGCCCTTCCGGCCCCGGGCCACAATGTGGGGTGTATCCAGCTCCAGAATCAGTTCCTTGCTTTCCACCACATTGACAAAACCCACGGGAACGCCCACAATCAGCGCGGGGCTCAGCTTTCCGGCTTCAATCAGCTCCCGGATGCAGATCAAGGCTGTTGGGGCATTGCCAATGGCGAAAATGCAGGGCTTCCCCAGCTTTGCCGCCCGCTCCATGGACACAAAGGCCCGGGTAACACCCCGCTCCTTGGCCTCCTTTGCGACCTCCGGGTCGGACATGAAGCAGTGGACCTCACCGCCCAGCTTGCCCAGGATGGTTTTGTTGATGCCGGATTTCGCCATCTGGGTATCCGTGACAATGTCGCAGCCAGAGCGCAGGGCTTCCATGCCTTTTTGCACCGCATGGGGGGAAAACACGAGATTCTCCGCGTAGTCGAAATCAGCCGTGGTGTGGATGGCCCGTTTGATGACCAGCTCATTTTCCGGGTCAAGCTTGCGCTCTCCCAGAAGCTCCGTAATGATCTCAAAGCTCCGCTTTTCAATATCCATGGGGGCGATATGTTCCAGCATGGTTCTTTTCCTCCAAACAGGCGCGGTAGAAATTCACCGCAAAGGATGGGTTGGCATAAAAATGGAAATGGGGGTATCCGGCATAGAGGGTAGGCGTGGACACCACGCAGTCCCAGCGTTTGCCGGAAAGCTCTTTTACTGCCGTAAAACCGTCCCCCGGCTCCGTGCAGTCCCAGTGGTGGAATTCGTGTCCCCGAATTTCTTCCCCGGCCTTGCAGAGCATCTGGTCGTTTTTTGCCTGCAGGCGCACATAGCCGAAGCGGGTCAGCTTCCCATTGTCATAACTCTTTCCCGGCAGATACCCCACCATGGGAAAATCTTCGATTGCTTCGGTCAGGTACATAAAGCCGCCGCACTCCGCAATGCAGGGCAGGCCTGACCTCAGGGCGTTTTTGATGTTGAGCCGCATGGGTTCATTCTGGCTGAGCTTCTGCGCGTACAGCTCCGGATACCCGCCGCCCAGGTACAGACCATGAATCTCTTCCGGCAGTGCGGCATCTGTCAGCGGACTGAACGGGACAAGCTCTGCGCCCATTTGGGCCAGGGCTTCCAGACTGTCTTCATAATAAAAACAGAAGGCCCGGTCTTTTGCCACGGCAATGCGCACCGGTGCAAACCGGGGCAGCTCCACCGGCGCACAGCAGATGTCCGGGGCTGATTTCGACAGCTCCATCAGGCCGTCCAGATTGATGGTCTGCTCTGCCTGGGCGGCAAGAATGCGGAGCTTGTCCTGAAGATTGGCTACCTCCCCGGCTGTCACCAGTCCCAGGTGGCGGCTCTCCAAGCTGCACTCCGGCAGTCTGGGCAGGAAGCCCATGGGGAGAACGCGCCCGGCAAACCGGCGTCGGATTTCCCCTTCCAAAGCCTCATAGGTGGAGGCCGTGCATTGGTTGAGGATTACCCCCTGAATCTGATTTTCCGGGCAGAAGTCCAGAAAGCCCTGAATGGTGGCTAAAACAGACAGGGAAGCTCCCTTTGCGCCCACCACCAGCACCACCGGGGTTTGGGTGATTCGGGCGACGGAGTAGGTGCTTCCCCGGGTTTCGGTCAGGCCTATCCCGTCATAGAAGCCCATGACGCCTTCCACAATGCTGATGTCCCGCCCCGTTCCGTTTTGGGCGAGCAGGAACCGCAGGGTATTGTCATCAAAGAACCAGGAATCCAGATTGGCAGCTTTCGCGCCGATGATCCGGCTGTGAAACATGGGATCAATATAATCCGGCCCACATTTGAAGGCCCCTACCTGCAGCCCCCGGTTCACCAGCGCCTGCATGACGGCACAGGTAACGGTGGTTTTGCCGCAGCCGCTGTTGGTTCCGGCAAACAGGACTCTGGCAATCCGGGATTCCATATTCGTCATTCCTCCCGGCCCGGGATCAGCGTGGTGCTGTCAAAATGCAGGGTATACTCCACCAGATGGGGCGCGCTCATGGCTACCGTGCACGCGCTGACAGGGATATCCTCATCCAGGGTCACTGGAATCTGGAAAGTGGAGTTGCCCTCTTCTTGAGTGGGGTCGTATTGAACGTCATCCACCATCATGTATGTGTAATTCGGGCTGCTCCACTGGATTGTGGCAATCAGCGTTTCTCCGTCTGAAACCAGCACAGCAGGAGAGCTGACGCTGGCCCGCCCGGAGCCGCCGGTGAGCACCACCGAGCAGGTATAGCTGCCTGCCTGGGGCACAGGGTTGCACACGCTGACCTTGTGGTCATACCAGACCCCCTTGGTGCCGATGATAGCCAGGTCAAATTCCTCTCCCACTGAGGCAACGGGAATGTCAAAGCCGAAGACATCTTCCGTATAGCCGTCGCTGTAGGTCACGTTGTCCACCGTGGGCTCCAGCCACTGGGCGCCGGACTGCTGTGCCTGCTCCGCAGTACCGGGATAGAGGTTCACGATTTTCTTGGACTGCAAACTCACATGCAGGGTTTGGATACCGTCCTCTACCGTCAATGTGCCTTTTCCGTTGCAGGCTTCATTCGCACGGAACATACTGCTGTCCGTATCAAAATCCACCGTGTACACACCATCCGGCAGCACACGGGGAGTTTCCTGTTCCTCTTCTGCAAAAGCAAGGGGAAGCATACAGCACAGCGCCAGCAGCACAGACAGCAGCAAGGAGATTCGTTTTGTTGTTTTTTTCATTGGTGATCCTTCCTTTCCTGGGTTCTTTCTGATGAAAACCTTCCGGCGCCGAAAGGCTTTCAACAAAATGCCCCAATGCCCGGAGGCGTTTTGCCTCCGGGCAAAGATACATGATTAACCGATTACAGCCTGGGTATGGGCAACATACAGCGCCTGAATCGCTTCGATGCTGCCAAGACCGGAAATCTGGGTGTCCACGGTGTCGAAGTAGCCGGAAGCCAGGAACATACTCTTCCAGGAATCCTCTTCGTCGCCTGCCATGTCGTTGTTGGCATGGTCACCGGCCACCACCATCAGCGGACGCAGCACCACATTCTTGTAGCCCGCTGCCTTCACGGCCTCGATGACTGCCTCGCAGGAGGTTGCCTCCGGCTCACCCTCCACGGTGCCGATGAACACATTTTCATAGCCCAGTTTCTCCATCTGGGTCTGCATCTGGGTGTAGCTGACCTTTGCCACATGGGCGGTGCCGTGGCCCATCAGCACAAAGGCAGTGCCCTGCTCCCCGGCGGCAGCTGCATCGGCAAAACCGGCATCTGCTGCAGCGGCAGCAACAACGGCTTTGGCAACCGCTTCCTTGTCGGTGTTAATCACAGTGGCGTCGGAGCCAACCTCGCCCAGCAGAGGCTCTGCCACAGTGATGGACTCAATTTTGTCCTTGTAATCTTCCAGGACGTCCATCATCTCGTCGTATTCTGCGCCGTGCATCAGATGGGTGGGCTGCACCACCAGCTGCTTCACGCCGTTGGCAACTGCCCGCTCCATGGCCTGCTCCATATTGTCGATGAACTCGCCGTCACGCGCCTGCACATGGTTGATGATGATCTGAGCGGTAAAGGCCCGGCGTACGGACCAGTCGGGGAACGCTGCCTGGATGGCATCCTCGATGCCCTTGATATCCTCCACACGGCTGCCGTTGAAGGAAGTACCGAAGCTCACCACCAGGATTTCCTTCTCGCCGATGTCATCGGCGTTCCGGGGATCGTCCAGACTGGCATCGCCGGTGTCACGACCAAAGTAATCCGGGTCCTCCACCAGTTCCTTCTGGGCATCGGTCAGGGCATCCCAGGCTGCCTTGGCTTCAGCGCACTGGGCATCCGTGTTCTCGGTGCGCTGCTGGACGTAGATTGCGTTGATCAGTTCCGTCACGGCATCGGCGGCTGCCTGGTCCTCCGTCTGATCAGCCATCGCCGCACCGCAGGTGCCAAGCAGCATCGCTGCCGCCAGCACACCGGCAATCAGGGTTCTTCTTGTTTTCTTGTTCATGATTTTTTCCTCCTTGTGTCCTTCGCACAAAAGATTTTTATGAACAGAACACGGTTTAAAGCATCATCCGTCAGGCACACAAAAAGGGCATACAAAGCTCAGGTATACAAAAAGACCTTCCGTGAGGAAGGTCTCGTCGTATCACCCAATCCCACCGCGTAAAGCGGCAGTGTTCGGTACGGCCAATTCCTCGTGACCTGGGCGTACAACGCCCTGCACCAATGGCTGGCAGGTTTCCTGACTTTCGGGTCATCACAGCGCCGCGCCTTCTCACTTTCGCAATGGCATTATGCAGCGTGCTCTCCGGTTCACAGTGACGAGATCGTACAGGTTTTGCACCTGTTTCCCTTTTACCCTCTGCTCCGCGAATCCGCAAAGCAGAGGCACCAACCATTTTTGTATTCAGTTCGTACACATTGTAACAGCATTTCATTTGAAATGCAACGGTATTTTGTGCTATTTCCGAAAATTCGCTTGAAGCTTTCCCAAGTCTTGGGCTGCATCCAGAACTTCCAGCATCCGACGGTTGCATGGGCCGATTTCGATGCCTGCATTGATGACTCGCCGGCAGGAGCGCACCTTCGCCATTGCCTGTTCAAAGGCATCGTCACTGATCTCATGGAAGGGCTTCTCCGTGATGACCTCCGACGCAAGCAATCGGGCCAGCCGGTAATCCAGATCGTTGGTATAGAGGATGCCCGCGCAGAAAGGGATATTCTCCTTCTGCAGTCTGCGATACACCGGAATGCCGCTTCCGCAGGAGGACAGCACCAGAACCTCCGCACTTCCCCGGGGTTTCGGAAGTTCGATGCTGCCAAAGCAGGGGTCAAAATAGCCCTCCGCAATGTCGTACAGCGCGCGAATGCTTTCTTCCTCAAAGACCTCTTCCGGGGTGCCGTAATGCTCGATGGTCTCCCCCTTGACGCAGATGATCTTGTCCGAAATTTTCTGGGCAAGGTCAATTTCGTGGAGGGACATGATGACCGTGATTCCCTTCTCCTTCGCCATGGAGCGGAGGATGGACAGCAGCTCCAGCTTATGACGGATGTCCAGGTAAGAGGTTGGTTCGTCCAGAATGATGATCTCCGGCTCCTGGCAGATGGCTCTGGCCAGCAGAACCCGCTGCCGCTGGCCGTCGCTGATGGCATTAAAATCCCGGTTGGAAAGCTCCAGGGCATGGACGATTTCCATGGCCTCGCTGACCTTTTCCTCATCGCGCTTCATGAGCAGCCCCAGACGGCCCGTATAAGGGTACCGCCCGGTGGCAACAATGTCCCGGCAGGTCATCAGCTCCGGTTTCATCCGCTCGGTGAGCACCACCGCCATCCGGGTGGCCAGCTCCTTGTAGGAAAGGCTGCCAAGGTTCCGGCCGTCAAGCGTTACCGTTCCCGCGATTGCTTTCAGCTGCCGGGTGATGGATTTGAGAATCGTGCTTTTGCCTGCGCCGTTGGGGCCGATGAGGGTCACGATCTCGCCCTTGGAGATGTTGATCGTGATATCCCGGATCAGCGGCTTTCCGTCGTAGCCGACGGTGAGCTGACTGGTTTGAAAAGAATACTCTGCCATCTTACCGCTCCTTGTTCCTGTGCAGCATCATGTAAATCACCACGGGGGCGCCGAAGATGGAGGTGACTGTGGAGATGTTCAGCTCCGTGGGCGCAAAAGCGGTACGGGCAATCAGATCGCAGCCCATGCAGAACACCGCGCCGCCCAGGAACACCCCGGGAATCACCACGATGGGCTTGGAGGTATTCAGCAGCCGCTTCACAAGAAAGGGAACCGCAATGCCCACAAAGGAAATGGGCCCCGCAAAGGCGGTGACACAGGCGGAGAGAATGCTGGACAGCACAATCAGCGCCACCCGGAACACCCTGATGTTTACGCCCATGCTCTGGGCGTAGGCTTCGCCCAGCTGATAGGCCCCGATGGGCTTGGACAGCAGAAACACCGCCAGGGCAGTAATCCCCACAATGATTGCCGCAATCCGCACATTATCCCAGCTCATGCCGGAAAAGCTGCCCAGGCTCCAGCCATGCAGATTCACGATGTCGCTGTCATCCGCGAAGGTAACCACAAAATCCGTGATTGCCGAGCAGATATACCCGATCATGATGCCCGCCACCAGCAGCGTTGCCATGCCCTTGAGCCTGCGGGACATAATCAAAATGAAGCCCACCGAAAGGAGCGAACCCACAAAGGCCGCGATAATCAGTGTCCAGCTGGAAACCGAGCCGAAGGCACCGACAAAATAGATCATGGTCAGGGCCACCACCATCTTCGCCCCGGAGGAAATGCCCAGCACAAAGGGGCCCGCGATGGGATTGGCGAAGAAGGTCTGCAGCAGAAAACCCGACAGGCTCAGCGCGCCGCCCAGCAGGGCCGCCATCAGAATCCGGGGCAGACGAATCTTCCAGATAATGCTTACCTGGGTGTGATTGCCCGTTTTCTGAAACAGAATCTGGGCAATCTCCCCAATGGAAATGGGCACGCTGCCGATGTTGATGTTCAGCACGGTGATGATCGCCAGCGCCCCAAGCAAAGCCAGAAACACTGCTGTATATTTGGCTCTTCTCAGGTTGGTATGTTCCATACTGTCTCCTAACGCAGCTTGTACAGGAAGCGCATTTCCTCCTGTCCGGTGAGCATATGGTTGAAGTCCACGATGAGCTCACCGGTGATGTCCGTGGCCTGGAACAGATATTTTCCTGTACACCACACATCCCCGCTTTTCACTGCCTTAAAATCCGCAAACAGGCTGTCCTTGGCGATCAGCTCGTCAATGGTATAGATGGGATCGTCAATGGTCGCGTTGTAGATCAGGTAATCCGCATCCGCTGCGGTGTTGTAAAACTCCTCCATGGTCAGACTGATGGAAGATCGCTTGCTCTCGGGATCGGAGATGTTCCGGAAGATGTAATTTCCCCCGGCAATCTCGATCATTTTGGGTACATAGTCCGTGGTGGCCCGGACATTGACGCTGCCGTCGGAGGCCAGGTAGAAGAAGGCCACGGTTTTCCCGGTGTTTTCCATGTCGGCAAACTGCCGGGTGATTTCCAGCTGACCGGAGAAGAATTTCTCGGCTTCCTCTTCTTTATCCAGCAGCACACCGTAAACCTTGACCCATTCGGTGCGGCCCAGGGGGTGTGTTTCGTAGCTGGCGTGCTCGATGAACACCGGGATGCCCAGCTGCTCAATCATCTCCTGCACCTTGGGGGCATGGAGAATCATGGTGGATTCGATGGCCAGGTTGCAGCCCTCGCTCACCATCAGCTCATAGTCCGGCTGAGAATAGCCGCCGGAATAGAGGATTTTCCCTTCCTCCATGGCCTTCACGGCGTTCTCCACATACCAGCCATCCTGCCGGGTTCCCACCAGCCGGATGGAATCCAGGCCGTCGATCTGATCGATCAATGCCATGGCGGAGGTGGCTTGCAGGTAGATCGTGTCCAGGGGCTGCTGCAGGATCTTGATGTCTGCATCCAGCCCATCGGGTACCGGCATCGCTTCCGGCACCACCAGATACTCGCAGCTGTCCACCACCTCAATGAGGGCATAGCCGCCTTCATAGTAGTCAACGGCAAATTCCGTAGCATATTCCAGCTCCATGCCGGATTCCCAGGTCAGTCCCGGCAGAGCCTTTTCTGCCGAAGCAGAGGGTGCCGCGAACAGGAGCATGACCAGCAGCGCCGCCGCTAATTTCTTCATTTGCTTTCCTCCTCGTCCAACAATCTATGCAGTTCTTTCTTTGCCTCCCGGTTCCCGAAGGGGGGACGGGAACCGGGGCAAAGGTTTCCGCATTTCGCGGAAGGATGATCAGAAGCAGTCTGCAAACGGCAATCAGCAAACCGCCTATGAGCACAAAAAAGCCATGCCAGCAAATAGCTGACATGGCCGTTTTTCCATGATAAACAACTGTCCATTCCATAATCACGCAGAATGCACAGAGCGAATATTCAAGCAGGTCTCCTGACTTACGTATCATCAGCCTTCCGCACTGCCTTCTCAGGAAAAATCCCAATGACTGACTTTCGTCTTGTGCGGCGCCTCCTCGCATACAGTGGCGGTACCGTTCCGGATTCTGACCGGATTCACTATTCTCCGTCGGTTCCAAAGCAAAGCCGGCGGCACTTGAATTCCGTATGAAATTACCTATATCATACACCTGCTTGGACGGTTTGTCAATATCCTTACTTCCGCGGCAGCAGCGCTGATGCCGCCATTGTACAATTGTGGGCGTGGCAGATTATTTTCCCGGACATGCCACCAGTCTGCCGATGTAGGCCTGGGTATCTGTCAGTGCTTCGTGCAGGATCTTGGAGCCGTTGATTACGGAGATGATATTGGAACCAAAGACAAATTCAAAGTCCCGCTGGCTGTAGGCATAGGAACCGAAGAAGAAAATGGGCCTTCGGATGGAGTGGCCGATGTTTTCTTTGATGAAGCTCAGCCAGGGATATCTGCGGCTGCACCGGGAAGGGTTTTACCATGTGAGCCGCCAGGAAAACCGGCTTTTTTATGTGACAGCCCGGGGCTGGGAGGATCTGTCTGCGCTTCTGGAGAGCTACGAGGAATTGGGCATCCCGGTGGCGGAGGAAGTGATTTCCGAGTTTCTATGCCTGCCGGAAACATCCCGGGCGTTTTTTTGCCTACTACAGCCTCTACCGAAAGTTGTCAGCGTGTACAGTATCCGAAATTTTAAGTTTCTGGGCTTTGCGTTAGGGAAGGGCAAGAATGGAGTCTACATTCGAGCACACGCAAAGTCCTTGAAGAAAGCCAAGGCAAAACTGAAAGAACTGACTTCCCGCAGTCAGGGCAGTAGAAATGTCCGAAAGGTGATGGAGAATGTAAAGGTCTACATCCGTGGATGGCTGGCTACTTCGGGATAGCGAGCATGAAGACAACGATGCAAAGATGGGGCGAGTGGCTGAGAAGGAGACTTCGTGTTTACATCTGGAAGCAATGGAAGGTTCCGAAAGCGAGGATACGAAACCTCATGAAGCTGGGCATACCGAAGTACTATGCCCATAAGTGGGGGCACATTAAAGCCTACTGGAATGTAGCGGGAAGTCCGGTGTTACAACGCTCAATAACAAACGAACGACTCGCACAGGCGGGATACTACAGCATCCTTGCTCGGTACGAGTCGTTGCACTTATGCGATTGAACCGCCGTGTACGGAACCGTACGCACGGTGGTGTGAGAGGTCGGGGCTATTCAGCCCCTCCTACTCGATTGATCGTGATGTGCAAAGATACACACCGCCTGATCTTTTGAATGGTAGTTATCCTATGCTAACTAATAATGGAAAGGAGACCTTGCCCGTGTCTGATGAACTGATTATCCGAAACTGCTCTCCCACATTGGCTGGGATCAAGACGGGAAGTATTTTTTCCTGCCCTTATCGTTCCAATAGGGAACTAATGGACGATATCCGCAGTCTGAACAGGCGGCTGGTGCCCAAAGGACTTCGGGTGCTGCCTCTTCGGTGTACGGAAAAGAGAGCTTTGATTTATGTTTTCCGGGCCAACGATCTTAGACGGGATTTATCCAATCAAGCCGTGATCGAGCTGCTGCGGAAGCGCGGCTACCGGGATATTCGCCTGGAACCCTGCGTCTGCCAACTGATTGGCCGTTTTCGGGAGAATGGGGAATTTCCCCATGAAATTGGGGTGTTCCTGGGATATCCGCCGGAGGATGTTTGCGGCTTTATCGAAAACAAAGCCTGTGGCCATAAATGCATGGGCTGCTGGAAGGTTTACGGGGATGAAAAGGCGGCAAGGGAAACCTTTGAGAAATATAAGGCAACACCGCACAATTGCGTCTGCGGATCTCAGCGGATCTTTTGCGCCATTTCTGCAGTTCCAAAAACGGGAAATACATACAGTATTCCCCCATTTTTGAAACTTTGAACTGGCACATAATCTCTCGCTGAGCTTCCTTGCCGAATTATGCGGTGTAGCCAAAAAAATGCACACGGGTATACTGTACCCAGTGGGAACAGGGAAAATCGATTGAGCGGCTCACTGTAGCCGGTTGATATCCTATTCAAACTCAGAAAGGTTGGTATGATCAATGCGTAAAATTGCAGTTGTTTATTGGAGTGGAACGGGCAATACTGAGGCAATGGCCGCTGCGGTGGCGGATGGCGCCAGAAACAAGGGGGCAGAGGCAGCTTTGCTGACCGCCTCCGAGTTCGGTGCGGATCAGGTGGCGGATTTCGATGCAATTGCCTTCGGCTGTCCGGCCATGGGCGCGGAAGCGCTGGAGGAGGACGAATTTGAGCCGATGTTCTCAGCCTGCGAAAGTCAGCTGGACGGAAAGAAAATTGCATTATTTGGCTCCTATGGCTGGGGAGACGGGGAATGGATGCGCTCCTGGGAGCAGACCTGCCGTGATGACGGTGCGGTTCTCGTCTGTGAAAGTGTAATCTGCAATGAAGCACCGGATGAAGATGACCTCGCCCGGTGCGAAGCCCTTGGTGAAACATTGGCCTGATATCAGAATCATTCCAAATCAATACCTCCTATTGTGTAACGGCAGATGAACATGGATTCATCTGCCGTTAACGATCCGTTAAGGACAATGGAAGGATCGAAAAGATGCTTTTCTGATTGACAAAGCAATAGGGTGGTGCTATGATAATACCGGTAAGCAGTTGCTAACAGCACGCTGCTATTTTCAAGGCTGACAGTTAGCGGAGGCTAATCTTTGAGCATAGAATCTTGTAAAAAAGAAAGCAAATGAGCCCTGCGTTTTCTTTTCCAAGGAGTCATATTCATAATACATCGCCGGGATGCACGAAAAAACAGGAGGTTTGTAAAATGGTTAAGACGGTACTGAAAATAGACGGCATGGCCTGCAGCATGTGCGAAGCCCATGTTAATGACGCGGTCCGCAAGGCTTTTGCGGTGAAAAAGGTCACCTCCTCCCACACGAAGGGGAGAACGGAAATCCTTTCGGAACAGCCTCTGGAGGAAAGCAAACTCAAAACGGCCATAGAAGCCACCGGATATCAGGTGACAGCCCTTCAAAGCGAGCCTTATGAAAAGAAGGGCTTTTCCCTGTTCAGAAAATAGCCGGTGGGAGGAAGGACAGTTATGATCATGGGGCCCTGGCTTCTCTCGTTCAAGCCGGACTGGGAATGCTTTGGATCAATTCTATCTGAGGAGGAAAACAAGTATGCGGATTTTGGTGTATGGCGCGGCGGCGGGCATTATCATGGCCGTGACCCAGTTCCGCGCAGGCCATGTGGGTCTCGGCGGCTGCCTGGCCAATGTGGCGGATGCGGACAACATTTATGTCATGAATGACGGGGAAGTTGTGGAAAGCGGCACCCATGAGGGGCTGCTGTCTCTGGGCGGACATTATGCCGCGCTTTGGAATGTTCAGCAGGCGCTGGAACACTACGGAAAGGAGGCCCATGTATGAAAAGAAGAAGCGGTTTTGACGTGATGGGGAAGCTCATTGGCCTGGTGAAGCCCCTGACCGGGTATATGC
This sequence comes from uncultured Clostridia bacterium, assembly GCA_945940335.1. Taxonomy (GTDB): domain Bacteria; phylum Bacillota; class Clostridia; order Oscillospirales; family Oscillospiraceae; genus Faecousia. The sequence goes on along the minus strand of CAMEWH010000003.1, from coordinate 13,188 downwards.
TCCTTGCCATCACCATGGGACTTGTCGGACACCTGTGCGCCGCCTTCATCACCATCTTCGGCGGCGAGCGGCAGCGGCTGGGACTGGCCCGGGCCTTTCTCCACGCTGCGCCCTTCCTGCTGCTGGATGAACCCACCAGCAATCTGGACAGCCTGAACGAGGCGGTGATTCTTCGCTCTCTCCGGGAGGAGGGGCAGGGTAAAACCGTGGTTCTGGTCTCCCACCGGGCCTCCACCATGCGTATTGCCGACAAGGTTTACTCTGTGGAACATGGGAGGATGAGCTGATGGACACCCAGACCAAGCGGGAGCGGGAAAAACAGCTTGTATCCCAGATGATAGCCCTATACTGCCGGAAGAAACACGGTGGAAAGACCCTCTGTCCCGACTGCGCCGCTCTGGATGCTTATGCCCGGCAGCGCAGCGACAGGTGCCCCTTTATGGAGACCAAGACCTTCTGCTCCAACTGCAAGGTGCATTGCTACAAGCCGGACATACGGGAGAAGATTCGGGCCGTGATGCGGTTTTCCGGCCCTCGGATGATTTTCTGCCACCCCGTCACCGCAATCCGTCATGTGATCGAAACCAAAAAAGAAAAGAGACGATTGAAGAAAACAACATGAACATCAAGAAAATCCTGTACATCACACTGGGCTGCATCGGCGTGTGACTGGGTGCTCTGGATGCCGTGCTGCCTCTGCTTCCGGCGTTCCCGTTTTTGCTGCTGGCAGCCTTCTGCTTTGGCAAAAGCTCCGAAAAGCTTCACGCCTGATTCACCGGCACCAGGCTCTACAAGGACAACCTGGAAAGCTACGCCCAGGGCAAAGGCATGACGCGGAAAACCAAGGTGCGGATCATGGTGACGGTGACCATCCTCATGAGCATCGGCTTTATCATGATGCACCGGACAAATGTGGGACGTATCGTGCTGGGATGCGTGTGGGTGTTCCATCTGTTCTATTTCCTGTTTGATGTAAAAACGATTCCCGGTGAAATTTACCCTGCACCCCAGAGAGATTAAATAAAAAGATGCCTGCGAAGTCCAATCGCAGGTATCTTTTTTCAGCCATTCAAAACCTGAACGGTTGCTTTTGTGTGTTCAACAAACAGGTTCTGAATGGCTTCCAGTTCCCCGAGACCGTGCACCTGGCATACCACCTCATAACCGGCGCTTTCAAAGATGCGCTTCCAGGAGTCCTCTTCCTCACCGGCCATGTCGTTATTGGCGTGGTCTCCGGCGACGATCATCATTGGCTGCAAAAGCACACGCTTGTAATTCCCGGCCTTCACCAGGGACAAAACCTTATCCACGGTGGGGGCAGCCTCCACGGTGCCGATGAAATAATTGGCTCTTCCGCTGCCTGCCAGTTCCTTCTGCATTCTTTCGTATACTTCGTTGGCATCTGCCTCCGTGCCATGGCCCATCAGGCAGATGGCGGTTGCTCCATCGTCATAGGCGGCGGTGGATGCAGCCAGGGCATCGGCAACGATCCGGGCATCCTGGTCAGAGGTCAGCAGTGGGGCACCGATGGAGAGGGAAGCAAAGGCACCCTGATACCGGGCGGCTTCCTTGACCAGTTTTAGGGCAACACCGCACAATGGGTGCTGCGGGCTTCGACGGATCTTTTACCCCAATCGCGCAGTATGAAAAATGGGAAATACATACAGTATTCCCACATTTTTCATACTTTCGCTTGGGATAAAATCTCTCGTCGAATCTCCTTGCCCCATTATGCGGTGTTGCCTTAGAATCGAATATATAAGGTTGATGAATCGTTCAGCCTTCTTATTGATCATTTAGAGGCAGCCGTTACAAAGAGAATGGCGAATGCTGTTACATTTGATTCATCCTGGAAAGCATAAAACAAGGTCATTATGAATTAATTATTCCTTCATCTTATAATTATTCCCCGCCTGTTGGCTGAGGGGGGTACATTCCCCTTATACCCAGGGCAGAACAAACAAGTACATCAACAAAAAAGGGCTTCCGAAGCGATGGTGTGAAAAACATCAAAACCTCGGAAGCCCTTTATTTTCAAACCTTTTTCGGTGCTTATGTGCCGGAAAGGGCTTTTTTCTTTTGTATCAAAGACAGCGTTTTTATAGAAATTAAGACGCAAAATTTGATACAAAGCACAGCGGCCTGACCAAAGGGGTGTCGCAGGGGCCAAAGGGGTGTCGGTCTGATTAGGGGTGTCGGTTTTCTGAAATCGACGCTATTTTAATCTTCGGGAGGATTTTGTGATGCCTACAATTTCAAAGAATGAATACGAAGAGTACAAGAAGTTGTGTTATGATAGAGACCACGGAAGGTTTCTGACATCCGATGGGTTACGCCTCATCTGTGAATCTTATAATAAAAATCCTGAAGCCATTGGGAAGCATATGCTGGAGGCATTGGCTCGGATTGAGAGTAAGGAGCATTAAGAATGGTATCATCAGCAAAAGACCAAGCAGATGTTATCGAACAGTTTCTATTTGAAATATTAGAAACTGAGGAGTACAAAGCTGTTGAATATTTAGCTTTCTCTATTTATAAACCGATGCTGGATTATTTTACGTCCTTAAGAACCAAAGAGAATACGTTTCCAACTCCGCCATTTCTAATTCCGTTGGTTACTCGAGTCGGTGAGCTATTTTGTGAAAAAGGTATTACAGGGGATAATATTCTGAATTACATGGAAAAAAACGATAGCCACGGATGGATAATGTACTATGATACGGCTTTTATTCGTAGGCCCGGAGCAACTGAAACCATTCAGGTTGAAGCTGAGTTTCTTTTTCTTATTATCTCAGGATTTATTTTAGACACATTCGGAAAAAAATATATAGACATAAACGATATGCTTCTGGGAGAGCAGTTTGCATATGAAACGAATCAGTATGGCCTAACGCCTGTTCCCGGAGTAGAGTTTAGGGCGGATTCATTTATATTTGATGGAAAAGCATATCTGTATAATTTGTTGACAAACAAGTCAAAGATTGGTTTTTTTGATGGTATGCCCGGTTTTGCAAAGATAATTACAGAGAATGTCGATTCTGGAGACATTCTGCTTCGTTTAGATGAACGTTTGGCTGTACCTGCAGACCAGATTATCTCGTATTCAACATTGAATTTTGAGAAATTCCGTGGCCCACAGTTTCATTTTGCGGATTCAGATTTTACAAAAGCCAAAACAATCATCGTGCATATTGACTCAAAAACATGTGACAAACTGCTTATGGTTATAAAGAAAGATTATGATGATACGCGAAAGAAGGCATTTCTTCATATTGAAATTGAGACTTTGCCATATTGTCCTACTGGAGAAGCAAATTCTCCGTGTATAACTACATTCTTGCATGGCATGTATTATCCAGAGGATGATGTTTTTACACACATCGATTATACTAAGAATCAATATATATACTCAGACTACGAGCAAAAATACGCTGATGCTAATCCGGAAATACCGATAGATTTTTATGCCGAAAAGAAATTGCATTATAAGATTTGGTGTATAGAGAATGGAACGTATTCCAGAGAGATTTGGTATAAACTAATGGTGGCGTCTCTGCCCAAAAAATATCATATATTATTGGATGAAATATTGGCATAAAACTGAATGGAATAAGAAAGCGCCTCACCGCTGGTATGAAAACCAGTAGTGAGGCGTTTAACATAATTGGTTTACGCTTTTACTTCCTGCCCGTTTTTGAAGGTGAAGCGGATGTCGTCGGCAGCGTAGACGGTGCCGTAGTCCACCAGCCCGTGCCAGCTCTCCAGCGTAAATTCGGTCAGCTCATCCGGCATGGCTGCAAAGGCTTTCAGGAAATCCTCGATGCTGGCCCGCTGGGTCTGCATCTGATGGATTTCTGTCGTGACCGCGTCCAGGCGGGCTTTGGCTTTCTCAAAACGCTCGGTCAGACCGTCGTAGCGATTCTGGTACTCGGTCTGGTCAAGGGCGACGTGGGCATTTTCGTAGATGCACTGCTGAACCATGTCGGAGACCACCTGCGTCTCCTGCTGGAGTTCTTCCTGCTCCCGCTCCAAGTCGGTGGTGTCAAAGAGCAGGGCCATCATCTCCCGGCCATCCGCGATGACCGTATCCTTGGTGGCCAGCAGCTTATTTGCCGCTGACAGGAATGCCTGCTGGATGATGTCATCGGTCAGGTGCGGGGTACTGCAATGTTTGTCGCCATCGAATTTGTGATTGCACTGCCAGATGACCTTCCGGTACTTGCTGTTGGAGTGCCATACCTTTGAGCCGTACCAGCTGCCGCACTCACCGCAGCGGATTTTACTGGAGAAGGTGTGGACGCCACTGTGGTACTTCCGGCCCTTGCCGCGCTTCACCATTTCCCGCTGCACCATCTCGAAGGTGTCCGGGTCGATGATAGCCTCGTGATTGTCCTCCACATAGTATTGTGGGATTTCGCCCTCATTGACCTTCTTTTTCTTCGTCAGGTAATCGACAGTGTAGGTCTTTTGCAGGAGAGCGCAGCCCTTGTATTTCTCATTTGACAAGATGCTTTTGACCGCCGAGGTATTCCACTTGGGCTTGCCTCCGGGAGACAGGGTGCCGTCAGCCGTGAGCTGCTGGGCGATGCCGTTGTAGGTCATGCCTTGAAGGAACATGGCGTAGATGCGCTGAACAATGGCTGCCTGCTCCCGGTTGACCACCAGATTGCCGTCCGGCCCACGGTCGTAGCCGAGGAACCGGTTGAACGGAACCGTGACTTTGCCGTCTGCAAAGCGCTTCCGCTGGCCCCAGGTACAGTTTTCAGAAATGCTCCGGCTTTCCTCCTGTGCCAGCGAGGACATGATGGTCAGGAGCAGCTCGCCCTTTCCGTCAAACGTCCAGATGTTCTCTTTTTCAAAATAGCACTCGATGCCGTTTTCCTTGAGCTGGCGGATGGTGGTCAGACTGTCTACCGTGTTCCGGGCAAAGCGGCTGACGCTCTTGGTCACGATTAGGTCAATTTTTCCGGCCAGCGCATCTGCCACCATGCGTTTGAAGCCCTCTCGGTGCTTGGTGCTGGTGCCCGTGATGCCTGCGTCCGTATAGACATCGACGAACTCCCAATCGTCCCGGCTCTTGATGTAATTCGCGTAGTAATCAATCTGGGCCTCATAGCTGGTGAACTGGTCGTCATGGTCGGTGGAAACACGCGCATAACCGGCGACTCGGCGCTTTTTCTGTTCAGTGATTGGCATAGCTGTGAAGCGGGTCAGCGTGGCCGGGATGGTGGTAATCTTCTTAGTCGCTTTCGGCATGGCGTTCCCTCCATTTCGCTTTCATGACCTCGCTCATGTGCTTTTTCCGCTCCTCAGTCTGGCGGGGCATCTGGCGCTTCTGGACGAAGGCTCTGGACACCTCATGCCCGTCCCGGAAGTGAAAGACAATCTCGTTGTCTGCGGGCACCGTTGCATAAGCCAGCTGCTGATTGAAAAGCTCCTCGTCAAACTCCGGCAGGCCCATCACATCCGCGATGAGCGTCCTGAGCGTGTCCTCCCGGATGCCCACCTTAGAGCAGCCCACCGCCGTCGGCGATGAACAGTACCAGGAGCGCACCACTGTCCCGTCCACACGCTTGTGCGTCTGGCAGCGGTAGTTCGCTCCACAGCGTCCACATTTTATAAAGTGGGTAAAGGTGTGGTAGCACTTCCATCCAGTATCTCGGTCTCGCCGGTACTCGCTGGCCGCCTGCCGAAGCTCCGGTGTCCAGCTTTCTTTTCTGGCATTCCGGTACCAGTGATGCTCAAGGGATGTCCCGTCTGTGAACTCGAAGAGCATTGTGCCGGTAGCCGGAATCGTGATCTTTGCCACCCGCTCTGAAAATGCATCCTCATCAAATACCGGCAGGCCGAGTGCCTTGGCGCATTCCTCTTTCAGAACGGTTTCCCGGATGGTGCCGCATTTGCAATGACCGCCTTTCTTGTTGGAGCCGCATCCGTAGAAGGTATAGCGCTCTCCCAGCTGGCTGAGCTTTGCCCGGTTCTTTCGGGTGCTCCGGACGAAGCTGGCTCCGCAGATGCCGCATTTGATTTTCGAGGTGAAGCAGCTGGTGTTGATGCTCCAGTTGGCCAGAGCGCCGAGCTCCCGCCGCCGTGCAATCTCGGCCTGCACCGCCTGATAAGTCTCCATCGGGATGATGGCCTCGTGGGTGTTCTCCACGAAATACCGAGGCAGCTCCCCGTGGTTCTTGCGAGTCTTTTTGCTGATAGGGTCAAGTGTATATTCCTTCTGGAACAGCAGGTTCCCAGTATAGGTGATGTTTTTGAGGATGGCCCGAATGGAGCTGTTGGGAAAATGCATTCCCTTCATGGACTTCACTCCCATCTCTTCCAGTTGTTTTTCCGTTGCCTCTGCGGAGAGGCCCTTCAGGAAATTGTCATAGATGAGCCGGACGATTTTGGCCTCTTCTGGCTCGACAACCAGATGGTCGCCCACCCAACGGTAGCCGTAAATCAAGAACCGTCCGTTGGGAATGCCCTGCTCAAAACGCTTCCGTGTGCCCCATTTCACGTTCTCTGAGAGGCTCCTGACCTCCTCCTGCGCAAAGGATGCCAGCAGGGTGAGCATGACCTCGCCGTCGCCGCTCAGGGAATTGATGTGCTCCTTTTCAAACCGGACCTCGATGCCCAGTTCCTTCAAGTGGCGGACAGTCTCCAGCAGGTCGACTGTGTTCCGGGCGAATCTTGAGATGCTCTTTGTGAGGATGATATCGATTTCTCCAGCTTCGCAATCCTCCAGCATCCGCTGGAATTCCTCGCGGCTGGAGGTCTTTGTGCCGGTGACCGCATTGTCCGCATAGACGCCAGCGTATTCCCATTCCGGATTGCTCTGAATCAGATTGCTGTAATAGCTGACCTGCGCTGACAGGGAATGGTTGAGCCGTTCGGTCTCCATCGAAACTCTGGCGTATGCAGCGACCTTCTTACGGGTCGGGAGCGATGGAGAAATCAACTCGATTTTTCTTACTTTTCGCATGAAATCAGCTCCTTTCCGGTACTATACATCGCTCTGAAAGCCTGGAATAGCAAGTAAATTCTGAGAATAATGTCCCCAATAATGGCCGGTATTTTTCCAGCATTTTTGTATCAATTATGGCGTATTGTTCCTCGGTGATGAGGCCGTTTTTCAGCATCGTCTGGAACATATTCATGCTGGCCTGATACCGTTTCTCCCGGTCGAATTGCTCCTCAGTCATGGCCATCACCACCTTGGAACCGAGCCTGAATATAGCAGGCGTGGCAGCAGTATTTCCGTTGGGAATTGCCATAGGCCCGGAAGGGCTTCCCGCAGCAGGCACAAGTGAAATCGTAGAACGCCTTTTTATCCACAGCGTCCGGATGCGTATTCCACCAGTGGATGCGGCAGGCGTCCGAGCAGAACTTGACAGGCTTCCTCCCGGCGACCTGCATCAGCGGCTTGCCACAGTTACGGCAGCAGTTTGAAGCAGGAACATCGGTCGTGCCCACAGCGGCCTTGGTGCCGGTAAGCCCTGCCCTGCGGCAGTAGGCAGAAACCTGATTCTTGGTCAGGCCGAGCGCATCAGCAATATTGGCGTATCCGTACCCGGACTGGCGGAGCTCCGCGATTTTGTATTTCTGTTCGTTTGTCATAGCGACCTCCAATCCGAAGGCTTATCCTTCAGTTCCCACTGAAGGTGGGAGGCCGTTTTGAGCGGATTTTTGTATCAAAAATAGAAAAAGGGGCCTACAGGATTTCTCCCATAGGCCCAGAATGGTTTATGCGATTATACGCGCTTGGCGTAATCCAGCGCAATCCAGCCCGCGCCGGACTTGAGCTTGCCCCAGCCGGAGTCAGAGCCCTGCCCGGACTGCACGGCGGTGATGGTGAAGACCCCTGCTCCGGTGAAGCGACCGGTGGCTGCATAGTTTGTCCCCGGCCCGGAGCGGATGTTCAGGTCAGGCACAGATACCAGCACCTTGAAGGCAGTATCGCCGGTGATGCCGGTAGTGCCTTCCCCGGATGTGTATACGGAATTCCCGTCAGTATCGAAAACGGAGTATCCCGGATTCTTATCAGCACACGCTTTTGCATTGGCCAGAATCTTATAAGCGCCCTTTTGGGACTTGGCATCTGCCCAGGTCTTGCGGACACGGTAAAGTTCCGCTTTGGCAGGCCCTGGTGCCGGATCGGCTTCCGTGGGGGCAGAGCCAAGAGCGGCGGTGACCTTTGCAGCCAAATCGCCGAGACGGCTGTAGAGCCAGTCGCCCGGACAGGACTTATTGGCAAACCAACGATGGACGGTCAGAACCATCTCATCTGCCTTGGGGACGTAGTTCAATGTCTTGGTCTTGTCTGCAAGCCAGAGCAGCTTCTTCTTGCCGTTGCGCTGACAGATATCTGTACACAGCTTGACCAGGGACTCATAGACCTTACTGTTCATGGCATAGGGCGCAGAGGTGTCGCTGGCGCACTCGATGGTGATGGCCCGCTGGTCATTTTCCCTGCTGGAAGAGCACCAGGAGCGGTTTTTCTCCTCCACACAGAGAGAAACCCTGCCGTCCGTGCCAATGCCGTAGTTACAGCTGGCCTGACGGTCAGGGCTGATAAAGCAATCGCAGATGCGTTCAGCGGTGGCCTGTCCCACAACACAGTGAGGCGTAATCCGATCAATGCTGTGCGTCCGCTGGCCGGAGTGGTTGGGGCTAAGTTTGGTGTAGACCACCAGAGGGCTGTTGGTATAGGCCATTACTGATCCCCCTTCCCGTCAGCGCGGTCATGGAGCTGCTCCAGCACAGTCTTGATGGCATCCGGCACAGGCAGACCCAGGTGGGCGGCATTCTCCAGCAGAGACACGCCCTCATTGGAAAGATAGAAGAAGATCACTGCCGTGCGCAGGACACCGGGCGAACCCAGCACCTGGACATCGATGATATTGCCGATGCCCACCAGCAGGAAAATCAGCACCTTGCGGCAGATGCCCCTAAAGCCCACCTCACTGGACAGGGTCTTGTCCGAGATGGCGCACATGACTCCGGTGATGTAGTCGATGGCCACGAAGGCGATCAGGGCGTAGAGCAGGCCATCACAGCCGCCCAGGAAGTAGCCAAGCCAGCCGCCCACAGCGGCAAAGGCCAGCTGAATGGTATTCCAGAATTCTTTCATGTTGAATATCCTCCTTTTAATTTTATAAGAATGAAAATAAGGTGGCTGCCATAATAAGCAGTCACCTTATTTTCATTATTCAGTTGGCGTAACCCCTATGGCGAAGCCAAGGATCATCGGATTATTAGAGTTGGTACCGAGTTCGCTCCAGCTATACCCCGGATAATACTTACCGTCTGAACTTATACGGATACCGTTGCGGAATCCTCCACCATTACCCGAGAACCTTGCTTTTCGCTCATCAATCTCCGCAAACAGGAACTTGTAGTAGCCGCTGGCACATTCTGTCGAGGACGGCATCCAGACTTTGTCGTATGAGGTGTTCTTCTCCACATTGGTGAGACTGTTTCTTACAACTTCCGGGAAGTTATCAAGAAACGCATTCGCATTCATATTGGTTCGCACAAAAGAGGTTTCCCATGTAGAGCCAAATTCCTGACCGGAATCGGGCCAGACATACGAGCGCGATTGCCGTGCAATAAAGGAAATCGCAGCAGTAGAGGTTCCGTCTTCAAGTTTATCCTTGTTAAATGCGGCAATCTGCATATCGATGGTCCCGAACTTACCGAAGTTCTCAATGGGCTTATAATTGCCAACCATATATTTGGATTTATAGGTTCCATCCTGAATGCTGGCAATGATGTCCTCCCAGCTATCGCTAATCTCTGCAAATGCGTACGGACTTTCAAACTGGGCATAGCAGTTCGTATCACCGGTAATATTGCTTGAGAGCGGATACCAACCATCAAACCCTAATTCAGCATCGTCAAGGCAAACAGGTGTCTCTCCTGTGTATGTTGCAGTGCTTCCATATGGTACACCTGTAACTTCCTGCAATAGTGTCGATCCATTATAGAAATACACGGTATAGGTTCTAACCGTAGCATTGTATACGGCATAGACGCAGCGGTCAAAAAGAACCTCATCCCTACAGGCGCTTTCCACTTTTCCACCCGGTTTGCTGCTCCAGCCTTGGAAAGAGTAGCTGTATTGAGCAGTGGATGTTTTGCTGGGCTTACCGTTGTATTGACCGTTGCCGCCGTTGGTAATAGTCTCGGTATAGAGCAGAGCCGTTCCGGTGTCATCGTAGTAGTACAGCTTTGATGTCAGGGTTGTATACAACACTGTAACGTTCGGGTAACGGGTCATAATTTGCTCCATCTGTATTCCCAGAATCTCACTGACAAACACAGTTCCGCTGACCTGAGCGGTATCCAAATTAGTTCCTGCCTCATCCAAACCCCGCATAGTGTCCAGCACATCACAGAGATCCAATATTTCTTCAGCTGTGTCGAAGTTCCAGTAGAATCCTATCAGACGGACGCGTGTTCCGGCAGGTATCTGCTTCAGAATTGCCTTGGAGTCGATCATTTCGCTCACATTCTCCAGGCGCAGCGTGGAGATGTTGTCATATCCGCCAATCACGAAATCCGTAATGCCCGTCTGGTTTCGGATAGTCAGGTTGGTGATCGTATCCGGCAGATGCAGGGTTTTCAAAATACCACCGTTGGGCAGCTGGACACCGGTCACCGCCGTCCCCTCAAAGTACAGATGCTCGATGTTTGTACAGCCGGACACATCCACAGCCTGCTTGAGATTCGGGCAGTTGCGGACATCCAGCGTCCGCAGCAGGGTGTTGTTGCCCAGGTACAGTTCGGTCAGGTTGCCGTTGGAGTAGCTGTCTGCCGCATCGCCAACCTTCAGGCTCTGAAGCCGGGTGGCCATGGAGAAATCCGCATAGCCCACCATCAGCCCGGAAAGGTCGCCGATGGACTGAAGCTGGCTGGCGCTGTAGATATAAATCTCGGTGTCGTTCACATTGGACAGCGGACAGGCCAGCGTGTAAGCCACATTGCGGTTTGCCCTCTGCTGCACCAGATAGGAGCCGTACTTCACCGTAGCGTAGATATCCGCATAAGGCGTGACGGTAATATCGTCCTTGGCATAGCCACGGAGGGTCACCACATCGGTCAGTGCGTCCCCGGCATTGTACTTGGAGTCCAGATAGCGGAAACGGTTATACAGCCACCATTTTCTCTGCTCGGCCTTGGAGCCTTGCAGCATGGTGAGGTAGCTGGCCGTGTTCTGCTCGATCAGCGGCTGGAGGTACTTGAAGTAGGCGTCCTCATTGAACACCGCCTCGGGCCACTTTGCCTGATGCTCCTCAAACCGCTGTTCCGTCACGGCGAAGGACAACGTGCCATTGGAGCGCAGCTTCTGGTACATGGCCTTGATATCCTCATAGAAAGCCGCCCGGACATTGATCCACAGGACGGACTGCTGACCGTTGTAAATATCAGCCCCGGACTCGGTGTGGTCGATGTCCTCCAGATTGTAGGAGAACACCAGCGCACCCTCGTTGTTGATGCCGATGGCGGTATCAAAGTCGTAAGGCAGCGAGAACCACTTGCTCCCCGCCATGAAGGTCGGGAACATATTCTTGGCTCGGCTGTCCACCATCAGGAACAGTTCCGTGAACAGGTAATAAAAAAGCACGGCATCCTTTTCAAAATGCTGTGCAAACTCGGATTTGAACTTGGCCAGACGGTAAGCGGCGGTATCCGTGGTGTACAGCACCCCGTCAAAGGTGCGGTTTACCGTCAGCTTGTCTCCCGTTGCGGCGGACTGGTCGGTGCTTTTCAGCCACGCAGCCAGTTCGGACAGGTTGGCGGGGTCTGCGTAATCCTTGGGATACCGGGCTTCAAAGTCGCCCTGCCAGTCGGTGCCGGAGTAATCATCGTCCTTCCAGAGAACTCGGTCGCTGGTGTTGTTGAGAATTTCCCAGCTTTCATCGCCCTCGGCAAAGCCGAACACCTCCGGGGTGGCTTTATCGAAATTGAAGTTGTACTTGCCAATGAAGCTGGTGTTTTCACCGTCATACCAGAAGACCACAATGGGGAATCCATCGATGCCCTGACGGATGCGGCTGTCCTGCTTCTGGGGTGCGGTCCGGAAGGGGCAGGTATCCTCATAGAGCCGGGCCAGTTCCACATTGTTGGCACCCTCGGAGGAAGCCACATCCGCCTTGAAGGTGAAGGTTTTCGTGGGAATGGAATCGGAGCGCAGCTTGTAGGTCTCCTGGGTGTTGCCGCTGGGGTCCACGAAGCCGCCCTTGAACTTAATCTTGTAGTTCTTCCGGGCATAGTACTGGGAGGAAGTACCCTGCACATCCACTTCGGCCCCGGAGAAGGTGAAGGACTTGCTGCCGTTGACCGGATCGGTGTAATAGCCGCTCATGGTTTTCACATCGCCCTTGTACTGGGGCAGCTCCGTGCCGTCCAGCACCAGGTACGGCAGGTCCTTCGGCAGCTGGGAAATCACGATCTGGGAGTAGGCGTCAAATACATGGTTGCGGCTGTACCGCTCCAGCATGGTCTCCACCACCTGGGTGTCGGCGATCCAGTTGTTCAGAATCTGGTGCCGGGTCAGGTCATTGTCATAGACCCGGATGCAGTAGAGGTCAATGGCAGCATCCCGGGAGCCAATGGAAATATCCACAGGCACACTCTGAGCGAAGTCATCATCCGCCGGGTACTGCACCACGCCGGACATGATACCGTTGATGTAGCAGTAAATGAGCCGGTTGACGGCTTTCTTCTCCACCACAAAGGACAGGCGCAGGTGCTCGTTTTCCTTGTACCGGGTGGTGATCTCCTTCTGCTCGGAGCGAAGAGTCGCCAGCTGGGGCGTGATGGAGATGCCGCGATTGCCGCTCATGCAGGACAGCACTATGGCATCGTAGTTCATAACATTTCGGGTGGCGAACTCAATCTCGATGGTTTTGCCGGTGGTACGGAAATCCTTTCCGAAGGGCTGCACCGGAATGGTCAGTCTGGCATCGCCGGACACCCGGAGAACGGGGATATTGTCCTCATCCAGCTGCCAGCCGTCCGAGGTGAAGTTGAAGCCGGAGAAGCCGGCGGCAACCGAGCCATACTCCCAGACAGCAGGATTCTCTTCGGTGTTGCTCCGACCGGCACTGGACAGATACAGAGACAGCCCCTCGGTTTCCGCTTCAATTTCCATCTCGCTGGCAGTCACCGTCAGCGCAATGGTGCGGGAAGCAC
>CAMEWH010000002.1:0-90560 GCA_945940335.1 uncultured Clostridia bacterium | reverse complement strand
GCAGTTAGAACCTGAACGAGGGTTTTAACATAGATGATGGGGAAACCCATCCACAGAAGTTGGTATTGATTGCGATGAGGGTCCACCTGTTCCCATCCCGAACACAGAAGTTAAGCTCATCCGCGCCGACAATACTTGCAGGGCGACTTGCCGGGAAGATAGGTAATGCCAACATAATGCCCCCTTAGCTCAGTCGGTAGAGCGACGGACTGTTAATCCGCAGGTCGTTGGTTCGAGTCCAACAGGGGGCGCCAAAAATCTCGAATGCAAAGCATTCGGGATTTTTTATTTCCTCTTTTTCGCCGGGAATTCGAGGGTGTTTGGCCCGTGGATTTCCGGCTTTTTGTATTTGAGAAATGATACAATGAGGATGCTTTGCAATCCCAATTCACTTGCGTGATTTTTTGAAAATGGTGAAAAAGGACCTGGGAAACAGTGAAGCTGCTTCCCAGGTCCTTGTGTGCACAGATTTTTGGATCAATCCTCGTTGTCTGCCCCCTCTATTTCTTCATCTGCCGGATTCTGAGAGGGGCAGCCTGCAAAGTTATTCCCATTGTGGCTTCCGATTGTCGTACTTTTTTTAGGACTGAAAATAATGCCCAGAACGATTCCAACTGCGGTACAGGCGACGGCCCCGTAAACCAGTTCCCGGTTGGTTCGGGTGCAGGTTTTGTTCAGATCGGAAAGGCTGAGCTGAACATTCTTCTTAATGGTCCTCCAGATTTCTTTCATGGTAATACCTCCTGAAAAGTGTTAACGCACGGATTTTGCGTATTCGGTTGGTGTAATTCCGAATTTCTCTTTAAACTGCCGGGAAAAGTGATGGACAGTGGAATATTGCAGCGCAGAGGCAATTTGAGTGAAATTCAGGTTGTTTTCCCGAATCATCTGTTTGCTCTCCTGGAGCTTGATCCTTCGGATGTATTCTCCGGGAGAAATCTGAAGATTCTTGTGGAACAGAACCGTGAGGTAGCTGGCGCTCACGCCTACCTGACCCGCCACCATTGGTACGGAAAGTTTCTCGCGGATATGAGCGGCGACATATTGCTGTGCCTGACGAATGATTTCATTCTCATTCTGAACCACATTCGTATTTTTGACCTTGCTTCCCGTCGGTTTCACGGATTCTCGTAGCAGGTAAAGAAGCAACAGCGTCAGCTGAGAAACGATGATGTCGGTGGAAAAGCAGTCCATTTTTTCCTGTTCCCGCAGCATGCTCTGTAAAAGGCTGGCAACCTGCTGGGGAGCTGAAAATTTGCGTTCCAGCAGTGGAGTGAAATCCACGCCGTCCACTTCAAAAGAAATGGTGACAAACCGGGGGGCGATGCCAATGTCTGCATACTGCATATGCCACTGGTTCGGCCCGTAAATAACCAAATCGCCTTGTTTCAGCAGCAAATCCTGACCGTCCACCACGGAGTGGAGTTCGCCCTGGTCCACATACGTCAGTTCCGGCATGGGATGGGATTCTCCGGGAAACAGGAATCCCTGCTCCTTCTCCTGGTAAAAGAAGGTGAGGATTCGCTCAATGCGGATGCAGGAGTTCAGGCGTGTGTCACGGTCCGGACCGAAGCCAAGGGATACCGGGGGTGTGGTGCTGTACATCTGCACCGCGCCTTCCTCCTGGAAAGTGCTCAGCCCAAAGGTCACATCCGCATTCAGGCGGACGGTTTTGTCCAGATAGTAGTGGAGATACCGATCCTGACCGTCACAAATTGATAGAATAACAGTTCCGCCTGAGTAGGAGAGCCAGGTGCTTTCCACTGTGCGGTACAGCAGAAGGCCGGAGCCGGTAGGATGGACCATCAGGGCAGATTCCTTAGGATAAGGGTCAGCACTTTGCGCCCGCTCAGGTTGAACGGTGCCAAAATTTTTGAGCGCAATCTGATTCAGGTTTTGGATCATTGCATCGTACCTCCCGTGTCCCTGTTATACCCTGCGGCGTTATGTCTATCATTATAATTTGAAATAAAAGAAAAGGCAATGCCTAATTTGTTTTTATGGATGCTGGGAATGGTGTGACAGGAAAAGAAAATTTGTCCCGATTCTTGTGCAGATTTACCATAGTGTCACGCTTCGGAGAAAGGCAGATTCTTTATGTTGACTTCGTATTACAGTATGGTAAGGATGAAAAAGTTGAAAATGATAAATCGGAAATTGATAATGTTGAAAACGTTCAATAAGAAAAGAAAAAATCTTTCATAAGCTTAGAAAATGATATGGCAAAAATAGATATAAAATGCCAATTGAAATGAACAAGTAATTAAGCCACTGCGGTAACCGACAAAAAACGCAGGAATATCAAAATATTATTATTGATATTTACCAATGGCAATGTATAATAGAGTTGTACAGAGCGATGGGCGATGATTCGTGAAATTGATAAATCGGATCGCTTTGCACCATACTTACTGTAAAGGGGAACAAAATGATGAAACTGTTTCATTTTCATCATTTTGAAAAAAGCAGTTACAAGAGTGCTGCTGTACTTTGTGGTTGTAATGATCTGTTTGTTTACCCTTTATCCCTACTTTGTTATGCTGACCACTTCTTTGAAGAGTCGCCAGGAAATCTTTTCCATGAACGGAACGCTCCTGCCCATCAAAGCATTGTGGAGTAATTTCATTGACATCTGGCAGAAGGCGCCTATGGCAAAGTATATGCTGAACTCCATCATCATTGCCGGTGGTTCCACCATTATTGCAATGCTGTGCGGAATTCCTGCGGCATATGCACTGGCACGGATGAAGTTCAAGGGTCAGACGGCTTTTCTTGGCTTTATCATCGTCTCTCAGATGTTTGCCCCTGTGGTGCTGCTCATCGGTATCTATAAGGTGATGCAGTTCCTGAAGCTGACCAACAGCCTCATCGGCCTGATTTTTATCAATGCTGCCTTTAATCAGGCCTTTACCATCTGGCTGCTCCGGGGCACCTTTATGAGCATTTCCGCGGAGATGGAGCAGGCAGCCACCATTGACGGCTGCAACCGTGTGCAGGCACTGCTCCGGGTGCTGCTTCCTGTTGCTGCCCCCGGCATCGTGACCACGTTGATTTTTATCTTCATCAATGCCTGGAATGAGTATACCGTGGCTCTGTGCCTGATCTCTTCCGATACCCTCAAGCCTCTGACCGTGGGTATTAACATCTTCAATGGATACAACATGATCGAATGGCAGTATCTGTTTGCTGCCTCGCTGTTTGCCATTGTGCCCGTTGTCATCCTGTTCATGTCCATCGAAAAGAATCTGACCAGCGGCCTCACCGCAGGCGGCGTCAAGGGTTAACGGGGGAGGAAGAAAATGGAAACACTGCACAGAGAAGTCCTTTCTCATTTTGCGCTGGATGCTTCGGCGGTCAGCTGCGAGCGTTACGGCTGCGGACACATCAACGAAACCTACTTGGTGGTTGCCGAATCCGGGCGGCGGTATATCCTCCAGAAGATCAGCAACCGTGCCTTTCCGGACGTGGCAGGCCTGCAGGAGAATATCGCTGCGGTAACGGCGCACCTGCACAGAAAGAACAGTACTCCGGGAACTGCCCTGAACCTGATTTATACCAAAGCAGGAGAGAGCTGGCATCACCAGGGAGAAAACAGCGATTGGCGTGTTTATGACTTTGTGGAAAACAGCATCTGCCTGCAGGCACCGGAGAGCCCGGAGGACTTCTACCAGAGCGCCATCGCCTTTGGCACCTTCCAGCAGCAGCTGGCCGATTTTCCTGCTGAGACCCTTCATGAGACCATTCGCAACTTTCACAACACACCGGACAGGTACCGCCTTTTCCGGGAAGCGTTGGCGGCGGATGTGAAGGGAAGAGCGGCAGAGGTTCAGCCGGAAATCCAATTTGCCCTCTCTCATCAGGAGGCGGGCGGCAAGCTGATGGGAATGCTCCAGAACGGAGAGCTGCCTCTGCGTGTTACCCATAATGATACCAAGCTGAACAATGTGATGCTGGATGCCGGAACCCGCACACCCCTTTGCGTGATCGACCTGGATACCACCATGCCCGGACTCAGCGCCTATGATTTTGGCGATTCCATCCGCTTTGGCGCTGCCACAGCGGCAGAGGATGAGAAGGATCTGAGCAGGGTGACCATGTCTCTGGACCTGTTCCGGATCTTCACCCGTGGGTTCCTGAAGGCTTGTCCCGGCCTGACAGAAAAGGAACGTCAGATGCTGCCTGTGGGAGCGCTGACCATGACCCTGGAATGCGGTCTTCGTTTCCTGACGGATTATCTCGCGGGGGATGTGTATTTTGGCATTCACTATCCCGAACAGAACCTGGACCGCTGCCGTACCCAGTTTAAACTGGTTGCGGATATGGAAGAGAAAATGGCCCAGATGAAATCAATTGTTCAGGAAGAATACGAGAATTCCAAATAAAAAAGCCCGGCTGCTCCTTTGAGGAACAGCCGGGTTATTTCATCTGAAAAAGAGGATGGGAATATTATACTAATTCTTGATTAAAATCTTTAATCCTTTCCGGTCTGGATTGCGCCAGAATGCGTTATCTTCCTTGCTGGGCGTCAGCCCAGCTGCGTCATCTGCCTTTTCTGGCACAATCCATCCGCGGAAATGATTTAAATCATTTAATCAAGAATTAGTATTACTTCTGATAGTCGAACTGCAGATCGTAGATATCCACAGTGTCACCGTCCTGAATGCCCATTTCTTCCAGCCGGGTGAACAGACCGCATTTGCGCAGCTGCTGGTCGAAATAATTCCGGGACTCGTAATCGTCGAAATTGATGTTCATCACCAACCGCTCCAGCCAGGTGCCGGTGATCACCCAGGTGCTGCCCAGGTGCTCGATGTTCAGTTCCTTGGGATCTCCAGCCGCTTCCACCAGCTCTACATACTCCGGTTCATAAATGGTCACCGGGGGGAGGGTGCGCAGCTTTTCGGCAACGACCCGCATGAGATTCCGGGTACCCTGGGTGGTACCGGCGGAAATTTCGTAGAGCTCGCAGCCTGCGGCTTCCACGCAGGTACGCAGCCTGGACAGATTGTCGCTGTCCGGGGGCAGCAAGTCAATCTTGTTGGCGGCAACAATCATGGGCCGGTTGCTTAAGTCGACGCTGTAGTTTGCCAGCTCATCACAGATGGCGTTGAAATCTTCCACCGGGTCCCGGCCTTCGCTTCCGGATACGTCCACCACGTGCACCAGAAGCCGGCAGCGGTCAATGTGCCGGAGAAAGTCATGTCCCAGACCCGCGCCTTCCGCGGCTCCTTCGATGATGCCGGGAATGTCGGCCATGACAAAGGACACACCTTCGTCCACATAAATCACACCCAGGTTGGGAAACAAGGTGGTGAAATGGTAGTTGGCGATTTTGGGACGGGCGTTGGAGGTGACGGACAGCAGGGTGGATTTGCCCACATTGGGGAAGCCAACCAGACCCACGTCGGCCAGCAGTTTCAGCTCCAGAATGATGTCCCGCTCCTGGCCCTTCAGGCCGGCTTTCGCAAAACGGGGAACCTGACGGGTTGCGGTGGCATAGTGGGCGTTGCCCCAGCCGCCCCGGCCGCCTTTGGCGATGACGAAATCTTCGCCGGTGGACATGTCCACAATGATCTGATTGGTTTCGGCATCCCGAACCACGGTGCCTCTGGGCACGTCGATGATCAGAGGCTCGCCCCGCTTGCCGCTCATTTTCCGCCCCAGGCCGTTGGCGCCTGCTTGGGCGGCATATTTGCGTTTGTAGCGGAAATCCAGCAGAGTGGACATGTTGTCGTTGACATGGAGAATGACGCTGCCGCCATGGCCGCCGTCACCACCGTCCGGGCCGCCGGAGGCCACATATTTCTCCCGGTGGAAGGCAACGGCGCCGTCCCCTCCGCGGCCTCCGATGACTGTGATTCGAACTTTATCTACAAACATATAGATTCCTCCTTTGGGGTGCCGCCCTTCTGACATCCCGCCTCTTTCGTTCAGGTTTCTCGGTATCGGCTCATCATGATTTTGAACATTTCCTGGGTGGACGGCGGCGTATAGGTGATCGCGTTGGCACCGGCATCAATGGTGGCGAGAATGGTATCGGGCTTGTTGCCGCCGGTGGCAATAATGGGAATGTCCGGGAACTGGCTGCGGATGCTGCGCACCAGGTCCGGTGTTTTATCGGCTGCGGCAACATTCAGGATGGAAGCGCCGCACTCGATGCGCATTCCAACATCGGTTTTCTCGTCCGTGACTGTGATGATGGTGGGAATATCCACTGCCCGGGCAACCGCGAGTAAATTCATATCGGATATAGGAGCATTCAGAACCACGCCCATTGCCCCCTGGCTTTCCACATCCTTGGCAAGGGAGATGGTGCGCACGCCCTGAGTGGTACCGCCGCCTACACCGCAGAAAACGGGAATGTAGGAGGCTTTGATGATGGCGTCACTGATGGACTGCTGGGGAGTGAAAGGGTAGACCGCGAACACCGCGTCAGCGTCACAGTTTTTGATGATTGCCAGGTCTGTGGTAAACACCAGGCTCTTGATTCTTCTGCCGAAAATAACGATGCCGCTGGCTTTGAGAATTTCCTTCGGCATCTCCAGAATGTGGTGCCGGAGTCGGCTCTCCACCTGGGGGATTTGCTTTTTGCTGGGCTGCTCCATGGGGTTCATCCTTTCTGGATAAAATAAAGACCATTTTAAGTGGAATGGATGAACCTGGTAAAACGAAAGGATAAACAGAGTGTTAAAAAAGGACTGCTGCAAAAACTGCGGCAGTCCTTCTGAGGGCTATACGGAATTACTGCTCAGCGTAAACGGAGCACTTCCGGCGATCCTTACCCATACGCTCGAACTTGACGGTACCGTCGATCAGAGCGAACAGGGTGTCGTCCTTGCCGATACCAACATTGGTGCCGGGATGGATATGGGTGCCTCTCTGGCGAACCAGAATGTTGCCGGCCAGAACGAACTGACCATCAGCACGCTTGCAGCCCAGACGCTTGGACTCGGAATCACGGCCGTTCTTGGTGGAACCGCCGCCCTTGTGGTGAGCGAAGAACTGAATACCAATCTTCAGCATTTTGTTACACCTCCAAAACTTCGATATAATCAGGATAATCATCCCGCAAACTGCACAGAGTCAGCATCATTCCGGCAAGAACTGCCTGGACGCTTTCCTCCTCATCACAGGAAGCAGGGAGGGTCAGAGTAACGCGGGCGTCCGCATCTTTGACCCGTACCTTGGCTTTGGCGCCGCACACATCATTGATGGTGGCTTCAGCCATGGTGACAACAGCGGAAATGGCGGCACAGACAATGTCTGCTCCGGCTTCAGCATAGCCGCTGTGACCCGAAACGGAGAATCCGGTGATTCTGTCGTTCTCGGTGAAAAACTCGCATCTTGTCATAAATTACAGAGCGATCTTGGTGATCTCCACCTTGGTGTAGGGCTGACGATGACCGATCTTCTTCTTCTCGTTCTTCTTAGCCTTGTACTTCAGAACGTGAATCTTCTTGCCCTTGCCGTTCTTCACGACCTTGGCCTCGACCACAGCGCCTTCCACAACGGGAGCACCAATCTTGGAATTCTCGCCGTCCAGAACGGCCAGAACCTGATCGAACTTTACGGTTGCCTCGGCTTCGACGCCCAGCTTCTCAACGAACAGGACATCACCCTCGGACACGGTGTACTGCTTGCCTCCGGTTACGATAACTGCCTTCATGTTTGTTTCACCTACTTTATAATGTGTAGTCTCGCTCTGGAGGCGGGGGCGCCAGGGCGCACCAACTTAAGCCTCTTCAATGCGGCCTGTCCATTCTAGCATTGTTTCTTCTGAAAGTCAATAGCTTTTTGAAACTTTTTCTTGCTTTTTTCTGAAAACTTGCTATTCTTTCAGCAAGAATTCCCTGCCTGTCATCTGCATTTGGCACCGAAAATGCAGAGGGGGACGGATAAGAAAAAGAGATTCGATTTTTCAATGTACGCTGTGGATTGATCATTGCGGGCTATTCCACAATTTCTAGATACCGGATTGACAGATGTGAAAATAGGGCTTGACAAATTCTGACTGATACTGTATAATCTTCGTGTTGTCAGGGCCATCATGGTTTCCATGGACGATTAGCTCAGCTGGTAGAGCATGCGCTTGACGTGCGCAGGGTCAGCGGTTCGAGTCCGTTATCGTCCACCACAGGATTCTCCCGGAATTTTTTCCGGGAGATTTCTTTCCTGATTGACAGAAATGGACGATTAGCTCAGCTGGTAGAGCATGCGCTTGACGTGCGCAGGGTCAGCGGTTCGAGTCCGTTATCGTCCACCACTGATCCGAGCTTTTTCCGATTTGGACGAAGCTCGGATTTTTTCTTGAAGAAAGATTTTTATATATTATCACATCATCGAAGAAAGGGAGTAACGCTTTGATCTACTTATATCCCAGACTGTCGGAACTCGACTTCATGTTCATTCGCCTTGGCGGGGCTGGACTTGGCAACATTCTATTTCCTTATGTTCGGGCGGTACTGTATCAGAAAAGCCACCCGGATACCCAACTGATCTGGCCCACCTGGTTCAATGTGAAGGTCGGACCGATTATCCACAGAGACATTGACAAACGGTTTTACAATGATCTGTTCGTGAACAATTCCGGATATATCGATGGATTTCAAAAAGCATGGATTCTCATGACACGGAAGCATATCTCGGAAAAAGAGCTGCTGGAAGGAAAGGCACTTCCGGAGTGTGTGGTGGAGTTCACCGGAATGGAGAACTGCTTTGAAGGGATGATGGATGACAGTCAGGTCCTGCTGGATAACCTTGTTGCCAACCTGAACCCCAAAAACAAAGCTGCACTGGAGTTTGACGGTTCCCGGGGGATTACCATGCATATCCGGCTGGGTGATTTTGCCAGGGCGACCTGGGAGGAAGTTAAGCAGGGAAAACACAACAGCTCTATCCCCATTGAATGGTATGTTACCATGGCCCAGGAGCTGCGCTCGATCATCGGGGCTGAAACGCCGGTATATGTTTTTTCCGACGGTACGGATGAAGAACTCCGGCCGCTGCTGGAGCTGGGCAATGTGGAAAGAGTTACCTTTGGCTCGTCCATCGGAGATGTTCTTGCTTTGTCCAGGGCAAAGCTTCTGGTGGCATCCGGTTCTTCTTTCTCCATGTGGGCCAGATATCTTGGCCGGATGACAACCGTTATGTTCCCCAACCAGGTCAAGCAGAAGATTCTCACAGATCAGGATTCTACAAGAGAAATCACCGCGCTGGACAAAATCGGGGAAGAGGATCGGGCTTTTATCAAGGAAACCTGGTAATATTCGGCCGAACTGCCCGGGACTTGTCATCAGGTCCCGGGTGGCTGCCGCAGTGCCGGCGAAGCACGCTGGAAAAAGCTTCATGAAAATTTTGAAAAAACAGTTGACAAATTTCAAAATGAATGTTATTATACATGAGCGCTGAGGGAAACCTTGGAAGCGAATATGGGCGAGTGGTGGAATTGGTAGACTCGCTAGATTCAGGTTCTAGTGTTCACTGCGGACGTGCGGGTTCAAGTCCCGCCTCGCCCACCATGAAAAAAGCACGCTTCGGCGTGCTTTTTTCGACGAAATCCACCTTTTCGGTGGGTGAAATACCGCTTCGCGGTGTGAAATACGCCTGCGGCGTGTGAAATCGCTGCGGCGGTGAGTGGATTTCATTTCACATTTTGCGCCAGCCAAATATTTCACCAAAGGCGTGAGCCTTTGATTTCACCGTGCGTCAGCACGATTTCACGATATAAAACCAGCAGGGGAGTCATCCGCAGAGCTTTTTGCGGCTGACCCCTTGCTTTTTTGCGCCATCTGTGGGACAATAAGGGGAGTTTTTTGGGGAATGGTGAAGCGATGGATAAACTGACATTGCTGCAAGCGGTATATGGCTACAGCAGCTTTCGCCCGGGGCAGGAGGCGCTGATTGACGGCGTTCTTGCCGGAAAGGATGTTTTTGGCATCATGCCCACCGGCGGCGGAAAGAGTATGTGCTACCAGCTGCCCGGGCTTATGCTTCCGGGGATTACCCTGGTGGTGTCTCCGCTGATTTCTCTCATGCTGGATCAGGTACTGGCATTGAAAAGCGCAGGCGTTCCGGCGGCCTTTATCAACTCCACCCTGACCGGCCCTCAGATATCGGCGGTGTACCGCAATCTCCTGGCGGGAAAATACAAAATCGTGTACGTGGCCCCGGAACGGCTGGACTATCCCGGGTTTGCCGGCGTGGCGGCCCAACTTCCCATTGACTTCGTGGCGGTTGACGAGGCCCACTGTATTTCCCAGTGGGGCCAGGATTTCCGTCCCAGCTATCTGCGAATTGTGAACTTTATTTCGGAGCTGCCCAGACGGCCGGTGGTGGGAGCCTTCACTGCCACTGCAACAAAACAGGTTCGGGAGGACGTTGAGCGGATTCTTGGTCTTCGGAATCCCGTGCGGCAAATCACGGGCTTTGATCGGCCCAATCTGTTTTTCGATGTGCTGCACCCGGAACTGAAGGACCGGGAATTAAAGCGGTTGATGGCGTCCCGGAAAGGGAAGAGCGGCATCATCTATTGCTCCACTCGTAAAAAAGTGGAATCCGTGTGTGAAGAACTGAAGGATTGGGGTTATAACGCCACCCGGTACCATGCCGGTCTGGAGGAACAGGAGCGAAAAGAAAACCAGGAGGATTTTCTTTACGACCGGAAAACGGTGATGGTGGCCACCAACGCCTTTGGCATGGGCATTGACAAGTCCAATGTCAGCTTTGTCATTCATTATAACATGCCAAAAAGCATGGAGGCTTATTACCAGGAGGCGGGCCGCGCGGGCCGGGACGGGACGGACGCGGAATGTATCCTGCTGTACAGCGGTGCCGATGTGCATACAGCCCGGTTTTTAATTGACAACGGCTCGGAGAATGAGGAGCTTGATCCGGCCCAGCGGGAGCAGATTCGTCAGCAGGACTTAAAACGGCTGGAATCCATGACCGGTTACTGCAAAACCAATGCCTGCCTCCGGGGCTACATTCTGGAATACTTCGGTCAGAAGCACCCCGAGCGCTGCCAGAACTGCGGTACCTGCAGCGGGCTGTTTGAAGATTTGGATATCACCAGGGAAGCCCAGATGATCCTGTCCTGCATCCGCCGGATTCAGGATACCCTGGGATACTCTGTGGGTGCCCAGCTGATTGTGAATGTACTGCGGGGCAGCAAAATGAAGCGCATCCAGGATTTAAAGCTGGATCACTTAAGTACCTATGGCCTGCTGAAAACCAAGTCCGGCAGCGAAGTCCAGGCGATGCTTCACCACCTGGAAGGGGAGGGGTACCTGAAAACGGACTCCGAACATCAGACACTGGTGCTTACCCCCATGGCTTCCAAAGTGCTCTACCATGGACAGACCGTTGTGATGAAGGTGGAAAAGACAACGGAAAAGGCGGGCCGACAGACACTGGCAGGGGAGCAGGCGGAGCTCTTTGAGAAACTCAAGGAGCTCCGGGCGCGGCTTGCACGGGAGGCGGGCATTCCTGCTTATGTGGTGTTTTCCAATGCCACCCTGACGGACATGGCGAAAAAACGCCCCAAAACCATGTCGGAGTTCAAACGGGTTTCCGGCGTGGGCGAATTGAAAGCATCCTGGTATGGAAAAGACTTCTTGAAATGCATCAAGGATGCTTTGGAAGATAACGAGTAATGAACATCGTGCACCGACCTGCTTGTTGGCATTTGTAAGGAACAGTATGCGTGCTGTTCCTGTGCGGTAGGATTTGGAACGGCACACAGGATGTTTCCTGCGTTTGTATATTGATAGCGGAAAAAAGAATTTGAGGGGTCTAGGTATGAAAAAGAGACATATGCCTTGGGAGATGGTTCCCACCATCTTTGCTCTGGCGTGGCCCACCATGCTGGAGGAACTGATGCAGACAGCGGTGCAGTACATCGACACCGCCATGGTTGGCGCACTGGGGACTCAGGCCACGGCGGCGGTGGGCGCCACCAGTACGGTAAACTGGCTTATCGGCAGTACCATTTCCGCGGTGGGAGTGGGCTTCCTGTCCTATGTCTCCCGGGCCTGTGGTGCCGGGGATGTGGATCGGGCCAAGCGGGCATCCAGCCAGGCGGTTTTAGCGGTGCTGGTTTGTGGTATTTTCTTCACGGCGCTGACCCTGAGCCTCAGCGGAATGGTTCCGATTTGGATGCATGTGGACCCGACGATTCAAAGCCTTGCCTCCCGGTACTTCTTTGTGCTCTATACCCCCATGCTGGCGAGAAGTGCGAATATCATTTTCGGAACACTGCTGCGTTCGGCAGGAGATACCAGAACTCCAATGCGTGTGGGTATGCTTGTGAACATCACCAACGTGATTCTGAACTTTCTGCTGATCTATCCCACCCGAAAGGCATTCGGCGTTACCGTATTCGGTGCCGGAATGGGGGTGGTCGGTGCAGCCTGGGCCAGTGCCATTTCCTTCTGGCTGGGAGGAATCTGCATCACCACTGGATTGTGGCGGCATAAAATCCTTTCTCCCAAAGGTCAATCCTGGAAACCGGATTGGGAGGTGCTGAAACCCTGCCTGAAGGTGGCGCTGCCCAACGGCCTGCAGCGCTTTGGGACCTCCCTGGGTTATGTGGTCTTTGCTTCCATGATCAACTCCATAGGTGAAGCGGCAACAGCGGCTCATACCATTGCCAACACCGTGGAATCTGCTTTTTATATCCCCGGTTATGGCATGATGACGGCTGCAGCCACCCTGGCAGGTAATTCTTTAGGAGCAAATGACAACCAAAAAGCCAGGGACCTGGCACGTATGATCCTGTTCATCGAAGTGAGTCTGATGATCGTGACCGGTTCACTGCTCTTTGCTTTTGCCCCGAATATGATGTCGCTGTTTTCAAAGGATGCAGTGGTGATTGCCCTGGGCGCGACAGTGCTACGTATGGTGGCGGTGTCGGAACCCTTCTACGGGGTATCCATT
This sequence comes from uncultured Clostridia bacterium, assembly GCA_945940335.1. Lineage (GTDB taxonomy): Bacteria > Bacillota > Clostridia > Oscillospirales > Oscillospiraceae > Faecousia. The sequence continues at coordinate 77,627 of CAMEWH010000002.1, read as the reverse complement.
GTGATTGAGGGCATGATGCAGGGCATGGGCAACACGGTGCTTCCTTTTGTGTTCGGCATCAGCGGCATGTGGGGCATCCGGATCCTTGGCACCTTCATCTGCACCCAACTTCTGCATATGGGCCTGATCTCCGCCTGGGTATGTATGATTGGGCATAATATGCTGCTCTTTGTTATGTTTCTTTTCAGTTATCTCTCCGGTCTCTGGAACCCCATGGAGAGGACACAAAGAAAATGCAGAAAAAAGGGAAAATAGTGCTTGTATTTTCCTTTTACATAGAAAGGAACCCACCCGCCATGTGGGGGAGACGGCGCTCTTGGCTCCCTCATAGGAGGAGCCAAAGGGCGCGTCGGTTCCGGTACGTCAAATATAAGGCAACACCGCACAATGGGAGCTGCGGGCTTTGGCGGGCCTTTTGCCCCATCCGTGCAGCTTACGAAAATGGGAAATACACAAAGTATTCCCGCATTTCCAGAACTTTCGGCTGGGTCAAAATCCCTCGCCAAATCACCTTGCCCCATTATGCGGTGTTGTCATAAATTCCCGAATTACTGAGTGAAACCGATCAGCAAATCTTCCGAACATTGTTGACATTTTGGCCTTCATTTGCTACAATTACCTTCCTTTTCGAGATCTGAAAAGAGAATATTCTGCCGGTTTCCGGAGAGGGTCGTGACCGCCGGTGACTGCTGAGGCAGGATATTTCCATGTGCTTTTTAAGGTGACGAAGGTTCCCAATGCCGTCCTCTGACCTGATATGCCATGCAGATTTGAATGAGGAGACAGAAAAATGATTGAAATGAAAGGAATCAGCAAAACCTATCGTGTCCGAAAACGGGAGGCAGGCCTTGGCAACGCGGTGAAAGCTTTGTTTTCCCGGGAGTACACAGAAATAAGGGCCTTGAATGACATGAGCTTTACCATCCCTGATGGGCAGATCGTTGGCTACATCGGGCCAAACGGGGCAGGAAAAAGCACTACCATCAAAATTCTCTCCGGGATTCTCCGGCCGGACAGCGGGGAGTGCAGCGTGAATGGAATGATTCCCTGGCAGGACCGGAAGCGGTATGTATCCCATTTGGGCGTGGTATTCGGACAGCGGAGCCAGCTTTGGTGGGATGTGCCGGTGATGGATTCCCTCTGCCTGCTGAAAGACATCTACCGTGTGCCGGAGCGAAGCTTTCAGCAGAATCTGGAGCGGCTGCGGGAGCAGCTGGATTTGGGGGAATTCCTCACCGCCCCGGCAAGAACCCTGTCCCTGGGCCAGCGGATGCGCTGTGAAATTGCTGCGGCCCTGCTGCACAGCCCGGACATTCTCTTCCTGGATGAGCCCACCATCGGCCTGGACGCGGTTTCCAAGCTGAAGGTGCGGGAGTTCATCCGGACGGAAAACCGGGACAGAAAAACCACGGTGATCCTCACCACCCACGACATGCAGGACATCGATGCCCTCTGCCACCGGGTGCTGCTGATTGGAAAGGGCCGGCTGCTGTTGGACGGTTCCATTGAGCAGATTCGGGCCATGGCAGGGGAGAACCTGTCCACCGAGGAGTCGGTGGCAGACCTGTACCGCCGGTTCGGAATTTGAGAGGTGAGCCATGAAGCAGTATACAACCTTTTTTCGAATCCGGTTTCTGGCAGGACTGCAATACCGGGCTGCCGCCTTTGCGGGATTTTTCACCCAGTTGTTCTGGGGGTTGATGGAGATTCTGATGTTCCGGGCTTTTTATCTCTACGCGCCCGAAAAGCTGCCCATGGACATGCAGGCGCTGAGCTGCTACGTGTGGATTCAGCAGGGTACGCTTTCGATCTGGAATCTGTGGGGCTGGGAGCTGCCGCTTTTTGATGCAGTCCGTACCGGAGAGGTGGCCTATGAACTGATTCGTCCCACCAACCTGTATGCCATGTGGAGTGCCAGAGGTTTCGCCACCCGTCTGAGCAAGGCATTGCCCAGGATCATTCCCATTTTGATTGTGAGCAGTTTTCTTCCGGCTCCCTATGGATTACGCCTGACCATTTCGATCCCGGCGTTTTTCGTGTTTTTGCTTTCCCTTGTACTGACATTGTGGCTCTGCGTTTCCGGCTGTATGTTCTGCTACACCCTGACCTTTTATCTGACGGATTATCGGGGGATTGTTGCTTTCGTTCCGGCTCTTGCGGAAATCTTTTCCGGGGATTTGCTGCCGCTGCCCTTTTTCCCGCCGGTACTGCGGAAGATTGCCGAGCTCAGTCCTTTTGGCTCTTTGCAGAATGTGCCTCTTCGGATTTTTGGCGGGGATATTGCCGGGGCGAAGATGTTCAGTGCTGTTGGCTTGCAGCTATTCTGGTGCCTTGGCGTGACGGCTATGGGGTATGGTCTGATGCACCGGGGGCTGCGCCGGGCGGTCATTGCGGGAGGGTGAGAACATGAAGCTGTATTGGAAGTTCTTCTCCATCCATCTGAAAAGCGAAATGGCCTATCCCGGATCCTTCTTCCTCTCCTGCGTGGGCAGACTCCTGCTCACCGTCAGCAGTTTGCTGGGCATTGGCGTGATGATGTGGCGGTTTGGCTCCATTGGGGATTACTCGGCGGGGGAAGTCCTGCTGGGCTTCGGCGTGGTGATGACTGCCTTTAACCTGGCAGAATGCTTTGCAAGAGGCTTCGATGCCTTCGGCAGAATTGTCCGGCAGGGAACCTTTGACCGTTTGATGGTTCGCCCAAGGGGACTGATTTTTCAGGTGATTTGTCAGGATATGCGCATGGCCTCCTTGCCGAACATTGTTTTGGGTGTTGCCGTTACATTTTATGGTGCCCGGACCGGTGGATTTCTATGGTCCCTTCCGAAAGCTATGGTCCTGTTTTCCATGATTGTATGCGGAAGCCTTCTCTTTTTCGGTATGTTTCTGGTGTACGCATCCTTGTGCTTTTTCACCATGGAAGGCTTGGAAATCATGAATATTTTCACTGATGGTATCCGTACCTACAGCAAGTATCCTTTTGATATCTACGGGAAGGGGGTCCTCTTCTTTACCACGGCCATCATGCCCATGGCTATGGTGCAGTACTGGCCACTGCGATATCTGATGGGGAAGGGGAGCCCATACTATGGTCTCTTTCCCATACTGTCGCTGTGGTTCCTGATTCCCTGCCTGCTGGTTTGGCGGCTGGGGATAAAGCATTATTCCTCGGCGGGGTCATAATCCCCAAGAAACTTCAGAAAAAATTGTAAAAAATACTTGATTTTCCGATGGCTGTATGTTAGAATAAGTCGGTCTGAAATCAAGGTGCGTCCTCTGCCACAAGAATGTGAGTACGAACGCCTAATATTTAAGGAGGACAAAGAAATGGATCTTGTTAAGGCTCTGAATAGCCAGTACATGAAGGAAGAACTGCCCGAAGTTCGGGTGGGCGACACCGTTCGTGTGCACGTTCGTATCAAGGAAGGTTCCCGTGAGCGTATCCAGGTTTTCGAGGGTACCGTTATTGCCCGTAAGCATGGCGGCATCGGCGAGACCATTACCGTTCGCCGTATTTCCTACGGTGTTGGCTGCGAGAAGGTCTTCCCCCTGCATTCTCCCAACGTTGCAATGATCGAAACCGTCCGCAAGGGCAAGGTTCGTCGTGCCAAGCTGTACTACCTGCGTGGTCGTTTCGGCAAGGCTGCAAAGATCAAGGAGAACGTCTAATCCTGAAGCATATAAAAAGAGAGGGCTTGGCCCTCTCTTTTTATATTTTTCAGTCATAAATATTTCCGCCCGATTGTGGAAATTTCGGGAAATGTATGATACAATCAAACAAGTATCTTTTGAAACAGGAAAGGACATTTTCGTATGTTTGCAAAAAAGAATGAGGAGGAAGCCCGGACTTCCCCCAAAAAGAAAGAATCACCCAAGTATACCTGGCAGCAGAATGTATCCCTCTATCTTCATGACCTGGTGTATATGCTGGCCGTGGTGATGGTCCTTCTGATGCTGTTTTTCCGGATTATCATTGTGGATGGCCCTTCCATGGAACGCACGCTGCTCAACGGTGACTATATGCTGCTGGTCAGCAATCTGTTCTACAAGGATCCCCAGCCGGGGGATGTGGTGGTAGTCAGCAAGCAGGCCTACGACAATGGCAAGCCCATTGTCAAGCGGGTGATCGCCACCGAGGGGCAGGAAGTGGACATTGATTTTGAGGAAGGCATCGTCTACGTGGACGATGTTCCCCTGGATGAACCCTATACCAAAACCCTCACCACGCTGAAAGAGGGGAATTCCTTCCCCCAGACCGTTGAGCCGGGCTGTGTGTTCATCATGGGTGACAACCGCAATAATTCCAAAGACAGCCGCTCTCCCCAGATCGGTCAGGTGGATGAGCGGGAAATTGTGGGCAAGGTGATTTTCTTGCTCTTCCCAGGCACGGGCATGGGAGGCACGCAGGCCCGGGACTTCCATCGAATTGGAGCGGTGCAATGACAGAGAACATGAACATTCAGTGGTATCCCGGCCACATGACCAAAACCCGCCGCCAGATCGAAGCCGATTTGAAGCAGGTGGACGCGGTGTGTGAAATTGTGGATGCCAGAATCCCCATGTCCAGCCGGAATCCGGACATTGATTCCATCTGCGGCAACAAGCCCAGAATCATTGTCTTAAACCGGATGGATCTGGCGGACCCTTCCGCCACCAAAAAATGGCGGGAGTATTTCCGCAGTCGTGGAATGGCTGTGCTGGCAACCGATTGCAAAAGCCGCCAGGGCATCAGCGACTTTACCCCTGCGGCCCGGATTGCCTGCGCCGAAAAATTAGAGCGGGATGCCGCCCGGGGGATGAACCGTCCCCTTCGTGTCATGGTGGTGGGCATTCCCAATGTGGGAAAATCCACCCTGATCAACCAGATTTCCGGCCGGAAGGGCGCAAAGGCGGAGAATCGCCCCGGCGTCACCCGGGGAAAGCAGTGGGTCACGGTGGACAGTGGCCTACAGCTGCTGGATACTCCGGGCATTCTCTGGCCCAAATTTGAAGACCCTCAGGTTGGCATGATGCTGGCCTTTACCGGCGCGGTGAAGGAAGGGGTCATTGATCTGGAGGAGCTGTCCTGCCGCCTGATGGAGCTGCTGCTGAAATACTATCCCCAGGTTCTATCCGAACGGTATAAGGTAGAGGCGGAACCCGACACTCCCGGCTATGAACTGCTGGAAATGGCCGGACGGAAGCGGGGCTTTTTGCTCCGGGGCGGAGAGGTCCACACCGAGCGGATGGCAAAGGTGCTGATAGACGAGTTCCGCAGCGGCAAGCTGGGGAAATTCACGCTGGAAATGCCGGAGGATTTGGAATGCAGGAACTGACCATGTGGGAGATCGAGGACGAGAACTACGCAGAGGGCGTTGAAGTCATCTGCGGTGTGGATGAAGCGGGCAGAGGCCCTCTGGCCGGGCCGGTGTGCGCGGCTGCGGTAATCCTGCCGCCCCACCTCCGGATTCCCGGATTGAATGACAGCAAGAAGCTCTCCGACAAGCGACGGCGGGAACTGTTTCCGATGATTTGCGATCAGGCCCTTGCATACGGCATCGCCTTTGCAACGGAACAGGAGATTGATGAAATCAACATTCTGCATGCCACTTTCCTGGCCATGGAGCGGGCTTTGGCCCAGCTGAAAATCCGCCCGGATCTGGTGCTGATCGATGGCAACCGGCAGAAGGACTTTGGTCTGCCGGTGAAAACCGTGGTGAAGGGAGACAGCCTCAGCGCCAACATTGCTGCGGCTTCCGTTCTTGCCAAGGTGACCCGGGATGATTTCATGGTTCGCCAGGCGGAGCAGTTCCCGGAATACGGCTTTGAAATTCACAAAGGCTACGGCACCAAGGCCCACTATGCCGCCTTGGAGCAGTACGGCGCCTGTCCCATTCACCGTAAAACCTTTCTGAAGAAATTTTATGAGCAGAAGTAATCTTACCGGCGCCTGGGGGGAGGCGGTGGCGGCGGAATACCTGCGAAAGAAGCGATATTCCATTGTTGCCACCAATTACCGCACCAGGTTGGGTGAAATCGACCTGATTGCCGCAAACAAAAAGTATCTGGTTTTTGTGGAAGTGAAGCTGCGAAAGAACGCAGATTTCGCCATGGCCCGGGAATTTGTGGATGGCCGCAAGCAGCAAAGGATTCGTTCCACTGCCATGCTCTATCTGGTCGACAATCCCACGCAGCTTCAGCCCCGTTTTGATGTGATCGAAATCTACGCCCCGGAGGGAACCCAGACCCGCCGCCCTGTAATCAACCATTTGGAGGATGCCTTTCAATGAATATTCCTGTTTTTGATCTGCACTGCGACACGGCCCTGGCTCTGCTGGGGGAAACCCGCAACGAGGCAGGCAGCCTGAAAAAGAACAAACTGCATATTGACCTGGAGCGAGCCTCCCAGCTGGAAGCCTACTGCCAGTGTTTTGCCTGTTTCACCACACCCATGATGCAGGAGTGGAACAAGCTCTCTCCCATTGTGGTTTTTGAGCGGGAGCTTGCCACCATCCAGCGGGAAGTGGACAAGCATAAGCGCCTCATGTCCATCGCCTACAGCATGGCTGATGTGGAGGCCAACCGGGAAAAGGGGAAGATGTCTGCCATTTTGACCATCGAAGGTCCGGCAGGCTTTGATTTTGACCCGGCACTGCTGGAAAACCTCCATCAGATCGGTTTTCGGATTACCAGTCTGGGATGGAATGAACAGAATGTACTTACCGGTTCCAATGTGACCGGCGGCGGTCTGACCGACCAGGGCAGAGAATATGTCCGTGAAGCCCAGCGGCTGGGGATGCTGGTGGATGTGAGTCACATCAGCGATGAGGGCTTCTGGGATATTATGGAACAGACCCAGGCCCCTGTGCTTGCCACCCACTCCAACAGCCGCGCCCTCTGCGGCCACAGCCGGAATCTGACGGACGATATGTTCCGCGCCATCTGCCGGACCGGAGGCGTGGCAGGCATCAACCAGTATGCGGATTTTCTGGGCGAAAGCCCCACGCTGGACACTGTCTGCGACCATATTTTCCGTTTTATGGAGCTGGACCCCACCGGAAAGCACATCGCCCTGGGCGGTGATCTGGACGGCTGCGAGCAGCTTTCCCAGGGCTTTGAAGGAATTCAGAGCTACCCGGCTCTGGCCCGGAGACTGCTGGAACGGGGCCTGGGCGAGGAGACGATCCGGGACATTTTCTGGAATAATGCCCTGAATGTCCTGCGCAGCGTGGAAAAGTAACGAAGGAGGTGCCTCATGGCGCTTTACGCCATCGGCGATTTGCATTTGTGCCTCGGTGCCCCCAAGCCAATGGATATCTTTGGCGGCGCCTGGGTGGGCTATATGGACAAGCTCCGGCAGGGGATGGAGCTCATCGGCCCGGAGGATACCACGGTGCTCATGGGCGATCTGAGCTGGGCGCTGGATCTGGAGTCTGCCAAGGCGGATTTTGCCTGGATCAATCATATTCCCGGCAGGAAGATCATCCTCAAGGGCAACCATGACTACTGGTGGTCTACTGCTGCGAAATTCCAGAAATTCTGCCTGGAAAATGAATTTACCGACCTGCATATCCTGAACAACAATTTCTATGAATACAGCGGCTACGCCATCTGCGGCACCCGGGGCTGGTATTTTGAGGAAAAGCGAAGCAGTGAGCATGACGAAAAGGTGTTCAAGCGGGAGCTGATCCGGCTGGAGGCTTCGTTGAAAGCGGCAGGGGAGCTGCCCAAGCTGGTGTTCCTCCATTATCCTCCCCGAAGCAAGGGCTATGAGTGCCCGGAGATCCTGGAACTGCTTCAGCGTTATGGAGTCCGTCGCTGCTTTTACGGTCATTTGCACGGGCCAAGCCACAAGCTGGCGACGGAAGGAATCTGGGATGGGGTTGATTACGCCCTGCTGGCAGCAGATTTCATAAATTTCAGGCCGCAAAAGATTCTTCCTTAGAAATAATGTGAAATATTAGAAAACTTTTCAGAAATGTGTGGACAACCCGTATTTTATTTGATAGAATATATCGGCTGAATCATAAAGATATAGAAAGGCGCTGCTCTGCAGGCCAATTTAGGAGGAATAATTCAAATGAAAGTCAATAGCGTAGAGAAAAACGGCAACAACGCCACCGTTGTTGTGGAGATCGACAAGGAACTGATGGAGTCCGGTGTCAACAAGGCTTACATGAAGGCCCGCAAGAGCATTATGATCCCCGGCTTCCGGAAGGGCAAGGCTCCCCGGAAGATGATCGAGAGCATGTACGGCGCTCACGTTTTCTATGAAGACGGCCTGGAAGAAATCTTCCCCGAAATCTATGACTTCGCCATTGCGCATCAGGAGGGCTTCAAGGCCGTCGGCCGCCCCAACCTGACCGATATGCAGATCAGCGACGACAATGTGGTCACCCTGACTCTGACCACTGAAATTTATCCCGAGGTCACTCTGGGCCAGTACAAGGGCCTGGAAGTGGAGAAGGCTGAGGTTACCGTTTCCGATGCTCAGGTTCAGGCCGAGCTGGACCGGATGGCTCAGAACGTGGCTTCCACCGAGACCGTTGACCGTGCCGCCCAGATGGGCGATACAGCCAACATCGACTTCGAAGGCTTCGACAATGGTGTTCCCTTCGAGGGCGGCAAGGGCGACAATTTCGATCTGAAGCTGGGCAGCGGTTCCTTTGTCCCTGGCTTTGAAGAGCAGGTGGTTGGCATGTCCGCCGGCGAGGAAAAGGACATCGACATCACCTTCCCCGAGGATTACCATAAGGAACTGGCCGGTAAGGCTGTCGTGTTCCATGTGAAGGTGAACAAGGTCACCGTGACCGTGGTGCCCGAGATGGACGACGAGTTTGCCAAGGACGTTTCCGAGTTCGACACCCTGGAAGAACTGAAGGCTGACATCCGCGCCAAGGCTTTGGAGAAGGCTGAGAAGAACGCTCAGACCAATTTCGAGACGGCCTGCGTTGACAAGGCTGCCGAGAACACCACTGTTGATATGCCCAACGCCCTGATCGAGCGGGAACTGGATGTACAGATGGAGCGCTTCGCTTACCAGCTGCAGATGGGCGGCTACTCCATGGAGCAGTATGCCAAGATGATGGGCGGCGACGTGTCCACCATGCGCAATGCCTTCCGTCCCGGCGCCGAGAAGCAGGCAAAGATCTCCGTCACCCTGGAGAAGATCGCTGAGGTGGAGAATGTCACCGTGTCCGAGGAAGACATCGCTGCCGAGATCGAGTCCCTGGCCAAGCAGTATGAGCTGGAGCCCGAGAAGGTCAAGGAGATGGTCCCCGCTGAGGAACTGACCGAGAGCCTGAAGACTCGCAAGGCCGTTCAGATCATTGTGGACAGCGCTGTGGCTGTTGCTCCCAAGGCTGAGGAGAAGACCGAGGAATAAGCCGTCCTCCAAATGGTTAGAATGTTTCAAACCCCTGCTGTATGAAAGGAGACATCACCATGAGTTTGGTTCCCTATGTTGTTGAGCAGACCAGCCGCGGCGAGCGCAGCTATGATATTTTTTCCCGTCTGCTGAATGACCGTATCATTTTCCTGTCGGAGGAAGTCAACGATACCACTGCCAGTCTGGTTGTGGCTCAGCTGCTGTACTTGGAAGCCCAGGACCCCGACAAGGACATTCAGTTTTATATCAACAGCCCCGGCGGCAGCATCACGGCGGGCATGGCGATCTATGATACCATGCAGTATGTAAAGTGCGATGTGGCTACCATCGCCGTGGGGATGGCAGCTTCCATGGGCGCGTTCCTGCTGAGTGCGGGTACCAAGGGCAAACGAATGGCGCTGCCGAACGCAGAGATCATGATCCATCAGCCTTCTGCAGGTACCCAGGGGCAGGTGACCGATATGGCCATTCATCTGAAGCGTTTCCAGACCATTAAGGAACGCATGAATCGCATCCTGGCTGAAAACTGCGGCCAGAGCATCGATGTGGTCACCAATGCCTGCGAGCGGGATAACTTTATGACCGCTGAGGAGGCCAAGGCCTTTGGCCTGATCGACCGGGTGCTGGAGCATCATTGATTTTTTAGAAATGAGGTAACGGGTTCATGGCAAGAAATTCGGAACAGCAGATTCGCTGCAGCTTCTGCGGGAAGCGGGAGAATCAGGCTTCTAAGCTGATTGCCGGCCCAGGAGTGTATATCTGCAGCGATTGTGTCCACGCGTGCAACGATCTGCTGCGGGATGAGATCGATGTGGGCCGGGGCGGCGAACCCACCATGGATAAGCTGCCTGCCCCCATGGAGATCAAAGCATTCATGGATCATTACATCGTCGGTCAGGAAGAAGCAAAGGTCGCGCTGTCCGTCGCTGTATACAATCACTACAAACGTATTTATTTTGGCGGCAACTCCGATGTGGAGCTGCAAAAGAGCAACATTCTGCTGATTGGTCCCACGGGTTCCGGCAAAACCCTCTTTGCTCAGACCCTGGCCAAAATCCTGAATGTTCCTTTCGCCATTGCCGATGCGACCACGCTCACGGAAGCAGGCTATGTGGGCGATGATGTGGAAAATATCCTGCTTCGTCTTCTTCAGGCCGCTGACTTTGATGTACAGCGTGCTCAGACCGGCATTATCTACATTGATGAGATGGATAAAATCGCCCGCAAGAGCGAAAATACCTCCATCACCCGTGACGTTTCCGGTGAGGGCGTCCAGCAGGCACTGCTGAAGATTCTGGAGGGTACCGTTGCCGGTGTTCCTCCTCAGGGTGGCCGCAAGCACCCCCAACAGGAAATGATCCAGATCGACACCACCAACATCCTGTTCATCTGCGGCGGCGCGTTCGACGGATTGGATAAAATCATCGAGGCCCGCACGGATCGTTCCGCCATCGGCTTCGACGCACCTGTGGAGAGCCGGAAAAAGCGGGATGTGGGCAAGATCCTGTCCCAGGTGGAGCCCCATGATCTGCTGAAGTTCGGCATTATTCCGGAGCTGGTGGGCCGTATGCCCGTCATCACCAATCTGCAGAGCCTGACCCAGCAGGACCTGATCCGCATCATGGTGGAGCCCAAGAACGCCCTGTCCAAGCAGTATCAAGCACTGCTGGAGATGGACGGCGTTTCTCTGGAGATCACCGATGAGGCCCTGCAGGCAGTTGCCCAGAAGGCTTTGGAGCGGGAAATCGGTGCTCGGGGGCTGCGGGCCATCATGGAGAAGATCATGACGGGAATCATGTATCAGATTCCGTCGGACCTGACCATTCAGAAGGTGGTCATCACGCCGGAGTGCGTGGAAGGAGCACCTGCCACCATTCTCCGGGATCCCAGCCATCCCAGAGAAAAGCTGGCCGGAAAGCACTGACAAATATGAAGGGGGTAGATTTCTATCCCCTTCTTCTATTATCCAATAAGGAGGGATTATCCCTTGTCTGAAATTTGCTATGCAGGCTTGATGCCTGTGCTTGCCCTGCGCGGGCTGGCAGTTTTCCCGGAGCAGACGGTCCACTTTGACGTGGGCAGAACCAAGTCGGCCCTTGCGTTGGAGGCTGCCATGAAAAAGGACCAGATGCTGTTTCTGGTTCCCCAGAAGGATCTCCTGGTGGATGATCCCAAGCTGGCAGACCTCTATGCCGTGGGTACGGTGGTCAAGGTCAAGCAGCTGTTGAATGCCCCAGATGAGAATCTGCGGGTGCTGGTCACCGGTGTCACCCGGGCCAGGATCGTGGAAATGCGGCAGACCGAGCCCTTCCTCTCTGCCGTGGTAGAGTCCATTCCTTGCCCGGAGGAGACGGATTCCCCCAGAGGCAAGGCTCTGCGCCGGGAGGCCTGCACCCTTTATAATACTTATGTGGAGCTCACGGAGCATCCGGCCCAGATGGTTCAGCTCCGTATGATGGCCAGCAATCAGAACGGCTTTGTGGCGGATTCCATGGCTCAGAATTCCGGCCTGGATTTCGCGGAGAAGGCCAAGCTGCTGCTGCAGCTCAATCCTACCCGCCGGCTGGAAATGGCCGTTACTTACCTGACCCGGGAAATCGAGGTGCTCCAGCTGGAGTCGGAGATTCAGGATAAAACCCGTTCCGCCATCGACCAGAATCAGCGGGATTACTACCTGCGCGAGCAGATGCGTGTCATCCGGGATGAACTGGGAGAAGGGGAGGACGATGAGGATTTTGATGAGGATATCGCCAAAATCAAAAGCCTCCATCTGAAAGAGGAGTATGAGAAGAAGCTTTTGAAGGACGTGCAGAAGCTGAGAAAGCAGCCTTTCGGCTCTTCTGAGGCTTCGGTCCTGCGCAGCTACCTGGACACCGTGCTGGATCTGCCTTGGAATAAAACCTCCAAGGAGCGGATCGATGTCCAGGCGGCCTCCAAAATTTTGGAGCATGACCACTTCGGCCTGGAAAAGGTAAAGGAGCGGATCCTGGAAACCATTGCCGTCCGGCAGCTGGCTCCTCATATGCCGCCCCAGATTCTCTGCCTGGTGGGTCCTCCCGGTGTGGGCAAAACTTCCATCTCCTATTCCATCGCCCGGAGCTTGAATCGGAAAATGGTTCGGATTTCTCTGGGTGGTGTCCATGATGAGGCGGATATCCGGGGTCACCGCAAAACCTATGTGGGCGCCATGCCCGGACGAATTATGGCGGCCATAGCCCAGGCAGGTACCTCCAACCCGGTGCTGCTGCTGGACGAAATTGACAAAATGGGATCCGACTATCGGGGTGACCCCAGCGCCGCACTGCTGGAGGTCCTGGATTCCGAGCAGAACCATTCCTATCGGGATCATTACCTGGAGATTCCCTTTGACCTTTCCAACGTGATGTTCATCACCACCGCCAATACGCTGGATACCGTGCCCCGGCCCCTTCTGGACCGTATGGAGGTCATCGAACTCAGCTCCTACAGTGATGAGGAGAAGCTGATGATCGCCAAGAATCACCTGATTCCCAAGCAGCTTTCCAAGCACGGCCTGAAAAAGTCCCAGCTGCGCATCACGGACGATGCCATTCGGGAGATCATCGAGTGCTATACCCGGGAATCCGGCGTGCGAAATCTGGAACGCTGCATCGGCGATATCTGCCGCAAGACGGACATGCAGATTCTCAGTCAGGAGGAGCCCAAGCGGATTACCGTAAACGGCGCCAATCTGGAAACCTTCCTGGGCGTCCGGAAGTACCTGCCCGAACGGCTTCCGGGAGCAGACCAGGTGGGTCTGGTGACCGGTCTTGCCTGGACCAGCGTGGGCGGCGAAACCCTGGAGGTGGAAGTCAACGTGATGGAAGGCTCCGGCAAGCTGGAGCTCACCGGCAACCTGGGTGACGTGATGAAAGAATCCGTCCATGCTGCCGTGAGCTACATCCGGGCCAACGCCTCCAAGCTGGGGGTTGCTCCCGACTTCTACAAAACCAAGGATATCCATGTTCATTTTCCGGAAGGTGCGGTGCCCAAGGATGGTCCCTCCGCCGGTGTGACGGTGACCACCGCCATTGTTTCCGCCTTGACCGGTGCAACGGTGCGCAGAGATGTGGCCATGACCGGTGAGGTGACCCTCCGGGGTCGGGTGCTTCGCATCGGCGGCCTGAAGGAAAAAACCATGGCCGCCCTGCGGCATGGCATCCGTACGGTGATCATTCCCGCAGACAATGAACGGGACCTGGAGGAAATTGATCAGACCGTCCGCAAGCAGCTGAATTTTATCACCGCCCACACGGTGGACACCGTTCTGGACGCGGCGTTGAACCGCCAGGCGGAGGCTGCTCCCACGGTGCTGAACGCAATCCCTGAGGATGCAGCCAAGCTGCACCGGCCGTCGCTGCAGCAGTAAGGGAGGGAAGCCGTGAATTTTCAGAATGTTGAATTTTTGATTTCCGCTGCTTCTCCCAAGGATTTTCCCGCTGCGCGCCTGCCGGAAATTGCCTTTGCCGGGAAATCCAATGTGGGAAAATCCTCTGTGATCAATCGCCTTTTACAGCGGAAGAATTTTGCCAGAGTGGGGGATAAGCCTGGCAAGACCATCCATGTGAATTATTTCACCCTGGACCGGAAATGCTACCTGGTGGACCTGCCCGGTTATGGTTTCGCCAAGGTTTCCCAGAGTGAGAAAGAACGCTGGGGAAAGCTGATGGAGGATTATTTCGCTGCCAACCGGATTACTCTGGGCGTGCTGATCGTGGACTACCGCCATCCTCCCACGAACAACGATGTGACCATGGCCCGTTGGTTTTTGGACAGCGGCTGTCCCTTTGTGGTGGTGGCCAACAAGATGGACAAGCTGAAAAAATGTGAGCTGGAACCCAATCTGAAAACCATCCGGGAGGACTTGGAGCTCCCCGAAAACTGCCCCATCATTCCTTTCTCCGCTGAAAAAGGAGACGGAAGAGATGCTCTGGCGAAGCTGATTCTCCAAACTGTGGAACAATGAAAAAAAGTCCTTGCGGCGTTTCGGCTGCAAGGACTTTTTTATAGAGCTTTCTCGTAGAATTCCAGAATATATTCCGTTCCATTCCGGTGGTCTATCCGGTTTTCATAGTGGGAAAACCGGAATCCACAGCCCAGAATCATTCCCCGGGAGGCGCTGTTCCGACTGCGGCAGGAGGCGATGAACCCCACGGCGCCGTATTGCTCTTTTGCGATCCGGGTCAGAAGATTCAGGATTTCTTTTCCATAGCCTTTCCCCACGAAGGCGGGGCCGACAGCAATGCCGGTGTCCTCAAAGACCCCTGGTTCTATTTCACGGAACCCGGCAAAGCCCATGGGCTCGCCGCTGCATTTTTCGTAGACAAACCAGGCAGGCTTCCCTTCCTGAAAAGCAATGGAGCGGCGCATCCGTTCCTGGGCCTCTTCGGGACTGGTTGTCACATTCCAGAGCATGAACTCTGCGGATTCCCTGTGGCACCACAGGTTGCGGTACATCCCCTCCCAGTCTGAAAAAACCGGGTGCTTCAATTGTAATCGATCGGTTTCATACATTGCAGGGGATCCTCTCCTTATTTCACGAAAAATCAAACATCCTTATGGGTTTTGCACCGCGTTCAGATAAAAAACCGGAGCCTAACAAAAGTTTTCCTCCTGTTAGAAACGCTTCGGGACGGCTGGTCATCTTTCGCATTCCGGCGGCGCTCATTATGCGGGAAGCGGACGCAGAAGGGCGTTCGATTTCGGAGCGGGCAGCGGCAAAAAGACCTTTTTCAGCGAGGGCGGCGTGTATACTGAATCCACAATCTAACAAGGGAGGATTCAGAAATATGGGAAAACGGGTTATCTGTCTGATTTGCGCGGCGGTGCTGGTCGTGATTACCTTCCTGGGAATCCGCACCGGGGCGGATGCTTGGAATGTCCCGGAGCCGGCGGTTCATTTGGGCAGTGGGCTGCATCTGGCGAAAGGCATCGTCCGTCACAGTCCCAATCCGTTGGTTTCGGCAATGTTTCTGATTCTGGCCGGAATTGGAATATCCCTGCTGTTTGACAAGAAAAATAAGCGTTAATTTACAACGTTCAGGGGTGCCCCGGACAGGAAGCCGCGAAGGTTTTCCACCACGCAGTCCATCAGCCGAAGCCGGCTTTCCGTGGGAGCCCAGGCCATATGGGGCGTGATGATGCAGTTGGGGGCGTGGAGCAGGGGATTGCTGCCCAGAATGGGCTCCTGGGATACCACGTCCACTGCTGCAGCCCGGAGCTTTCCGCTTCTCAGTGCCTCAGCCACATCCGCTTCGTCCAGAAGTCCGCCCCGGGAGGTGTTCAGCAGAATGGCTCCGTCTTTCATTTTATTCAGCGTTTCCCTGCGGATCAGCCGCTCGGTTTCCGGGAATTGGGGGCAGTGAAGGGAAATCACATCGGACTCGGCCAGAAGAGTATCCAGATCCACACAGTCGATCCCTTCCTTTTTGGTGCGGGAATAGGCGATTACTCGCATCCCGAAGGCTTGGGCCAGTTTTGCGACAGCGGTGCCGATTCTGCCCAGACCGATGATGCCCATGGTTTTTCCCGCAAGTTCAGACTGGGGCGTGAGCCAGAAGGAAAACACGGGGGAGCGCTCCCATTGCCCTTCATGAACGGCAGCGTCATGCAGTCCGGTTTTATGGCAGATTTCCAGCAGCAGGGCCATGGTAAACTGGGCCACCGCATTGGTTCCATAGCTGGGAACATTGGTGACGGGAATGCCTTTATCCCTGGCAGCCTGGCAGTCGATCACATTGTAGCCGGTGGCCAGAACGCCGATGTAACGGACAGAGGGACAGCTTTCCAGAATTTCTCTGGTGATGGGCGTTTTGTTGGTCAGTACGATTTCACTGCTGCCGATTCGCGCAATGGTTTCCTGGGCACTGTCCGTGCGGGGATATACGCTGTATTCTCCGAATTGAGCAAGTCCTTCCCAGCTCAGATCACCGGGATTCAGTGCGGCACCATCCAGTATGACGATTTTCATGGCAAAACCTCCAAATGCTTGAACTTCAGTGGAATATCTGATAAAATAAGCGAAAAGGGAGTGGTGTGCGTGGCAGAAATCTGCTATCAGGATAAGGATATCCTGGTTTGTATGAAACCGGCCCGGGTGCTTTCCACCGATGAGCCCGGCGGCCTGCCGGAACTGCTGCGCGGTCAGCTGGGAGATCCCAGGGCGGACCTCCGCACGGTACACCGGCTGGACCGGGTGGTCAGCGGCCTGATGGTGCTGGCGCGGAATCCGGCGGCGGCATCGGAGCTGTCCCGCCAGGTGCGGGAAGGGGAGTTCCAAAAGACTTATTACGCTGTGGTCCATGGAATCCCGGAGAAAAGCAGCGACACGCTGGAAGATCTTCTGGGCCGGGACAAGGCCAGAAAAATGACCTTCGTGGCGTCGGAACCCGGAAAAGGAATTCAGAATGCCAGCCTCAGCTATCGGGTGTTGGCTTCTGCCCGAGGCATGAGCAAAGTGGAGATTCAGCTCCACACCGGCAGGACCCACCAGATTCGGGTCCAGTTCGCCAGCCGGGGGCTTCCTCTCGTGGGTGAGCGAAAATACTCTGTCCTGGACGATCCCTGCGAAATCGCTCTGTTTTCCCAGCACGTCGGCTTTTATCATCCTTCCACCCATGATTGGATGGCGTTTTGCCACAACCCGCCGGAGGGTTTTCCATGGGATGTCTTTTAGGCCCCCAGTAATGCTGCCATTGCGGCGCGAAAGGCATGGTCCTGCTGCTGTGTCCGTTTGGGGATTGCCTTCGTCCGCCCGCCGGACAGACGGTATTTCCTGGATTCATGCCGCTGGAGCAGGAGGGCGTCGATGTTCCAGACGGTATATTCCCAGCCGTCCTGGTGCAGGACCCGCGCCCTTCGGGCCAGACACATGCTGGCCAGACCGTAGTCCTGGGTGATCACCAGGTCACCGGGCTGCACCCGATTGGCCAGAGCGAAATCCACGCTGTCGGCCCCTTTGTCAAAGGTGAGGGTTTCCGCTCCCTCCCGGTGGAATTCGTGGGCGGTATCGCACAGCAGCAGGCAGGGAAGCTTCCGTTCCCGGCAGAGCTCCACCGCGATATCCACCACAGGACAACCGTCTCCGTCAATCAGTACCTGCATTTTTCAACCTCCATTTTTATGGATTATAACACATCCCAATATCCCATGTAAAGATCAATGAAAAGAGGCAATTCAATGAGTCACTATGATTTTTTTCAGAACCGGGAATGTGAATACTTTCCCTGCCACCCAAATGCTGACCCAGAGACCTTCAGCTGTCTGTTTTGCTACTGTCCCCTGTACGCCCTGGGCGACAGATGCGGAGGGAGCTTCACCTATACGGAAAGCGGCATCAAAAACTGCACCAATTGCCTGCGCCCCCACCACCGGGAAAACTATGAGGAAATCTGCCGGAAGCTGAAAGAAGTCCTGGAGCTTGCGAAAAAGAACCGGGAAGACATGGAAAAACCTTGATTTTTCCGTTGCCAGCTGTTATAATACCTTCGTTCTGCGAGGAAGCTACGGAGAGTTACTCAAGTGGTCGAAGAGGCGTGACTCGAAATCTCGTAGGGCATGAATAGTGTCGCCAGGGTTCAAATCCCTGACTCTCCGCCAAGAAGCCGTCGGAAACGCTCGTGTTTCCGATGGCTTTTTTGTCATTTGTGGGGAGACTAGGATGAAAAGAATGCCAATCGGTATTTCTGTGATAACAGCACCGTCATGTTTGAAAATCTGATTGGCGGATGCGTTGATAATGGATATTTCGTACCGGTACGATTTGGATTAAAGCACAAGAGACAAGGAGGCGCCTCTCTGTATTTGATTGTCGATCAACAAAACATTGACATAAAAAATGGAAGCAGAGGTCCTAAAGGCACCAGTCGCACCGAGTGCGAATCCAGATACCTCTCGCTCTGCTTTCAGAAAGAGTACCGCTATGCCTATGGCTCGGTGGAGCCATTGACCGGTGAGAACTTTTTCTTGATTATGCCATATTGCAATTCAGTATGCATGAACATCTTTCTGAGGGAACTTTCAAAATGCTATCCAGAAGATATCATACTACTCTGTTGTGATGGTGCTGCCTGGCACAAATCCGCAGCCTTGAAATTGCCGGAGAATATTGTCCTTTTTCTCATACCGCCATATACTCCAGAAATGAATCCTATAGAGCAAATCTGGAAGGAAGTCCGAAAACGAGGCTTCCGAAACGAAGTATTCGCAACCCTTGAAAAAGTTGTTGACCGGCTGTGTGATACGATCTGCTCACTGCGTATCAACGCTCAAAAAAACCTGAAAAATCGTACAACTTTTCACATAAGAAAAACGGTCAGTTTCCTCAGAAACTGACCGTTTTGGTCCGAGTGACTGGATTCGAACCAGCGGCCTCTTGAACCCCATTCAAGCGCGATACCAAACTTCGCCACACCCGGATATTTACTTGCTTGCGTCTCTCAACTGCCTGCATATAATATCACAGCTTCTCAGAAATTGCAAGCCTTTTTTTCAAAATTTTCTAATATTTTTTTGAAGCTCTGATTCGTTCCTTTAAATGCAGAAAAAGAGCGAATCAGAGCACTTTTAGGCTTCCAAAAGTTTGACAAAAAAGATCCCGTTGGCACTGACGCAAAGTCTTTCCGGACTTCCGGCGTTCATTGCTTCCGCCCGCATGTAGATCAGCGTCCTGGTCATGGTCTCCACATAGATCTTCAGCAGAATCTCATCCCCCGGCATCAGAGGGCGGTGATAGGTGACATTCATCTGAACCGTGGGGGTGATGGCCTTGCCGTCCATCAGGCAGGTTGCAAGCATCCCCATTCCCTGGTCCAGTATCGTGCCGATGATGCCGCCATGGAGGCTTCCAAAGGCATTCTTCATCCAATCCCCGGTGGAAGCATAGAAGCGATACTCCCCTGTATCCGGGCTGCACGGACCCACGCGGAAGTGAAGAAGATCCCCAATGCTCTCCGGCGCTCTGCTGTGGAGCTGCCCGATCCAAAAGCGCAGGCGCTGCTCCATCTCCTCCGCGCCGGGAACGGAATGTTCTTTACTCTCCCCGCTCACTGCTGACCACCTTGCCGATGTTCCACAGATGGGCAACCGTCCGTTCTGCCTGCTTTTTCTCTTCCTCGTTGGAATACTCCACATACACGGTGTGGGCACTGCAATCCGCGCATTCTACCTGGACGTTCCAGCCGCCCTCGTGCATGATCATTCCGGCACCCCGGCAGATGGGGCATTCTTCCAGCATAATGAATTCTTCCATGTGATTATCTCCTATCTGAAAATGTTTTCCTGTAAATCAAGAACTTCTTCCCTGGTGCATCTCACAAAATCCGGTGCAAACCCGGGAAGATAATGTTCAATGGCCGCGCAAAGCTGCATCGGGTTCAGAGACGGATTCTGGCAGCAGACCCGGGCCCGAAGTGTCAGGGTGCACGCATCCGTCTGCCGGGCCTGCAGGGAACGAATCATGGGAATAATATTTTGCTCAGTCATTCCGTTCTTACTCTTCTTGGATACAATAACCGACTCTTGTGCAAAAAGCGCCCGGATCGCCTCCATTGCCTCTGACGGAACGCCCCGGTCATATTCCAGCCACAACGTACAGTCAAGGTAGGCGATGTTTTTGATTTTCTGCCCATCATCATAAACGGAGAGAACCCGTACGCCTTCCACCAGCGCGGCATTCAGCCGGGTGAGGATTTCCTCATTGGGAACCGGCTCACCATCCAGCTGGAAGTCCAGAAATTCGCAGCTGCTTTCGATTCCCACGGACAGGGGCAGCGCAATGGATACCGACGGTCTGGGATTGAAGCCCTGGGTATGGGTCAGGTGCAGCCCCGCACGGTTGAAGGAACGCTGAAAAAGACGCATCAGATCCAGATGGGAGATCCAGATGGCGTTTCCCTTCTTCTCAAACAGAAGTCTAGGCATCGCACTCCACCTCCTTCAGCAAACTTGTGGCACCGCAGCCGGCACAGCCGTGGCGGCAATCCGGGGTAACCTGGCTTTGGTAGGCGAGCTTGCGTTCTTTCAGCAGGAATTTCTTCGTTACACCCACATCGATCACATCCCAGGGCAGAAGCTCCTGTTCCCCATAGCCCCGGGTGGTATAGAATTCCTCGGGAATGCCGCAGGCAACAAAGGCATCGTGCCATTTGCCGTAATCAAAATATTCGTCCCAACCGTCCAGCTTGGCTCCATGCTTTACCGCCTCTTCGATCACCGCGCCCAAGCGGCGGTCACCTCTGGCAAACACCGCTTCCAGCGTGCTCAGCTCCACACTGTGGTAATCGTACTCGATGGACTTGGAATAGAAATGATCCTTCAGCAGCTTACATCTTCTCAGATACTCCTGAGGGGTGATCTGCTGTTCCCACTGGAAGGGCGTGTGGGGCTTGGGCACAAAATAGGCCGTGGCCACATGGACCCGAAGGCCCCGCTTTTTGTTGACGCCATTTTCCTTCCAGGCCTGAATGATTTTATATACCAGCTCCGCAATGCCCAGCACGTCCTCATCGGTCTCCGTGGGAAGTCCCAGCATGAAATAAAGCTTGACGTTGCTCCAGCCGCCCGCAAAGGCCCGGGCGCAGGTGGTGAGGATTTCCTCCTCCTGCAGATTCTTGTTGATCACATCCCGAAGGCGCTGGGTGCCTGCCTCCGGTGCAAAGGTCAGACCGCTTTTGCGGACGGTCTGAAGCTTTTCCATCAGCTCCCGGGAGAAATTATCCGCCCGCAGGGAGGGCACGGAAAGGCTGATGCGGTTCCGGGCGCAGTAAGGAATCAGCTCGTCCGTCAGTTCCTTCAAGCCCCGGTAATCGGAGGTGGAAAGGCTGGAAAGGGTAATTTCATTGTTGCCGGAATTGTTCATAACCTCCACCGCCTGGCGGTAGAGCACCTCCGGACTCTTCTTGCGCACCGGGCGGCAGCTGAAGCCTGCCTGGCAGAACCGGCAGCCCCGGATGCAGCCCCGGAAAATCTCCAGATTGGCCCGGTCGTGGACGATTTCCGTGGAGGGAACGATCATTTTCGTGGGGAAATAGGCGGAATCCAAATCCTCGATGATTCTCTTGGTGACCACCGCCGGTGCGCCCTCACGGACCTTCACAGCGGCAAGGGTGCCGTCCGGGTGATACTCCGGGGTATAGAAGCCAGGCACATAGACGCCATCGACCTTGGACACCTCCCGGAGGAATTCCTCCTTGCTCCATCCGGCATTCTTCGCTTTCTCATAAAGGGAAACGATTTCCACAGTGATGTCTTCTCCCTCGCCGATGGAGAAAAAGTCGATGAAATCCGCCAGGGGCTCCGGGTTGAAGGCACAAACGCCACCGGCAAAAACCATGTTTTTCAGACCGTGACGATCTTTGGAATGCAGGGGGATACCAGCCAAATCCAGCATATTGAGAATATTGGAATAGGACATCTCATAGCCGATGGTGAAGGCGACCATGTCAAAATCCGCCACCGGGTCCTGGCTTTCCAGAGCCCACAGGGGCAGATGGTTTTTGCGCATCTGCTCCTCCATATCCCCCCAAGGGGCAAACACCCGCTCGCACCACACCCGGTCCATTCCGTTCATCACACCGTAGAGAATCCGCATTCCCACATTGGACATGCCGATCTCATAGGTATCCGGGAAGCAGAACGCCACCCGGACGTTCACATTCTCTTTGTTCTTCTGCACCGCGCCCCATTCGCCGCCGGTATATCTGGCAGGCTTCTGAACGGAGGGCAGGATTCTGTTTTTCAGGTCGGTCATAGGTATACCTCATAGCACATAGTGGCTCTATTGTACTCTGTGTTTTCCTTCTTTGCAAGGAATTTTTCCGCCCGGACGCGAAAAAAGCCGGAATTGGCGCTTTTCCAGAAGGGACAGGAGGCAGTGCAGCGCCCTTCCGCCGTCCAGGGGAGCAATGGGCAGCAGATTGTAACACCCCTGGATCAGCCCGCAAATTGCCACACGCGGGAACATCCGGGCCAGGCAGAGCAGCAAAAGACTGGCCGCCGGGCCGGCAAGAATGCAGACCAGTTCCCGTCCGGGGCTCATGGGAAACATCTCCATCCGGGCACCCCGCCAGGTCATTTCTCCGCCGGCTACCTCCCCGCCCAGCAGCCGGACTGCCAGATAATGCCCCAGCTCGTGAACCAGCGCCGCCAGGAAAGCGGCGAGAATCCACCGGATCGGAATAATCAGAAGCAATGCAGCCGCAAAAATATAAAAGCCGTAGTCAATACGGATCCGTCTCAGCATTTCCGCAAACCCCGTGGAGGAAAACCTGTACCGCCTCTTTGACACCTCTGCCTTCCCTCAGTTCTTCCGCCGCTTCATCCAGCCCGGAAGAAACCCTGCCAAGCAGCGGGAAAACGGGCTGCACCGCTTCTGCACATTGGGGCGCAAACCGGTAAACCGCCCCCAGGAGCAGAAAAACGCAAAGAAAAAGCAAGCAGACCGGAAGAATCCAGCCGGAACGCTCCACCGCCTCTGATTTTTTCATAGAGATCACCTCATACAATTCTATGCAATGGCAGAAAGGCTCATCCCTTTCCACTGAAAATACCCATTTGCCCTTGACAAAATACAGATTTTTCATTATAATATCAGCGCTATCGGGGTGTGGCGAAGTTTGGTATCGCGCATGGTTCGGGTCCATGAGGCCGCGGGTTCGAATCCCGCCACTCCGACCAAAAAGGTCAGTTTCAGTCGAAGCTGACCTTTTTTTATAACCATTGTCATTTTTGCCAAAGAACAATCATGTTGGAGGGATTCAAGAATGAAAAACGTATTGGTGGTAATGCCCTTTCAGGATTCGCACAAACGCTACATTGCGTCAATTGGACGGGATTGCAGCTTTACTTATACAACCATTGCCGATGCGACACCGGAGCAGGTGGCTGCGGCAGATGTGATTTTTGGTAATGCAGATCCTGCATTGGTGGCCCAGTCCCGGAAGCTCCGGTGGCTTCAGCTGAATTCTGCCGGTACGGACCCCTACTGCGATCCGGGCATTATCAAGCCGGGAACCATCCTGACGAACGCCACAGGCGCCTATGGCCTGACGGTTTCCGAAGGTATGGTTGCCATGACCTATATGCTCTGCCGGAAAATGGACCTGTATCTGCGCAACCAGGTGAACCACCGGTGGAACACAGAGGGCAGCGTGACCTCCGTCTGGAATTCCACCACCCTGGTGATCGGCCTGGGAGACATCGGCAGTGAATACGCTGCGCGCATGAAGGCCTTGGGGAGCCATGTGGTCGGCGTCCGGAAGCGTGCAGCCATGAAGCCGGACTGCGTGGATGAGATTTACGGAATGGACCAGCTGGATGAATTGCTCCCCAGAGCGGATTTCGTGGCGATGGTGCTGCCCAGCACGGCCCAGACCCATCATATTATGGATGAACGCAGGATGCGGCTGATGAAGAAAGGCGCTTACCTGATCAATTGCGGACGGGGAGACGCGGTGGACTGCGATGCGCTGAACAAGCTCCTGCGGGAAGGGAACACACTGGGCGGTGCAGCGCTGGACGTGACGGAGCCGGAACCCCTGCCTGCAGAACACCCCCTGTGGGATGCTCCCCGGTGCATCATTACACCTCACGCTTCCGGGAATTTCTTCCTGCAGGAGACCTTTGAACGCATTGTGCGCATCACCGGTGAGAATTTTGAGAAATTCCTCGCCGGCGACACGGAACATATGATAAATCAGGTGGACCTTGTTTCCGGATACCGGAAATAAGGGGTATCAGAAATGGAACCAGAGCCGTGCCCTGGTTCCAAACTTTTTTGCACAGGTAGTTCGCGTGCCGGAGCAAGGAGTATCCGGGCACAGACTTTCGTTATGTTTTTGTCAATAGATTCTATGGAAGGATCAGCCGCATAGGATGAATCTGGGGTGATTGTTTGAAGCGAAATACTTATCCCATTGCTGTCGCCCAAATTCGCGGGGACAGCAGCCATCCAACGGTGCGCGGAATGGTGCGTTTTTTTCAAAGGGAAAATGGTGTGATTGTTGAAGCGGAGGTGACAGGTCTTCCCAGGACGGAAACAGGGTTCTTTGCCTTTCACATCCACAATGGAACAAGCTGTGAGGGGGACGGCTTTCCCAATGCCGGCAGCCACTTCAATCCCGGGAGGACCCAGCATCCGAACCATGCGGGGGACTTGCCGCCGCTGCTGGCCGATCATGGGAGTGCCTATATGAAGGTTCTAACCGGCCGGTTCCATGTGGGGGAAGTGATTGGTAAGACGGTCATCATTCACGCCGAACCGGATGACTTTCATTCCCAGCCCTCGGGAAATGCGGGAAGCAAAATCGCCTGTGGAATCATCACCCGTTCGGGTGGAAACAGGTAAAAAGGATGGGGTTGTCTCACCGCTGTGAGGCAACCCCAGCTTGCTATTTGTCCATATCCATCTTGTCTGAAATGGTGTCGGAAACCTTCCAGGCCAGATCTTCCACTTTGTCGGCTGCTTTCGCCGCCAGCTTCCTGGTCGGGTTGTTCCGGGGCATTGCCAGAACGGCCACCATTCCGGCGGCAGCACCCAAACCTGCGGTTACGGCAATTGTTTTGATATCCATATCCTCACCCCCTGTGGCAGTAGTATGTCCCGCGGAAAAATAAAAAATACCGATTTCTTTCTATACACAATTTGAAAAATGTGTTATACTGTATAAAAAGTGGATAGACTGCAAGAAAAATTGAGATTGGGGGCCTGCTGCGATGTCAATTGATTTGCTGCAAACAAAAATGAAGAAGCTGAATAATACCCTGATGGTGAATTTTTCCGTGGGCGAGGAAGTGCTTCCGGAGCAGGTGGTGCAGGCCCACGAAGATTTTTGTGATGCCTATGCCGATTACTGCGCCCAGCTTCTCACCGGACTGAAGGGAGAGGCTGCCGCCGTTCGGTTCAGCCTGATGCACTTTGCGTTGCTGGGAGAGAAAGGCGTAGCCACCCTGTCCAATCTGATGAAGCGGGCTGCCTCTCTTGGCTTCTATACGCTGCTGGATGCCTGCGGGGTCTCTTCTGCGGCGTTGGCCAAGCAATCCGCAGACCAAATCTGGGGTGAGGGAAGCAAGCTGCCCTGTGACGGTATCCTGATTTCCGGCTACTTCGGAAGCGAAATCATTAGGCCCTTCCTGCCCTATTGTGAGAACCAGAAAAAGGATCTGTTTGTGGTGGTGCGTTCCCCCAATAAATCCTCCTCGGAGATTCAGGACCTGCTGGCAGGTTCCCGAACCGTCCATCTGGCCGCTGCGGATTATGTGAATCGGTTTGGGGCGAATACGGTGGGGAAGTACGGCTATTCCAGGATCGGCATTGCGGCCTCTGCCATGGCGGGGGACAGCGTGAAAATGCTCCGGGCCAAGTATCCAAAGCAATTTATGATTGTGGATGGTATGGATGCTCCCGGCGCCAATGCCAAAAACGCATCCTATGGGTTTAACAATCTGGGCCATGGGGCGATCTGCTGCGTGGGCATTTCCGTTACCTGTGCCTGGAGGGAAGAAGAATACCGGGAGATGGACTTTGTTCAGGCGGCAGTGACCGCCGCAAGAAAGACCCAGAAGAAAATCGGACGCTACATTTCCGTCCTCTGATTTGACGGGGAATTGGATGTATCCATCCGCTTACCGTTGTGCAGCGGCAAGCGGATGTGCATTATTTCGTGGAGCCGCCGGGAACAACAGTGGTGCCGTTCTGACCGGTTGTGCCGCTTCCGGAGTTTGGCGCGGTGCGGGACCGGTTGTCATCTGCGCCATTGGTTTCGGTGTTCGTGGTTGCCGCGGTATTCGTCGTGGTATTTGTTGTGGTATTTGTGGTGGCGTTGGTTGTGGGCTGCGTGGTCACTTGCGTTTCCGGCATTGTGGTTACCGAAGTGGTCTGCGTGGTGGCGGGCATGGTTGTTGCGGTGGTTGTGGTGTTATTTCGGGCTCTTGTCCGGCAGCCGGAAAGAAGCATCGCGATCAGTGCTACCGCACAGACCATTTGAATTGTGGATTTCATGTTTTCCCCTCCAAATTTTGCTTGTTTCAAATCCAGTATTCCCATTGGTACTGAAATCATTCTGCCAAAATTTTTCTTTTTTTGAGAAAGGCAGAAAACTTCGGCAATTTAGCCATTGCTATTTTCTAATCTTTCGTATATAATATTACAAGAAATATTCCCCATTTAAAATACATAAAGGAGTTCGTTTTATTATGAAAAAACTCTCTGTAAAAAAAGACGTTCAGTGCATGGCTTGTCTGGAGTGTGTCCGTGCATGTTCTCAGGCCTTCTACAAGGAGTTTCATCCTGACCTGAGCTGCGTCCGGATCGTTGCCAAGGGCACCGGTGCAAAGCCCAATGTGTGCATCCAGTGCGGCAAGTGCATGAAGACCTGCGAGCACGACGCCATCACCCAGAATCCCAAGACCGGTGTTTACATGATCAACAAGAAGAACTGCGTCGGCTGCGGCAAGTGCGTGGAAGCCTGTCCCATGAAGGTCATGGTCCTGAAGCCCGAGAACCCCGCTTCCAAGTGCATCGCCTGCGGCATCTGTGTCAAGGCCTGCCCCATGGAAGTGCTGGAAATTGTGGAGAAGTAATTCTACCCGACTTCTTTCATATTCCTTTTCGGATTGCCCTGTTTATGCGGGGCAATCCATTTTTTGTTGCACAATGAGATGAAGTGTGATATACTGAAATGGATTATACACCCGGAGGCGTTTATTGTGGAATTAAACCAGTTTCAGCAAAGAATTGCGGATAATCTGCCGCAGATTGCGCTTCGTTTTGATGAACCCATGAGCAAACACACGTCCTTTCGCATTGGCGGCCCGGCTGCGGTTATGGCATTCCCCCAGAATGAGGAGGAACTTTCCAAAGTCCTGAAGGTGTCCGGGAAATTGGACATAAAACCTGTTATTCTTGGCGCAGGAACAAACGTTCTGGCTCCTGATGAAGGCCTCCCGGGACTGATCGTCTGTCTCAAGGACTGCATGAACGGAATGGAGCTGCTGGAAGGCGGCGGGATCCGTGTCATGTCCGGGGTTACCATGACCCGGGCGGCGGTTTTTGCGGCCAATCACGGCTTGACAGGAATGGAATTTGCCCATGGCATTCCGGGCACGGTGGGCGGCGGCGTGTACATGAATGCCGGTGCCTATGGCGGCGAAATCAGCCAGATCTGCCGGAGCGTTGCCGTGATGGATCGAAACGGGAAGACCAGGCAGCTTTCCCGGGAGGAAATGGACTTTGGCTACCGGCACAGCATTTTGGAAGAATCCGGGGAAATTGTGGTCAGCGCTGTTTTTGGACTTGCCCAGGATTCTCCTGAAGCGGTAAAGGCAAGGATGAGGCAGCTGCAGGCAAAACGCAGTGCCTCCCAGCCGTTGGATCTGCCCTCCGCCGGTTCCGCCTTCAAGCGCCCGGTGGGTGGATACGCGGCGGCCCTGATCGACCAGGCAGGACTGAAGGGCTACCGGGTGGGCAATGCAGCTATCTCTGGGAAACATGCGGGCTTTGCCGTGAATCTGGGCGGAGCTACCGCACATGATGTGAAAGAATTGTTGACTCAGGTTTCCGATCGGGTGTTTGCTGCTTCCGGCATTCGGCTGGAACCGGAAATCAGAATCTGGTAAAAAAAGAAGGTGTTTTCCATGCGCTCCTTTTCCGCTTCGGCAAAGGCAGAAATCTGCCGCTCCTTCCCGCAGTCGGGGTGCTGCGCTCTGGCGGAGTGCTTCGGAGTTCTGCTGTTCTGCAACAGCTTCCGAAACGATTCCATCAAAATCATTACGGAAAGCGCTGAATTTGCGGCGCTCCTTCCCAAACTCTTTAAAAAGACTTTCGGCTTCGGCTTCGATACCCAGGCGGGAGACGGGAAAGGAGGGAAGATGGTATTCCAGATTCAGGATGCAGGAAAGCTGTCTTCCATTATGAATGCCTTCGGTTTCGATACCCGGGAAACCTTTTCCCTGCATGTGAATCTGCCCATCGTGGAAAATGACTGCTGTAAAGCCGCTTTCCTTCGGGGTGCCTTTCTGTCCGGCGGCAGCGTGACCGATCCGGTGAAGGGTTACCATCTGGAGCTGGCCACCACCCACCACAGTGTGGCCAAGGAAAGCTATCTCATCATCCAGGAAACCCTGGGTTTCCTGCCGAAGCTGGCATCCCGCAGCGGCGCTCAGGTGATTTATCTGAAGCAGAGTGAGCAGATTGCGGACTTTTTGACATTTCTGGGTGCCTCCGTTGCCTCCATGGGAATCATCGAAGCCCGGCTGGAGCATGAGCTGAACAACCAGGTGAACCGGCGCTGCAACTGCGATGATGCCAACATCACCAAGGTGGTGGAAGCTTCCCAGGAACACATGAACGCCATTCGGATTCTGCGGGAAAGAAACCAATTCGATCAGCTGCCCGAAAAGCTGAAGCAGGCGGCCAAAGTGCGGGAGGAGAATCCAGAGGCTTCTCTGACGGAGCTTGCCGGAATGATCGAGCCGAAAATCTCAAAGCCCGCCATGAATCACCGGCTGAAAAGGCTGGTGGAACTGGCCAGGGAGGAAAATGTATGAGCTTTGTTCATCTTCATGTTCACACGGAATACAGCCTTTTGGACGGAGCCTGCCGCATCGACCGCATGATGGACCGGGTGAAGGAACTGGGGCAGGATACCATTGCCATCACTGACCATGGTGTGATGTATGGCTGCATTGATTTTTACAAAGCTGCCAAGGCTGCCGGCATCAAACCAATCATCGGCTGCGAGGTCTATGTGGCTCGGCGGAAGATGGGGGATCGGATTCACGGTGTGGACAATGATCCGTACCATCTGGTGCTGCTGTGCAAAAACCGGACGGGCTACGAAAACCTGTGCTACATGGTTTCCCAGGCTTTTCTCCGGGGCTTCTATGGAAAGCCCCGCATCGATCTGGATCTGCTCCGGGAGCGGCATGAGGGCCTTATTGCCCTGTCTGCCTGCCTGGCCGGTGCCATCCCCCAATATCTGATGGCGGAGTCCTACGAGGAGGCAAAGAAATACGCGCTGACCATGGCCGAAATCATGGGCGAGGGCAACTTCTATCTGGAGCTTCAGGACCATGGCCTCAGCGAGCAGCAGGCTGTGAACCAGGGGGTTCGCCGCATTGCCCGGGAGACGGGGCTGCCTCTGGTGGTGACCAACGATGCCCACTACCTGCGCCGGGAAGATGCCAAAATGCAGGATGTTCTTCTGTGCATTCAGACAGGCAAAACCGTGGACGATGAAAACCGAATGCGGTTTCCCTCCGATGATTTCTACCTGAAAAGCGAGCAGGAGCTGCGGGAACTGTTCCCCGGCTGCGAGGAGGCCTTTGAAAATACCGTGAAGATTGCGGAAAAATGCAATCTTGACTTTGTGTTCCATGAATATCACCTTCCTTCCTTTCCGGTGCCGGAGGGGTATACCAACGAAGAATATTTCCGGAAGCTGTGCTATGACGGATTCCGGGAGCGATATCCTGAGCCCCCCCGGGAATACAAAGACCGGCTGGAATATGAAATCGGTGTCATCAGCCGGATGGGCTATGTGAACTATTATCTGATCGTATGGGATTTCATTCACTACGCCAAGAAATCCGGTATTCCTGTAGGCCCGGGCAGAGGCTCCGGTGCCGCCTCCATTGTGGCATACTGTATGCACATCACAGAAGTGGACCCCATGAAATATGCCCTCATTTTCGAGCGATTCCTGAACCCGGAACGGGTGAGCATGCCCGATTTCGATACGGATTTCTGCCAGGAACGCCGGGGCGAGGTCATTGAGTACGTCATGGGCAAATACGGCGCCGACCATGTGGCCCAGATTGCCACCTTCGGCACCATGGCGGCCCGGGGCGCCATCCGTGATGTGGGACGGGCGCTGAATTTTTCCTATGCCGAAACCGATGTGGTGGCCAAGCTGGTCCCTTCTACACCGCACATCACGCTGAAGGAAGCCATCGAATCTTCGCCCAAGCTCAAGGAAATGTACCAAAACGACGGCAGGATTCAAACCCTGGTGGATACGGCCATGTCCCTGGAGGGAATGCCCAGAAATACCTCCACCCACGCTGCCGGCGTGGTGATCACTGCGGACCCGGTGTGCAGCTATGTGCCCCTTTCCACCAATGATAATACCGTTGTCACCCAGTATACCATGACCACCATTGAGGAGCTGGGCCTTTTGAAAATGGACTTTCTGGGCCTGCGGAACCTGACGGTGATCCGGGATGCGGAGGAGCAGATCCAAAAGCAGAATCCCAACTTCTTCATTGACAAAATTCCGGATAACGATCCGGAAACCTTCGCCATGCTGGCGGAGGGCAAAACCCAGGGCGTGTTCCAGCTGGAATCCGCGGGGATCACCGGTGTGTGCATCAACATGAAGCCCACCTCCATTGAAGACCTCACCGCTATTGTGGCCCTTTACCGTCCCGGCCCAATGGATTCCATTCCCACCTTCATCGCCAATAAGCTGGACCCCAGAAAAATCCGCTACAAAACTCCTTTGTTGGAGCCAATTCTAAAGGTTACCTACGGCTGTATTGTCTATCAGGAGCAGGTGATTGAGATATTCCGCAGCCTGGGCGGCTATACCATGGGGCAGGCGGACAACATCCGCCGGGCCATCTCCAAGAAAAAGATGAAGGTCATCGAGGCGGAGCGGAAGGTTTTCGTCTACGGTGACCCGGAGCAGAATATTTCCGGCGCCATTGCAAAGGGTGTCAGTGAGCAGGCGGCTCAGTCTATTTACGATGAGATCGTTGACTTCGCAAACTATGCCTTCAACAAGGCCCACGCTGTGTGTTATGCGGTGGTCTCTTACCAGACTGCTTACCTTAAATGCCATTATCCCAGGCAGTATATGGCGGCTCTGATGACCTCCGTGCTGGATTCGGCAGAGAAAATCTCCGGTTACATTGCAGAATGCAAGGAGATTGGCATTGTTACCCTGCCGCCGGATATCAACCACTCGGATGACCACTTCATCGTTGAGGGGGACTGCATCCGTTTCGGCCTGGGGGCAGTGAAGAATGTGGGCCATGGACTGATTCGGACCATGGTGGGCAAACGGAATGAGGGCGGCCCCTTCAAAACCCTGGAGGAATTTCTGGAACGGATGGGGGAGGGGGAGCTGAACAAACGGGCCGTAGAAAACTTCATCAAATGCGGCGCCCTGGACTGCTTCGGCTACCACCGCAGCGAGCTTCTTTCGGTGTATGAATCCATGATGGACAGCGTTTCCTCTTCCAGAAGGAAAAATCTGGATGGTCAGATGGGCCTGTTTTCCATGCTGTCGGAGGAAGACGCGGCGGCCAGTATTCCCATTCCCAAAAAGGCGGAATTCCCCCGGGCAGAGCTGATGGCCATGGAGAAGGAGACCACCGGCATCTATATTTCCGGCCACCCTATGGACGACTACCGGAATTATCTGAAAGGCACCAGCGTCGTTCCCATTTCTGCACTGACCGGTGAGGAATCCCAATTCCAGGACGAACAGATTGTCAGCATTGCAGGCATTGTTCAGACCATCAAGATGAAAATGACCCGGAATAATTCCATGATGGCCTACGTCACCGTGGAGGATGACACCGCGTCCATTGAACTGATCGTGTTTTCCAATGCGCTGAATGAGCATGGCGGCTATCTGCGGGAAAATACCCCGGTGGTGGTTGTGGGAAAGCTGTCCGTGCGGGAGGACAAGGAACCACAGATCATTGTCAACCGCGTCCGCCCCATGTCCGACTTTGCCGATCCCGCCCAGCGCAAAGTGATGGAGCAGTTCATTCCCCATGCCCAGCCTGTTCGGCCTCTGGAAGGAACCCTGTATCTGCGTCTGCCCACGGAAAATACCCCCCTGCAGCGCAAGGTTCGGGCCATTTTGAATATGTTTCCCGGGGAGAATCCGGCTGTGCTGTTTTTCGCGGATACCAGACTGCGCAGGGGAACCAGATGCCAGCTGCAGCAAAACATGCTGGATGAATTAAGAAATGTGTTGGGCGAAGCAAATGTTGTGTTAAAATAGCTTTTCTTTTTAAATCAAATGTGCTATAATATCCTGTCGGAAGGAGTTGGTTGCTTGAAAAAAAGAATACTGGTTCCTATCTGCGTGTTTTTACTGACTATGCTGCTGGCAGGATGCGGTGCCAGGACCATCGATGAAATGTACTGCCTGCCCCGCAGATCTGAACGAAACAACAATCTGCGGGCGGCGATGGAATCCGCCATGGAAGGCAGAGTGTATGCCGCGCCGGTCTCCGGTGCGAACCAGGAATCCGTCCAGACCGCCGATCTGGATGGGGATGGGGAAGATGAATATCTGATTTTCGCCAAAGTAATTCAGGATGATTCCCTTCAGATTCTGCTGTTTAATCAGCTGACGGATGAAAATTATGAGCTTTGGGAGATCCTTGATTGCAAGGGCTCGTCCTTTGAGCAGGTCCAATATGCCAATGTTGACGATAAACCCGGGTGTGAACTGATTGTAGGCACCCAATTGAATGAAAAGGTGACCCGGACCGTTTCTCTTTATTCTTTCGCCTCCAAACAGGCGGAGAAGATCAAAAGCATGATTTATTTGAAGTTCGTCGTCTGCGATCTGGATCGTAACGGCTGCAGTGAGCTTATGGTGATTCAGAATGGGGAAGCGGAATCCAGCGGCGGAAGTGTTCGCCTTTACAGCTACGCCGACGGCAATGTGGTGGGTTCCGTGGAGGCCAAGCTGTCCGTCGGTCCGGAGTACATCCGTCGAATTGCGGTAAACATGCTCTCCAGCGGGGAACCTGCCGTGTATGTGGCCAGCGCCTGTAATGAAAATGTGGTGATTACCGATATTTTCGCGCTGCGGGACGGCGTTTTTTCCAATATCTCCCGGTCCAATGACCTGGGCACCAGCATGCAGACCCTTCGAAATTACTATGTGTATGCAGAGGACCTGGACGGTGACGGTGTTTTGGAGCTCCCCAGCCTTCTGAGCATGATGTATAACACCACGGAACAGAATCTGATTCGCTGGTTTACCATTGACATCGACGGCAGGGAAACCAACAAGCTCTATACCTTCCATAATTTTGAGGATGGCTGGTACATCGAGTTGGACAGCGAATGGATCGACCGTTTTGCTGCCGAGAAAAACGGAAGCGTGTACACCTTCTACATGTGGAACAACAGCTATGGTACGGCGGTGCCTGTCTTTACTGTGTATTCCCTGACTGGGAAGGACCGGGATGCCCAGGCCCAGACCCAAAATCGATTCCCCCTGCACCGAGGCGAAGACGTGGTCTATGCGGCAAAAATGGAATCCGGGTCGGCGATTTACGGAATGACTGAGAACTACCTGAAGGCGAATTTCCATTTGATTCGCCAGGACTGGACAACTTCAGAATCGTAAGAGGTGGATTATGAAAAAAGTATTGATACTGGAAGATGAAGTGAATATCCGCAGCTTTGTGGTCATCAATCTGAAGCGGGCCGGCTATGATGCCATCGAGGCAGGTACCGGCCAGGAAGCGCTGGACCGTCTGGCAGAGAATCCGGACATTGGCGTTGCCATTCTGGATATTATGCTGCCGGACATGGACGGCTTTGAGGTTTGCCGCCGCATTCGTGCTACCAGCAAGCAGATCGGCATCATCATGCTCACGGCCAGGACCCAGGAGATGGACAAGGTCACCGGCCTGATGACCGGTGCGGATGACTATGTTACCAAGCCCTTCTCTCCCGCGGAGCTGACAGCCAGAATTGACGCACTGTTCCGCCGAATCGGCGGTGACAGTGTGGTCAGCTCGGAGCTTCTGACCCAGGGGCCCTTTGTGATGAACACCAGAAATCATACGCTGGAAAAGAACGGAAACCGGATTCGACTGACCCAGGTGGAATATGCGATCCTGAAGCTGTTTATGCAGAATCCCGGCCGTGCCCTTTCCCGGGAGGATATCCTCGCCGCTGTGTGGGGCCGGGACTATGAGGGGGAACTGAAAATCGTGGACGTAAACATCCGCCGTCTGAGAATCAAGATCGAGGATGATACCGCCAACCCCACCTACATCACCACGGTGTGGGGTCTTGGCTATAAATGGGGCGCATAAGCCGGCATGGAGAAAAGGAAGAAGAAATTTCGCGGCCTGCGGAGAAGATGGATGACCAATACGGTGGGCGTGATTGTGGCCCTGGGATTGGTTTGTGTCGCCGCAGTGACGGCATCTTATGCAGTCTATTACTACTCCAATATGCAGGCGGACATGAAGCACCGGGCGGAATCGTCCACGGACTTCTTCTCCGGGAACTCCTACCAGGATTACGCGGAATTCTATCAGGCCTGCATCACCTACACCCGCTCCTACGAGTCCAAGAACATTATTGAGCTCCAATTTATCGACAAGAACGGGGAATTGGTTGCAACTTCCTACGGCTTATGGGGCAATGAATCCCCCGTGACGCCGGAGATTGCAAAGGCGCTGAGCTCCCGGGGCTGTGAACCCTTTATGGGTACGGACCCAATCACTCAGGAACATATCATGGCCATTTCCAGCCCCCTGATTTACAGCAGCGGCGAGGTGGTGGGTGTGTTCCGCTTCGTTACCTCACTGCAGATTGTTGACCGGCAGATTTTCTATGTGGCAGTCATTTCCTGCCTGGCGCTGCTGGCGTTCCTGGTGGTGGTGCTGCTCAGCGGAAACTATTTCATGCGCTCCATTATGATTCCCGTGGCGGAGATTACGGAAAAGGCAAAGCGAATTGCCAACGGCAGCTACGGTGTCCAGATTCAAACCCCATATGATGATGAGATTCGGGAGCTTGCCGACACCATCAATGAGCTTTCAACCAAAATCAGCCAGAATGAGAAAATGCAAGCGGAGTTCATTTCCCAGCTGTCCCATGAGCTCCGCACGCCGCTGACCGTTATCAACGGCTGGAGCGAAACCTTGCTTGCCGACGACAATATGGATGACGACACCCGCCAGGGTATGAAAATCATCTCCAGCGAAGCAAAACGACTGACCGAAATGGTAATGGAGCTTCTGGACTTTACCAGAATGCAGGACGGCAGAATGACCCTTACCGTGGAGCCCACGGACATCCGCAGTGTGTTTGAAGACACGGTTTATATGTACAGCAGCCGCCTGGCTCAGGATGGAATCACCCTGCAATACAACGAAAGCGACTGCGATATTCCGGAGATCCCCTGCGACGGCAAACGCCTGCGCCAGGTGTTCCTGAATGTCCTGGACAACGCTGCCAAGCACGGACGGGACGGAAAGCTTGTGGAAACGAGTATCAGCTGTGAGGATGACCAGGTGATCGTCCGCATCCGTGACCACGGCCCCGGTATCCCGGAGGATGAGCTGGGCCTGGTGAAAAAGAAATTTTACAAGGGCAGCTCCAAAGCCAGAGGCACCGGCATCGGTCTGGCGGTTTGCGAGGAGATCATGGAGCTTCACAACGGCAAGCTGACCCTGGAAAATGCGCTGGGGGGCGGCACACTGGTGACCATTGCGCTGCCGGTTACGCAATAAAATGATTTGACCCCTTACAGAGAAAGGATAACTATGGGTAACACAAATAACGCACCTGCAAAGGAAAAGTTCAAAACCATGATCGGCGGTCAGGCGCTGATTGAGGGCATCATGATGCGCGGCCCGGAAAAGGATGCCATCGTGATTCGCAATTCCAATGGCCAGCTGCACACGGAGGTGCATCCCCGGAAGAAGAATCCCCCCAAATCCGTAAAAAACTGGCCCTTTATCCGGGGAATCTTCAATTTCTTTGATTCCCAGCTGGTCGGCATCAAGGCACTGATGCGCTCTGCGGATCTGGCTCCCGAAGAGATGCAGGAGGAGCCTTCCAAATTGGACCTGTGGCTTGAAAAGAAGCTGAGCAGTGAGACCTTCCAGAAGGTGATTGTGGGAATTGCAATGGTGATGGGTGTGGGCCTTTCCGTGGTTCTGTTTTTCCTGCTGCCTATGGTGCTCTCCAGCTTCCTGGACGGCGTCATTCACAGCACCCTGGGCTTGAACCTGGTGGAGGGTATCATCCGAATGGTGATTTTCCTCGCTTATATGATTCTGATTTCCAGAATGTCGGAAATGAAGCGGGTATTTTCTTACCATGGCGCGGAGCACAAAACCATCCGTTGTTATGAAGCGTGCCTGCCGCTGACGGTGGAGAACGTCCGTGCCCAGACCCGGCTGCATCCCCGGTGCGGCACCAGCTTCCTGCTGGTGGTGATGGTGATTTCCATCCTGGTTTTCTCCGTTGCTTCTTCCGCGCTTCTGGCGGTAGTTCCTTCTCTGGCCGCCATGCGGGGAAGCGCTCTGTACCGGGTGATTATGATTGCGTTCAAGCTCCTTTTGCTTCCCGTTGTGGTGGGTATCACCTATGAGATCAACCGTTGGGCCGGCAGGCACGATAACCGCTTCACCCGCATCATCACCGCGCCGGGAATGTGGATGCAGAATTTCACCACCAACGAACCGGATGACAGCATGATCGAAGTGGGCATTGCCGCGGTGAGTGCGGTCCTTCCCGAAAAGGAAGGGAGTGACCGCTGGTAATGACCTACCGGGATTTATATCTTTCTGCCCGGAGCGCCCTTTCTCAGACGGAGAATCAGCAGAATGCAGGATTGATCGCAAGAGATCTGGTCTGCTCCTTTTCTGGCCTGCCCCCGGAGCAGATGCTTGCGGAAATTGACCAGCCGGCAGACCCTTTGGCGGCGGAAAAAGTGCGTCAGGGCGTACACCGCCTGTTGAACGAGGAACCGCTGGCATATGTATTGGGGGAGTGGGAATTTTATGGATTGCCCCTCTACGTCAGTCCGGATGTGCTGATTCCCAGAGATGATACCTGCGCGGTGACGGAACTCGCCATCAACAAAAGCCTGTTCCTGGACAAAGACCCCAGAATCCTTGACCTTTGCTGCGGCTCCGGCTGCATCGGCCTGGCCGTTGCCAGCCGGGTGAAGGATGCCAGAGTGACGCTGGCGGATATCTCCAGGGAAGCCCTGGCTGTGGCGAAAAAGAACATTGCAAGGAATAAGCTGGGCGGACGGGTGAGTACCTTCCAGGTGGATGCCCGAAAGAACGCCCCCGGGTTCCTCGGTAAATTCGATTTGATCGTTTCCAACCCTCCCTATATCACTGCGGAGGATATGAAGCAGCTTCCCAAAAGTGTGGGCGATTATGAGCCCCACCTGGCCCTGTTCGGCGGGGAAGACGGGCTGGACTTCTATCGCTGCATTCTTAAGAATTTCACATCCATTCTGAAGCCCGGGGGATTTCTGTGCTTTGAGTTCGGAATGGATATGGGCGATTCGGTCTGTGCTCTTCTGGAAGAAAATGACTACACCATTGTGCAGCGGAAACGGGATTATAACGACAGAGAACGAGCTGTGCTGGCACAGTACAGCGGGAAAGGAAATTAACTATGGCTACGAAAAAGACCACCTATGAAACGCCCACTCCTGCCTCTGATAAGAAAAAAGCATTGCAGACCGCCCTGTCCCAGATCGATAAGAATTTCGGCAAGGGAACCGTGATGCGCCTGGGTGACCGGCCTGAAATGAACGTGGAGGCAATTCCTACCGGCTCCCTGGCCTTGGATGCGGCCCTGGGAATCGGTGGTGTGCCCAAGGGCAGAATCATTGAAATCTACGGCCCTGAATCCTCCGGTAAAACCACCCTTGCCCTGCACATTCTGGCTGAGGCACAGAAGCGGGGCGGTGAGGTCGCCTTCGTGGATGCGGAGCATGCTCTGGATCCTGTCTATGCCGCTGCTCTGGGCGTGGATACCGATAATCTTCTGGTTTCCCAGCCCGATACCGGTGAGCAGGCCCTGGAGATCACCGATGCCTTGGTGCGCTCCGGCGCGGTGGACGCAGTGGTTGTGGACTCTGTGGCTGCCCTGGTTCCCAAGCAGGAAATCGAAGGCGAAATGGGCGATACCTTTGTGGGCCTTCAGGCGAGACTGATGTCCCAGGCCCTCCGAAAGCTGGCCGGCACCATTTCCAAAACCAACTGCGTGGTTATTTTCATCAACCAGCTGCGTATGAAGATCGGTGTGATGTACGGCAACCCCGAAACCACCACCGGCGGCAATGCACTGAAGTTCTATGCCTCCGTCCGTCTGGATGTGCGCCGTGTGGAGTCCATCAAGGAAGACGGCAATGTGGTGGGCAATAAGACCCGGGTCAAGGTGGTCAAGAACAAGGTTGCACCTCCTTTCCGGGAAGCCATTTTCGACATTATGTACGGCCAGGGCATCTCCAAATGGGGAGAACTGGTGGATCTGGCGGTTCAGATGGACATCGTCCAGAAGAGCGGCAGCTGGTTCAGCATGGGAGATGAGCGCATCGGCCAGGGCAAGGACAGCGTAAAGGCTTACCTGCAGGCCAATCCCGAAATCGCCGACCGGGTGGAGGCCGAGGTTCGTGAGAACCTGTGGAAGCTCACCGGCGGCGCACCCAAGGCCCCTGCAAAAGCCGCCGAGCGACCTGTTGCCGTGAGCGCCGACGACTTCGACGATGAGGATTGAGCTGCTGAAAACCACCCCTGACCGGGCAGGACGGTACTTTGTACAGTTTGACAACGGAAGGGTGCTGCGGCTGTACCGCCAGACGGTGGAGGACTTTTCCCTCTATTCCGGTATGGAACTTTCCCAGGAACGGTTTGAAGAGATCTGCAAATCGGCAGAAGCGTTATCTGCCAAAATGCGGGCGGTTCGCATCGTGTCCGCTGCCAATGTCTCCAAAAAAGATCTGGAGAACCGGCTGGTGCAGAAGGGCGAAAAACCCTCTGACGCCCGCCAGGCGGTGCAGTGGATGGAAGAAATGAATCTTCTGGACGATGAAAAGACCGCCGAGCAGATCATACACTCCTGCATTTCCAAGGGCTACGGCCTTTCAAGAGCGAAGCAGGTGCTGTATGAAAAGCGGATTCCCAAAGAACTTTGGGAGGCTGCCCTGGCAGATTACCCGGATCAGAAAGAAAAGATTTCCCAGTTTTTAAAATCAAGAATTACCGATGCGTCAGATCAAAAGCAGGTCAAGCGGGCGGTGGATTCCCTCCTCCGCCGGGGGCACAGCTACCGGGTGATCCGGGAAGCACTGAATGACCTCTGCTTTGACGCGGATGAATTTCCGGAGGATGAATAAATGTCTGTGATTGGATTTATCTCCCTTGGATGTGCCAAAAACCAGGTGGACTGCGAGCGGATGATGTACCGTGTCCAGGAGGCGGGGTACACCGTCAGTGGTGAGATTGTGGGCTGCGATGTGGTTGTGATCAACACCTGCGGGTTTATTGATTCCGCCAAATCGGAGGCCATCGACCATATTCTCATGGCCGGTGCACTGAAGGCAGAGGGGAAGATCGGAAAGATTCTGGTTACCGGCTGCCTTTCTCAGCGCTACCAGAATGAGATCGTCAAAGAAATGCCCGAGGTGGACGGTGTCCTGGGTACGGGCAGCTATACGGAAATCGTACCTGCCATCGAAGCGCTGTTGGAAGGAAACACGGTTTCCCGATTTGACTCCATTGACGCGCCGGAGGAGGAAACCTGGCGGATTCTCACCACTCCGGAGCATTATGCCTACATCAAAATCGCGGAGGGCTGCGACAATCGCTGTTCCTACTGTGTGATCCCCTCCCTGCGGGGCAAGTACCGCAGCCGTCAGATGGACGATGTGCTCTACGAGGCACGGATGCTGGCCAGCACCGGCGTGAAGGAACTGATTGTGGTGGCGCAGGATACCAGCCGTTACGGCACGGATCTGCCGGAACACAAGCGGCTGCTGCCGGAGCTGCTGCGTCAGCTTGCGAAAATCGATGGGATTCACTGGATTCGCGTTCACTATGTCTATCCCGATGAAATCGATGATGATTTCATCCGGGTGATGGCAGAGGAACCCAAAATCGTGAAATATCTGGATATCCCCATTCAGCACTGCAACGATCATATTTTGGAGCTGATGAACCGCCGGGGCAACGGTGCGTTCCTGCGGCAGCTGTTCAAAAAGCTGAGGGCGGAGATTCCCGGACTTGTGATCCGCACCAGTCTGATCACCGGCCTTCCCGGCGAGGGAGAGGAAGAATTCCAGGAGCTGCTTGATTTCCTCAAGGAGGTTCGGCTGGAGCGGGCGGGGGCGTTCCCCTTCTCCCCGGAGGAGGGCACCAAGGCCGCCGAAATGGAGCACGTGGACGCAGATGTTGCCATGGAACGTGCTCAGCAGGTGGAGCTTCTTCAATCGGGGATTATGGACGACTACAATGCTTCCATGGTTGGTAAAATCCTGGAGGTTCTGGTGGACGGCTACGACGAGGAATACGAGCAGTTCTTCGGCCGTACCTTTGCCGATTCCCCGGAGATTGACGGCAGAGTATGGATTGCTTCCCAGGAGCCCCTTCACGAAGGTGATTTCGTCATGGTTCAGATTGACGGAACCCAGGATGGCGACCTGATAGGCATTTTGATTGAGGAGGAAGAACGATGACAACTGCTAGTAAAATCACCTTGGTCAGAGTTTTTATGATTCCTGTACTGATGGTTGCCATGTATTTGAGCAAGGGCGTTCCAGGCATGTGGATGTACATCTCCCTGCTCTTGTTTATCCTGGCAAGTCTGACGGATTACATTGACGGCCAGATTGCCCGGAAGTGCAATCAGGTCAGTGATTTCGGCAAATTCCTGGACCCGCTGGCGGATAAACTGGTTACCATCGCCGTAATGACCATGTTCTGCGAATGGGGCCGGTTCCCCGCCTGGGCACTGATGCTCGTGCTCACCCGCGAGTTTGCCGTCACCGGTC
The DNA here is from genome assembly GCA_945940335.1 of uncultured Clostridia bacterium. Classification (GTDB taxonomy): domain Bacteria; phylum Bacillota; class Clostridia; order Oscillospirales; family Oscillospiraceae; genus Faecousia. Next base: position 36,455 of record CAMEWH010000002.1, on the reverse strand, counting down.
TTCGCCTGGTGGCTGTGGGCAAGGGTACGGTGATCGCCGCCGGCTGGAGCGGAAAGGTGAAAACTGCCAGCACCATGGTTGGCCTGTGTGTTCTGATGGTGTTCCCCCAGAATGTGTATGTGCTCTGGACGGTCATTGCAGTCATTGTTCTGACCACGGTGTATTCCGGTGTGGAATACTTCGTCCAGAACTGGAAATGCCTTTGGGAGTAATGAATCAGCCCCGCATTCGCGGGGCTGATTTTTTCTCTGGCTTTTCTGAGTTCCGTGTGCTATAATCAGAAGGCATTTTTAAAATGACGAGGTAAGGAAACATGAATGAAAAAGAAATCGGCGAGATTCGCCGCCATCTGCGGCGTGACCGCAGTAATATGACCGCCATCTATGGATGTTTTGTCAATGACAACAAAGAAATCATTTCCGAGTACCGGGCCAGCACCGGCATTATGTCCGAAAACGAGGCGGACAAATATTTTGCCATCCTGCGCAAGGCTCTGTCCGGTTCTGTCGGAAAGAACCTGATCGATCTGAACTTCAAAACCAGCCAGGTGGCCGGGAGTCCGGAGCATGAGCTCCTGATGAAGCTGCGTGAATCCAAGCTTCAGGACGAGGAGCTGCGAATGACCCTCTACAAAAAGATGATCGATACCATTGTCCTGGAGGGAAACTACCTGATTCTGCTGGGCTGTGATGCCTACGACGTTCCTTTTAAGAGCAAGGATGATACCCTGCAGAATGACTCCGCAGACGAGACCTTTACTTATCTCATCTGTGCCGTCTGCCCGGTGAAGCAGACCAAGCCCAATCTGCATTATGTCCCCGAGGAGAAAACCTTCCACGATGGGGCCATGAATCAGCCGGTTTCCGCACCGGAGATCGGCTTCCTGTTCCCGGCCTTCGACAACCGCTCCACCAATATCTACAACGCTCTTTACTACACCCATAACACCAAGGAAAATCAGGATGCCCTGATTGAAGCGGTGTTCAATACGCCCGTGCCCAAGCCTGCGGCGGAGCAGAAAAAGTGCTTTGAGGCCCTGCTCGCCACCGCCCTGGGGGATGAATGCAATCTGGATGTGGTGCAGACCGTCCACGAGCAGCTCTGCGAGCGCATGGAGCTCCATAAGGAGAGTAAGGTACCCGATCCGCTGCTGATTGATAAAAACGTGCTGAAGGATGTGCTTACCTCCTGCGGTGTCTCTGAAACCGGAGTGGCCAAATTCAGCGTGCAGTATGATGAAGCCTTCGGCTTTGAGGCGGAGCTTCATCCCAAGAACATCATCGACAGCAAGCATTTTGAAATCCACACCCCGGATATTGCCATCAAGATCGACCCCACCCGTACCGACCTGGTGGAAACACGGGTCATTGGCGGCGTGAAATACATCATGATCAATGCGGATGAGGATGTGGAGGTCAATGGCGTCAGCATCCATTTCCAGGGAGAAAAGGAAAACGAAGCCGCAACCGTCTGAATAATCAATTCGCCCACGGCAGACGAACTGCTGTGGGCGAACTTTTTTAACCTTCTTTGCTGTTCTTCACAGCATTCAGAATGATCTCAGCACACTGCTCATAGCCCAGAACGCTGGTATCCAGGCAGATGTGGTAATTCTGGGACATGGCCCAGGTACGGCCGGTGTAGTGCTGATAGTTCAGGCGGCGGCGCTTGTCCCGGGCAGCGATACGGCCTTCGGGGTTCTTTTCGTCGGGATTGGCTTCCAGGACCCGTTCAACCCGGTGGGGGATATCCGCATGGAGGAAAACGTTCAGCACATCCTTGCGGTCTTTCAGAATGTAGTCGGCGTTTCGGCCGACGATCACGCAGGGGCCTTTCTCCGCCAGCTGGAGAATCACATTGCACTGAACATTCCATAAGTAATCCGAGGTGGAAAGGCCGTTCATGACCCCGGGAACGCCCTGGGGAGCGAAGGCATAGGAAAACATGCTGCCGCTGGGGGAGTGCTCACCGTGCTCTTCAATGAACTTGGGGGCAAAGCCGGACTCCTCTGCGACGTGTTCCACAAGCTTTTTGTCATAGAAGGGAATACCCAGTTTTTCGGCAACCATACGGCCAACCGGCAATCCGCCCGCACCGTATTCTCTGCTGATGGTGATGATTCGTTTTTCCATAATATTGCCTCCTTGCTGAGTGGTTACTTCTATTATAGTCACTTTCACCGAAAATGTCAACCGAAAAGGGAAACGCTTGGTGAGACTGCTGAGGGATACCGGATTATTTCTTCAAAATTGCGATAAACGCAGAAAGTCCGTCCACGGCAACTTCACCGGATACGGAGAACAAAACATCATCGCTTGCCCGGTTGTTCTCCACAAAAACACCCCATTTTCCCTCCGGCAGGGAAAGATTGGAAGAGTCGGTGCCGGGGTTGAATGCCACGATAATTGTCTCGCTTTCGCCGGTCAGGACAAAGGCGGTGATCCCCTCCGGAGTACCGGAAAGCAGCGTAATGCGGCGGCGCACCTCGTCGGGATTCGTCATTCGGAAAAGCGGGTGTTGTTTGCGCAGGGACAGGAGTCCCTGATAATACCGGACGGTTTCCTGAACCTCCGGTTCTTTCAGGCGGTTCCATTTGATTCCGTTGATGTGGTCAGGGCTGCGGTAGCTGTTGCCGACGTATTTTCCCAAACGTGTTTTCTTGGTGCGGAGCATTTCCTCTCCCGCCAGGAAGAAGGGAATGCCGGTGCTCAGCAGGGTAAAGGCGGCAGCCAAGCGGCTCCGTCTGGCAATTTCGGCTTCCTCCGCATGGGGCAGGGCTTCCGCGATCCGGTCGTGGAGGGTGTGGTTATCGTGGCAGGAGACGTAGTTCACGATCTGGTTGGGCATGCAGCTCCAATCCATCCGGCCCTGGAAGCATTTCAGAAGATGCTCTTTGGAGACCGGTGCCCCGGAAATGAATCCAGGCAAATGGTAATCAAAAACGGAACCACGCATGGTATCCCGCATGGTATCGTTGAAGAAGGCAAATTCCGGTATCATCCATGCATTTCCCTGAACAGCCAGCGGCAGATCCGGCTTGGTAACCTGGGTGTTCAGATTCCAGCCCTCTCCATAGAACATGACATGGGGATGCTTTTTGCGAACGGAGGAGATGATTTCCTGAATGGTGAAAACATCCAGAAGACCAACCAGGTCGAACCGGAAGCCGTCCACGTGATATTCGTCGGCCCAGTAGTTCACGGAATCCACAATGTATTTGCGGACCATGGAACGTTCGGAGGCGGTGTCATTGCCGCAGCAGGAGCCGTTGGAGAGAATTCCGGCTTCATTTTCCCGGCTGAAATATCCGGGGACAATCTGGTTCATGGAGAATTCAAAGGTGTGGTACACATGGTTGTAAACCACGTCCAGAATGACACCCAGGCCGTTTTGGTGCAGGGAATGGACCATTTGTTTCATTTCCCGGACTCTGGTGAAACCGTCATAGGGATTGGTGGAATAGGTACCCTCCGGAACATTGAAGTTCACCGGATCGTAGCCCCAGTTGTATTCCTTTCCAGGGGTTGCTTCGTCCACGGAGCCGTAGTCATACACAGGCATCAGATGGATGTGGGTGACGCCGAGATTTTTCAGATGGGTGATCCCGGTGGGCTGACCGGTCTTTAGTTTTGCGTTGGTTTCCGTGAGCCCCAGAAACTTTCCTCTGCTCCGGATCTTGGAGGATGCCAGGGAGGACAGATCCCGGACATGGAGCTCACAGATCACATAATCGGAATAGCTGTCGGAGACAACCGGGGTCCGGTCCTGATCCCAGCCGTCGGGGTCCGTGCTTTTCAGATCGCAGACCATGGCCCGATTGCCGTTGACACCGGTGGTGACGGCGTAGGGATCGCAAGCTTCCATGATGGCTCCGTCCACATCTACCAGATAGGTATAGTAGACGCCGTTCAGGTCGCCGCTGGCCGTGGCGACCCAAGTGCCGTTTTGGTCGGGGGTCATGGGCAGCCGGTCAATCAGATCCTCCTGCCCCTGGGTTCCGGAACGATAAAGGCAGATTTCCACGTCCTGAGCCGTGGGCGCCCACAGCCGAAAAAAGGTGCTCTCCCGGCTCCAAGTGGCGCCCAGATCCTTCCCTTCGTAGGTATATTTATTTTCAAATTCCACGGAACTGTATTCTTTGTACATCGAATTCTCTCCCTCTTGACTTGACTTCTGAAATCATATCACACGTCGGGGAATCTGTAAAGAAGGGATAAAAAATTCACCGGCCTTCCAATGGAAGACCGGTGGAGATGGAATTACTCAGCCAGCAGGGAAATGGCATTTCTGATGCGGGAAACCGTGGCATCATAACCCAGAATCTGCATTACGGTGTACAGGTCGGGGGAGTTGGTTTTTCCCGTAACCGCCAGGCGCAGGAAGGTGGAAATATCCGCAACCGTTCCGGGATAGGCGGAGGGGTCGGCCTTATAGGCCTTCATGTCGGTGGTGAAGCCCAGCTCGGTGGTGATTTCCTTCACCTTGTCAAACCAGGTGTTGGCGTCATCCTGGAAGTTGAAGCGCTCCAGGAATTTGGTGAGTGCGCTGCGAATGACAGCCTTGTCAAACTTTTCATCAAAGCAGGGAGCTTCTAGATATTCGTCGTAGAAGAAGCCCATGTAGGGCTTGGCTTCCTGCCAGGTGGCCATGTCCTTGCGGGGCTTTTTGCCGCCCCGGCCGATGGTAAGGATCCGGGTGGCGAAGTCTGGATCGGCCTTGAGCTTCTGTGCGAAATCGGAATCAAATTCCTCTGCCCAAGCCGTCAGCAGACCATACACCTCTTCGGCGCTCATCCGGGAAATGACATTCTTGGAAACGTCCACGAGCTTGGCATAGTCAAACAGGGAGCCTGCGGGATTCAGCTTTTTGGGACTGAATTTGAAGGTTTCAATATCCGCATCGGGGTTGGCACGGCGCCAGTCCTCGAAATTGGAGTTCAGCACGGTCATCAGGTACTCCCGCATGGCCTGAACGGGGAAGCCCTCGGCTTTGTAGTAGGTCAGGGCCAGCTCCGGGTCCTTGCGCTTGGAGAGCTTCCGCTTGGAAGTGCCGTCCATCTTCATCAGCGGTCCGATGTGGACGTACTTGGGCAGCTTGAAACCCAGGGCCTGGAACAGCTGAATGTGGAAGGGCAGACTGGGGAGCCACTCGTCACCCCGCACCACATGGGTGGTCTGCATCAGATGGTCATCCACGGCGTGGGCGAAGTGGTAGGTGGGGATGCCGTCGGATTTCAGCAGAACATGGTCAACGTTATTTTCGGTGATGGTCAGCTTGCCCTTGACCAGATCATCGAACTTGAACTGGTTTTCGATGCTGCCCATGGACTTGAAGCGCAGCACCCAGGGATTCCCGGCATCCAGCTGCTGCTTGATCTCCTCCAGGGAGCGGTCACGCCAGATGGCATACTTGCCATAATAGCCGGTGGTCTCTTTATTGGCCTCCTGCTGCTCCCGCAGGGCGGACAGCTCCTCCTCCGTGCAGAAGCAGGGGTAGGCTTTGCCCTCGGAAACCAGCTTTTTGGCGAACACATGGTAGATGGCAGCCCGCTGGCGCTGACGGTAAGGGCCGTAGTCGCCGCTGTCGCCGTCAATGGTTGCGCCCTCATCAAAGTTGATGTGGTAGTGCTTCAGGGAGCTGATGAGCACTTCCACAGCGCCGGGAACCTCCCGCTTGGCATCGGTGTCCTCCACCCGCAGGAACAGTACGCCGCCGCTTTGATGGGCCATCCGCTCGGAGATCATGCCCTGCACCAGGTTGCCCAGGTGGACAAAACCGGTGGGGGAGGGGGCCATGCGGGTGATTACCGCACCCTCGGGCACCTGACGCTTGGGAAACCGCGCTTCCACCTCCTCGGGCGTTTCGGTCACATTGGGAAACAGAAGGTCGGCCAAAGCTTGATAATCCATATTTTTTCCTCTTTTCTCTGAATATCTTGGATAGAGTATAGCACAATGGATTGAAGAAATCAATTCTGTAATAGGTGGAAGCGCAAAATCTCCTTGCACAACGGGGGTAACTGTGATATCATAAGGAAAACTTTCAGTGAAAGAAGCGTGATTTTATGAGCGAAGTCATCCAGGAAGCACCCAAGAAACGGATGCTTTCCGGCATTAAGCCCTCCGGGGATCTGACACTGGGCAGCTATCTGGGAGCCATCAAGAACTGGGCGGAGCGAGCCGATTCCTACGACTGCTTTTATTTTATGGCGGACCTGCATGCCATCACTGTGCGGCAGAATCCTGCTGACCTGCGGCGGCGCACACTGGAGCAGCTGGCTCAGTACATTGCCTGCGGCCTTGACCCGGAAAAGAATACCCTGTTTATTCAGAGCCATGTCCACCAGCACGCAGAACTTGGCTGGGTACTGAACTGCTACGCCATGTTCGGTGAGCTGAGCAGAATGACCCAGTTCAAAGACAAGTCCGCAAAAAACGCCGACAACATCAACGGCGGCCTGTTCACCTATCCCAGCCTGATGGCTGCGGATATCCTCCTGTACCAGCCGGATTATGTGCCTGTGGGTGAGGACCAGAAGCAGCATGTGGAGCTGTGCCACACCATCGCCCGCCGGTTTAACGGCGTGTATGGGGATGTGTTCAAGATTCCCGAGCCCTTTGTGCCCAAGGTCGGCGCCCGGATCATGAGCCTGACCAATCCCGCTGCCAAGATGTCCAAGTCCGAGAATGAAGACACCGGCAGGATTCTGGTCATGGATACCCCCGAGACCATCATGCGCCAGTTCAAGCGGGCCATCACCGACTCCGACACAGAGAACTGCGTCCGTTACGACAAGGAAAACAAGCCCGGCGTTTCCAATCTGATGACCATCTACTCCGCCTGTACCGGCAAGACCTTTGAGGAAATCGAGCAGGAGTTTGCCGGCTGCGGCTACGGCAAGTTCAAGCCCGCCGTGGGCGAGGCTGTGGTGGAGACTCTGCGGCCCATCCGCGAGGAGGCGACCCGCCTGATGAAGGACAAGGCTTATCTCGAGAGTGTCTACCGCAGCGGCGCGGAAAAGGCAGGCTTCGTGGCGGAAAAGACCCTGCGCAAGGTCTATAAAAAAGTGGGCTTCGTGGCAAAATAACATAGCAAAGCCGTTCATGGTCAGTTCCGTGAACGGCTTTGATTTACAGAAACAGATAGATCACCAGGGTCATCAGGGCGGAATTCTGGTCGTTTCCGGAATTGCCGGACATGAGAAGCAGCAGAAGCACCACCATCAGATCCTCGGTGTCAAAATTCTGGGGGAGCAGTCCTTTCAGAAAACTCCCCACGCTGGCCGGTGAATGGTCGTACTGGGGAAGATTTCGAACAGGAGCTCTGGGCGAATGAAACGCATTCCGTTGGGACGGGGAAAAACTGCTGCTCTGCTGGGGTTCCTGGGACACGGGATTCTGAGCTGCCGGATTCTGAGCGGCGGGCGGCGTTTTGGGCGGTTCGGTCCGTGCCTGAGTCGGCTCCGGGACACGATTCCTGCGAAATGATCCATCGGCCTGGGGAATATAGCGATTATACATGGCGTTACCTTCTTGGAAAGGGGGATTGCCCCCGGGTGTTTACCATCTCCGATGCGATTCCGGCCATCTTCGCCGCGTGCATGGCCCGTTCCAGCTTCTCCAGCTTCTGATTGTTGAGGTAGGGGCGGAGCGCTCTGAGCAGTGCCTCCTGATTTTTATCAATGGAGCCCCGCTGCATGAGGGTGGCAATTTTGCTCAGCAAGTTGGGATTGAGCCCACGGTCATTGGTCGGAGCAAAATGATCCTGCGGAATCTGAGGCTGCTGAACTTGCGGCTGCGGCACCTGGGGCTGCTGGGCCGGAGGCTGCTGCGGTGGCGGTTGCTGCGCTTCCGATTGATTCAATGCCTGAGCCAGGGACATGATCTGCTGCATCATCGCCGGATTGGAGAGAATGGAATTCAGTTTGTCGTCTAGCTCGCTCATTCGTTACCTCGAAGTTTCTTCATCAGGTCCCTGGCCTCGGGGGTGGACAGAATTTGACTGAGCATTGCCTGGGCCTGGGAAAAATCCCCGGCCTGTGCCTGCTGCATTGCTTCGTCGAAATGCGCATCCGCGTTCTTCTGCACCAGGGAAATCAGCTCCTGACCGGCAGGGGAATTTGCGATTTTCATCAGTTCGGAAAAGTCAATGCCGCCGGAATCCTTTGCCATAAAATCTCCTCCCATCATGGCAGTAAACTGCATTCTCCCTTTACTATATGCTTGCCCCGGGACGGATGTGTTGATTTTAAAAATATAAATAATTCATGAAAAATGCGGCTGGCAGTAGAAATAACCGTTTCCGTGTGGTATAATCACACCAAGATCATGATGAGGAGCAGTTGTGTTGAAGATTCTTGTTTTTTCCGATTCTCATTCGGTGCTTCGTTTCATGCGCCGGTGCATCGATACGACTCGGCCGGATGTGGTGCTCCATTTGGGAGATTTTGTCCGGGACGCTGATGCGATAGCCTCAGAGTACCCCAATCTTCGTTTTTTCCAGGTGGCGGGCAACTGCGACCGGGGCCGGGTTCCTCCTGACTTTCCGGAGATTCTGGTGGAGAAGCTGGGCGGCGCGAAAATCTACATGACCCATGGGCACATGCAGGGCGTGAAGATCTTTCTGGATAAGCTCATTCTGGACGGTCAGCGCTGCGGCGCCGATGTCATCCTTTATGGCCACACCCACGAACCGGACTGCCGGAAGCTGCCGGAGGGCCAGTGGATCATGAACCCCGGCAGCGCCGGAAATTACGGAGGGACTGCGGGAATCATTTTGTTGGATGGCAAGGATATTGTTTGCAGAATCATCCGTCAATCCGATCTGGAGGGAATGCAATGATCATCGCAGTGGACATTGGAAACAGCAACATTGTGATCGGCGGAATTCAGGACGATCGCATCCTGTTTGAGGCAAGGCTCCGTACGGATGCCACCAAAACCTCCGACGAATACTGTATCGATCTGAAAATGATATTCGACATTCACCACCTGGAGTTGTCTCGCATCGAAGGCTCCATCATCGCATCTGTGGTGCCTCAGGTTCTGAACTCCGTCAAAACAGCTCTATGGAAGCTTACGGGAAAGACCAGCCTGGTGGTGGGCCCTGGCGTGAAAACCGGGTTGAACATCAAACTGGAAAACCCCTCCCAGACCGGTGCGGATCTGGTGGTGGGATGTGTTGCCGCCTTGCGGGAGCACAAACCGCCGCTGATTGTGGTGGACATGGGCACGGCTACCACCATTGAGGTGGTGGATGCCACAGGCTCCTTTATTGGCGGCTGTATCTGTCCCGGCGTGAGAATCTCTCTGGATGCCCTGACCCAGCGGACCGCACTGCTCCCCGGCCTTCAGCTGGACCAGCCCAAGCGTGCCATCGGGCGCAACACGGTGGATTGTATGCGCAGCGGCATCATGTTGGGTACGGCCTGCATGATCGACGGAATGATCCAGCGAATGGAGGAGGAACTGGGCAGCAAAACCACCGTCATAGCGACAGGCGGCATCGCCCAGTTTGTGATTCCGCTGTGCCGCTCCGAGATTCACTACGAGAAAAACCTGATTTTAAAGGGATTGGCCCATATTTACCAGGAAAATACCCGGTAATCAGCTGATTTTTACCAGAAGCACCAGCCAAAATACCAGCATCACGCCGGAAAGCAGTTTGCCCAGGAGCTCCAGCAGCTTCTTCTGATAATAGCTGGTATCCGCTTCATTCGGATAAGCGGGGCAATAGTGGGAAGAATGACGATGGATGGCGTTATTTGTTTTCATAGCGATTTCTCCTTTTCTCAGCGAGGCTCCGCTGCGCTTGATGGAGAAATGATACCGCACGCTCTGTCCAAATAATTGGACATTTTCTTTGATTTATTTCAGGAGGTCACCGTTCATGGCGAAAGCAGTAAAAAGCAAATTTGCAAACCCCAACGAGAAAAAGCCAGAAAACTCTTTTAATAAAGCAGTCAGCTCTGTGTTGATGTTTCTTTACGGGGCACGAAAGTTCATTATGGCACTCCCGGTGGCATATTATGCCCTTCGGATTGCCATGTATAACAGCGTCCATCTTCCCACCGAGGTGGGCATCTTCCTGCAGAACAATGGTAATTTCCTGCGGATGATTGATCGGGGCACCGCCGTTGTGGTGCCGCTGGCAGTGACCTTCGGCTGCCTGGCCATGATGATGTTTTCCCGGAAGGCCATGTACGCCTGGGCCATCAGCATTTTCTCCTTGGCTCTGCCGCTGCTGATCCTCTTCAGTAATATTTATCCTGCGTGACAAATTGTTTCCTCTTCGTTCAAGCTTTCTTCACCAATCGCGCCGGAACTGTGGTATACTATTTACAACGGAGCCGGTGGAGGAAATTGATGCCGTGGAAATCTCTGCGGATGTCCGACAATTTTGCTCGTGACAGATCGGCAAACGTTTTTACAGATAAATACGACGAAAAAGGGCAGCGGTTTTGCACCGCTGCCTTTGATTGTTTGTGACATTAGTTGGCGGAATCCACATCCTGGACCTTTTTGTTTTTTCCGTAATAGGCACAGATGTAGCAGACAAAGGAAACGCCCAGAAAACCAGCATCCACCATGGCAATCAAATCCACGAACTGGCTTGGAATTTCCGGGAAGAGCACCAGGGCAATCAGGCTGACAAACAGAACAGTGGTGCAGACCTTGCCGATCAACAGGGCACCGGGAAGCATTTTCCCGTTGAGGTAGGCGATAATCAGAGCAATCAGCTGGAATGTTTCTTTGATGACCAGCAGAGCAAGCACTGGGTAAAGCACAGGATATTTCATGGATAAACAAATCAACAGGGTGGTCTGGGTGGCTTTGTCGGCAACAGGGTCCAGCAACATTCCCACCTTGGAGATCATGTGACATTTCCTTGCGATTTTGCCGTCGACCATGTCCGTCAGGCAGGAAAGGGCCAGAAGCAACCCCGCAGCTACATATTGAGACGTTCTTTCTGCGTTTAAATACAGATAAACGTATACTGGAATCAGAAGAAGGCGAAATAAGCTGAGAAAATTAGGTATTGTAAAAACCTCTTTTTTCCAGTTCGTCATAGACATGGATCATCCTCCGTAGTAACAGCCCTTTCCCGGGCGAAGCCGGAGAAAGAATAAGTCGTATCAGCAACGATTCCTTATATTATAGTCCTTTCTTTTCCATTTATCAAGGTTTTAATAAATATTTTTTGATGAAGCTCAGGATTTCCGGCGACCCTTCATCATTTCTGCCATGGCAAACTGCAGAACCAGTTGATTCCATGTTTCTTTGTCCAATTTTCCGTTCATCGGCAGGCCGCTCAGATTCTGGAATTCCGAAATGGAGTTGATCATGATTTCATCCATCTTGCCGGAAAGCTCCGGCGGGCAGACACAGGCGTATCGGTCCGCAATTTCACAGAGCATGCACTGGGCTATTTTCAGCCGGGCACTGTGGTCACCACGGACGAAAGGAAATTCGGAATCCACTTCGTAATCGATGGGCTGTGGGGCAGACAATGCTTTCATGGCCTCGTCATACATCCGAACAATTTCATCCCAGGTCTGCTGGTTGGTGATTCCCGTAACCGGCAGACCGCGCTTGCGCTGAAAGGTGCTGATTGCTGTCTGGGTCTCCGGTCCATAGATTCCGTCCGGGACAATTCGCTCATAAGCATCACTGAAAAGTGCAATGGTTCGCAGCATGGTTTGAAGGCTCCGAATGGGCTGGTTGTAAAAAGTACGTTCCGGATTCATCGATTCGCCTCCTGCTGTGCGGCATCCCGGTCACCGCCGGAAAGGGGATTGCCCGGATACTGGGTCATCTCCGCCGACCGGAGGTAACGGCTGCGCTGTCCGTTTTGACCTGCGATTGTCGATGTATAGGGAAGCCGTTCAAAATCTCTCAGGCTGGTGTCCTCAATGCCGATAAACTGGTTGTAAATTGCTTCCCAGGTGTCGTAGTTGACAATGCCGGTTTGGGGCAGTCCGAATCGTCTCTGGGCTGCAAGCACTGCGTCCCTGGTTGCCGGGCCGAATATTCCGTCCACCGTAATTGGAGGAATCTCGGAAATATAGGCGGAAAGAACGCTCAGCATGTATTGCAGCTGCTCCACCCGGATTCCCCGGTCGCCCTGCTGGATTGGGTTCCTGCTGGCCCAGGCGATGTTGTAATAGGTCTGGCCCTGGCTTTGCAGCTCTGCCAGTTTGTTCACCGCAGTGTAGAGCCGCACCAGCTCATACCAGGTTGCCGGGCCTACGATGCCGTCCACCTGGAGGTTAAAAATTTCCTGGAATTTCCGCACGGCTGCCTCGGTTAGCTCTCCAAAAATGCCGTCAATTTGTGAAATTTTGGGGATAGCGGGATAGTTTTCGGCAATCCGGTTCAGTTCCGTCTGGATGATCACCACATAGGGGCCGATGTTTCCCCGGCGGATTGGCGTCCCGGGGTAGGAGGAGGTGTAGTCGCGCACCGGCGCATCGTAGACGATTTCCACATTGCCGTAATAGTTCCGCAGAATTTGGGTGGAGTTGTAGCCCTGCTGGGCCAGCTCCTGGCTGCCCCATTGGCTCAGCCCTTCACAGGTGACGGTGGTGCCGTTGCAGTATTTGGCAGCCAGGGGTTCCACAAATCCCGGTCGGCGCAGGTAGTCGTTAAACATTTCCTCCGCTAACCGGGCGATGTTGGTAAAATAGCTTCGGCCGTAAACAAAGAACTGGTCGTAAGCCGTGTTGTTGGTGATGTCAAAATCGTAGCCCCGGCTGCGGTAGAACTCGGTGTAAACCCGGTTCAAAGCAAAGGAGACAATGGCCAGAATGTTGGCTCGCAGGGCGCTTTCGTCCCAGGTGGGGTAGATTTCACTGGAGGCAACATTTTTAATATAGTCTACGAAATCCACGGTCACATTGGGGGCGTCCTCGTTGGGCGCCCCCAGGTGAACGGTAATCGTCTGGGGAACATATGGAATAACAGTCGGCATACGCTTCCCCCTTTATAGGTTCTGGGGCGGCGTTGTCACATCCATGCTGTCTTCCTGGCCCACGGGCAATTGGGACAGGGGAATCATCTTCAGATCCTGAAAGGTCAGAGTGTTGGCAAAGATCTGAATGTCCTTTGATTCAAAGGGACCAAAGCCGTCACGGTAAGCGCTCAGGTTTACAAGGGTATAGGGTTTCTGCTCTGCGCCCGGTTCCTGGCTTTCCGACAGGTTGGGAACCGGAATCTCAATGGGGGCGATCAGCCCACTCCGGTCCGTCACCCGCATGGCGATGGCCGTCTGATCCGGTGCGGTTACCACCACCGCCACATCCCGCAAAGGAATCTGGGCATTGCTGGTGTAAGCACGGGCCTGTAAGTATCCAATGGTAGGCATATTCATCCCTTCCTTTCCATACTCCGTTATGATATGCAGTCCGGGATAAAAAAGTGCAGGCAGGGCAAAAGGGGCCTGCCTGCTACAGAAACTGCTTCATCTGGTCAACATTCGCGCTTTCCGTATCCAGCAGCTTCATAGAAAGGGCGCATACCGTATCGTCCTGCTGTGCCATCCGGTGCAGGTTTTTCAGCCCCTTGATGACACCGCTGGTGTTTCCGCGAATCATCATTTCCGCGATTTTGCTGTTCACTTCGCCGTAGGACAGTTTCATTTTTGTCATCCGGTCGGTCATGAAGCGGATGGAGGGATTCAGCTCCGGCAGAACCCAGTTCCGTTCCGCGGCAATGGAATGGGCCTGGGTTTCGATGGCGTCGTACTCCTGGAGCTGGGCTTCCATGGCCTGACGCAATTCCGGCTTCATTTCTGCTTCCAGCGCGCTGCGGATGCCGATTTGCCCCATCTGCGTGGTTTTCAGGACGGAGGATAGAATTTCTTTACTGTCTTTCAATTTCATCACCCAAAGGAGTATGTGTAGAATGTAAAATTCTATTCGGTCACTTCCGGCCGAGGGAAATCATATAATACTCAGACGGAAGGATGTGGTTATCCAATGTGTGCAATTGCAGGCTGTATCAATTTGGGTATTTCTCAGGAGACTGCCCGGAAAATGCTGGAAACGATGGGCCGCCGGGGACCGGATGGGCAGGGCATCTTCCGGGAGGGGAGCTGTACCCTGCTCCATTCCAGATTGGCCATCATCGATCCCCAGGGCGGCAGGCAGCCCATGAGCTTAACCTTTGGCGAAGAAACATACACACTGGTCTATAATGGGGAACTGTACAATACCCTGGAAATCCGCCGGGCGCTGGAAAAAGCAGGACATTCCTTCCTCGGCCATTCCGATACCGAGGTCGTACTCCATGCCTATGCCCAATGGGGAAGCGAATGTGTGGAGCGCTTCAACGGGATTTTCGCTTTTGCCGTCTGGGAACAAAATGCCCAGCGGCTTTTCCTGGCCCGGGACAGGATTGGGGTAAAACCTTTTTTCTACACGGAGAGGGAAAACGGACTGCTGTTTGCTTCGGAAATGAAAACCATCCTCTGTTATCCGGGAAGAAAAGCCCAGCTGGATGGGGATGGTGCGTACCAGCTGCTGCTTCTGGGCCCTGGGCGTGTTCCCGGCAGTGGTGTGTTCCACGGAATCCGGGAATTGGAGCCGGGCTGGCGGGGGTATTATGAGAAAGGCCGCCTCTCTGTGCAGCAGTACTGGAAATTGCGGGACTACCGACATACCGATTCCTTTGAGGAAACCTGCGAAAAGGTGCGTTATCTGGTAAATGATGCCATCAAACGGCAGATGGTGTCCGATGTGCCCATCGGCACCTTTTTGTCCGGCGGCCTGGATTCCAGCATCATCAGCGCCATCTGCGCCCGGGAAATGGCCGGGAAGGGGGAGCAGCTCCCCACCTTTTCAGTGGACTATCTGAATAATGACCGGTATTTCCAACCGGGAAAGTTCCAGCCAAATTCGGATGACGCCTATATTGAAATGATGTGCTCCGCCATTCATTCTGCCCACCATTGGACCGTCCTTACTCCGGAGGACCTGGCGGCGGAATTGGAAAATGCCACTATTGCCCGGGATTTGCCGGGAATGGCGGATGTGGATTTTTCCCTGTTGGCCTTCTGCCGGGAAATCGGAAGGGAGGTCAAGGTCGCCCTTTCCGGGGAGTGCGCGGACGAGATTTTCGGTGGCTATCCCTGGTACCGGGACCCGGAGGTGCGGGCGCAAGCGGGCTTTCCCTGGTCCCAGACAACGGCCCAGCGGGCCAAACTGATGACCGGCCGGCTTGCCAAATTTGGTTCGCCGGAAGACTACGTGATGGATGCCTATCTGGAAACCTGCCGCCAAAGCGACATCCTGCCGGAGAATTCTCCTGCAGAGATCAGAATGAAGGAAATGGTGAATCTGAATTTCCGATGGTTCATGCAGACCCTGCTGGATCGAAAAGACCGGATGAGTATGTTCTCCGGCCTGGAGGTTCGGGTACCCTTCTGCGATTACCGGATTGCGGAATATCTGTATGGCGTTCCCTGGGAATTCAAGGATTACAGAGGCAGGGAAAAGGGACTGCTGCGTCACGCCGTCCGGGATATGCTCCCGGAGGAAATTGTGCAGCGAAAGAAAAGCCCCTATCCCAAAACCTTCGACCCCCATTATGAGCAGCTGATGGCAGAAAGACTGAAAACGGTGTTGGAGGATAAGGGAAACCCACTGTTCTGCCTGATTGACCGGGAGAGCTTGAAAGCATTCCTTGCGCAGGAAAGTCAGTGGCCCTGGTACGGCCAACTGATGCGTCGGCCCCAGACCATGGCCTATCTCCTGCAAATTGAATTCTGGCTCAGGCAGTATCAGGTGGATTTTCTCTTTTAATAAACGAAGGCCTGCTTCGCAGAAGGAAGCAGGCCTTGTCAGGTTAATCCAGGGGATATTCTTTGACGGATTTCATTTCCAGCGGAATTCGGACGAAGGAATCAATGATCTCCGTGGCCTGTTCCTCGGAAATGGGAGTCAGACCGGTTCCGTCCTGGGATTCGTCCAGCATCCAGCTTTCATGATAGGCGTCATATTCCACATCCATCAGCTTTTCTATGCGTCCGTTTTTGTCGATCTGGAAGTAGAAATGATAGGGCTTGCCGTCCAGGAAGACATAGTCCTCATACACATTCCCCTCGCACAGATAGCCCTCATAATAACTGGATGCGATCCTTGCTGTTTTACCGCTCCGGAGGGTCCAGATTGCGTGTATGTGGCCCTCTTTTCCCAGAATCAGTTCCTCCTGGCCGTCTCCTGTCACATCCAGAAGGGTGTATTCCATGGTATCCCAGAAGTTTTCATAGGCCACACTGCAGTAGCTTGTAAAGTAGGACTCATTATCCCGAATCTGGCAGATCAAATCCCCGTAATTGTCGTGGAACTCATTCTCCTCATAGAGGCGTCTGCGTTCAGCTGCCTCTTCGGGATCCTCTGTGGCGTCTTGCATGGCCTGATACCTTTCCTCAAGCTCCTGCTGAAGCTGGGGCATATTCTCCACCGGCTTAGGCTTCAGAGAATAATCCAAAGCTTCCGCAATCAGCTCCATATCCCTGTGGGTCATCACATCCCCGGGGCTGTCCCAATTCCAGCCCACATTCCGGATGGTAACATTGATGAAGGCATCTTCCCGGTCGTACAGAATATAGGCGTCGCCTCCCTTGTCGCTTGCAATGAGAACCTCCGTTCCATCCGGCAGGGTGTAATTCCACTGCTCCACCGATTCTCCATCCTCGATGGTGATATATGCGCTGGTAAAGTAATCTTTATCCCGATAATCATAGATGAGGGTGAAGTCAAATTCCTGGCTTGTCTCCGGGTTCTGAAGGGTTGCCCGATAAGAAGCGTTAAAATTGCCGCATTCAGCAACCCTGGCACCGCCGAATTCCGTTTTTAAATTGGACTTTTCTGCTGTGATACCGGGAACCTCCAGCACCTGGGTGAACACCTCCGCGGCGCTCTCCTGGAAGATGACCGCGTCTCCTTCCAGCTTCAAATCGTATTTCCGGCAAATTTCGTCGATCTTGTCCAGCATTTCCTGGGAGTAGGCATCTACATAGTTTCTGTACTGGGCGCCTCTTTCGAAGCCGGCATTTTTGCGCCAAAGGGAACCGTCTGGGTCGTAGTGCTCTTTAAATGTCATCCATTCTTGCATCGCCAGGAAGTTTGCGCTGCCCTCGGCTCCGGAAATGGAGATGTACTGCTTCACCTTCTCCGTTGCGGGGATTTTGCTGCCGTCCTCCGCATAGCGCATGTTGTCCGTGTAGGTTTCTTCCCCAATGCGCAGGTCCTCCAGATGGAGCAGGAGCACGGCGCAGCCCATCAGAAGCACCATCAGGGCGATGATGGCAGCAACGGACAAGGGCCTCCGGATTCTGATGATTCCGTGAGATTCCTTTTCACCGCAGCTTTTTGTGTCAGAAGGAAACTGACCATATTCTGCTTTTTCAATCAGATCATTGCCCACATCGGTTAGCCCAAAGAGAATATCCTTTCCTTTCATACTTTCATTCCCTCCTTCTCAAAATACGTGCAGAGCTTGGCTCTGGTTCGGTTCAGCCGCATCAGAACGGCGCTTTCGCTGATTCCATACCGGGCGGCGATTTCCGCGATGGTGTCTGCATACCAGTATCGCCGCAGGAAAACCATCTGATTTCCCGGAGTCAGGGTACGCAGGAAACGGTCGAGAATCATGCCCAATTCCTTTGCTTCCATTTCCCTGTCCCGTGATTGGTCCGGGATACACATTTCCATTTCCTCGGTCAGGCTGACGATCTCGGCCTTCCTTTTCCCGGCATTCTTCCAGTCGAGCCTTTTCAGCGCGAAATTTCTACAGATTTTTGCCAGGTACGCAAAGAAATGCTGAGGCCTCTGGGGAGGAATCGTATCCCATGCCTTCATATAGGTGTCGCTGACGCTCTCCTCTGCATCCTGCCCATTCTTGACGATGTTCTCTGCCAGATGATAAAGACGCCGGCCGTAGGTTTCATCCGTGTGTTTTATGGCATCTTCCTTTCTGGCGAAGTACAGGTCAATGATTTTACTGTCATCCATTGGGGTTCACCTCACTTGTGTTTTTGTTCCTCACCCTGGTAGATCGTTTTTCGTCCAAAAACCTCACGCATCATGATAGCATTTTTTTTGAGAAAAGGAAAGAGTCTGCTTCCCTCCAATAGAGAAGCAGACTCATGAATGAGGAATTGT
The DNA here is from genome assembly GCA_945940335.1 of uncultured Clostridia bacterium. Lineage (GTDB taxonomy): Bacteria > Bacillota > Clostridia > Oscillospirales > Oscillospiraceae > Faecousia. The sequence goes on along the minus strand of CAMEWH010000002.1, from coordinate 18,292 downwards.
ATTACGCCTGGGGAACCGGGAGTTCTGTTCCATCCGGCAACTGGACATAGGCAACCTGATTCAGATCGATGGTGGATTCTGCCTGCAAATTCTGTACGCCGGAGCTTGCGTTATCACCGTACAACGTAATTCTGCTCCCATCTTTCATCATGACATAGACACATCCATCGCCTACCGTCAAGAAGTCCGGTGCAGCGTGCTCCATGTCACAGATAATGCTGGCACTCATAGGCCGCAGGATAAAGGAGGTAATAGAGGCATCCTGATATATATCATTGCCCTCCATATCCCATCCAATGGCTGCTTTGGAAGCAACAGGGGTGGAGATCATTTCCAGTTCTTCTATGATTACATCTTTAAAAACCACATCAAAAGACCATGAACCATTCACAAGAAGATATTCCTTGGGTTCATTCGTCTTATCGTCCAGGTAGCTGACATAAATATCCTGCCAAAAGATGTTCCATACACGACCTGAGGCGAAGGGAAGTTCCCCTGATCTGATTTGCTCAGAACTGGCGGAATATTTCAGAATCACATTCTGGGTGCAGGATTTTCCATCCCCATCATCTTCCACGCTGTATCCGCCGCTGACATTGCCGGAGCCTTCCGTTACCGGTTCAAAGAAGCCCCACCGGTTGCGATGTTTCAGAGATACGGGATAACCGTCGTGCTCCAAAAGATTGACATCCTCGGGAGCGGTGATACCCAGCGTGATCACTGCGGTATTGCCGTCGGATTGGACGGATTTCAATTCAATGGAATAGCCGTCAATTGTTTTGCCGGAACCTGCCGCTTGCTCCGTGAGCGTTTCCCATCCGTCCACCAGCTTGGGCTGAATGGAAAAGTCAATTGTGTCAGCCAGGCGCTCAATCTCCTGATCGGTCATAACCTCTTTTTCGATGGTCACATTTCCGGCTGCATCACTGGAATACTGCTCGTGGATGAATTCATATCGAAGTGTTACCGTGTAATTCGGCATATCGCAGAAGAGATATCCACGCCAATCGGAAGGAGACCGGAAGATCAGTACATCTGCACCGGAAGCTGCCCGATATGTCCATTCTTTCCAAGTCTCAATTTCTCTCAGGGAAATAACATCTTCTGTGAAGGCATCTTTACGCATATAATAAATGTGGCATCTTGTCTCTTGTTCACCAGAGTCTCCATCACCTGGAATAGAGATATTAAAATCCATATTCAGATTGCCGCATTCCTGATATCCGGCATAATCCAGTTCCATGATGGCTCCACTTCCCGGAACCACAATATCTTCCAATCCTAATGCCTTGCAGACAAGCTCCTCTGTTTTGAAAGGAATCGTCCTGCCAATCAGTTTCAGATCATGTTTTTCAAGAATTTCATCCAGTTTGTCTTTCATTTCCTGGGAATAAAGATGATAGGATTCGTATTCCGAAGGAAATTCCGGAATCAGTCCGTCCTTTTGCAGTTCATCGCGAATGGAGTGATCCGGATCGTACTCCTGCTTGAATTCAAACCATTCCTGTGCGGCCCTGTAATTTCGGCTGCCCTGAATCCCTGCAAGTGTCAGCACTTCTTCTGTTACCGTTTCCTGCCCGAGATAGGCAATCGCCTGCCCCGATTCCGGGTCATACGAAAATACATCCTGAAGGGTTTGATGCCGGCCAATATTGATTTCCTTCATGCTCAGCATATACACCACTGCGCAGCCCATCAGAAGCAGCATCATCGCGATGATGGCAGCGATCAGAAACGGTTTTCGGATAACCGGCTTCGTTCCCGACTCAGCCTTTACGGATACAGACTCCGTTTCCGATTCTTCAATATATTTCCGGTCGATGTAACTTAGTCCGGTGAGCATGTTTTTTCCGTTCATACTTGAATTCCCTCCTGTTCCAGATAAGTACGAAGCTTTGCGCGTGTGCGGCTCAGCTGCATTTTGACCTTGCTTTCCGTCATGCCGTACCGGGCGGCGATTTCGGCGATGGTGTCCACATGCCAATAGCGGCGCAGGAAAATCAGCCTGGTTTCCTTGGGCAGGCTTTCCAGGAACGCATCCATCACCCGCCCGATTTCCCTGTCCTCCCATTCCGAATCCCGCCGGGTATCCGGAATGCACAGCTCCATCTCTTCCGTCAGGGAAACGATCTCCGCGTTCCGCTTGGCCGCCAGGTTCCAATTCACTCTGTGCAGGGAAAGATGGCGGCAGATGGAGGCGATAAACGCATAGAAATAGTTTGGCCTCTGGGGCGGAATGATTTCCCAGGCCTTCATGTAGGTATCGCTGACACTTTCTTCGGCGTCCTCCCGATTGCTCAGAATTCGATAAGCCAGTGCATGAAGTTTCCTGCCGTAGGCGGCGTCTGTCTGCCCGATGGCATCTTCGTCCCGGGCCCAGAACAAATCGATGATCTTTGAATCTTCCAATGGGTTCACATCCTTTCTTTTTCCTTCTCACCCTGAAAGTACATTTCTTATCTGAGAACGTCACACTTTTGTCGGATTTTTTACGATACAGGAAAAGGCGCCTGCTTCGGGATGGAAACAGGCGCCAGATGATTCGAAAAAGTTTTACATAACAAACTGAACGACACAGAACGCTGCGTAAACGCAGAGCAGGATAATTCCCTGGCTCCGGTGGAGCTTTTTGGTCAGCAGAGCGGGGATGGTCAAAAAGGCCATTACAAACAGCATCAGCGGGATGTCCAGCACCAGGGAGGCGTTGATTCCGAAGAGGGTATTGCTTTGGGGGATGTCGAAGGGCTTCAGAACCGTGGCCACACCGGAAACCAGAACCAGATTCAGAATGTTGGCACCAATCACATTGCCCAGGGACAGAGACCCATGGCCCTTCATCAGAGAGGTAATGGCGGTGACCAGCTCCGGCAGGGAAGTGCCCAGGGCCACAAAGGTCAATGCAATCACGGATTCCGGCACGCCCAGCGCCTGAGCAATGAGGGTGCCGTTGTCCACCAGCAGTCTGGCCCCTAGGGCAATCAGCGCCGCGCCTACCACCAGCATCAGTACACTCATGGTCAGAGAACGCTCCTGCTTCTTCTCTTCCTCGGCTGCCGGACTGGGATTTTTCAGACCCTGACGAATGGTGAACACCAGATACAGCGCCAGAATCAACAGAAGGACGAAGCCAACGGGGCGGCCAAAGTAACCGGTGGCATAGGCATTCAGACTGTAAATAATCGCCGCTACAAAAAAGAAGCCAACAGGAAGCACCAAAGTTTTGGGTTCCACCGGTGCGGGCCGAACCGCAACCGTGATTGCCGCAATCAAAGCGGTATTGCAGATGATGGAGCCGATGGCATTGCCGTAGGCGATTTCACCGTGGCCGCTGATGGCGGAGGTGGCGGAAACCATGACCTCCGGCAGGGTGGTGCCCAGAGAAACCACAGTAGCGCCGATGATCAGCTCCGGTACGTGGAAATGCTCGGCAATGTCCGTGGCGCCATCCACAAACCAGTCTCCGCCTTTGATCAGCAGCACAAGACCAACGGCAAACAGCAAAACGGGAATCAACATAATAATAACTCCTTTTCTTTCAAAAAAATAAGCCTGAACATTCTCTGAGAATGCCAGGCAACAGTAAGAGGGGCATGCATGCTGGAAACCTGACATGCACGAGTCTCGCAATTGGCGGCAGACCAGGTTAATAAAACCGGGACTGTTGATCTGCTGCGCGATAAACGCTTGCTACTCCCTCATACAATATGGAATTGGATAAAAAATATCATATGCTTCCGGAAAAGTCAAGAACTTTCCGGAAGCATATGGGAAATTTACCGACGGATGGAATATTCTACCGGCGTATCGGCGGGCATATCCAGCAGGTCAGGATGGGCCAGCAGCTCCTTCACCAGAGCCACCGTACCGGAGTAGTAGTAGCCGTCGGCAATGCGCTCATCCAGCGTGATACCGATGGGAACAACTTCATGCAGGTCGGGATTGCCGTCCTGATCGTATTCCATTTTCATCTGCTTTTTGCCGATGACAATGAAGCAGGAGTTTGTGCCCCAGTTTACCAGATGGTGATAGCCGCATTCCAGACCGATGGAACCCAAATTGGACAAGAAAATGGATGCGTGGTTGGGGTCGGAACCGATGAGGCTCTGGGGAGCCCAGCCGTGCTTGTCCAGCCACAGAACGACATTCACCATCAGGTTGATGACCCACTGCGGGAGCTTGGATACAATGTCCATGGCGCCGGTAGAGGTGTCGGTTACATCGTCGGACTTGGTCTGATGGATCACATTCATGATTTTTTCATGATAGGTATCCATGGTATCCTTGGGGTCAAATTTGAAATTCGCCAGGCTTTCCTCCGCCCTGTCGTCGAATTTCTTTTTGACGGTAAAGGCAACCGTAATGTCGTTCTTCTGGTAGAGCCTGCGATTGCAGACAAAACGGTTCATCCGGGGCCGAAGCACGAAAGCCTTGCCGGCAGCACAGCTGATCACATGGAAGAAGGTATACTTATCCTCTGTGCGGCCCTGGTTCTTTTTCTCCAGGTACGCCTCTAAAGGGCGGTAGTCCAAGTCAAAGCTGATAAACGCCTCGTTGTCCGCCCGATTGGGCATGATTCCCGGCATAATCCGGTTCATAGAGGGGATGTCCTTCAGCCAAACCGCGTCGGCCCGGTCTCCCCATTTTCTCTTGGGCATAGGTTTTCCTCCGTTGCATATAAAGCTGTGGGTATCATAGCAGATTTGTGACTAAAATGCAAACAATTTCTGACATGTTTTATGGCACGCACGTGGTATCCTATTGCTGCAACGGAGGGACGAACCATGAAATCAATCAAAACATTTCTGTTACAGATTTTTATGATGGCGTTTTTGCTTCCTGCCATGCTTCTTGGGGCCGCCCGATTTGATTTGTGGAATACAGACCTGTCCGGACCGCGGTTTACACTCCAGGCCTACTCCGTTGCCGTCAATTGGGGCACGGAACAGACTGTAATGGACCTGGAAACCTATGTGTGTGGGGTGGTGCTGGCGGAAATGCCGGCGGAATTTGAGGAAGAAGCGCTGAAAGCCCAGGCGGTGGTAGCGCGTACCTTCGCGTGGAAAGCGGTCACCACCGGAGGAAAGCACGGTGATCATTCTCTGTGTATCAATTCTTCCTGCTGCCAGGGATATGTTTCGGAAGAAAATTATATCCGCTATTACGGTACGGAGGAAGAAGTGAAAAAGATCAGAAATGCAGTACAGGCTACTGCCGGGACGGTCGTTACCTACGGCGGTGAATTGATTGAAGCCACCTATTTTTCCAGCTCCGGCGGCTATACGGAGGATGCCGCTGCGGTCTGGGGAAATGACTATCCCTATCTGGCCGCCAAAGAAAGTCCTGAGGAGGAGCCGGAGGGGGAACAGAGCAAAGCCTTTTCCGCCGCGTATCTGGAAGAAGCATTACATACCCGCTTGGGAGATGATCCGGAGGCATGGTTCCACGACTGGCAATTTACAAACGGCGGAGGGGTTGCCAGCGTGGGAATCGGAAACCGAACCTTTTCCGGGACGGACCTTCGTAAAGCACTGGACCTGCGCTCCACACGGTTTTCCGTCACCATAGAAAATGATGTGGTATTCTTCCATACCGTAGGCTACGGCCACAGGGTAGGCATGAGCCAATACGGCGCCGATGCCATGGCTCTGGAGGGAAAGACTTATGAGGAAATCCTGCAATATTACTATACGGGAACCGAACTGAAAACAATCCCGGAATTGGAGGAGGAAAATCAGAGCTTCCCTGGAATAAATCATCAATAGCCGCCGCTTTTCTGAATTTGAATTGCAATTGAAATGAAAATGTGCTATGATTTCCAAAATAGATGAAATCGGAGGTGCAGAATATGCAGTTGATGATTGATGGAACCGCCGTGCAGGCGCAGGCAGGGGAATCCCTGCGGGAGATCATCATCCAAAATCACATGGACACAGACGAACTTCAAACCCGCCCTCTGGCAGCTAAGATTGCCGGAGAGGTGTTCACGTTGAATTATATTCCCGTCCGCGCGTCCGATTCTACGCCGGAAAGTGCCTCCGTCCGCCGTGCCATGGCTGCATCCAAGGGCGAAATCCACCTTCTGCGGTATTCCGATGGTTCCGGTAAAAAGGTGTACACCCGGACGGCATGCTTTCTTGTGTTTCTTGCCATCCGCAAGCGCTGGCCTGGGGGAACGGCAAAAATCAGCTGCACCATGGGCAACAGTGTGTACATTTCCGTGAAGAACTGCCAAGGATTTTCTGTTGAAACACTAAAGGATCAGATGCAGCAGGACATCCGGGAGGATTTTCCGCTGATCCGCAGACGTGTGCCCCTTCAGGAGGCAATCCGGCAATACGAAAATAACAATCAGCGGGACAAGGCGGAACTGCTCCAATGGTACGATTCGGAAACCTTTGACGAGTATTATTACAAGGACTTTTCTGATTACTTCTTCGGCGAAATGCTCCCTTCCTCCGGGTATCTCACGGTTTGGAACATCATTCCCGCAGAAGGAGGATTCATCCTGCTATACCCCGACGATCTGGAGCCAAACCGGCCCACTGTATTTAAGGATAGCCCCAATTTCTTCTCTGTGTTTTCCGAAGGTGAGCATTGGGGGACGCTGATGGAATGCGAGACCGCGGCGGATCTGAACCGGAAAACCGTGTCCGGCAGCATTCGGGAGCTGATTCGTGTCAATGAAGCGCTCCACGAAAAGCGCTTTTCCCAGATTGCGGATATGGTCTGCCAGCGAAATGCCAGGGTTGTCATGCTGGCTGGTCCCAGCTCCTCCGGCAAGACCACCTCCGCCAACCGCCTGGCTACCCAGCTGCGGGTGCATGGGAAAAAGCCCATTCTCATGAGCTTGGATGATTACTATATCGACCGGGACAAAATCCTTCCCGGTCCGGACGGTAAATTGGATTTGGAGCATATCAATACCCTGGATACCGACCTGTTCCGTTCCAACATTGCGGATTTGCTGGCCGAAAAGGAAACCGCGCTGCCTACCTTCAATTTCGTAACAGGAAGGCGGGAGTGGAACGGGCGAAAACTGAAGCTGGGAAACAACTCCGTTATCATTGTGGAGGGCATTCATGGCCTGAATCCGCAAATGGTTCCAAAGGATGTGGCGGAAAATGAAATTTTCAAGCTCTACGTCAGTCCGCTGCTGCCGCTGAATCTGGACAACCACAACCGAATTCCCACCAGCTACCTGCGCCTGCTGCGCCGGATCGTCCGGGACTACGAAACCCGTGGATCTTCGGTTCAGAGGACCATTTCCATGTGGGAGTCCGTTCAGAGAGGGGAGAAGCGCTGGATTTTCCCCTTCCAGGAGAATGCGGATGTGATTTTCAACAGCTCCACCCTTTACGAGCTGGCGGTGCTGAAAAAGCATATCTTCCCGCTGCTTACCCAAATCACGCCGGAGGACAGCTGCTTCGATGAGGTGCGCTCCATTGTAAAAATCCTGAATTATATCCGGGAGGCAGACGTGGATGACGAAATTCCCCCCACCAGCATTGTCCGGGAATTTATCGGCGGAAATACTTTCTATCGATAAAAACATCCTCCGGTGCGGTTTCCGCACCGGAGAAAAAAAGAGCGGCTGATGAAACCACCAGCCGCTTTGATATTCAGATGATCACAGGGATGCTACGGGAGGGCAGGGATAACCCAGGCACAGAGAAACCAGCAGACATGCCAGAATGGAAACGCAGGCCGTCACCATCCAAAGGCTGCGCCGGCGGGTGAACTCCCGGGTGAGATACAGCCACACCAGGCAAAGGACAGAGATGGCAATGGTCAGAATCACGGAAATTACCTTGATCACGGACCACACCCCCACACGGCTTGCGGCAAACATATACAGGAAGAAAATCAAACCGTCACCAATCAAGACTTTCATCATGATGCTTTCCATCTCACGATAACGATTACGACTACGGTTATGATTTGCCACAGAACATCCCTCCATGAATGGTTGTGGTATTATCTTAACACATTCCAAAATAAAATGCAATCATTTTAAGCGGATATGTAGATTTTTTTCGTTATGCTTGCGTTAGGCATCATTTGATGCTATAATCCAAAAGATAAAGAAAAATTTTTTTGTAAAAATGGGAGAATAGGTGCTCCAATATGTCTGAACCCCAATACAAGCTGGAAGGAATTGTCCACACCCGGACGGAAACAATGGAAGACTTCGAAGGGCCTCTGGACGTTATTTTCCTGCTGCTCAGTAAAAACAAGATTGAAATCCAGGATGTGTCCATTACCGCGATTTTGGAGCAGTATCTGGCATATCTGGACGAGATGAAGCGCCTGGATATGGAAATTGCCAGCGAATTTATCTCCATGGCATCCCATTTGATGCTGATCAAAACCAAAATGCTTCTTTCTGCTGCCGAACAGGCCGAAGCGGAATCCGAACTGGATCTGCTGCGCCAGAGCCTGATTGAACGCCGGCGCAGGGAAGCCATGGAGCAGATCCGTCTCGCGGTGACCCAGCTGGAGCCAAGAAACGAAATTGGCCGGTGCCTGTTTACCAAGGAGCCGGAGCCGCTGCGCAAGGACAATACCTACCGCTATCAGCACAGCGTTCTGGACCTGCTCCGGGCACTGGACCTGATCGCCGAGCGAAATCAGCGCCAGCTTCCCCCGCCAACGGCGAACTTCAAGGGAATTGTGGCCAAGGAGCCATATCCTGTTACCAGAAAGGCCGGCGAAGTGCTGCGCCAGCTGGTACTTCGGGGTGTGGAGCGGCTGAAGAGCTTGTTTCGGGGAAATAAAAGCCGTTCTGAAATTGTTGCCACCTTTTTGGCAATACTGGAATTGTGCAAAACGAATTCCGTTGTTCTGGAGGATGACAACTCCGGCGAAAATCCCCATGTTCGTTTGCTGAAAACCGATGCCAATGTGGAGGAGACGCTTTGATGGAACAGACCCAAATCCAGCGTATTCTGGAGGCCATTCTGTTTGCTTCCGGGGAACGCATGGAGATTTCCCGGCTTGCGGCGGTGCTGGAGGTTGACGAAAGCGAGATTGAAGAAGCTGCCGACGCCCTGGCCAATCAGCTTGCCTTTGAGCGCCGGGGCATTCGCATCATCCGCCTGGAGCGGGGCTATCAGATGGTGTCCTCCGGTGAAATGGCGGATTACGTTACCAAAGCCCTGGAAACCAGAAAGCCTCCCAAGCTCTCTTCTTCCCAACTGGAGGCGCTGACCATCATCGCCTATTACCAGCCGGCCACCAAGGCCATGGTGGAACAGATCCGGGGTGTGGACAGCTCTTATTCCGTGGCTGCCCTTCTGAATAAAAAGCTGATCGAAGAGGCAGGCCGTTTGAATGTGCCCGGCAGACCCATTCAGTACCGAACCACACCGGATTTCTTGCGAACCTTTGGCCTTTCCTCCCTGGAAGAACTTCCGCCCATTGAAAAAATTGCCTTCGGTGAACCCATCGATCCGGAGCAGCAGTCTGCGTCAGAGCAGCAGGCTGTCCCTGAGGGGACGGAATAATGGGCTGGCTGATTGCGCTGGGAATTTTGACGCTGATTGCGTTCATGCCCATTGGCGCGCTGGTTCAATATGATTCCCGGGGATTCCTGGTTCGCATCATTGCCGGATGGTTCTGCTTAACCGTATATCCCATGAAAAAGCGGAAAAAGAAACAGGCCAAGGAACCCGGAACCTCGGAGGAACTCCAAAAGAAGCAAGAACAGAAGAAAACCCCGCAGCCTCAAAGCACCGTTCCGTCGGACGGTGTCGAAAAAGGAGGGAGCCTGCAGGACTTTCTTCCCCTTGTCCGGCTTGTCCTGAATTTTATAGATCGGTTTCGGAAAAGTATGCGGATCAATCATTTGCGGCTGAAGCTGATCCTGGCAGGGGACGACCCCTGCGACCTGGCGGTGAACTATGGCAGGGCCTGGGCGGCAATGGGGAATCTGCTCCCTATGCTGGAAAGGGGATTTCATATCGGAAAACGGGACTGTGAGGTGGAATGTGACTTCACGGCCCAAGAGACTATGGTGGTCTTTCGGATGGATGTGACCCTGCTGGTCTGGCAGGCGGTTTCACTCGGCTTGGTCTATGGGGTCCGTTTCCTGAAAGAGTTATTGATTTTCAAGAAGAAACGTAAAGGCGGTGCAGTATCATGAGTCAAAAACTTCCCGGTATGCTGGAAGGTACCATTCAGAAGATCAAAGAAATGATTGACGTGAATTCCGTCATCGGCGAGCCCATTACCACGCCGGACGGTGTGACCATTATCCCTGTTTCCAAGGTCAGCGTTGGATTTGGCGGGGCCGGTTCCGATTTTACCAAGGGTAAAACTGCCACGGGTGACGATCCCTTCGGCGGCGGAGTGGGTGCCGGCGTGAAGGTTACACCCATCTGCTTCCTGATCGTCAAGGACGGCAATGTCCGCATGATTCCTGTGGCCCAGGCGGCCAACACCACGGCGGACAGACTGGTGGAGATGATTCCCGACACCCTGGACAAGATCACTTCCTTCATCGATTCCAAAACCGGCGGAAAAGGGGAATAAATTGTCCTTTCCCGGAAAGACTATTGCCGGGTGAAGAGAATGAGAAGATTTTTCGCCGGAACGGCGGCAGCACTGCTGGCCGCCGTTCTGTTTGTTCCGGTAAAAGCCGGTGCGGTTTCCGCGCAGAGCGCTGCCGTGATGGATCCCGTCAGCGGCAGGCTCCTTTTTGACAAGAACAGCAGCAAGCAGAGCCTGATTGCCAGCACCACCAAAATTATGACGGCCCTGCTGATCTGCGAGCGGTGCAACGTGCTGGACCAGATGCGGATTCCTAAGGAAGCGGTGGGCATCGAGGGGTCCTCCATGTATCTGCGGGAAGGGGAGAAGCTGACGCTTCAGGAGCTGCTATATGGGTTGATGCTCTCTTCCGGAAACGATGCGGCGGTGGCGCTGGCTCTATACTGCTGCGGCAGCATTGAGGAGTTTGCCAACCTGATGAACGACAAAGCCAGAAGCTTGGGCATGACTCAGACGCATTTCGCAAATCCCAACGGTCTGGATGCCAAAAACCACTATTCTACCGCTCGGGACCTTGCAATCCTTGCTTCTTATGCCATGGAAAATCCGGTGTTTGCCCAGACCGTTTCCACCAAGACCATTACCGTCGGAAACCGCTGCCTGCGCAACCACAATAAGCTTCTGTGGCTCTACCCCGGGGCAGACGGTGTCAAAACCGGGTACACCAAGGCTGCCGGGAGAATTCTGGTGTCCAGTGCGGAGCGTAACCGCCGCAGGTTGGTTGCGGTGACCATCAATGACCCAAATGACTGGCATGACCATGCTACACTTCTGGATCAGGGATTTTCCAAATACAATTTGCATCGGATCGTCACTGTGGGAGACTGTGTGGGCTACCGGGAAATTGCCGGGGGGACACCTTCCAGAGTTGCGGTTTTGGCGGCGGAGAACTATGTGTATTCCATCGCCAAAGAGGAAAATCCCCAGCTTCTCCTGCCGGGCAGCGGCTTTATCTATGCTCCCGTGGCGGAAGGGGCGGACGCAGGCTTCGCCTATGTACTGCTTTCCGGTAAGGCTGTGGGGAAAATCCCGGTGGTTTACGGAGAAACCTCCGAGATTGTCCAGCCGGAGCAGAAAAAACAAAATCGGTTTCTTTTCTGGAGGAAAAGCGCGTGAAGCAGAGACTTCAAAAAATCCTGTCCGACCGGGGGGTGGCATCCCGGCGCAGGGCAGAGGAACTGATTCGCAGCGGCCTTGTGGCTGTGAACGGAGAAATTGCATCCCTGGGGGACGGGGCCGATCCGGATGTGGATCAGATAACCGTGGAGGGAAACCCCCTCCCTTGCGCCCAGGGCTACATATATCTGATGCTGAATAAGCCCCGGGGCTATGTGACCACCCTGTCCGACGAAAAGGGCAGACCCACTGCGGCGTCCTTGGTGCGAGACTGCGGACAACGGGTGTATCCCGTCGGGCGGCTGGACATGGATTCCGAGGGACTGCTGCTGTTCACCAACGACGGCGCCTTTGCCAACAAAGCCATGCACCCCAGCCATGAGATAGAGAAGACTTACCTGGTTCGGGTTTCCGGCTATTCCCAGGCGGCTTTTCAGAAGCTTCATGAGCCGGTGATGCTGGATGGCTACAAAATCAAACCGCCCAAGCTCCGTCTCTGTGCAGCCCGGGAGGACCGGGCGGAATTTGAGATCACCATCCACGAGGGCCGCAACCGGCAGATTCGCAGAATGTGTCAGATGGCGGGGATGCACGTGACCCGGCTGAAACGGGTCCGGGAGGGACAGTTGGAGCTTGGAACACTTCCCCTGGGCAAATGGCGATATCTGACGGAAGAGGAACGTAATAAAATATAACAGAAAAACCGCTGCACGGTCTCTTGCAAAATGCAGCGGTTTTTGCTAGTATTGTGGTGCAGAAAAAATATATTCACGAAATCGAGGAGCCTTTATGAATCACGATTTTTTGACATTGTTGCAGGAGAAAACACCGGATTTTTCCAAAGGCCAGCGTAGAATTGCTCAATATATCACCGAGGCCTACGATAAGGCCGCCTTCATGACCGCCAGCCGCCTGGGGAAGACCGTGGGTGTATCGGAATCCACCGTGGTCCGCTTTGCAGTGGACCTGGGCTTTGACGGTTATCCCGCCATGCAGAAGGCCATGCAGGAAATGGTGCTCAACCGCCTCACCTCCGTTCAGCGGATCGAGGTGGCCAACGACCGCCTGGGCAACCAGGATGTGATCTCCATGGTGATCCGCTCGGATATTGAAAAGCTCCGCCAGACCGAGGAAACGGTGAGCCGGGAGGAATTCAACAATGCCGTGAACGCCATTCTCAAGGCAAAGCGGGTTTATATCCTGGGCGTGCGCTCCGTTGCGCCGCTGGCCAATTTCCTGGGATATTATCTGAATTACATGTTCAATAATGTCCATGTGATTTCCGGCATGAGCACCGGGGAGATGTTCGAAAAGATCGTGGGTGTCAACAGCGAGGACGTGGTCATTGCGTTCAGCTTCCCCCGCTACTCTGCCTCCACCACCAAGGGAGCCCGTTACTGCTGTTCTGCCGGCGCAACGGTAATCGGCTTTACCGACAGCAAGCTGTCCCCTCTGGGCCAGTGCTGCGACCATGTGCTGATTGCGAAAAGCGATATGGTTTCTCTGGTGGACAGCCTGGTGGCGCCCCTCAGTCTGATCAACGCCCTGATCGTTGCCATTGCGGCCAAACGGGAAAAGGAGCTTTCCAGAACCTTCGAGAACCTGGAGCGGATCTGGGATGAATACAATGTTTATGAGAAGCAGGTAAAAGAGGATGAAGGTTGATGGGATTGTAATTGGCGGCGGACCCGCCGGCATGTTTGCGGCCGTCACTGCTGCTTCCAGGGGCTGCCATGTGCTGCTGCTGGAAAAAAACGACCGGCTGGGAAAAAAGCTGCTGATTACCGGCAAGGGCCGCTGCAATGTGACGAACCGGTGCACGGAGCAGGAGGTGCTGCAGAATACCCCCCGCAACGGGCGCTTTCTGTACAGCGCCATGACTGCGTTCCCCCCGGAAAAGACCATTGCTTTTTTTGAAGAACACGGCTGTCCACTGAAAACAGAACGGGGTAACCGGGTGTTCCCGGTAACAGACCGCGCTCAGTCCGTGCTGGATTGCCTGCAATCAGAGCTGCGGCGGAGGAAGGTCACCGTCAGGAATGAAGCCGTTACGGAGATCCTGCAGGAAAACGGACGGGTGTCCGGTGTCCGCACCGGAAAAAACAGCTACGAGGCAAGCTGGGTGATTCTTGCTACCGGAGGTGTTTCCTATCCCGCCACCGGCTCTACCGGCGACGGATATGCCTTTGCCAAAGCCCTGGGCCATACTGTCGTCGATCAGGAGGGAAGCCTGGTGCCCCTGACGGCGGTTGGACCGGACTGCGCCGAAATGCAGGGACTTTCCTTGCGTAACGTGGGCGTGAAACTCCTGAATGCCAAGGGAAAGGTGCTGTACAGGGATTTTGGAGAACTCCTTTTTACCCATTTTGGCGTGTCCGGTCCTACGGTGCTCAGCGCCAGCTGCCACCTGAAGGGGGAGGGCTGCCGCCTGGTAATCGATCTGAAGCCTGCTTTGGAGGAAAGCAAGCTGGACGAACGGATCCGGCGGGACTTGGAGCTGTATCAAAACCGAACCATGGAAAACGCCCTCACCGATTTGCTGCCCCGTTCCATGATCCCTGTTGTCCTGCGGCGGCTGGAGATTCCCTTCGACCTGCAGGCCAATTCTCTGACCAAGCAGAAACGCCGGGCCCTGGTGGAACTCCTGAAAGCATTCCCTGTGGAGATAGCAGGCAAACGTCCTGTCAGCGAGGCAATCATCACCTCCGGCGGCGTGAAGGTTTCGGAGGTTGACCCCAAAACCATGGAATCCAAACGGATTCCCGGGTTGTTCTTCGCGGGGGAAGTACTGGACTGCGATGCTTATACCGGTGGTTTTAATCTGCAGATTGCCTGGGCAACGGCCTATGCCGCCGGAATGTCCGTGCCCCAAAATACATAATCGGTGCTGCTCTTTGACGGTTCTATGTTCCTACTGATTTTGATACAAAAGAAAAAGCCTTCTCCGGGGCAAAAACCGCCGAAAAAGGCATAAAATAAGGGCTTTCGAGGTCGATTTATGACTTTGAAAGCCCGTTTTCGTTGTGTTCAATTGTGGATTTCTGCCGTTCCAAAGTCCGGCGGCACCGTGGGGTGTAAGCCTTGCGGTGTATGGATTTTGGAATAATTAAAAGGTATAGCAAAATTAAAAGGTTTACTTGTGCTTTCGCCGTACCACAAACGGAATGTGAAACGGAAGGCCCGTTGCCATACCATCATATTTGGAGTCATCTAAGATTAAGCCACGCTTCTTCGCCAGCTTGTGAACCTTTGCGTCAATCTCAAAGAAGTCCTCAAAACCATACTTTTTTCCATGAATTTCATAGTCCCCGCAGGTCAGATATTCGTGACCGTATAATTGCTTGATTACATCACTTGTGGCAAGTTCAGTTCCTTCTGGCAGAGACAGTAGGACATCGACGATTTCAGATACAATTTTATTCATCATCGGTATCCTCCTCACCCTCCATAAGCTCTATGCCAAGCAGCTCCAAGAACTTATTGAAGTTGTACGGATAAGAGTTGCTGCCACAAATCTTCATGGGCTTGTGGTCGTCGGAAAAGAAAATCTCCAACTCCCACTGTGTGCCGTCTAAGACCTCATATCCGAAACGACGTGGATCATAGTTGCTGCGCCACTCTCCAATATGCAACTCTCGGAGACCTTCTAAGAACTCCTCCTTGCCTACGGGATAATCGGGAGGAATGCAGAAATTGGACGGTTTCAGAATAAGGGAGTGCTCTACATCCTTATGGGCAATATATATTAGGAAAACCAGCAAACGGATTAGGTAATAGGGCTATATATCAGCCCGCAGCCTCTTGAACCATAGGGGCGTTGAGCTCGATATATTCAGCCATGCGGCGGAACTCGTCAGCGTATTTGAATTTCACGCTAATATTGCCGCCCTCGTAAACTTTGATATAATCAATGAGCTCGGCCAGAATTTCCCGTGTCAGCTTGTCGATGTTCTGATATTTGAGAAACGCAGCCAGGAAAGGATTTTCTGCGTCCACGCCGTTCTCCAGTTGTTCCTGCTCGTCTGTCAGCGTCCGCAGGACATTATTTAGGGCCTCGGCTTGCCGCTCATAGTCCTCGCTCATGTGGCGGTAGTCGTTGCGTGTGATTTCTCCATCTTTCCAGTCTTGATAAAGGGCTTGCTTATATCGCATGATTTTAGCAAGCTCTTTTTCCTTTGCGGCGATGGCATCCTCCAGCCGCTTTGACTTGCTTTTTTTGAGGGGCGCGGAATTGATACGGGACACCAGCTCTGAATAGGCAACAGCCAAATGCACCTGTTGTTGAATTGCAAACAGGACACCAGCCTCCAGTCGGTCACTCTTGATAGAGTGCATGGTACAAGCCTTTTTTGAAAGGCTTTTATATGTTCCGCACTGGTAATAGACATAAATGCCTTTTGAAGCGATCCGGGACATCGCCCTGCCGCAGTCGGCGCATTTCAGAAAGCCGCTGAATAGGTAAAGCTGCTTTGCCTTTGGAGCGGTGCGCGTATCGCGCTTGAGCAGCCCCTGCACCTTATCAAAGATTTCCCGGTCAATTATGGCCTCGTGGGTATTTTCTACGATAAACCACTCTTCCTCCGGCACCCGCTCCTGGATATGGATTTTATAGCTTTTCACCCGTTGACGGCCCTGCACCATATCCCCCACATAGACGCGGTTTTTCAAGATCGTGTCTATGGTGATCGTGCTCCACATTGGATTGCTTTGGGCGTTAGGCGCATTGTATTTGAGCCCCTGCTGTTTCTTGTAGGCCGTAGGGCAAAGGACACCATGATCGTTCAGATAATAGGTAATCCCGCGCTTGTTCATGCCAGACAGAAACATGGAAAAAATGCTTTTGACTACTTCGGCTGCCTCCGGGTCAATCAGTAAGGCGTGTTTGTCGCCGGGGTCTTTCACATATCCATACGGAGCATACGAGCCGATAAATTCACCGTTGCGGCGCTTCATATCAAACACCTGACGGATTTTCTTTGAGGTCTGGTAGCAGTATTGATCGTTCATTACGTTGGTGATGGGAACGATAATGTTTGATACGCTGTCGGGGTTGCGGTAGCTATCCACGCCCTCCGCCAAGCTGATAAAACGGACGTTGAGCCGGATGAAAAGATTTTCGATCAGGTTTCCGGCATCGGTATAGTTTCGGGAAAGACGGGACAGGTCTTTTACAATCACGCAGTTAATCCTGCCGCTGGATATATCGGACAAGAGCCGCTGGAAGTCCTCGCGGTTGGTGTCCGTACCTGTTTTTCCGTCATCCACATATACGTCCGCTTCCGCGCCTTCATAGAACTCATCCAGGTGGGCCTGGTGGTATTGTTCCAGGAGCCGCCGCTGGTTTACAACGCTGTTGCTTTCATCGCGGCCACGGAGTAAATCTTCTTTAGAAAGGCGGATGTATTTTCCTAATCTCCAGCGCATCACATTGTATGAAGTTGGGGAACTGGCGCTCATTGTCCCCCGGTTTGCTGTTCTTGCCATGTGTCCTCCTTCCTATCACATTACATCTATATTATACCTCTGCACCGGGGGTACAACAAGGATGACTCCACCTCTGGACAAAGTGTCTGGAAGTGGCGGATCGTTACAGCCCGCTTTTCTGCCGCAGGAAAAAGCCAGTCAGTAGTTCCTGGAGAGAGGGGCCGTCCTCGGCAAATTCCAGCTTGATGGCCATGTCGCCATAGCGGAAACAATAGGGGTTTTTCAACTGTTCCAGCATACGAGCAGCTCGCTTTTCCAACGGCAACGAATTATCAAAAACAAAACCGCTTGCGTCAACAAGCGTTTCCTTATCCACTGCGTCAAGATTGACGCTCCGCATCTTTTCGATCACTTGTGCGTTTAGCTTCACAGAAAACCTCCTTTGCAGTTATTCGCCAGTATTTCCAATAGTGAGCAGAAACGGCCAGCACCGAGAAGTGCTGGCCGTCCGGCTAAATGGCTACCTCTGGACAAAGTGTCCAGAAGTCAGTATGGGCTTTCCTCAAAGTGCTGCTGGGCCTCTTCCAGACTGCGGAAGTCGAAAACCTCGTAGAGTTCCGCTACCACGCGCCGGATTTCGTTGGGAGAAAAACCACAGTTCTCCATCGCGTAGATGACATAGCCACGGCAGGCGTTATTGCTCCACGGCTGAGACAGCATAGCAGCCAACATAGGATCATAGTCCATTCTGTTATCCCTCACTTTCATAAATGGCGGGGAGCGCCGCGCTCATTTTCTTGCCCCGTCATAAGACAGCCATACTCGGCGGCGGCGCTCCCCCACAAAGGGGGGCGGCGACCTGTGGCCCCCGCGCCTCCTTTGCGGAGAGAAAACCTCCTCTCACATACCACCAGAAAAAGAGGGGTGAATGGAGATGGTAACTTAGAAATTTTCCTGCAAATATTTTTTCATGCGGTCAATCCCGCATTTCACGGAGCAGCGGACGGCGCTCTTGTCCACGCCCTCCTCGCGGGCGATCTGACGGTAGCTCTTTCCCAGGATCAAATGAGCGTCCACGCGGCGGCCCTGGATTTCCGGCAGGGAATTGAGAGCGTTCCACAGCCGGAAGAACAGCTCCTTGCGATCCATGAGCTCCTGGGGGCTGGGCTCGTGAACACAGGCGGAGTATTCGATCCCGTCATCA
>CAMEWH010000001.1:0-275165 GCA_945940335.1 uncultured Clostridia bacterium | reverse complement strand
GCCGGGCGCTGTATTTTTGGGGCTGCCTTACTCCGTTAGTGAGACAGCCCCTTTTAAAATGGTGGAGCCGAGGGGAATCGAACCCCTGTCCGAAAGCAACTTGGAAAGAACTTCTCCGGGCGCAGTTTGTTATTTACATTCCCTCATCCCGGCGGGAACAAACACCCTACGGGAATCAGTAGCTTCATGATGCATGGTATGGGCAAAGCTTACCATACGCACGGTCTCCACTCAAATCACACCCTAGCCCGGCTCGTGGACCTTCCGGGGAGGATGGGCGCCTAATTAGGCAGCCAGAGCAACAGTATTGTTGTCAGTTAAATTTAAAAGTTACCCGTTTTATCGTGGTCAGGTGCCACGACCCGCTATTCCAGCCTCACTACCCCCGTCGAAACCAGTACGGCCCCGTAATTGGAAGAAGTAGGTCTGACTACTTGTTCTGAAAGAAGTTTGTAAAAAATCTACTGACATTCTGCCGGTAATTCCGGCTGTAGTCCGATTCGGTGATGGTATTGCAGCCGCCATCCTGGTCGTACCAGTATTCCCTGGTATTGGGGTCCTGGCTCAGACTGTCCAATGGCCATCCTGGACGGCGCATTTTGTGTGGTTGTGCCACCATCAGAAAACCGAAAGTGCTGAAGTATTTCTGGTCATCCACTCGATCCTGGGCAAAGGTCTTCCAGCGTCCTGACTCGTCCACTGCTGCGAAGCCGGAGCAATAGCAAGCGTGGAGAGGGCCAAAATCCTGGGCCAGCTGGGAATAATAGGCAAGCATTCCGTCGTCATCCAGAACTCGACCGTTTACCCGTCGGATAAAGAGACCGGGCTGTCGGGGATCATCCATGGGAAATTCCTGAAAGAATAGCCCCGAATCATGGGCGATGACGGCGAGTCCTGTAGCTTCGTGATAGGCCAAGGCTTTGATTCTGGCGTTTTCCTCCGGTGTTTTGCCTTCCTCGGGAACGGGAACTGTTACCCCCAAATCATTGAGGGTAACGCATTCAATTTCGGGAAGGGAGGAAAGGTAACCCTTCAGCCAGATAACTTTGCTGGGATTGGTAGTACCGACGAGAATCCGTCGGGCCATCAGAAACGACCGTAGGGATCAGGCAGCTTCTTGGGTTCGGGATATTCCTCCCCATGGGTATCCACGGTGATGCTGATGATCTTCTGCTCTGTCAGGGGACGGTCACTCCGGTCGGTCTTTACGGCGGCAATGGCGTCCACCACATCCATGCCGGAGGTCACCTTGCCGAAGGCGGCGTACTGGCCGTCCAGGTGCTTGGCATCCTGGTGCATAATGAAGAACTGGGAACCGGCAGAGTTGGGGGAGGAAGAACGGGCCATGCTTAAAACGCCGCGCTTGTGCTTTAAATCGTTTTTGACACCATTGAAGAAAAATTCTCCTTTGATGCAGTAGCCTGGGCCGCCCATGCCAGTTCCTTCGGGGCAGCCGCCCTGAATCATGAAACCGGGAATGACGCGGTGGAAAATCAGACCATCATAGTAGTTATGATTGGCCAGGTCGATGAAATTGCAAACGCTCTGAGGCGCCTTTTCGGGATACAGCTCGCCTTCGATGACGCCGTTTTCCATGGTGATTTTGAATGTAGGATTCATCTCAATATCTCTCCTTCATGGCCCGGTCGATTTGACGCTTGGCGTCCCGTTCGGCCGAGGCTTGTCTTTTATCATAGAGTTTTTTACCCTTGCACAGGCCGACTTTCACCTTTACCCGGCTGCCCTTGAAATAGACAGACAGGGGAATCAGGGAATAGCCGTCCTGCTTGACTTTTCCGAAAAGCCGCATGATCTCCCGCTTGTGCATCAGCAAGCGGCGGGGACGTTTGGAATCCCGATTAAAAATATTGCCGTGGTCATAGGGGGCGATGTGCATCTGGTTCAGGATGAGTTCACCGTCTTTGATGCCACACCAGGAATCCTTCAGGTTCAAGGTGCCCTGGCGGATGGATTTGACCTCGGTACCACACAGCTCGATGCCGGCTTCCATTTCTTCCTCCACGAAATATTCGTGATAAGCCTCCCGGTTACGGGCCATGACCTTGATATTCTCCTTTTCCAACCGCCTCATCTCCCACGGAGTATTCTCTTTTGTAATTATATCATGTCTGTCAAGCTGTCAAACAGAAAAACAGACAATTCAGCAGGGGAGTCAAAAGAATAATTACAGATGGATTTCATTTCCTGGCTCAGTTCTGGACAATCTGTTCTTCCCCAGGCGGCAAAGGCAATAGGAACTTTGGCCATGGATGCCATTTCGTAAGCAAGTTTCATGTCGTCCACCACCAGCAGCTCCTCCGGACGGTAGCCGTATTTTTTCATAATTTGCTCCAAAGGATAGGTACTGGGCTTTCGGTATTCTTCCGGCAGGTCCCAGCCGTAAATTTCATCCGGCAGAAGTCCAAAGTGGGTTTGATAGTCCCGGGTGATGTTTTCTTCGCAGGAGTGAGAGACCACGCAGATTCTGCCTCCCAGTTCTTTTTGCCGGCGAATCACCTGGCCGATACCGGGGAAAGGATCCGGAATGTGATCGCGGATGTATTCCTTCCACCCTTCAAATTCATCTACCAGTTCCTGCTCGGTAAAGCCATACCACTTCCGGCACATATCCGCAAAGCCGAGGTGAAAGCATCCTTCCGCATATTCCTGAAGTGTCACCGTTGTTCCGGGCCGGAACTGGTCCAGAATATAGGCAAAATAGGGATAATTGACCATTGTTTCACTTTGAACCACTGTGTCATCATGGTCCAAAACCAGGCATGGGTATTTCAGCATAGATAATTCACCTCGCATGTTTTTTGGCATTATACCAAATATTACGGCTTTCGACAACAGTTAATTATTTTTTGATTGCGCCTGAAGAGGCCTTGGGGTATAATGAAGAAAAAAGCGGAGGTAATTTTATGGCCATTGTCACATTTTACCGCGGAGATCCTGCCAACACCCCCAAGCCTACTATGCCTGCCCATCTGGGCGCCAATGCCATCATTACCTGCAAGGGAAAGCTGCTGCTGGAAAAGCGCCGGGACTCGGACATCTGGGGCCTGGTGGGCGGCGGCGTCAAGAAAACGGAAAGCTCCCTGGAGGGAATGATCCGGGAAATCTATGAAGAATTGGGCGTTCGCGTTTTGCCAAGCCAGCTGACCAAGCTTCAGGTCTATGGAGAACCCGGGCGGGTTGCTGCCTTCCGGGACGGAAGTATCTGGAGAATGGTGATTGTGGTATATGGTATGGATTGGGAACAGGAACCGAAATTACGCGTCAGTGCGGAATCCAAAGAACTTCGTTTTTTCAGCAAAGAGGAAATTAAAACGATTCAGATTGCAGTAACCCACGAGGATATTGTAGAAGAGTGGTTTGTGAACAGGAAATGAAAAATACCCGGGGAATGGACGCTAATTGAAAAAATACTTGTATATTCATGAATGTTATGCTAATATACAAGGCGACGGTGCAGTATTCTAGTCAGTGTAGCCATCTTCCAGGAAGGGCCTAAAAATCCTTTGAAGGGCACATCGATGAAGTCCCTGGTGTCTGCTTTTTACGCCCAGTTTAGGGTGGATGCTGGGGGTTAAGGATTCCGGGCGCGTTCCAACGGCATGGAACATACGACCCGGTTTCCGTGGAGACTTGGTCTTGTGCGACGACGGAGAGCCCCTCGGTTTGAGGCCCGCTCGCGTACGAACCAGGATAGGAACCTGCAAGGCAGTGCGCAGAGTCGTGTGCTGCGTGCAGAGTAGCCTGCCTTGAGTGAACATGTGGGGATAGAGGATCATGCAGCTGAGTGTTGCTGGCCAGAACAGTCGCTGAAATCGCTTCTGGAAACCATGTTTGCAAAAGAGGCTAAGACTATGGCATACATTGCCGTGGAAAACACCTAGACTGTCGTAATTGGGCAGGCGGGGGATTGCAGTACGGACTAAGTGGCAATCGGGTATTCAGGTTGGCAACGCCTGAACGGGTGAATCAAATGGAAACGGCCTGCGCGGCAACGGCAGGTTTCGCCCGGGGAAATCCAACCCGACCTAAGCCGTAAGATTTATCCCGCCTGCTGCCGTTATTTCAAAAACAGGAGAATTACCGTGGGAAAAGCAGATTCCACTTCTTCAAAACGAGAGAGTAAAAAAACAGTTCGATGGGTAATAACGATTTTTGTTATTACTCTTTTTGTATCCGGCGCCATCAGTTTGCTGTCCGAGGAGCTTTTGTCCCGCAGCGGTGTGGTTGCTGCATTCTTTATTTTGTTATTCATTGTGCTGGTGGGAATTTTATTTGATGTGGTAGGTGTTGCTGTCACATCCGCGGACGAAAAACCGTTCCATTCCATGGCGGCACGTAAGGTTCCGGGAGCACAGGAGGCCATCAATCTTTTGCGCAATGCCGAGCGGGTGGGGTCCATCTGCAACGACGTGGTGGGAGATATCTGCGGCGTTATTTCCGGTTCTGCTTCCGCTGTCATTGCCTCCAAAATCATTACCCATTTCACCTTTTCCTGGCCGAACGTTGTATCCCTTCTGATGTCGGCCTTTGTGGCCGCCACAACAGTGGGAGGAAAAGCCGTTGGAAAATCCTATGCCATCAAGTCCTGCACGACGATTGTTCATCAGGCGGGAAAGGTCATTGCGGGATGGAATCGTTTTTTGAGATTATTCCGAAAAAAAAGAAACAGATAGGTTGTGTGCGCTTTGAAGATTTTACCGGGTATCAATTGCCATGAAGACCTGCTTCGGCTCACCGATGACGAAAGAATCCAGCTATGCGCAGAAATTCGGGAGTTTCTGATTTCCAGCGTTTCCAAAACCGGCGGACATCTGGCGGGAAATCTTGGTGTTGTGGAATTGACGGTGGCGCTGGAAACGGTCTACGATACATCGAAAGACCGTTTGGTATTCGATGTGGGGCACCAGTCCTATGTCCACAAGCTGCTTACCGGACGGCGAGATGCCTTTGGTTCTTTGCGGCAGTTTAATGGCCTTTCCGGTTTTCCCAAGCCTAGTGAAAGTGATACCGATGCATTTGTAGCTGGCCATGCTTCCAGTTCTGTCTCCATTGCTCTGGGTATGGCAAGAGCCAGAACCATGCTTCACCAGGATTATCAGGTGGTTGCGCTGATCGGTGACGGTGCTGTTACCGGCGGCATGGCCTACGAAGGTTTGAATGATGCGGCCGACAGCAAGGAGCCCATGGTGGTCATTTTGAATGACAACGAAATGTCCATCGGAAAAAATGTGGGAGGTATTTCCCGGCACCTGTCCAAAATTCGCTCCAGTGAAAAATATCTGGGCGTGAAGCGCTGGTATCGGCGTACGCTTTACGGCATTCCGGGAGGGAAAAAGATTTACCTTTTCTCCAGCCGGGCGAAAAACAGAATTAAGCATTTCCTGCTGCAGACGACGATTTTTGAAAACATGGGCTTCAAGTATCTGGGACCGGTGGACGGTCATGATCTGCGGGATCTGATTTCCGTCCTTCGGGCTGCCCGGGATTTGCAGGAGCCGACTCTGGTTCATGTGGTGACCCGAAAAGGCTGCGGCTACAGTTTCGCGGAAGAGGATCCGGCAAAGTTCCATGGAATTGGAAAATTTGACGCATCCACAGGAAAGAAACTGGCAGGGAAGGTGCGTACCTTCTCCGATTCTTTTGGGGATACGATGGTTTCTCTGGCTGAGAATAATCCCAGGCTCTGTGCCATTACTGCTGCCATGCCCGGTGGAACAGGTCTGCTCCGCTTTATGAAGCAGTACCCGGATCGCCTTTTTGATGTTGGTATTGCAGAGGAACATGCGGTGTCCATGGCAGGAGGATTGGCCAAACAGGGAATGATCCCCGTTGTGGCCATTTATTCCACCTTTTTGCAGCGTTCCTTTGATCAATTGATTCAGGACGTGGGGATGCTTCACCTTCATGTGGTGCTTGCCATTGACCGGGCCGGATTGGTAGGGGACGACGGCCCTACCCATCACGGTGTTTTTGACGTTGGATATTTGCGTCAGATTCCCGGAATGCGTATTCTGGCCCCTGCCAGTCTTGCGGAGCAGGAGCAGATGCTCACCTGGGCCATCCAGGACTGTGACGGTCCTGTAGCGGTTCGCTATCCCCGGGGGACCGAGGGTGAATATGTGCAGTCTGCCTGGGATGGTGAACGGAGTGTTGTTTCCCACCGTATTGGTAAGGATATTACTTTGATTACCTACGGAACCATGCTCAATTCCGTTCTGGCGGCTGCGGAGCTTTTGGCAGAGTGCGGCATTGAGTGCACGGTCCTTCGACTGCTGGAATTGTCGGATATTCCGGCAGAGGAGATTCTTCACTTAATGCCTGAATGCAAAAAGGCCGTGGTAATTGAAGAGACCGCGGCAGGCTCCGGGATCAAGCAGGCATTGGCCTGGGAACTTCGGATGCTTTGCCCGGATTGCCGGATTTTCGGCATTGATTTGGGTGCCGATTTTGTTCCTCACGGCGATCAGAAAAAACTGTATTCCTACTGTGGCATCGATGCGGATTCCATTTCACGATTTGTAAGCGGGGTGCTGTCTGATGAAAAATAAAAAAAGACTGGATGTCCTGCTCACGGATTTGGGTTATGCTGAAACCCGTTCCAAGGCCCAAGCAATCATCATGAGCGGCCTGGTTTACGTGGATGGACAAAAAGCGGATAAACCGGGTATTTCTTATGAGGAAACGGTTTCCATTGAAGTGCGTGGTGCAGTGTGCCCCTATGTCAGCCGGGGAGGATTAAAGCTGGAAAAAGCCTTGCGGGATTTTGGAGTGAAGCCGGAAGGCTATGTCTGCTCTGATTCCGGTGCTTCCACCGGCGGTTTTACCGACTGTCTGCTCCAGCAAGGAGCGAAAAAGGTGTTTGCCATTGATGTGGGTTACGGCCAGCTGGATTGGAAGATCCGGTCCGACCCCAGAGTGGTGGTAATGGAGCGTACTAACATTCGTTATGTCACCCCTGAGCAGTTGGGGGAGCCTCTGGATCTGTCTGTGGTTGATGTCAGCTTTATTTCTCTGAAAATTGTTCTGCCTGCCATCAAAGCACTGCTGAAGCCTACCGGACAGGTGCTTTGCCTCATAAAGCCCCAGTTTGAGGCGGGGAAAGAAAAGGTGGGTAAGAAGGGCGTTGTTCGGGATCCCCAGACCCACCAGGAGGTTCTTGACCAATTTGTGGCGTTGGCCCACGAGCTGCATTTCAAAATTCTTGGTCTGACCTTCTCGCCGGTGAAAGGGCCTGAGGGAAATATTGAATTCCTGGGGCATCTGACGCTGCAGGATCTGCCCGAAGCCTGCCTGGATACCGCGGAGGTTGTCCGCCAGGCCCATGAGACATTGGATTAAGGAGTGAAGGGATGAAAAATCTGATACTTACCCCCAATCCATATCGGGATAAAAATTTTCATACGCTCCGCAGCGCCATGCAGATTTTGAAGGAGGCGGGGTTTCAGGCGAAGGTCTGTCTTCCCTTTGAAGTTGAACACGGCTATGATTTGCCCAAGGATATCCATTTTTCCCGGTTGGACCGGGAATTAGGCAACGCAGATCTGGTTATCTGCTTTGGCGGTGACGGAACCATTCTCCACATGGCCAAAGCAGCTACCAAGCGAGGCCTGCCTCTTCTGGGGGTGAACATCGGCACCATGGGATTTATGGCTGAGCTGGAAAACACGGAGCTGGAAAAACTGAAGCTCCTTGCCACCGGAAAGTACCGGATTGACAGCCGGATGATGCTGGATGTGATTGTTCAGCGGGATCGGGAGATTATTTTCCATGATATCTGTCTGAATGATGCGGTGATCACCAAGGGTGCGGTTGCCAGAATTGTCCATTTGGCTGTGAAGTGTGATGGGGTTCAGGCTATGGAATGCGGTGGAGACGGAGTCATTATTTCCACGCCCACCGGTTCTACCGCTTACAGCCTTTCCGCCGGCGGTCCCATCGTAGAACCGGAGGCGGACAGCATCATTATTACCCCCATCTGCTCCCATGACGTGGCCAGCCGGTGTATTGTTGCTTCCGGCAAGCGGGTGATTTCTGTGGGGATGACCAGCAGTTCCAGAAGAAATGCCTATTTGTCTGTGGATGGAGGCAAAACTCTGCGCCTGAATATGGGGGATGTGGTTACAATTAAGAAATCCAAGCTGGAAACCAAACTGGTTCGGCTCAATGACCGCAGTTTTTATGATGTGGTCAATTTGAAGTTTCGCAAAGGATAGGGAGGCAGGAGCATGAAGTCAAAACGCCAGGCAAAGATCATGGAGATTATCTCTACCTCGGACATCGAAACCCAGGAGCAGCTTCTTCAGGAACTCCAGAATGCTGGATTTACCAGCACCCAGGCTACCATTTCCAGAGACATCAAAGAGCTTCGGATCGTGAAAGAGCTTACCAGCCTGGGCACCTATCGCTATACCTCCGCATCCCGGGAGGTATCCAATACCATCACAACCAGACTGAATACCATTTTTCGCGAATGCGTCACCAGTTTTGACTATGCGCAGAATATCATCGTGATTCACACGCTGCCCGGGCTTGCCAACGCGGCTGCATCGGCTCTGGATGCCATGAGCCGCAGTGTGGTGTTGGGCACGCTGGCTGGTGATGATACCGTGATCGCGATTATGCGCGATTCCAATTCTGCTGCCGCGTTTTGCGGGGAAATCCGCGGCTTGATGAATTAAAAAGGAGGAAAAACCGTGCTGAATCTTCTGCATATTGAAAATATCGCGGTTATTGAAAGCGCGGATATATCTTTTGATACCGGATTTAACGTTCTGACCGGTGAAACCGGTGCTGGTAAATCCATTGTGATTGATGCCATTTCTGCCATCTTGGGGGAACGTGCCTACCGGGATATGATCCGTACTGGAGCCGGCAAGGCATCCGTCCGGGCTGTATTTACAAAAGTTCCGAAATGCGCTTGGTTTGATGACAATGGCGTGGAATATGATGAGGAAACCGTGATTCAGCGGGATATTTTCCTGGATGGAAAAAATGTGTGCCGGGTTAACGGTACCCTTGTCTCCGTGGCGATTTTGCGAAAGCTTGGCATTCAGCTTATCAACATTCACGGACAGCACGATTCCGCATCTTTATTTGACGAGGCAAACCATTTGATTTTCCTGGATGATTTTTCCTCCAATGAATCGATTCGTCAGGCTTATCGCGAGAAATATGAGACGGTAGCCGATCTGCGTCGGGAGATTCAGCGTATGACCATGGACGAGGGCGAAAAGCTGCGTCGGATGGAGACGCTGAAATATCAGATTGCTGAGATTGAAAAGGCAGAGCTGGAAGCTGGGGAGGATGAAGTGCTGGAGGAACGCCGGAAGCTGCTTCAGAATGCGGAAAAACTCTCCAAAGGAATGGATGAGGCGGTTGAATCGCTGTACGGCGGAGAAGAATCCGAGGGCGCTGCAGGACTTCTGGCCCAGGCGGAGCATGCTTTGGCCCGGCTGGCCCGGTTCAGCGACAGCTTTTCCTCCATCCACGATCGTGTTGCCGATCTGATGTATCAGGTGCGAGATGTGGCCGAAGAGGTGAAGGACAGCAGAGATGACCTCAGCTACTCTGCCGATGAGCTGGAGCAGATTGAGTCCCGTCTGGATGTCATTCACAGGCTTCGCAAGAAATACGGTGTGACCTGTGCCGATATCCTGGACTACCTGGAAAAGGCCCGGAAAGAACTGGACGATATTGAGTTTGCCGATGATCATCTGGAGCGTCTGAAAGGAAAACTGAAAAAGGCAGAAAAGGAAGCTTGGGATGAAGCTTTGAAGCTGCGACAGAACCGGAAAGAAAACGCGCAGATCATGTCTGAGCGTATTCTTTCGGAACTGACACAGCTGGATATGCCCCGGGTACAGTTCCGGTGTGTGTTTGGGGAGCAGGAATTGGCCCCCAACGGTGCAGATACGGTTGCCTTTTATATGTCAGCCAACGCAGGCGAAGCTTTAAAGCCCATGAGCAAGGTGGCCTCCGGCGGTGAGCTGGCTAGAATCATGCTCTCCATGAAAAATGTGCTGGCGGAGAAAGACCAGATTGGCACTTTGATTTTTGATGAGGTGGACACCGGCGTTTCTGGTCGTGCAGCCCAGAAGGTTGCTGAGAAGCTGCGCAAGCTGGCGAAGCACAAACAGGTGCTCTGTGTTACCCATTTGCCCCAGATGGCAGCTTTGGCCAATACCCATATGCTGATTTCCAAGTCTGAGCGTGATGGACGCACCTTCACTTCTGTTACACCGCTGGATTTGGAGGGACGTAAACGGGAGCTTGCCAGAATTATTGGCGGCGCCAAGATTACAGAGACGACCCTGAAGAGTGCCGAAGAGATGCTTAACTGGTCTGAAACCTAAGGCAACACCGCACAATGGGAGCTGCGGACTTCGGCGGACCTTTTGTCCCAATCGTGCAGTATAAAATGGGAAATACATACAGTATTCCCGCATTTTTCATACTTTCGCTTGGAGCAAAATCTCACGCCGAATCTCCTTGCCCCATTATGCGGTGTTGCCCTAAAAATTGCACTTGACATTTTTGAAAGAATTTGTTAGGATATGCCCAATATTACAACACCTTGATGGGATGAAGTAGGTGCTTCCCTTTCCTTCAGAGAGCTGCCGGTTGGTGCAAGGCAGCAGGAAACCGCACTGAAATACCTCCCGGAGTGGTCTGCCTGAACTGTAAAGTAGGGCAGAACGGGTTCGCCCGATACAGCGAGCGTCGTTATTGGACGACATGAGGACCAAACTGTGAGGTTTGGTCAAACCAGAGGTGGTACCGTGCATTACTGCGCCCTCTGTCCGAAAGGACAGAGGGCGTTATTCATTGGGAGGAAGTCATGAGTAATAACAATCCAATGGATGTTTTGAAATTGTTCCCTGTGAGAAAATCAGGGAAACAGAAGCAATCATTCCGTGCTTGGGTACAAGCGTATCTGGAAGAGCTTGGTTACGCCGTTTCAATTGAATCTGGAAGCTTTCACAGCAAGAATGTGGTTGCCGGCGATCCAGAGCGGGCAAAATATTTGGTAACAGCCCATTATGATACCTGTGCCAGAATGTATGTGCCCAATCTGATTACCCCGTGTAATCTGCTGACATTTCTTCTTTACCAGATATTTATTTGCCTGCTGCTCATTGTTCCGACTCTTGCCGCAGGGTGGCTGGTTGGATACTTGGCTGATTCCTTCTTTGCAGGTTATATCCTCTGGATGGTACTGCTTTGGAGTGGCATTGCACTGATGATGATTGGTCCGGCGAATCCCTCCAACGCCAACGACAACACCTCTGGCGTGGTAACATTGCTGGAAATTGCAAAATCCCTTCCGGAGAAGGAGCGGAAAAACGTGTGTTTCGTTCTCTTTGATCTGGAAGAGGCGGGACTGATCGGCTCTGCTTCTCATCGGAAGGCACACAAAAAGGCATCGGATTCTCAGATGGTTTTGAACCTGGACTGCGTGGGTGATGGAAACGAAATCCTGTTTTTTCCTGCTGCCAGGCTGAAAAAGGACAAGAGGAGATTGGCTCCTCTGGAGAAAATCACCGGTGAATTTGGAAAAAAGTCAATTTCCGTCTGTTCCAAAGGCTTTTCCATCTATCCCTCCGACCAGGGACATTTTCCCTACGGCGTTGGTATTTGCGCTCTGAACCGGGGAAGAGCCGGATTGTATCTGTCCAGAATTCATACCCCAAAGGATACCGTTCTGGATGAAACCAATGTGAATATTCTGCGTGCCGCGATCATTACCCTGATCAGCGGAAGCGCAGCGCAATAAGAAAGGAAAATCAATATGAAAATGTATGATGAACTGGTCGCCCGTGGCCTGATCGCTCAGGTGACCAACGAAGAAGAAATTCGCGAAATGATTGACAACGGCAAAGCCACCTTCTACATCGGCTTTGACTGCACTGCCGACAGCCTCACCGCCGGCCATTTCATGGCCCTGACCCTGATGAAGCGTTTGCAGATGGCCGGCAATAAGCCCATCGCCTTGATTGGCGGCGGCACCACCATGATCGGCGATCCCTCCGGCCGTACCGATATGCGCAAGATGCTGACCAAAGAGGATATCGATCACAACGCCGCCTGCTTCAAAAAGCAGATGGAGCGTTTCATTGAGTTCGGTGAGGGGAAGGCCCAGATGGTCAACAATGCAGACTGGCTGCTGGACCTGAACTATGTGGACCTGCTCCGGGAGGTGGGGGCCTGCTTCTCCGTGAATAATATGCTCCGGGCCGAGTGCTACAAACAGCGGATGGAAAAGGGCCTGAGCTTCCTGGAATTCAACTACATGATCATGCAGTCCTACGACTTCTACCACCTGTTCCAGCATTACAACTGCAACATGCAGTTCGGCGGCAACGACCAGTGGAGCAATATGCTGGGTGGCACCGAACTGATTCGCAAAAAGCTGGGCAAGGACGCACACTGCATGACCATCACCCTGCTCACCGATTCTCAGGGTAAGAAGATGGGCAAGACTGCCGGAAACGCCGTATGGCTGGACCCCAATAAGACGAGCCCCTTCGAGTTCTACCAGTACTGGCGGAACGTGGACGATGCCGATGTGATGAAGTGTGTCCGTATGCTTACCTTCCTGCCCCTGGAGCAGATCAATGAAATGGATACCTGGAAGGATGCAAAGATCAATCAGGCCAAGGAGATTCTGGCCTATGAGCTGACCAAGATGGTCCATGGAGAAGAGGAGGCAGACAAGGCGCAGACTGCTGCCAAGGCCCTTTTCGTGGGCGGCGGTGATGGAGATATGCCCACCACCGAAATTAGCCCTGATCAGCTCACCGACGGTCAGATCGGCATTCTCAGCCTGATGGTTGCCTGTAAGCTGGCCTCCTCCAATAAGGAGGCTCGTACCCTGGTTACCCAGGGAGGCGTCCTGGTGAATGATGAGAAAGTACCCGCTCCCACCTTCATGGTCACCGAGGCTATGCTGAAGGAGGGTGTGAAAATCCGTAAAGGTAAGAAGGTATTCCACAAGGCAATTTTGGGGTAAAGAAGATTTTAAGATCACCTCATGATTTGTGCCGCCCGGCATTTTTTCGGGCGGCACAATTTCTGATGTACGGCAGATGCTGATTGATTCGGCACATCCATTCAGGCGGCATTTAGTCCATAAGAGATTTCCGGTATTCAGCCATATCAACGACCTTTCCCGTCAAACGGGCCTGCTCAATAGCAAAGGCCATGAGGTGGCTTTCCACGCTGCGGGAAATGGAACTGCGGGACTCTCCCTTGCCGGAGAGAAGGTGAGTAAAGTCCTCCATGATCCCAGCGTCGCCGCCGCCGTGGCCGCTGCCGTTGGTGCGGATGTTGAGGACCTGCTCCGTGAAGGGATCGCCCTGGCTGGATACATGGTGAGTCACAACGATCTGGCGCTTCCCGTCGTCCGCCAGGATCTCGCCGTCCTCGCACATGATGTGGATGTTGCGGTGGCAGGCGCTGGTCTGGGCGGTGAGGGAGAAGGTGGCCGTTACGCCGTTGTCAAACTCCATCAGAATGCTCATGTGGTCGCAGACATTGTTGTCACAGCGGTAGACGCAGCGGCCGTAGGGACCGGTCCGCAGGGCTTCCATCAACGCTTCCTCCGTCTGTTCCAGGCATACCACATCCGCAGGCCACTGCCCCAATACGGGCAGATAAGCCTTCCTGGCATCGAACCGGCAGCTGTCCGCCACGGCACAGCTCAGGCACCGGTCAGAGGAACCGGCAGGGGCGCTGGATTCCTTGAAATAGGCAAGGGAGCCGAAGGCTGCTACCTTGGTGCAGTGGGCACCGGTGAGCCACAGCAGGATATCCAGATCGTGACAGCTTTTTTGCAGGATAATGGGGCTGGACAGGTGACTGTTTCGCCAGTTGCCCCGGACAAAGGAATGAGCCATGTGGAAGTTGCCGATGTTCTCGGAGTGCTTGATGGCCACCACCTTGCCCAGCTCTCCGGAATCCAGAATCTCCTTGATTTGCATAAAGAAGTTGGTGTACCGCAGCACATGGCAGACGGTGATTTTCCGGCCCAGGGCATTTGCCTTTTCCTCAATGGCGATACACTCTCTGGGATCGGGAGAGATCGGCTTCTCCAGGAGAATGTCATAGCCGCAGTCCAGCGCCTGCATCACATGACCGTAGTGATCCCGGTCCATAGTGGCGATGATGGCGGCGTCCGCGATTTTTCCCAGGGCGAATAAGGACTCGGCATCCGGAAAACGCATTTCTTCCGGAACTTCCAGCCGGTCTGCCGCGCTTTTCAGCCGGTCAGTACGCTTCTCCGCAATGGCGGCGATGTCGATGCCGTGATCCTTTGCCCAAGGCCCGTAGGTCATTCCCCGGGAACCGGCGCCGATGAGAACGAATTTCATAGTAGATCCTCCTCTTTCTCTGCTTCCTTTCAGTATAGCACAGTTTTATCCGGCGGACAACAGCTTCTTGAGCTTCTCATAGTTTCCCGGGGACATGGGGGTCAGAGGCAGACGGCAGGGCCCGCAGTCAAAGCCAATCATCTTCATTGCCGCTTTGACAGGGATGGGATTAACCTGGCTGAACAACGCTCGGATCAAAGGCTGAAATTCGATCTGCAGCGCAGCTGCAGTGTCGAAATCCCCGTCCAGGGCAGCCACAGCCATGGCCTGGGTCAGCTCCGGATAGAGATTGGACAGTACCGAAATCACACCTTTTCCGCCCAGGGACAGAATCGGGACGGTGAGATCATCATTTCCACTCCAAATGTAAAAATCCTCCGGGCATTCGGCTCGGATGGCCAGGATTTTGGATAAATCGGTACTTGCTTCCTTGACACCTACAATGTTTGAAATAGAGGATAGCTGGTTGTATACGGAAACCGGAATGTCCACGCCTGTTCGGGAGGGAACGTTGTAGAGAATCACCGGAAGATGGACGGAGAAGGCTGCAACGCTGAAATGCTGAATCAGTCCATCGGGGGTAGCTTTGTTGTAGTATGGAGAAACGATCAAAAGGGCATCGGCCCCTGCGTCTTCTGCGGCTTTGCTAAGCTGAACCGTGTGTTCCGTAGCGTTGGAGCCGGTTCCGGCGATGATCAGACAATCCTTTTGTGCATACTCCTTGGCACGGGTGATCAGGGCAAGTTTTTCACTGTCTGTCAGAGTTGCTGCTTCACCGGTGGTGCCGCAGATTACAATTGCGTGTATTCCGGCTTCAATTTGTCTGTAGATCAGCCGTTCCAGCATTGGAAAGTTTACTTCACCGTTCAAAAACGGTGTCACAAGAGCGGTACATGCTCCTGTAAAGAGTGGACATTTCATAAAGAAGCACCTCCGTCCCAGTCTATGCAGGCAATTTTCAATTTGTCTGTTGCAAAATACGCCGAAATCGACTATACTGGTTTCGTTTGAAATCGGAGGAATGAAACGTGAAAACCCATGATTTTTATTATGAGCTGCCGGAAGAGCTGATTGCGCAGACCCCTCTGCAGCGGCGGGATGCCTCCCGGCTGATGGTGCTGAACCGGGAAACCGGCGAAATTACCCACAAACATTTTTATGATATTGTCGATTACCTGAAACCCGGTGACTGCCTGGTATTAAACGATTCCCGGGTGCTTCCCGCGAGGCTTCTGGGACATCGTCCCACCGGCGGTGCGGTGGAGGTGCTCCTCCTGCGGGATCTGGGAGATAAGAAATGGGAGTGCCTTTGTAAGCCCGGCCGGAAAATGCGGGAAGGGGATCAGGTTACGTTCGGAGATGGGGAACTGACAGCTACGGTACGTCAGGTTCAGAAGGACGGCAACCGAATTTTGGAGTTCCACTATGAGGGAATCTTCCTGGAGGTATTGGAACGCCTGGGGAAAATGCCCCTTCCACCCTATATCAAGGCGGAGCTGGCCGACCAGGAGCGCTACCAGACGGTTTATTCCCGGGAGGTTGGTTCCGCTGCCGCCCCCACCGCCGGTCTCCACTTTACCCAAGAGCTGCTGGAGAAGATTCGGGCCAAGGGCGTGAAAACCGCCTTCGTCACCCTTCATGTTGGCCTGGGCACCTTCCGCCCGGTGAAGGCGGAGGATGTTTTGGAACATCATATGCACAGCGAGCTCTGTATGATGAATGAGGAAACGGCACAAATATTGAATGAGACCAAAACCAACCGGGGCAGGATCATCTGCGTGGGTACCACTTCCTGCCGTACCCTGGAATCCCTGGTGAATGAGGATGGCACCTTTTCAGCGAAATCCAGATGGACGGATATCTTTATCTACCCCGGCTATGAATTCAAAGCCATGGATGGGCTTATCACCAATTTCCACCTGCCGGAAAGCACCCTGGTGATGCTGGTTTCCGCCTTCGCAGGAAGGGAAGCGGTGCTGAATGCCTACCAAAAGGCTGTGGAGGAGCGATATCGGTTCTTCTCCTTTGGAGATGCGATGTTCATTGCTTGAAGCGGGGGAGGACATATGAGTTTGTTTGATACCTTCGATCCTTATTTTGAGAATCGAATCAAGAAAAATGATTTGAAGCATACGGAGAAGAACCATGTTTGAACTGAAAAAAACCGAAGGCAAGGCCCGTCGTGGGGAATTCACCTGCGCTCATGGCGTTGTCCAGACCCCAGTTTTTATGAATGTGGGCACTCAGGGTGCCATCAAGGGCGCTTTGAGTGCGGAGGATTTGAAGACCATCGGCTGCCAGGTGGAGCTTTCCAATACCTATCATCTGCATCTGCGGCCCACGGACAAAGTGGTAAAGCAGATGGGCGGCCTGCACAAATTCATGACCTGGGACGGTCCCATGCTCACCGATTCCGGTGGCTTCCAGGTGTTTAGCCTTTCTTCCCTGCGGAAAATCAAGGAGGAGGGAGTGTACTTCTCCTCCCACATCGACGGTCGGAAAATTTTCATGGGCCCAGAGGAGAGCATGCAGATTCAGTCCAACCTGGGCTCTGACATCTGCATGGCCTTTGATGAATGTATTGAGAATCCCGCTCCCCGGGAGTATGTGAAAAAGAGTATTGACCGAACCTACCGCTGGTTGGTTCGCTGTAAAGCGGAGAATGCCAGGCTGAATGCACTGCCGGATACGGTGAACCCCCAGCAGATGCTTTGGGGGATTAACCAGGGCGGAACCTACCCAGACCTTCGCATTGCGCACATGCAGCGAATTGCAGAGCTGGATTTGCCCGGCTATGCCATCGGCGGTCTGGCGGTAGGGGAGACGGCGGAGGAGATGTATGACATCATTGAGGCGGTGGAGCCCTACATGCCCGCAGACAAAACCCGCTATCTGATGGGTGTGGGTACGCCTACCAACATCATTGAGGCGGTGGCCCGGGGGGTGGACTTCTTTGACTGCGTGATGCCCGCCCGGAATGCCCGGCACGCCCGGCTCTTCACCTGGGAGGGAGCCATCAATCTGAAAAACGCCAAGTATATGCTGGACGAGTCACCCATAGATCCCCAGTGCGACTGCCCGGTTTGCCGCCGGTATTCCAAGGCCTACATCCGCCATTTGTTTGTGGCGGAAGAGATGCTTGCCATGCGCCTGGCGGTGATGCACAACCTGTATTTTTACAATAAACTGATGGAACGCATCCGGGAGGCCCTGGACAATGGCACCTTCCAGCAGTTCCGCCAGGAGTATTCTGAGAAATTGGCACGAAGAATCTAACGTTCCTCTTGCAATTTCTGTCTGTAATGTTATAATAAAAAAGATATTAAACACAAAGGAGTTTTCCCCATGAATCTTTTTCTGACTGAAACCACCACTGCCGCCGGCGGTATGACCAGCACCCTGATTATGCTGGTGATGATGATGGCGATTTTCTATTTTATGCTGATTCGTCCTGAGAATAAGCGTAAAAAGGAAGCAGAGGCAATGCGTTCCGCAGTGAAGGTTGGCGATAAGATCACCACCATCGGCGGTATCTGCGGCACCGTTGTCAACGTGAAGGATGACAAGCTGGTCCTGGAGACCGGTGCGGATCAGGTTCGCATTGAACTCGCCAAGTGGGCAATGTCCACCAACGAGACTGCCACCGAAGCCAAGAAGGCGGAAGCTAAGAAGGCTCAGGAAGCCAAGGCCAAGGCAAAGGCTGCCAAGAAGGTTAACAAGTAAACATACAAATAACTGCCAGTCCGGGATGGGCTGGCAGTTATTTGTTGCAAGGTTAATTCTGCAGGTTGATGTGTTCACCCAGAATCAGTGGGAAGCGGGACAGACTGTCGCCGTCCAGATTCTCACGGTGCATATCCACGCCGGAGATCTGGTGGTTTTCGTAGGTGGTGTAGTAATAGATTCCCTTGGAGGCGTTGCAGCAGGAAGTATAGATGGTGTATTCGTATTTTTCTTCCCCCACATCGCAGCAGCCTCTCTGCTGGTCAACGGATCCCAGAATGTGGAAGAACTGGCTGACGCTTTCGGACTCGGAATCCCCGGAAATGGAGTTCAGCTTTACAAAGGCCACCCGCACAAAACGAGACTGAGAAGAGAGGTCTCCCGGCAATCCCAGTGCGCCCATGCCCCGGCTGTAGGTGGCAAGATTCAGCTTGCCGGAGAAATGATTACTGGGAGATTTGGGTGAAAGATTCATGAAATTACTCAGATTGTGCATTTGCTGATCAAAGGAGGGATTGTTGGTCATCACTCCGGCGGGGTTGTCGTAGACCTTCAGGCCTTCTTTTACGGATTCCACAGTGATGGCCTCTTCCTGGTCCGCAATGATCCAATGCAGTTGAGCCAGGGGCAATTTGTCGCTGAAAGGAGTATTGACCAGATTGATCTTGTCCAACAGCAGTCGGGCCTCCTTCACACTGGTGCACTGGCTGAGAATCCAGGCAATGAACTCAAAGGGGGCCACATTGTCCTTGCCGGGGACAAAGGGCTTGTAGTCCGCATTACTCACGAAATTCAGACCGGCCATGCCAAGCCCCTTTTCGTTGATGGCATCATAGAACAGCGGGAAATTCCCAGCAAGATGCGCCATTCCGATCAGAGCATAATGGTGCTTCATTTCTCCCATGTGACGGAAGGAAATCGGGAAATTCCGGGGCATGACGACAATTTCTTCTCCGTAGGAGAATTCGTAATCCAGTGTTCTGCCAAAATAGAAATCCTTGGTTTTATAAGTTGCCGCTGTACACATATCCATTCCTCCATTCAAAAATAGTATCCGATTGTATTAAAGAATTATGTGTTGGTTTTCATCAAAACTATGTTTTTTCAAAGAAAGTATATCACAGCGATTCCGCCAAATCATGTATATATTATGAAATAATCGGAAAAAAATGGCAGTAAAAAGAGAAATCAGAGAATCCGTGTTGATGTTGTGCGGCGATCAGAATAGGTGATTTCATTCTGTATTCAAAAACCATGGTACTATGCAAAATGTAGAAAAATGTCGATAATGATCGATGAAATATGTGAATAATACTTGCAAATCGGGGGCGTGTTGTGCTATAATACGGTTATAACAATACCTTGGGGGAGTTTGTTCTTTCCCAATGCTGTCTGTTTTATCCTGCCAATCCGGCACTGAAAGGGGAAGGAACATGAAATTGCATCAAAGGCTTTTTGTTTTGCTGCTGTCTGCCGCAATGCTGTTGACACTGTGCAGCTGTTCTGAGAAGGTTAAGCCTGAGAAAATTAACACAAAGGCTTTCAGCCGTGAGATTTTGCTGCGCAGTTCCGGTGAAGGGCTGGAAATCATTCATTCCGACAAATCCAGTCAGAAAATTCAAACAGGAGAGCCGCTGAAAAGTGATGACAGCATCCGTGTCGGTACCGGTGCAGAACTGATTTTGGACGTGGATGATGACAAGCATATCTTCGGCCAGGAGGAAAGCTTCCTTCGGTTGGAGGCCTCCGGTACCCCTGACAGCGGAAAAACCAGAATCTGCCTGGAAGAAGGTTCTGTCCTTGTTGGGTTGGACGAGCCTTTGGCCGAGGGCGAGCTGTTTGAAATCCAGACAGAAGCTGTCACGGTTTCTGTTCCGGAAGGAATTGCACGGGCTGCGAAAATCAATGAGAATAAGGCCTCCTATACCTTGGTCGAGGTTTTCGAAGGCGAGGCTGAGGTGGTGATTCGTCGGACAGGAGAAAGTGCCAGCGTAAAAGCCGGAGAAGCCGTACTGGTGGACGAAAGCGGTAAGAAGGCCCGTTTTGTTCCGGAGGATGAAATCGACACTGATTTCTGGAAATCCGGCGAAACCGCCGGTTTGCAGTTGGGGAAAGCTGGTACCGGAAGTGTATCGTTGGAAATTCCTTACAGCAAGCTTCCTGTGTCGGTTTTGGAACAGTTACTGGAGTATGCAGGAAGCGGAAGGGAACTTTCCGTTTCTGAGACAACTCTGGCTAATTTGATTGAGACCGGTCATGACTACGTGGAAACAGTTGTCAAAGAAGCCACATGCACAGAGGATGGACGGGTTTCTCTGGAATGCGCTCTGTGTGGTGACCGTGTCGAAAAGACTGTGACGGCTGCCGGACATGTGGAAGAGGAGATTCCGGAAGTGGAACCCACCTGTACCCAGGAGGGGAGTACTGCTGGAACGCGCTGCACAGTCTGTGGTGAAGTACTGTCCAGCTCTGAAGTGATTCCCGCGCTGGGGCATCAGGAGGTCGAGGATGAAGCGGTGGATGCTACCTGCACCCAGGAAGGAAAAACTGCTGGTTCCCATTGCGCTGTATGTGGTGAGGTGCTGACCCCTCAGGAGATAATTCCCGCGCTTGGTCATCAGGTTGAGCAAGTGGAAGACATTGCAGCCACCTGCACAGAGGACGGTTTCACCAACGAAGCCCGTTGTGTGGTTTGCGGTGCCGTGGTCCAGGAAGAGGCGGTCATTCCGGCTTTGGGCCATCAGACCGAGGAACTGCCTGCCGTAGCGGCTACCTGCGAAAAGGATGGATTGACTGCCGGCTCTCAATGCACGGTATGTGGAGAAGTATTTGTACAGCAGGAGACCATACCTGCCACAGGGCATAGCTGTAAAACCATTTCCGGAAGAACTCCCACCTGCACACGTCCCGGATTGACCGATGGGCAGCGCTGCACGGTCTGTAATAAGTTGGTTGAACCCCAGAAGTCCATTCCGATGATTGCGCACACGGTTAAGGTTATCCCCGGATCTCCCGCAACCTGTACCCAGGATGGATATACAGAATCGAAGATTTGTTCTGTCTGTGGCAGTGTGTTGGCACCGGCTGAGACAATTCCCGCACTGGGTCACACCGCAAGCGTCATTCCCGGAAGAGAAGCCACTTGTTCGAAGGTTGGTCTCACGGAGGGAAGTGAGTGCTCCGTCTGCGGCGAGATTCTTGCAGCACAGGAAGAGATTCCACTGCTGGCCCACACTCCGATTGCAACTCCCGGTTCGGAGCCCACTTGTTCGTCCATTGGGTTGACTGCCGGTGAACGATGCCAGGTGTGCGGCAAGATTCTTCTCCGCCAGGCTGTCATCCCCAAGCTGGAGCATACGCCCAAAACGGTTCATGGAATATATGCCATGTGCTTCCGGGAAGGAAGAACCGACGGCGTAGTTTGCGCTGTCTGCGGCTATGAGATTGAACCCGGTGAAGTGATTCCGACTCTGCCACATACCATAGGCGGTTTGGCCAGAATCGAACCCACCTGTACATCCGTTGGCTGGACGGAGGGCACTGCCTGCCGGGTTTGCAGTAAGGTGCTTGTGGAGCAGGAAAAGATCCCGATGCTGCCCCATACAGAAGGATCCACATCCAAATCGTATAATTCGGATACTCCCTTGCTGAATGGAAATGGGGATCTTGTAGAAAATCAATCCTGTTATTCCATCACCCATACTTGTTCTGTGTGCGGAAAAGAATATAAGGTCGATTATGTGGCGCATGCCCCCGGTGCCGTATCGGATGAAGTTGATGGCGAAGGGCATCACTGGGCAGTGACGAGATGTGCAGATTGCGGCAAGGTAATCGGACGAAAGAGCGTTGAGGAATAAAGGCCTCTGCAAATTCATTATAAAATTTGCCGGACATTCGAAAGAATGTCCGGCATTTCATATCCAATTGCGTGATCGCAAAGGGTCCGTTTTTTATTTGGAGGAGGCAACGCTCTTTCTCACAAGTGCGCGGCGAAGCTTTGCCTCTGCCAATTTCAGGTCATTCTGGGACGAGGACGGATTTTTGAGCACGCTGTCCGCTTTCTCGTAAGCAGCATTGGCCCGATCGACATCAATTTTGTCGGACCACTCAAAGGTGGTGGGAACCAGAGTGACAGCGCCATCTACCACGCTGAGCATACCACCGATACAGGCTGCTGTC
Organism: uncultured Clostridia bacterium; assembly: GCA_945940335.1. Taxonomy (GTDB): domain Bacteria; phylum Bacillota; class Clostridia; order Oscillospirales; family Oscillospiraceae; genus Faecousia. The sequence goes on along the minus strand of CAMEWH010000001.1, from coordinate 252,873 downwards.
CGGCGAACGCCACCGGCAATGATTACGGCTCGTCCCATGCCAAGGGGCGCCACATAATTAATGTGACGGGCCAGAATTGCCACATCGCCGCTGGTGGTTCGGACAATGATTTGTTCAGCACTGCCGTCGTAGATCAGACCGTCAGGGGTGACAATTTTCAGGGGAAAGCTTGTCATGCCTTCTCACCGCCCCGGTACTTGGCAACCACCTCGTCGATGGAACCGGCGAACAGGAAGTAGGATTCGGGAATGTCATCATGCTTACCTTCGATGATCTCCTTGAAGGAGCGAATGGTTTCCTTCAGAGGAACGTACTTACCCTGGTAACCGGTAAACTGTTCCGCCACGTGGAAGGGCTGGGACAGGAAACGCTGCACCTTTCGGGCCCGGTTAACGGTGAGCTTATCTTCTTCGCTCAGCTCATCCATACCCATGATGGCGATGATATCCTGAAGCTCTTTATAGCGCTGGAGGATGCTCTGGACGGCGCGGGCGGTCTCGTAGTGCTCCTGACCCAGAATTTCAGGGGAGAGAATACGGGAGGTGGAGTCCAGGGGATCGACGGCAGGATAGATGCCCAGAGAGGCAATACCACGGTCCAGAACGGTGGTGGCATCCAGGTGGGCAAAGGTTGTAGCGGGGGCAGGGTCGGTCAGGTCATCAGCGGGAACGTAGACGGCCTGAACAGAGGTGATGGAGCCGTCCTTGGTGGAAGTAATTCTCTCCTGCAGAGCGCCCATCTCGGTTGCCAGAGTAGGCTGATAACCAACGGCGGACGGCATACGGCCCAACAGTGCGGAAACCTCAGAGCCAGCCTGGGTGAAGCGGAAGATGTTGTCGATGAACAGCAGCACGTCCTGATGCTTCACATCGCGGAAATATTCTGCCATGGTCAAACCGGACAGGCCAACTCTCATACGTGCTCCGGGGGGTTCATTCATCTGACCAAAAACCATGGCGGTCTTGGAGATAACGCCGGATTCGGTCATTTCGTTGTACAGGTCGTTGCCCTCACGGGTACGCTCGCCGACGCCGGTGAACACAGAATAGCCATTGTGAGCAGTTGCGATGTTATAGATCAATTCCTGAATCAGAACGGTCTTACCCACACCTGCACCGCCGAACAGACCAATTTTACCGCCTTTGGCATACGGGCAGATCAGGTCGATAACCTTAATGCCGGTTTCCAAGATCTCGGTGGCAGGCTGCTGTTCCTCGTAAGAGGGGGCGGGACGGTGAATGGGCCAGCGGGTCTGAGCCTCAACCTGGGGCTTATTGTCAATTGGGTCACCCAGCAGGTTGAACACACGGCCCAGGCATTCGTCACCCACAGGCACGGAAATGGGAGCACCGGTGTCCTCAGCCTCAGTACCGCGCTGCAGACCGTCGGTGGAAGACATTGCGATGCAGCGAACCACATTATCGCCGATGTGCTGCGCAACTTCGGCAGTGATGGTAGCGTCGCCGTTTTTAACAAGGATTGCGTTGAGCAGCTTAGGAAGCTGGTCATCCGCAAATCGGATATCCAGAACAGGACCCATTACCTGGATAACTGTTCCTTTGTTGTTTGCCATTGGATTCAACTCCTTTTGTGAAAAATGGGGGAGAAGAATGCAGAATGCAGAATGCAAAATGCAATACAAAATCGAAAAGCCTTAGGAACCAGCCACAATCTCAGTGATTTCCTGGGTAATGGCGGCCTGACGTGCCCGGTTGAATTTCAGGCTCAGGTCGGCAATCATTTCCTCGGCATTTTGAGTGGCGTTGTCCATGGCGGTGCGACGGGCTGCTTGTTCAGAAGCACGGGATTCGCAAAGAGCGCCATAAAGTTGTCCGCCCAAATACTCAGGAATGATCGCGTCAAATACCTCTTCATTGCTTGGCTCATAAACAATGCCGCCGTATTTGCCATTTGGATCGGCCAGAGGCTTTTCCAGAGGCAGCAGCTTCATGGATTCAGGAGACTGGGAGAGCATAGATTCAAAATTGGTATACGCTACGTGAATCTCGCTATAGGTGCCGTTCCGGAAGGCTTTACAAAGCTGTTTCGCAATGGAAAAGCAGTCTCCAATGGAAATATCAGCAGCCTCTGCATAGCTCTCGGTGAAGGCGCGGACGCCCCGGCTCCGAAAGAATTCCACGGCCTTTTTACCGATGGGCAAAACCTCGGCATCCTGCCCCTGAATCTGCTGCTCCACCAACTTGAGTACATTGCTGTTGTAGCCGCCGGCCAGACCGCGGTCACCTGCGATGACAATATACATCACTTTGGACTTGGGCTGTTCCTTCAAATACTGGGAGGAAAAGTCCCGGTTGGAGACGGAGATATCAGTAATGGTCTGGTGGAGAATCTCGAAATAAGGACGGGAGTTCAAAACCTGGGCCTGGGCACGGCGCAGCTTGGAAGCAGCCACCATTTCCATTGCTTTGGTGATCTGCTTCGTGCTTTCCATGCTTCGGATTCGATTTTTAATCTCCTTGGTGGATACGCCAGCCATAGTCAGCCCTCCTTACATCGGAGCGAACTGCTTGACCAGCTCATCCAGCGCAGACTTCAGCGCGGCCTCGGTGTCACTTTCCAGCTTACCGGAAGAACGGATTGCTTCCAGAACATCGGCATGGAAATTATTCATGTGCTCTTCCAGACGCTGCTCAAATTCGGGAACCTGGTCCACGGGAATGGAGTGCAGATAACCGTGAGTAACGGCATAGATGATGCAGACTTGCTGTGCCACTTCCTTGGGGGAGTTGTTCTTCTGTTTCAGAACAGCAACAATCCGTTCGCCCAATGCCAGACGTTCCTTGGTGTCGGCGTCCAGGTCGGAGCCGAACTGAGCAAAGCTTTGCAGTTCACGGTACTGGGAATACAGCAGCTTCAGAGAACCGGCAACCTTCTTCATAGCCTTGATCTGGGCGTCACCACCCACACGGGAGACGGAGATACCGGGATTCACTGCGGGCATAACACCAGAATTGAACAGCTCGGTTTCCAGGAAGATCTGACCGTCAGTGATGGAAATGACGTTGGTGGGAATGTAGGCAGAAACGTCACCTGCCTGGGTTTCAATAATGGGAAGCGCTGTCAGGCTGCCACCACCTAATTCGGGAGACAGCTGAGCAGCACGTTCCAGCAGACGGGAGTGAAGGTAGAACACGTCGCCGGGGTAAGCCTCTCGTCCGGGTGGACGGCGAATCAGCAGAGAAATGGCACGGTATGCCACAGCGTGCTTGCTCAAGTCATCGTAGATGACCAGCACGTCCTTGCCTTGGTGCATGAAAAATTCGCCCATGGTGCAGCCGGAGTAGGGGGCGATATACTGCATGGGAGCAAGTTCGGAAGCGGTTGCACTGACCACGATGGTGTAATCCATAGCACCACCCCGGGTCAGGTTCTCCACAACTTGGGCAACGGTGGAACGCTTCTGACCGATGGCAACATAGATACAGATAACATTCTTACCTTTCTGGTTCAGAATGGTGTCGGTAGCAATGGTGGTCTTACCGGTTTGACGGTCGCCGATGATCAGCTCACGCTGACCGCGGCCAATGGGAATCATGGAGTCGATTGCTTTGATACCGGTCTGCAGGGGACGATTGACATGCTGACGTTCAATGATGCCGGGGGCGGGGGACTCAATTGCTTTGTAATCCTCGGCAGCAATTGTGCCTTTGCCGTCGATGGGCTCACCCAGAGCATTTACAACGCGGCCGATTAGTCCTTTGCCAACGGGCACAGACACCACCTTACCGGTACGCTTGACGATGTCTCCTTCCTTAATTCCCTGGTCAGAGCCAAGGATAACGATGGAAACAGTGTCCTCTTCCAGGTTTTGGGCCATGCCGAAAGAGCCGTCGGGGAATTCCACCAGTTCACCGGACATGCACTTTTCCAGACCGGAAGCCTTGGCGATGCCGTCACCTACCAGAATGACAACGCCGGTTTCGGACACTTCCATCTTGGTTTCATAGTTCTTAATCTGATTGCGAATGATCTTCGTTATTTCTTCGGGTCTTAATTCCATACTGTCCCTGCTTTCTCATCAGAGTACGGTGTTATTCAGCAAATCCCGGATGTTGTCCAAACGGTTTTTCACTGTTCCGTCCAGGCGCTGACCGTCATAGTCCAGGCGGACACCGCCAAGACATGCGGGGTTAATCCGATTACGAAGCAAGATGGTCTTGCCCGTAATGCGGCTGAGCTTCTGCGTCAATGCCTCGCTCTGCCGGCTGCTCAGTGCAACGGCTGTGACGGCGGTAACGCTGACAATGTTATGGTCGCGGTTATAAAGCTGCGTGAACATCTCACAGCAATTTGAGAACTGCTTGATGTATCCCTTTTCGGTGAGGATTTTAAGAAAGTTCAAAAGATAGATGTGGATTTTTCCGCGAAAGCTGTCGTCCAGGATCTGGCAGCGCTCCTGCTTGCTCAGATTGGGGGAGCAGAGCAGCCGAAGAAAATCGGGCTCTGCCTGAAAGCTTTCATCCAGGATCTGCATCTGTCCTTTTACTTCTTCAGTCACATTTTCACTTAAGGCCAGCTCGTAGAGGGCCTCGCCGTACACGCTTCCAATTTGGGTCATACCTGATCACCCAATTCGTCGATAAAACGGTCAATGAGACCGGATTGATCTTCTTCACCAAGCTCCCGCTCCACTACCTTGCTGGCAATGGCCATGGCCAGGCCGGAGATTTCATTCTTGGCATCGTTGATGGCCTTTTTCTTCTCCATGGCAATGTCGGCAGAGGCCTTGCTTTTAATCTGAGCGGCCTGCTGCTGTGCCTCACCGATGATCTTTTCGGATCGCTCGGCGGCGGTCTTCTGGGCACTTACCAGAATTTCGTTGGCCTGCTGAGTGGCCTGGAGCATATTCTGCTCGTAGGTTTTCTTGATGTCCAGGGCTTCCTCACGGGCAGCCTGGGCGTCGCTGATCTGTTTGTCCGCTGCTTCCCGGCGCTGGTCGAGAACGGCCAGAATCTTGTCCAGGAAGAACTTCTTTACAATGAACATCTGGACAAACAGGTTGCAGATGGTGGCAATCAGGGTAAGCGGTTCCACTGCCACAAGGGACTGATAAAGTGTCTCCATTGAGTTGCCTCCTTCCGGTTAGAATGAAAAATGATGCCGGAGGATTAGCCCAGGTACTTCATGAACTGGCCGGGAGCGAAGAAAATCAGCAGCAGGCCGGTAACGAAGCCGTAGATACCGGTGGTCTCGGAAAGAGCAACACCAAGGATCAAGGTGCTGGTGACATCGCCCTTGCACTCGGGCTGACGTCCAATGGCCTCACAGGCGCGGGCAACGGCGTTACCTTCACCGATACCAGGGCCGATACCGGCAATCAGAGCGAGACCCGCACCGATTGCACAGCCGCACAAAGCGATACCTTTTGCCAAAACGGTAAAATCCATAAAATTTGCCTCCTAAAAAATTGATGACATTTTTATTCAAATGGCCTTTCGGCCTGTTTGACGGGATAAAATCAACCTGCTGCCTGTTTGATGAAAATGGTGGTCAGGGTGCAGAAGATAAAGGCCTGGATGCAGCCACCGAACCAGTCAAAGTAGAAGCTGGTGAGGGCAGGAATACCAATGGTCAGCCAGGGGAACCGGAGCCCAGCCAGGCTGATCAGAGCCAGAACGCCAAGCACACCCACGATAATTCCGATTACCTTGAGCGCTTTCTTTTTCTTGGCTCTGCCCAGGAAGAACAGTGCCAAGCCGATGGCAGCGGTGCCGATAGCCGCAAACAGGCTGGAACCCAGAAGATTCATCAGGCCATAGCTGGCAGCGGTGAGTGCACCATAAATCAGAGCGCTGATAACAGTACCGGAGAGGATGTTGCCGAAGTGACGGCAGGCCATACTGATGGGGGTAAAAAGCTCAGACATCACATTGATGGGAGCCATGACAAAGATGGGATCCAGGAAGCCCTTCAGATAACCGCCAATGCCGGAGGATTTGATTTTGTGGTAAGTGATCAGAACGAACACCACAAGCGCCCAGCCGAGTTCTGTCATCAGGTCGGCCGTGGGGCTCCAAATGCCCAAGAGACTAATCAGGTTGGAAACAACGCTGGTTGCAAAAATGGCGCCAACCAAAGGGATGTAATGATCAAACCCGGTCCCCATGTTGTCGTGGACAAACTTCACCAGAGAAGTAACGGCCATTTCTGCCACTGCCTGTTTCCGGCTGATTTTGGTTACCTTCAGTCCGGAACCAAGCCAGATGCACAGGGCAGAGATGATGATCATCACAAGCCAGCTGACCACAACCGTCTGGGTCAGATGGACAGTTCCCAGAATGGGAAGCTCGAACTCTGCCAAATACTTTGCGCCATTGATAGACAGTTCCATAAATATCACCTCAGAATATAATGCGGGGAAATTATACTTCAAACGAATTCAGATTGTCTTCGGAATTCTCTTCCTCCGGAACAGGTTCCCGGGTGGAAGCGGACGTTTCTTCCTTAGGCATCAGGCGGCCGGTAATCTGCAGAAAGTAGATTACAGCAGTGGGGAAGAGCAGGGGAACAGCAGCTGCTATGACGTTGATAAAGGGGATGAAAAACGCGGCTACAACCCAGGCGGCCTGGACAAAAAGTCGAAGATTGTAGCTTGCCTGAACTTTGGCTTTGCGAAGCTTTTGATCCTGGGTTGCCGCAGCAGTCTGTACCATCAGGCACATCAGTGCAAAGTTCAGAATGGCAATCAGCGTGCCGCCCAGGGTTCCAAGAATAATCCGAAAGCTGAACCGGCCGATGCCGCAAAAATGCAGCACCACGAAAGCGGCGATTTCGATGACTGCACAGATGCTGCTTCCGGCGGCAATCCGGGACAACTGTTTTTTGGATGCGGGTTGTAATTTCATGGAGCATAGCCCTCCTGGAAAAGCTGAGAATTATCAGTCGTGATCATTAAAGGAAACCGGTGGATTTTCATCCTTATCTTTTCCTTTTTTGTCGATCAGGGCCATGGCCTTTACCGTATCCCGTACACCAACAGCAGCAGTTATCAGGCCAAACAAAATACCGACCCAGATGACCCACTGTCCCCAGCCCCAATGATCCCGGAGCCAGACGGCCAGCATGACAAAGCCAATCAGGGGAAACACAACAGAAATTCCAAACTGGGGAAGCCAAATCAGCAAGCTCCATTCTTTCATTTCAACAGATGCCTCCCTAAAAGTGCACAGTACCCATAATCAAATCTCAGTATACATTATTTTGCGCGAAGATTCAAGAATAAATAATTAAAAAACCCGGGTGAAATCAAAAAGTTCAAATTTTCAATCGGTTCCATTTGATCAGTAGGAGGGCCCCGGTCAACTGGAAATAATTGATTGATAAAAAATCATATGACTACTTCCTTTTTGGATGGAAATGTAGTAAAATACGAACATAACATGGCCTTCATGCATAAACTGCTTTGGGGTGATCCGATGGGGTGGTGGATTATCGTTGGTTTCTTAACAGCGTTCGGTGTTTTGTGCACTGTTTTGACGCTGTATGGTGCTCTGCTGCATCACACGTACCGTGGAATCGGGATTTGTCTGATTACGCCGGTTTGCAGCGGGGATGAAGCCATGTTTTATCTTTGGCTGAAATCTCTGGGAATTCTGAAATGCAAAATTCTGGAAGTGGAGTCCCGGGAGCTATGGAATATGCTTGAAAAGAGCGGAAAAGAAATTACACGGTGGGATTCAAATGCCCGACCCGGAACAGGAGCGGAAGAAATTGACAGAGCAGGAAATGGAGATTCTTCAGGGCACCATCAGCGCGGTGGTGTATCAGAATTATGAAAACGGGTATTCCGTCCTTCGGCTGGCAGTGGGAGGAGGACAGTCTGTCACGGTGGTTGGAACCATCCCCTTACCTGCAGTTGGAGAACAGCTGATGGTTACAGGGCGCTGGAGTAACCACTCCAGCTATGGCAAGCAGTTTGAGGCGGAATTTTTGGAACGGATGATGCCCCAATCCTCTTCGGAAATACTTGCATACCTGTCCAGCAGGATTATTAAAGGCATCGGGCCAAAAACAGCTGCCAGGATTGTGCAGCATTTTGGTGATGAAACGCTGCTTGTGATGGAGCGGGAACCCCAGCGCCTGGCAGAGGTTCCAGGTATTTCCCGGGAAAAGGCACTCACCATTGGAGAGGAATTCCGACTTCAGGTTGGAATGCGCCAGCTAATGGAGTTTTTTGCCGCACATCATCTGCCGGCGGAGCTGGCGGTGCGAACCTATAAGATTTACGGTGACAGTACATTGGATTTACTTTACGACGATCCGTATCTTCTGATGGACGAGGGGCTGGACGCCTCCTTTGGTGCGGTGGACCGATTCGCCATTGAGTTGGGCGTGGCCGGAGATGATCCCAGACGCGTGGAAGCGGGGCTGCTGTTTGAGCTGACTTACAATCTGTCTGCGGGTCATAGCTTCCTGCCGGAGGAAAAACTGAAAGCAGCGACGGCCCAACTTCTCTCCGTGGATGCAGAAACAGTTCAACAGGGGATTATTCGGGCGCAGGAAGCCGAACGGATTATCCCGGATTCTCTGGCCGGGATCCGGGTGGATTATCTGCCGCAGCTGCGTGAGGCAGAGTGTTACTGCGCCAGAAGACTTTTGGAGTTTGCATCCAGCTCTTTTCCGGAGAGAAAAGATTTGGGTGTCCTGTTGCGCCGGGTGGCTTCCGAGAGTGGATTGAATTACTCCGGGCAGCAGGAGCAGGCCATTCGGGAAGCGGCTACCTCCGGCTTGCTGATTATCACCGGAGGCCCCGGTACCGGCAAGACGACGGTACTGCGGGGGATTCTGAACCTGCTGGGTGAAATGCAGCTGCGGGTTCTTTTGGCGGCTCCTACCGGACGTGCAGCAAAACGGTTGACGGAGGTAACAGGGGAGGAAGCTTCCACCATTCATCGCCTTCTGGAAGCGGGAATTGACCAGGCAACCGGGAAAATGGTTTTTGCCAAGGATGAGGACAACCTTCTGAAATGTGATGCAGTCATTGTGGATGAAATGTCCATGGTGGATGTTCTGCTTCTTTCCAGTCTGATGAGGGCAATTCCCAGCGGAAAACGATTGATCCTTGTGGGTGATCCGGATCAGCTTCCGCCGGTTGGCCCGGGATTTCCTTTCAGTGATATGCTCCGCAGTGGAGTTCTCCCCACGGTACGGTTGACTGAAATTTTCAGGCAGGCACAGCAGAGCCTGATCGTTATGAATGCACACCGGGTCAATGGCGGTCAGATGCCGGAATTGAAAACCGTCACCAGTGATTTCTTTTTTATGCGCAGAAATACCGAGGAGAGTGTAACGCAGTTGATCCGGGACCTGTGTACTACCCGGCTTCCCAAGAATATGGGCATCCAGCCTTCTGAAATCCAGGTACTTTCGCCTACTCGAAAGGGTGGTGTTGGGACGGCAGCGCTGAATAAAATGCTTCAAGCCGCACTGAACCCTGCAGCGCCGGAGAAAAAGGAGAAGGCTTATGGAGAGATTATTTTCCGGGAAGGCGACCGGGTGATGCAAATCAGAAACAACTATGATATAATGTGGAAGAAAACCGACGGGAGTGCAGTAGGTACCGGTATTTTCAACGGAGATGTGGGTACTATTGCAAAGATTGACCTCAATGAAGAAATGATCCGGGTGGTGTTCGATGATCGGGAGGCGGAGTATGATTTTACGCAGCTCGGTGAACTTGAACCGGCCTATGCCATCACGGTACATAAGAGTCAGGGCAGCGAATACAGAGCTGTGATTCTCACCGCATGGAATGGTTCGCAATATCTCCTGAGCAGGAGTATTCTGTATACTGCGATCACAAGGGCAAGAGAATTGTTGATTATTGTCGGCAGGGAGGAAACAATTGCTGTGATGACCGAAAACGCAAAAAGAAACCGGCGGTACACCGGTTTGAAGCTGCGGCTCCAGGAAAGAACCACATGAGAAGGGTACTGTATTGGGTCAGGAGTATCCTCTTTCCCAGGCGTTGTATGCTCTGCCGTCGCTTTCTGGTAAAACAGGAGGCCAATATGTGCCATCACTGCCGCACATCGGCACCGGAATACCCCTTTGGGGCGCGAAAGCCAGATCCTGCAGGAAAAAATGACCGTCATTTTCTTGACAGTTTCACCGCTGTCTGGTACTATGAGGAAGATGTCCGCAGAAGCATACTGCGGTATAAGTTCCGAAAAGCGGTGCATCTGGCACCAAAATTCGGTGCGCTTCTTGCAATGAAGCTGCTGGAGCAGGGGCCCGAACAGATTGATGTGCTGACCTGGGTTCCGGTAAGTACCCTTCGTCGGTTACGTCGAGGATATGACCAATGCGAGCTTTTGGCAAAGGCTGTAGGGGAGGAGTTGGGTGTTCCGCAGAAGAAAGCATTGCGGAAGATTCGCAACAACCCGCCTCAGTCCGGCCTTACGTCCGTTTCAGCCCGGAAAGCAAATGTTCTGGGCGCTTACAAAGTAGTTAAGAATATTGATCTTCAGGGAAAGCGTGTTCTGCTGCTGGATGATATCTACACTACCGGGGCGACCATGAACGAATGTGCCCGGGTGCTGCTGACTGCGGGAGCGAAGGAAGTACACGGAGCTGCCATTGCGGTGGTTCGACATCAGAAAAAATAACCAAGTGGGTGAATGATATGCAGTTGTTTTCCAATGACCTGGGTGTTGACCTGGGTACATCCAATGTTTTGATTTATGCGGACGGCAAAGGCCTTGTTGTTCGTGAGCCTGCGGTGGTTGCGCTGGACCGCAACACCGGCAAGATTCTGCAGGTTGGCGCAGCGGCACGGAATATGCTGAACCGTACGCCTGGTAATGTTGTGGCCATGCGGCCACTGCGGGAAGGCATCATCTCCGACCACGAGATGACTGTTCGTATGCTTCAGGAGATGTTTAAGACGGCCACGAAGGCTTCCGTGTTCACACCAAAGCCTCGTGTTGTTATCAGTGTTCCCAGCGGCGTCAGTGAAGTGGAAGAGCGCAGCGTCATCAACGCTGCCATCGAGGCCGGTGCCCGACGGGTGTTCCTGATTGAAGAGCCGCTGGCTGCCGGATTGGGTGCCGGTTTGGACCTGAAGGATGCCACCGGACATATGGTTGTGGATATTGGCGGCGGTACAACGGATATTGCTGTTCTGAGCATGAACAGTGTCGCGGTATCGTCCTCTCTGAAGGTAGCTGGTGATTTCTTTGATGAAGCCATTGCCCGTTATGTCCGTCGTCAGTATGGCGTGGTGATTGGGCAGGTCACAGCCGAAGAGGTTAAAATTCAAATCGGTCAGGTGTATCCCCGACAGGAAGAGATGAGCATGAATGTCAAGGGCAGAGATTCCAAGACCGGCATGCCCAAGACGGTTACCTTGACATCCACGGAAATTTATGAGGTGCTCCGCCGTCCTGCACGGCAGATTGCCGATGAGGTGCTTGCTGTCCTGGAGCAGACAAGCCCTGAGTTGGTCAGTGATATTTCCGAAAGTGGTATTACCCTTACCGGTGGATGCAGCCAGGTTTGGGGATTTTGTGAACTGCTTATTGAGCGTACGGGTATTTCCTGCATTCTGGCGGATGATCCGGACTCCTGCACTGCCTACGGCTGCGGAAAGAGCCTTGCCTGGATTAACCGTATGCAGGAAGGGCCCATCAACATTGCCCGCCGCCGCATGATGCGCAGCAACTATTAAGCAAATTACAAATTAGTAGTAACATAGAATGCCTCCGAACAGGTTCCTGATCTGTTCGGAGGCGTTCTTTATGTGATTTTATAGAAACAGAGGCCGCGTTTGCGGCCTCTGGCTTGAAATATAGATTAGTTGCTCAGGACAATGTCCTTGCGCATATAGGAGGTATCACCCATGGTGACGGTGTAGCTCTCCAGCAGCTCCTGGCTCCAGGCTTCCATATCGCTGCTGATCAGTTCGTTAACGATCTGATAGTCGCGGTAGGTCTGGCCGGTGGTACCGACGTAGTAAATCACATGGTAACCGTAAGTGGTTTCCACAATGCCGGTGTCGCCGGACTTGCGGGCAGAATCGAAGCACCAGTCGTTGAAAGCGGTGACCATCTGGCCGGGATAGACGTCTTCGTACAGACCGCCATTGGTGTTGGAACCGGTATCGGTGGACTTCTCGTTGGCCAGAGCGGCGAAGCTGTCTTCGGTTGCATCACCGGATTTCCACTCGTTCAGGATTTCCTCAGCGGAGGCCCGGGCAGCTTCCTTCACTTCCTCGGAGTAGGTGCCGTCTTCCTGAGCGTCACCCTCGAAGCTCACGAGAATATGACGGACGTTAACCAGTTCCACTTCGTTATCGTTCTTGCCGGTGAAGAGCACTACATAGAAAGCAGTGATGGTTTCCAGGTCTTCACCGTTCTCATCTTTCACGGTGCCGGGGATTTCGATGCAGGTAACGTCGCCGGGCTCACGGTTTTCAGCGGTCACCCAGTCAGTCAGGTAGCTGTTGATGCCGGTGGAGGCCTGGTCGGTGTAGACGGTGGAAGAAGCTTCGGCGCCGGCGTTGATCTCCATGGCGGCGATGGCTTCATTCAAAGCATCCACGGTGTTGATCTCGCTGTCGGTCAGGGGAGCGATAGCGATCTTTGCAGCAGCAATGGCGGCCTCCCGCTCTTCGGCGGTGTAGGTGGTATTACCGCTTTCATCAGTGGTGCCACCGGTGAGGAACTTGGACACAGGGATGTGGTACTGTGCAAAGCTGTAGGAAGAGTACTTGACAGGATCGGCATTGTCAGCTTCACGGATCTGGTCATCAGTGTAGGTCAGGTTTTCCTGATGATTAGTCTGATAGGCACTTGCCAGCAGATTACGCTGATAGTATTCCATGTAGCCTTCCTTGGAAGCTCCGTTGCCGTACTGCGCCTTCAGGAATGCGTCCGTGTTGGAATAGCCGTAGATGGAGGCATAGGAATCCAGGTTGTTGGACATGATATCCACCTGATCCTGCTGCTCCTGGGGCAGAGTGAAGCCCTCGGCTTCTGCAGCATCTGCCAGAGCGTAGATGGTCTGGACGGAAGAAGCGGCTTCGGAGATGAAGTTGTCGGCCCAGGTTTCGCCGGTTTCCTCGTCGATCACCTGCTTATCCAAAGCAACAGACGGATCGATGCCAAACAGGGACAGGTAGCTGCCGTAGGTATTGGCATAGTTGTTAACGTAGTCGATGTAGTAGTAGCTCAGCTCTGCGTTGCTGATCTGATGCTCTCCAACAGTGGCTGCTACGGTGTTCTTCTCATGGACGCCGCTGGCTTCAATGCTGCGGTTGACTCCCACAACGATTGCAACGACAACCATTGCGACCAGGACAACCGCAAAAATAATGCTGTAGAGCTTGATCTTCTTGGCTTCCTTCTGCTCGGCAATCTGACGTTCGGTCAGCTTGGCGGTATTTTCAGAGCGAAGCTTTTTCTTCTTGGATGCACTCATGAAATCATTTCCTCTCATTGTTCCTTAAACTGATTTGGTTTGTAAAAATGTTTACAAACAGACCCGTGTATTATAATCTATTTTTCAGCGTGTTGCAAGTAGTAAATTTGTTAAAAATTGATAAATGAGAAAATAATAAATAAATGCAGCGCTGTTATTTGAAGAACAGAAAAAACATGGGGGCCGAAGCCCCCATGTAATCCCCCGCTTTAGCCGTAGCGCGTCCAATTATGACCTGCACGAAATGGCAGGTGGGTTGCCGCTCACGACTTTCTCTGCTCCCAACATCCACCCAACGTCAAAGCGTGGGCGGGAGGTCTGCAATCCAGCCGGGAAGTCTAACATCCCGTTATAAAAATGTGGGTCCAAAAGGACGCACTCGCACCAAGCAGGAAGGTTTTCTTATTCGGTTTCTTCTTCGTACAGAGAATCCATGATCAGATCATACACAGCCTTCAGCTCATTTTCGTCTTCAATGGCGCTGAGCATGGGCTCTCCGTCTTCCTCGGAGGATTTCAGAATGCTGACTTCCAGATTCAACTGGTTTTCTCCGTCGGCAGGAATCACTGCCATGTAGGATTCGCCGTTGTATTCTACGGTTGTGAGCACTTCCAGCTCGTATTCTGTTCCGTCTTCATCTACGATGGTGATAAAATCGGAACCATACTCGTCAGCCATATTGCACCTCCAAACAACTGCTGTTGGTATTTTACCCTGAGCGAACCATAAAATCAATAGTCAATATTGCACAAACTGTACAACACGTCCGTGAGAGATGAGCGAAAACAGGATCAACAAATGGAAGGGGGAGCATAGGAAAAATGCCTTTCAATGAGATGATAGATTAAAAGGATTATTTCCCGAATTTAAAGGATAATTCATAAATTAGGCCTTTCGTTTTGGGCATCATTATGCTATAATGATACGCAGGCATGTTCTGAATATGCCTGTTTCAAATTGACGGATTACCGTCCGGCTTCCGTGGCCGGAGTTTCGGAGGTTTTTCTATGGCTAATCAAAATCAAAACAACAGGCGGCGGAAAAAGATTCGGCAGGAGTGGAATCCCCACTGGTCGGTTAAGATTATCTACACTGCCGGTTCCACTTTGTTTTCTGCGGCTAAAATTGCTGTTGGCGCGGCTGCTACAGTGCTGCTGATCTGCCTTATCAGCGCTGTGGTTTTTGCGGGAGCCCTGGCGGAGTACCTTCAGAACGACATTCTGAAGGAAGCTCAGAACTGGTCCTATGAAGATTATGATATTGAGAAGACGTCCTATGTCCATTACGTGGATAATGACGGCAATATTCAGCTCCTTCAGCAGATCTACACAACCACCGACCGTCAGCCCGCAACCTGGGATGAGATTCCCAAGGCGCTGATCGATGCAACGGTTGCAATTGAGGACAAGCGTTTTTATGAACATCAGGGCGTTGACTGGATCACAACAGTTAAAGCCTGCGCTAACATGTTCTTCGGCGGCGATTCCCAGTTTGGTGGCTCTACCATCACCCAGCAGCTGGTCAAAAATACCACTGACGAAAAGAGCATCACGGTTCAAAGAAAAGTTATGGAGATATTCCGTGCCCAGCTCCTGGAAAAGGAGTATGACAAGGATGTCATTATGAAGGAATATCTGAACCGAATCTATCTGGGGAAGGGATGCTACGGCGTCAAATCTGCGGCTGCAGCCTATTTCGGAAAGGAACTTCAGAGCCTTACGGTTGCGGAATGCGCCAGCCTGATCAGCATTACCAATAACCCTTCCATGTTTAACCCCTATTCCACCAGTGTGTATATGTACAAGGGTGAAATGAGAGACGGTGCCGGACGAAACCGCTACCGCCAGGAGAGTGTCCTGAGTGAAATGCTGAACCAGGGGTACCTTACCGAGGAAGAATATATCAACGCATACAATCAGCCTCTTGTCTTTAAGGATGGCATCGACGACGAAGACAGATGGGCGGTGTGTGACCATTGCGGCTATGGTGGTACGGTGAGTACCTATGGTCATGAAGGGGATCTGTATTTCTGCCCCCGCTGCGGTTCTCAGACTTCTGTCAGCCTGAATGCTTCCCAGCATATTTACAGCTGGTTTGTGGATACGGTCATTTTGGATGTTGCATCCGATATGGCTCTGCAGGACGGCTTTGTATGGGATGACATGGATCAGGCGGCCCGTAACTACTACCTGGAGAAAATTCAGAAAGGCGGCTACCACATCTATACCACCCTTGATCTGGATGTTCAGAACCAAGTGGATGCCATTTACACCGATCTGAATAACATCCCTACCACCAGAAGCACGCAGCAGCTTCAGTCGGGCATCGTGGTGATTGACAATTCCACCGGTGATATCGTTGCCCTTGCAGGTGGCGTAGGAGAGAAGACGGACTTCTTTGCATACAACAAGGCCACGCAGGCCAAGCTGCAGACCGGTTCTTCTCAAAAGCCGCTGTCTGTTTATGCACCTGCCTTTGAAAAAGGCGGTTACAGCCCTGCTACGGTGATTCGGGATATGCCCCTGAGTTATGACGGAGGCGCTTTCCCCAAGAACGACAGCCGTGTCTACAGCTATGCAAGAACAATTTTCAGCGGCATTGTTTCTTCCGTGAACACCATTGCCGCGAATACCCTGAATCAGATCGGTACGGATTACAGCTTCAGCTTTGCAAAGTACAATTTCGGACAGAATTATCTGGTGGACCGTTATGTCTCCTCCAGCGGCATGAATATGTCCGATATTGCCATTTCTCCTTTGGCGCTTGGCGCTTTGACGGTGGGCTCCACGGTTCGCGAAATGTCCACGGCATATGCAACCTTTGCAAATGATGGCGTGTATCGAACCTCCCGCACTTACACGAAAGTATACAATAGTGACGGTGAAATCGTACTGGACAACAAGCAGGAGAACAGACAGATCCTCAGCGAGAAGACTGTGAACTATATCAACTACTGCCTGTACAATGCGGCTAACAACGGTACCGGTACTGCCGCAGTTTTCCCTGGACAGAATATTGCCGGTAAGACCGGCACTACCTCCAGTAACCGTGATCGTTGGTTCTGTGGTTATACCAAATATTATACTGCAGCTGTCTGGTGCGGTTACAACCAGCCGGAACAAATCAATCTGACCAACAATTATTCAAACCCTGCCGCCCGCCTTTGGAAGATGGTGATGCAGCCCATTCACAATGGTCTGCCCCAGGTGGGACTCTACAACGGCAATTCGTTCCGAAATGTCAGCGTCTGCCTTGACTCCGGAATGCTGGCCAGCGCCGCATGCAGCGGCGACGTGCGGGGAATCAATCGCGTGTCCTCCACCAACTGCTATCCTGAGGATGTCCCCACCGGCGTGTGCACCAAACATGTTCAGGTGGACTATTGTATCACCGGCGGCGGTGTGGCAACAGAGTACTGCCGTATGTTCCCGGATGCAGTGATTGAGACCCGTTCTCTGGTCAAGCTGACCCCTGATGAGGTGAATGACATCCGTGCTGGGCTGCGCGTAGGTCTGGAAGATATCTATGGCAGTGACAGCTATGTATACTACGTTGACAACTACGGTAATCCTCTCGTTTGGACCGGGTTCAGCGGCTATGCCAACAACACAGCAGGGACCCCCTATCTGACCTGTCCGCTGCACAACCAGGAGTCTTTCCAGAATTTCCAGCCTGGCCCGGACTATGGCTTTGAAGATGGAAGCGGCAATATCATCTATCCGGACGATAACAACGATTTCATTTATGATTTTGGCAATGGAACCGGCGGAATTTACGGCGACTATACCGACGGAAGCGACAACCTTTATGGGGATTATTCCGGCAATGGAGACGTGTTCTTCTGAGAAAAAGAGAGAAATGAGGAAAAACCAAGATGATGTGGATTTCCGATGAATGGAAGGATTATCAGGTGCTTGACACCACTGACGGAGAACGGCTGGAACGATGGGGCGACTATATCCTGGTACGCCCCGATCCTCAGGTGATCTGGAGCACACCCCACGAAGCACCGGAGTGGAAGCGGTATGATGCCCGCTATATCCGCTCCAATACCGGTGGTGGTCACTGGTCTGACCACCACCTACCAGAGCGCTGGCAGATCCGGTACAAGGATTATCTGATCTTTAACGTAAAACCCATGAACTTTAAGCACACCGGCGTTTTTCCGGAGCAGGCTGCGAACTGGGATTTCATCCGGCAGAAGGTGGCTTCTGCCAATCGGCCTGTTCGGGTGTTGAACCTGTTTGCCTATTCCGGCGGTGCCACTCTTGCGGCGGCAGCCGGCGGGGCAGAGGTGTACCATGTAGACGCCTCCAAGGGTATGGTGGCCTGGGCCAAGGAAAACGCGGTATCCTCCGGCCTGGCTGATCGGCCGATTCATTGGATCGTGGATGACTGCGGGAAGTTCATTCAGCGAGAGATTCGCCGAGGCCGCCGATATGACGGCATTATCATGGATCCCCCCAGCTATGGCCGGGGACCCAGCGGTGAGATCTGGAAAATGGAAACCAGTTTTTACCCGTTCCTGCAGGAGACCGCCAAACTGCTCAGTGATAACCCGCTGTTTGTGATCATCAATTCTTATACCACCGGCCTGGCTCCTTCCGCTGTAGCCTACGCCTCCGATGTTGTCTTTGGCAGTCGTTTTGGAGGAAAGACCGCAGCAGGGGAGCTGGGACTGCTGGTGAGAGAATCCGGCTTGATTCTGCCCTGCGGAGCAACGGGGCGGTGGACACCGTAATGGAGGAGCAAATGAAAGAGATTATTTCTGCGGAGAATCTTGCCTTCCGCTATCAGGGCCTTGACGGCGCACCGGATGTTGTGGTTTTTGAAGATTTGAATCTTTCTATCGAAGAAGGAAGCTTTACCGCAATTCTGGGCACCAATGGCTGTGGCAAATCCACCCTGGCCAAGCATTTCAATTCAATCCTGCTGCCTTCCGGAGGTAAGGTTTACGTCTGCGGACTGGATACCTCCGATGCGGATCGGTTGATGGCAGTGCGTCGCAATGTGGGCATGGTGTTCCAAAACCCGGAGAACCAGATCGTTGCCAATGTGGTGGAAGAGGACGTGGCTTTTGGCCCGGAAAACCTGGGTGTCGCCAGCCCGGAAATCCGCCGCAGAGTGGACGTGTCACTGAAGCAGGTTGGTATGTACGAATATCGGGAGCATGCGCCTCATTTGCTGTCCGGCGGTCAGAAGCAGAGAATTGCCATTGCCGGTGTGATTGCCATGGAGCCCCGGTGCATTGTACTGGATGAGCCAACGGCCATGCTGGATCCTCAGGGCAGAAAAGATGTCATGGACACCGTCATGAGGTTGAATCGTGAAAAGGGGATTACGGTAGTCCTGATTACCCATCATATGGACGAGGCAGCCCAGGCTGACCGGGTGGTAGTGCTGAACAAGGGGACCATAGCGGCGGATGGTACGCCCAGAGAAGTGTTTTCTCAGGTGAAACTGCTACATGACATCGGTCTTGCAGCACCGGACAGCATCGAGCTTTGCTGGGAGCTAAACAAGTGTGGTTTTGACCTGCCTCTGACTACGCTGGAACCGAAAGAATGTGCGCAGGCACTTTATGATTGGATAAAGGCCTGAAAGCGCGGGAGGAATCAATTTGGAACCAATTTTACAGGTGAAAGACCTGAATTACATTTACAGTGTCGGTACGCCTTTTGAACACAAGGCGCTGGAAAATGTTAATTTTTCATTGAATCGTGGAGAATTTGTGGGTGTCATCGGTCATACCGGCTCCGGTAAATCCACACTGATGCAGCAGCTGAATGGTCTGCTGAAGCCCACCTCCGGACAGGTTCTGCTGGATGGTGTAGACATTTGGACGGACAAGAAAACAACTCGCCAGGCGCGCTTTCGGGTGGGCCTGGTGTTCCAGTACCCGGAATACCAGCTTTTTGAGGAGACGGTGTACAAGGATATCGCTTTCGGCCCCAAGAATATGGGACTGAGTCCGGAGGAAATCAACCGCCGGGTGCGGGAAGCAGCCGGCTTTGTTGGCATCACGGATCAGCAGCTTCAGGTGTCTCCTTTTGATCTTTCCGGCGGACAGAAGCGCCGTGTGGCAATTGCCGGTGTGATTGCCATGGAGCCGGAAGTTCTGATTCTGGATGAACCCACGGCGGGACTGGACCCCGTTGGCCGCGCGGAAATCCTGGGTAATATCGAAAGTTATCGAAAAGCTAAAAATGCTACCATCATGATGGTCAGTCACTCCATGGAGGATGTAGCTGCAATGACGGACCGTCTGCTGGTGCTGTACGGTTCCCACCTGGCGATGGATGCCTCTCCGGCGGAGGTTTTTACCCATGCCCAGGAACTGGTGGACATGGGACTGAATATTCCTCAGGTGACACAGGTATTTCTGCATCTGAAGGAATTGGGACTGGACGTGGAAAATGTGTATACCATCGCCCAGGCGGTAACGCTTCTGTCCAGGCTGAAGGAGGGGAAAGTCCATGCTTAAAGACATTACCTTGGGGCAGTTTTTTCCCGGAAAATCTCCCATTCACCGGATGGATCCCAGAACCAAGCTGATTCTCACGGTTGTTTACATTGTCGCACTGTTTATTGCCGACAATTGGTTCTCCTATCTCGTGATGATGGCCTTTCTCGTGTCCTGCATAAAAATATCCTCGATTCCCCCGAAATCCATCGTTCGCGGCATGAAGCCGTTGGTTTTTATTCTGATGTTTACCGCCATTCTGAATCTGTTTTACACGGATGGCGGCATTGTTCTCGTTCGCCTTGGTTCTCTGGCTATCACAACGGAAGGCCTGAAAAGAGCGTTTTTTATGATTTGGCGGATCATGATGCTGATTTCCGGCACCTTCCTTCTGACTTATACCACTTCGCCCATCTCCCTGACGGATGGTCTGGAGAGCCTTTTGAATCCTCTGAAAAAGATTCATGTACCGGTTCATGAGCTGGCCATGATGATGAGCATTGCTTTGCGGTTTATTCCTACCCTGATCGAGGAAACCGATAAGATTATGAATGCCCAGAAGGCCAGGGGAGCGGACTTTGAGAATGGCAGCATCATTGACCGCGCCAAAGCGCTGGTTCCTGTGCTGGTGCCATTGTTTATCAGCGCTTTCCGCCGGGCAGATGAGCTTGCCACTGCGATGGAGTGCCGCTGCTATCAGGGGGGGGAAGGCCGCACCAAAATGAAGCTGCTTCGCTATTCCCGGGTGGACATTCAGGCCTTTGGGATTTGCGCCTGCCTTGTGGCTGCGGTCGTCACTCTAGCTGCCTTTGGGCTGTGAGGTTGTTCATGCGGAATATTGCCTTATTTTTGACATATCTTGGAACAGCTTACCATGGTTGGCAGGTGCAGAAGAATCTTCCGACCGTGGCTGAAACCATGGAAAAAGCGGCTTCGATGGTGGTAGGTCATCCCGTTCATATGACAGGCTGCGGCAGAACCGATGCCGGTGTCCATGCCCGCTGCTATGTTGCCAATTTTCGAACCGACTCCACCATTCCGGTGGAGCGGCTTCCTTATGCCCTGAATACCCATCTTCCCTGTGATGTGGTTGTGACCAAGGCTTTTGAAGTCCATGATGGGTTCAATGCCATTGGATCCTGCGTCAGAAAAGAATATACTTACCAGATATACAATTCCCGGCTGAAGGATCCTTTTTATGTGGACCGAGCTTGGTTTTATCCCAAGCATTTGGACGAAAGGATCATGCAGGAGGCTGCAAATCAGTTCGTTGGTACCCATGATTTTGCAGCCGTGCGCAGTGTGGGAACGGATGTGAAATCCACGGTGCGAACTGTATATTATTATCATGTGGAGCGCCGGGGAGACTTGATCAACCTTCGTGTCTGTGCCAACGGATTCCTGTATAACATGGCCCGGGCCATGGCTGGAACGGTGGTATACTGCGCGGAGGACAAAATACGCCCGGAAGAAATCGGTACAATCCTGGATTCCGGCAATCGTACTGCAGCGGGTCCCACGGTTCCTCCCGGAGGATTATACATGACCCACCTGTGGTATGACGATGGAATAGAAAAATTTGAGTGCGCCAGCCGCTGAAAGAGTTCATAATTTGTTTTTCCTTTTTATGCGCAGATATGTTATACTGCGCTCCAAAGGAGATTTCCTTGTAAAAGGAGTGAGAGAATATGCAGCCAAAAATGTGCGTAAAATGCAAGAAAAATGTTGCGGTGGTATTCATTACCAAGATCGATAATGGTAATACGCTGAATGAAGGCTATTGTCTGAAATGTGCCAGAGGACTGGGCGTTCCCCAGATTGACCAGGTTGTGAAGCAAATGGGCATTTCGGAGGATGACCTGGATATGCTCAGTGATGAAATGAGCAGTATGTTCGGCCAGAGTGATTCCGAAGACGACGACAGCCCTGAAAGAAGAACGGCCACCTTCCCTCTGATGAATCAGCTTTTTGGAAGCGGCAATATGCCGATTCCGGGCCAGCCTGCCAGAAAGCAGGAGCCTCTCAAGGAGGAGTCCGAGGAAAAGAAGAAGAAGGGGAATAAAAAGCATAAATTTCTGGACAGCTACTGCATGGATCTCACCGGCAGAGCCAGAGCTGGAAAGCTGGATAAGGTTATCGGGCGGGATGTGGAGACAGAACGAGTCATTCAGATCCTGAACCGCCGTCAGAAGAATAATCCCTGCCTGGTGGGTGAGCCCGGTGTTGGCAAGACCGCCATTGCCGAAGGCCTGGCCCAGCGAATTGTAGCCGGTGATGTTCCCTATAAGCTGCGGGATAAGGAAGTATTTCTCCTGGATTTGACGGCTCTGGTGGCTGGAACCCAGTTCCGCGGCCAGTTTGAAAGCCGGATGAAGAGCCTGATTACGGAAATCAAAGAATGCGGAAACATCATTCTGGTGGTGGATGAGGTTCATAACCTGGTGGGAGCCGGCGATGCCGAAGGCAGCATGAATGCAGCAAACATCCTCAAGCCGCCTCTGTCCCGGGGGGATATCCAGATTATCGGTGCAACCACGCACACGGAATATCGGAAATATATCGAAAAGGATGCCGCCTTGGAGCGTCGCTTCCAGCCTGTCACTGTAGCGGAACCTACCCTTGAGGAAGCCTGCCAAATCTTGCAGGGGATTTCCAAGACCTATGCCGAATATCACAGCGTTACCATTTCTCCGGAGATTGCCCGGCAGTGCGTGGTGCTTTCTGAGCGTTACATCACTGATCGGTTCCTGCCTGACAAAGCCATTGACCTGCTGGATGAGGCTTGCTCCGATGTAAACCTGCGGAGCAAGGAACTGTCCAGACTTGCGGAACTGCGCAAGGAACGGGATGACTATGAGCTGGAGCTTCGGATGATGAATGAAGATGCCGAGAACCAGAACTTCGAGCGCATGGCTACCATCCGCAGCAAGCTCTGCCGAATTGCAGGAGAGATTGAGGAACTGGAAAAGCAGCCTCTTCCTGCGGTAACCATGGAAAACCTGGCCAGAATCATCGAGCTTTGGACGAAAATTCCCGCCTCGAAGATCAAAGCGCAGGAATACCAGCAGATGAAGCAGCTGCCCGACCGCTTGAGGGAGCATATTGTTGGCCAGGATGAGGCAGTTGACGCTGTTGCCAGAGCCATTCGACGCAATCGGGTGGGCATTTCTCCCAAGAAGCGGCCCGTGTCCTTTATTTTTGTGGGACCTACCGGTGTCGGTAAAACAGAGCTGGTGAAGCGCCTCGCGTCCGACTTGTTTGACAGTGTGGATAGTCTTATTCGGCTGGATATGTCCGAATACATGGAAAAGCACACAGTATCCAAGCTGATTGGTTCGCCCCCTGGTTATGTGGGTTATGACGAAGCAGGACAGCTTACCGAGCAGATTCGCCGCAGACCCTACAGTGTGGTACTCTTTGATGAGATTGAGAAGGCGCATCCTGATGTTCTGAACATTTTGCTTCAGGTGCTGGATGATGGTCGGATTACCGATTCTCAGGGCCGTGTGGTCAATTTTGAGAATACTGTCATTGTAATGACCTCCAACGCAGGTTCCGAGGGCGTTGCCAGTAGTATGGGCTTTGGTCGGACCCAGCAGGATCAGGTGAAGGAAAAGACCATGAAAGCCCTGCAAGGCTTCCTGCGGCCGGAATTCCTGAATCGCGTGGATGAGATCATTACCTTTAACCATTTGTCTGAGGAGAATTTCCTGAAGATTGCGGACATCATGTTGATCGAACTCCGCGACAGCCTGGAAAGCAGGGGACTCCGCTTTACATGGGATGATTCCCTCCGGGAATACCTGGTAAAAGAGGCGTATTCGGTGACTTATGGCGCCAGAAACCTGCGCCGTACCATCCAGCGCAGTTTGGAAGACCCCATCAGCGAAGCCATTATCGACAGCTTTGAAAACCCAATCAGCGGCATTCATGCCTATCTTGACAACGGCGAAGTAAAGCTTAAAACAGAATAAAATTATGAGGCAGCCTCTTTGCGAGGTTGCCTCATAATACTATCATCGATTCAGCAGCCAAGTCTGCTCATTTAGAAGCACGGCAAATGAGAGCCATAGCAGGTATGGAATTTGAAGTTTGCCAGTCAGGTTGTCCAGTTTTTGAAATGCCAGAAGCATTGCAAATACGAGAATCCACAGAGCCATCAAAAGCATTAAAGCTGGACCGTAGGCTTTGGCGTTAAAGAAAATCAACGGCCAGAAAAAGTTTAAAATCAGTTGAGCTGCGAACAGAATTTCTGCTTTTTTTCTTTCGGAACTGCTGGTGCTTCGGATTCGTGCTATGCCGATGCCCATCAGTGCGTATAGAATTGTCCATACAATGGGGAAGAAAAATGCGGGAGGAGAGAACCCTGGTTTAACAGCGTTTTGGGCATATTCTCCCATTCCTTCTATGCTTAGCAGTCCGGACAGTAGACCAGTAGCTTCAATAATTAGAATCCAAAACAAGTAGGATTTTATAGTATTCTTTATCAAGTTTCATCACCCTGGGCAATGATATGCGATAAAGAATCAATCCATTCGTTGCAATCAGAAATTTGGGCCGCTTTTGATTGTTGAGATCAAAAGCGGCCCAGAGAGCACGATTGAGTTAATTTGAGAAGAATCAGTTCATTCTAACGTAGTTCATGCAAATCCAACCAATGTCGATTCTGCCCCAGGTGTAGCCCTCGGCAGTGGCTGTCTCCAGAATGGTGACAACATCGCCTGCGCTCTTGGTGCCGACAACATTGTAGGAGGTACCAGCCCCGGCACGGACGTTAACAGCACTGCCGGTGACGGTTGCGTTACCAGTGGTGGAAGTAGTTCCATTGCCGGTGGAAGTACCTGTTCCGGTGCTGCCATCCAGGCTGATATAATCCATGGAGACCCAACCGCCGCTGACGTAGCCCCAATTGGTGCCGCCAACCTTGATCTGCTGCAGGACCTGAACGCGGTCATTCAGATTCAGGGATTTGATCTTGTCATAGTTAGTGCCCGGTCCGCTGCGGACGTTCAGCTGAGTTGCGGTAACGGTGCCGTAAGCAGCGTTGGCGCCAACTTCGCCATCCACATAGACGTAGGACAGGCTGACCCAGCCCTTATCGGTGCGTGCCCATCCGTTGCTGGTTTCCAGAATGGTGATCCGGTCGCCATACACATAGCCGCCCACGCGCTCGCCGCTCTGGCTTGCGGAGCTACGGATATTCAGTTCACTGGCGATTACCACACCATACTTTGCGTTGGCGGGAGTGGTGGTGCTGCCGGTACCGGTAATATTGTTCACAGTGGGCTCAGTGGCAGTGGTGGGAGTGGTAGCAGTTGTGGGGGAAGTGGAGGTAGTAGCTGTGCCGCCGGGGGTGCTGGTGCTGCCGGAGGCCAGCTGTACGTTGCTCATATCCAGCATATCGGTGACGATCCAACCCATCACGTTCAGGCTGTCGGAGCTGACATAAGCCCACTCCACAGAGCCGATGGGCTCAATACGCAAAACCTCGACTTCTTCACCGGCATCCAGCTGAGTGATGACGCGGCTGCCGGTGCTGGGTGAGCTGCGGATATTCAGCTGCTCTTTCACAACGGCCATGTTCTCCTTGGGAGCCGTGGTGGGAACGGTAGTGGGAACCGTGGAAGGCTCAGTGGAGGGTTCGGTGTCAACAATGTTGGGGATATCGGAACTGGGCTCTGTCGCTTCGGTGGTGGGCTCGGTATTTCCGGAGCCGGGAAGCAGAGAGCAACCGCTGAGCATCGCCAGCGTCAGCAGAAGGACGAGCGACAGGCTCAAGGAACGGCGAAGAGACTTGTTCTTGAAGGGGTAATTCATAAGGTTACCTCCCTTTCTAATTATTTCTCGATGGTATTATATCGGATTAGGGGGCGGATTGTCAATAGGATAAGAATTATTTAATGATTGTTTCATACCTTAGGGTGTGCATTTTTTGTGGAATCCTCCATGGAAAAAACGGTAAAAATACTTCTTCAATTTATTTCGTTAGATTACTCTTGACATATGCCCGGGAATGATGATAGAATCAGATAAATTTCATACCGCAGTGAACGGAAAGAGTAGCGTTTTCCTCCCGTCAGAGAATTTGGGCCATTGGCTGAAAGCCCGAATGGTTTTGGATGCGTGAATGTGCGTCCGGGAGCGGAAGCGTTTTCAAAAGTGAGAAATGAGAGTGGAACCGCGGCCAACCGCCGCCTCTTGTACGGCCCGATGGGCATGTATAAGGGGCGTTTTATTTTGCATATTATTACAGGAGGAGATAGATTATGTATCTTTACAACTCTGCCACCCATAAAAAAGAACTGTTCACCCCCAATGATCCCAGCCTGGTGAAAATGTATACCTGTGGTCCTACGGTGTATCACTATGCCCACATCGGCAATCTGCGCAGCTATATCATGGAGGACGTGCTGGAAAAGGCCCTTCGTTATGTGGGCTATCCTGTAAAGCGGGTGATGAACATCACCGACGTGGGACACCTGGCTTCAGATGCCGACACCGGTGAGGACAAAATGCTCAAGGGTGCCCGCCGGGAGCATAAAACCGTCATGGAGATCGCCAAGTTTTATACCGATGCCTTCTTCGCTGACTGTGACAAGCTGAACATCAAACGTCCTGATGTGGTAGAGCCGGCAACCAACTGCATCGATGAATACATCCATATGGTGTCCGTGCTG
This sequence comes from uncultured Clostridia bacterium, assembly GCA_945940335.1. Taxonomy (GTDB): domain Bacteria; phylum Bacillota; class Clostridia; order Oscillospirales; family Oscillospiraceae; genus Faecousia. Next base: position 226,293 of record CAMEWH010000001.1, on the reverse strand, counting down.
CTGGAAAAGGGCAAGGCCTATCTGGCCGGCGGAAATGTGTATTTTGATACCTCCACATTGGATAAGTACTATGTGTTCAATGACCACGATGAAGAAGATCTGGTCGTTGGCGTCCGGGAAGGCGTGGAAGAGGACACGAACAAGCGGAACAAAAACGATTTTGTTTTGTGGTTCACCAAGTCCAAGTTTGAAGATCAGGCCCTGAAGTGGGATTCTCCCTGGGGCGTGGGATATCCCGGCTGGCACATCGAGTGCTCCTGCATTTCCATGAAGCACCTGGGTGAAGATCTGGATATTCACTGCGGCGGCATCGACAATGCATTCCCGCACCATACCAACGAAATTGCCCAGTCCGAAAGCTATCTGGGCCACAAGTGGTGCAATTACTGGTTCCATGTGCACCACCTGAATGTGGACTACGGCGACGGTGTTTCCAAAATGAGCAAGTCCAAGGGCGAATTCCTGACGGTTTCCCTGCTGGAAGAGAAGGGCTATGACCCCATGGCCTACCGTCTGTTCTGCCTGCAGAGCCATTATCGCCGGAACCTGGTGTTCAATTGGGAGAATCTGGACAATGCTGCCGCTGCCTATCAAAAGCTGGTTGCCAAAATCGCCACACTGAAGCCTGAAGGAGAAGTGGACCCTGCTGCCTTGAAGGGACTGAAAGAGCGGTTTGTGGGTGCGCTGAATGGGGATTTGAACACTTCTCTGGCAGTGACAGCAGTTTATGATGTGCTGAAAGCAAAGTGCAATGATGCTACCAAGCTGGCAGCACTGGCGGATTTTGACCAGGTGCTCAGCCTGAACCTGATTTCCGCTGCTGAGGCGTTGCGCAAAAAGCAAGCTGAGGAAGAGGCAGCTAATGCTGATCCTGAAGTGGATGCTTTGGTTGCGGCCAGAACCGCTGCCAAGAAAGCTAAAAATTTTGCGGAAGCAGACCGTATTCGGGATGAACTGAAAGCCATGGGCATCGAAATCATCGATATGCCCCAGGGAACGAAGTGGAGAAGAGTATGAAGCTGTTGATTTTAGACGGCAACAGTGTTATCAATCGTGCTTATTTTGGAGTAAAGCCCCTTACCACCAGGGAGGGGCTTTACACCCATGCCATTTATGGCTTCCTGAATATTCTGGAGCGAATGGAGAAGGAGGAACAACCTGATGCGGTTGCGGTTGCCTTCGATCTCCACGGCCCCACCTTCCGTCATCTGCGCTATGATGGCTACAAGGCAACCCGCCACGGGATGCCGGAGGAGCTGGCACAGCAGATGCCCTATGCCAAAGATGTCCTGCGGGCGATGAATATCCCGATCTACGAGTGCCAGGGCTGGGAAGCCGACGATGTGATCGGCACTGTGGGGCGCATTTGTTCCAACCATGACTGGCAGTGCGTGATCGTAACGGGAGACCGGGACAGTCTCCAATTGATCGATGACCATGTCAATGTGAAACTGGTCATTTCCAAGCCCGGTCAGACCAACACGACTTTGTATACTCCTGAAGTTTTTCGGGAGGAATATGGTTTTGAGCCAAAAAAATTGATCGATCTGAAAGCGCTTATGGGTGATTCTTCGGACAATATTCCCGGCGTGGCCGGGGTTGGCCCCAAAACAGCCAAGGATCTTCTGGCCAAATTCGGTAGCCTGGATGGGGTCTATGCCAATTTGGACGATTCTTTCATCCGTCCTAAGCTTCGGGAGAAGTTGGAGGCTGGGAAGGAGAATGCCTATCTTTCCTATGAGCTTGCCACCATTATTCCGGAAGCACCTATTGATTTCGCGCCGGAGGATGCACTGAAGAAACCGTTCAATCAGAAGGAACTGTATCAGCTGTTCCAGAAGCTGGAATTTGTCCGCCTGATTGACAAATATGGCCTGCGAAGCGCAGGCTTTGAAGCGTCCGCCTCTGTACGGAAGGCGGAACGGCTGCCAAAGGCTGATTCGGTGCCTGAAAATCTTTCCGAATGCGCTCTATACGCGGCGGCAGACGGCAGCATCGGGATTGCCTGGGCCCAGGGGGTATGCTCCCTTTCCCCCATGGAAGTGCAGATGCAGCATTTTTCCCTGCCAGAAAAAGTGAAGCTGATCCTCCATGATTCCAAAACAGCGCGTCATCGACTGGCAGAACTGGGAGTATCCTGCGTGGATGCCTGGTTTGACACAGCCCTTGCTGCCTATGATCTGAATCCCAGCCAATCGGATTATCCGGTTTCAAAGCTGGCGACAACCTTCCTGGGAACCAATGTGGAGGATGAGGATTCCTCCGCGTGCGCGGAGGCCCTTTGGCAGCTGAAGCCGGTTTTGGAAGAGGAACTGAAGAAAAACGGAATGACGGAGCTCTATTCCAAAATGGAACTTCCCCTGTGTGATGTCCTCTACCGGATGGAGCAGCGGGGCATTGCCATTGACCGCAATCAGTTGGAACAGTTCGGCCAGATGCTCTCCCAGAGAATTGCAGACTGTGAAGGGCTGATTTATTCTTTCTCCGGGGAAGTGTTCAATATCAATTCCCCCAAACAGCTGGGTGAGCTGTTATTTGAAAAGCTGGGGCTGCCTCCGGTGAAAAAAACAAAAACCGGCTATGCCACCAATGCGGACGTACTGGAAAAGCTGAAAGGCAAACATCCCATCATCCCTGCCATCATGGACTATCGGATGCTTACCAAGTTGAAGTCCACTTATGCTGATGGTTTGATGAAGGAAATCCGGGAGGACGGGAGAATTCACACCACCTTCCAGAATCTGGTCACCGCCACCGGGCGGCTTTCCTCTACGGAACCCAATCTACAGAATATTCCCGTTCGTACCGATTTGGGTGCGGAAATTCGGAAGATGTTTGTACCCAGAGCGGGATGCGTCCTGGTGGATGCGGACTACAGCCAGATTGAACTGCGGGTGCTGGCCCACATCGCCGATGATAAAACCATGCAGCGGGCTTTCTGCGCCGGAGAGGATATCCACACTGCCACTGCCGCCCAGGTGTTTGGGGTGGATAAGGATTCCGTAACCCCATTACAGCGCCGCCATGCCAAGGCGGTGAATTTCGGCATTGTATATGGCATCTCGGAGTTTTCCCTGGCGGAGGATATCGGTGTCACCCGCTATGAGGCCCGGGAATATATCGACCAGTACCTTGCCACTTATCACGGCGTGCGGGACTATATGAAAAAAGTAGTTTCTGATGCCCGGGAGAGCGGATATACCCAGACCCTCTATGGCCGCAGACGGTATATCCCGGAGCTGAAAAGCAGCAATTTTAACGTCCGCCAGGGTGCGGAACGAATTGCACTGAATACCCCCATCCAGGGTACCGCTGCAGACCTGATCAAGCTGGCCATGATTCGGGTGGAAACGGCACTGCGTGATTCCTTCCCACAGGCGGAGCTCTTGCTCCAGGTCCACGACGAACTGATTGTGGAGTGCCCGGAAGCAATTGCGCCCCAGGTGGCAGATCTGGTCAGCCGGGAAATGGAGCAGGTGGCGTCTCTCAGTGTTCCGCTGACGGCAGAAGCGAAATTCGGAAAGAGCTGGTACGAGGCCAAATGATGGAAATCAAACGAATGAACAGGCAGCATGTTTCCCAGGTCGCGGCTTTGGAACAGATTTGTTTTTCTGCCCCTTGGAGCGAGAAAAGCATTGCAGGGGAACTGGACAATCCACTTTCCCTGTGGCTTGTGTGGGAGGAAGAAGACACAGTGCTGGGGTATGTAGGCTCTCAGACGGTGCTGGGAGAGACGGATATGATGAATGTGGCCGTTTCACCGGAAGCTAGGAGAAAGGGAATTGCCCAAGGGCTGATTTTGACGCTTGAGGATGAGCTGAAACTTCTGGGAAGCCACTGCCTGACGTTGGAGGTGCGCGCCTCCAATATCCCTGCGATCGCCTTGTATAAAAAGCTGGAATTTTCCCAGGTGGGCAGACGGCCTAATTATTACCGAAATCCCAAAGAGGATGCCCTTATTTTGAGAAAGGAGTGGCAGATTTGAATATTCTGGCAGTGGAATCCTCCTGTGACGAGACCGCTGTTGCCATCGTCCGGGATGGACGGGAAATTCTGACGGACTGCATCGCTTCCCAGGTGGATCTGCATCGTCTCTATGGCGGCGTAGTGCCGGAGATCGCTTCCCGAAAGCATATCGAAGCCATCTCCGGTCTGGCAGATCAGGCTTTGCTGCAAACCGGGCTTACCAGAAAAGACATTGATGCCGTTGCTGTGACCTATGCCCCAGGTCTGATCGGTGCTGTTCTGGTTGGTGTAAATTTCGCTAAGGCGGCTGCTTTTTCTATGGGTAAGCCTTTGATTCCCGTGCATCACATTCGAGGGCACATTGCAGCGAATTATCTGGCTTACCCGGAATTGGAACCTCCCTTCCTGTGCCTGGTGGTCTCCGGCGGGCATACCATGATCGTGGAAGTGAAGGATTATACCAATATGAACATCCTGGGCACCTCTTTGGATGATGCGGCAGGGGAGTGCTTTGATAAAGTGGCCCGGGTACTGGGCATGCCCTATCCCGGGGGTGCTGCGCTGGATCAGATGGCCAAGCAGGGAGATGACAAAAAATATGTTCTTCCCAGAAGCAAGCCCGGTGAGAATCCTTATAATATGAGCTTCTCTGGTCTGAAGACGGCAGCGTTGAATCTGATTCATCACGCTGAGCAGGTGGGGGAGGAGCTGGATATCTCAAGCCTTTGCGCCAGCTTTTCCGCGGCAGTTTCCGATACTTTGGTGCCCAGAGTGATAATGGCAATGGAACAGACTGGCTATCGGAAAATCGCTGTTGCAGGCGGTGTGGCCGCCAATTCCAGAATTCGTCATGATATTTTGGATGCGGCGAAAAAGATGGATGCCCAAGTCTTTATGCCGCCACTGAGCCTTTGCGGGGACAATGGCGCCATGATCGGAGCCCAGGCATACTACGAATACATGGCCGGAAATGTGGCAGATATGAGCCTGAACGCCTATGCAACCAAGTCGATATTGGGAGAAACGCTATAAAAGAAAGCCAAATCACCTTGTAACCGAAAAGTTACTGATTTGAAACTTTCTTAATAAAATCTTCAAAAATACGCCAAAATCTCCGGTGATTGCTGTGAACAAGCCTGTGGAAAGTGTGAAAAACTGTGTATACATAACACTTTTCCACAGGCTTCCAATTTGAAATGCAGCAAAAAAGTTACAAAGAATGGAGGCTCTGCATGCTCTGTATTGCAAGAAATCTTGGCCAGCTCTCGTTCGGAAAACTGATGGAAGTATACCGGGAAGCCAATCAGGAACACGGCGCGGAGCTTGCGCCGGGAGAGCCAAAGGAACGGCAGATTGCCCTGTCGGAGCAGGATTTTTACGCTTACCTCCACGACAGCTTTTTCACCCGCCCGGATGCAGTGTACTGCATTTTAGAAGAGAATAAAAGGTATGTCAGTGCCCTGCGTTTGGAGCCTTACATGGATGGTCTGCTCCTGGAAGCGCTGGAAACCGCCCCAAACCAGCGTCAAAAGGGTTACGCGGTTCAGCTGATTCAAGCAGCACAGCAGATGCTGGAGCAGCAGGGGAGTGTCCGCATTTATTCCCACGTGAGTAAGAAGAATTATCCCTCCCTGAAAACACATTTTCATTGTAAGTTTGAAATATACCGGGATTATGCTGCCTACATAGACGGCAGTGTCAATGATCGGGCGTATACCCTGCGGTACGAAAAAAATGTTTCAGAATTTGAAAAAAAGTGTTGACAAATCGAACCCTATGGTGTATTATACTCTAGCTGGCAGCGAGAGCTGAGTATGGAGAAGTCGCGTAGCTGGCCGAGCGCGCACGATTGGAAATCGTGTATACCCCAAAAGGGTATCGAGGGTTCAAATCCCTCCTTCTCCGCCAAAAAAAGACGATTGCGAAAGCAGTCGTCTTTTTTTACGCCTGTATTATTCATCACCAGAGAGGTCGAAATTATGGCAGAGATTTTAACCAAGGCAGGCTGTTTTGTAGCCATCATCGTTCTGGGCTGGGTTCTTCGCCGAATCGGTTTTTTCAAGGAAGGGGATTTTCAGGTTCTGTCCAAAATCGTCCTTCGGATTACGCTTCCTGCATCCATTGTGTATAGTTTTTCCGATAAAGAGATCGACCCATCCATGCTGCTGCTCAGTGTGTTCGGTTTGGCGCTGGGCATTGGCTATATCGGAATCGGTTATTTGATTGCGATTGGAAAGAGCAAAGAGCAAAAGGCGTTTTCCATACTGAATATCTCCGGTTATAACATCGGGAATTTCACCATGCCGTTTGCTCAGGGGTTCCTTGGCCCGGCGGGTGTCGTTACCACAAGCCTGTTTGACACCGGCAATGCCTTTATCTGCCTGGGTGTTTCCTACAGCATGGCTGCCATGGTCCAGCGGGGAGAGAAGTTCTCCGTGCTAAAAATCCTTCGGGACCTCTGCAAATCCGTTCCCTTTGTGACTTACATTACGATGGCACTGCTGGCGCTGCTCCATGTGCATCTGCCATCTCCCGTCATCGATTTTGCCGGTTTGATTGGAAATGCCAATGCTCCCATGGCCATGCTGATGCTTGGTGTTGGCTTCAAGATCTCCGGGGACGGCAGCCAGATTCATTCTATTGTTAAAATCCTTTCGGTGCGTTATGCAGTGGCAATTGCTGTGGCGTTGGGGTGCTATTTCCTTCTTCCTGCCGCATTGGAAACCCGGCAAACCCTTGCTCTGCTGGCCTTCAGCCCCATTGCTTCGGCAGCTCCCGCCTTTACCGGAGAACTGGGGGGAGATTCCGGCCTTGCCAGCGCGGTGAACTCCTTGTCCATTGTCATCAGTCTTGTCTGCATTGTGGCTGTGCTGCTGTTGATTCTTTAATTGAAACAGAAAAATCCTGCCTGGAGCTTGTTTTCAGGCAGGATTTCTTTATAGGATTACAGGAGGGGAATTCCGGCTTTTTCGCAGGCTTCCATGGTGTCATGGTCCCAAACGCTGGACTGTACTTCGCCGATGTGGGCGCAGCCAAGCAGCAGCATGGAAAGCCGGGACTGGCCGATACCGCCGCCGATGGTCAGGGGCAACTGGTTCGCCAGCAGCATTTTATGGAAGGGCAGTTCCCGACGGTTGTCACAGCCGGAGAGCTTCAGCTGACGGTCCAGAGACTCCGCATCCACCCGGATGCCCATGGAGGATACCTCCAGCGCCCGATCCAGTACCTCGTCCCAGAAAAAGATGTCGCAGTTCAGATCCCAGTCATCGTAGTCAGGAGCACGGCCGTCGTGGGGCTTGCCGGAGCGGAGCTTTCCGCCGATCTGCATGATGCAGGTGGTGGGATGTTCCCGGACATAGGTTTTTTCCCGCTGAGAGGGGGTCAGGTCGGGATAGAGATCTTCCAGCTCCTGGGAGGTGATGAAGGAAACCTCCGTGCTGAGCTTGGTGTGCAGCTGGGGATAACGGACATGAAGCCGATCATTAGTATTACAAATGGCACGGACAATGGCGGTGACGATCAGCTTCAAAAAGTCCAGATTCCGGTTTTCCCGGGTAATAATCTTTTCCCAGTCCCACTGGTCAACATAGATGGAGTGGATGTTGTCCAGTTCCTCATCCCGGCGGATGGCGTTCATATCGGTGTACAGTCCGCCGCCCACGGGGAAATTGTAGCGCTTCAGGGCCAAACGCTTCCATTTCGCCAAAGAGTGGACCACCTGGGCATCAGCGCCCACGGCGGGAATGTCAAAGCTGACGGGGCGCTCGTAGCCATTCAGATTGTCATTCAGACCGGAATTCTCGGTGACGAACAGGGGAGCAGAGACCCGCTTCAGGTTCAGCGCGGCGGAGAATTCCTCCTGGAAGGTTGCTTTGATATAGGCGATGGCCCGCTGGGTGTCGTAGGCATCCAGGGTAGGGGAGTAGTGTTCGGGAATGTAGATTTTATTCATGTCTGTTCGCCCTTTCGTGAAAATGCAAAGATAGATTTTATTTTATTCATTTTCTCTGTAAAATCAAGTGTTTTTTTGGTCGTGGAAAATGATTGGATTTCGATGCCATTATGTTACAAGTATGATGCAAATCCCCAGTAGGATAGGGCTGTAAAAAGAAAAAGAAAAAATATTTGAAATCCTGTGACGTTTCCTATCTAAAATCCGTCTATATGGGTGAGAGGCAAATGAACCGGCATCCGCCGTTTTCAGATAATCAACTCTACAATAAGGAGGAACAGAATGATGAATACCCAAAGAGAATTACATACCGCAATCCGAAAAAGCGCCTGGATTGATGCTGCCAACCGCATCGTATCCTTCGAGCAAATCGGCGAAGCAGCCTGCTATACCGCAGATGAGCCGGAATTCTGGCCCCATATTATGGAGCTGGTCAGTGTTGGCTACCGTTTGCAGTAAGGACAGGAAGGGAACGATCTTGCGGCGAATCATCTCTGTGACTTTGGCGGTGCTGACGGCGGTGACCCTGTTCGGATGCAGCGCGCCCCCGGAAATCGGGGATTTCAGCTTTACCCTGCCGGATGGGTTCCGCGTTGCAGATGTGGCAGAAAAAAGCTGCACCATCGTCAATGATGAAAATATCCAGGTTGGCGGGATCAATTTAACAGGGCTGCGGGCAAAGGATATTCGGAAATCCGGCTCAGATGACTTTGGACGTTACCTGAATGACGTGGCCTGGGGCTGCGAGTTTTTCAGCTGGCACGGCGGCGACAGAAGCCACCCGCTGCAATACATGAGCATGACCGTCACCGACCCCGATACCCAGCAGAAGCAGGAATATTACCGGGTCTTTTTCGTAAGGAAATCCGGGGTATATGACATGTGGTTCGACCTGGCGAAGATCGACCGGGACAGCATCTCGGAATTCTTCCCCATTGCCGAAGTAAAAGAATAAAAATGCTCGCACATCCAAGCGGTTTCTGAATGTGCGAGCTTTTTGCGTGCTTATCGATTTGCCTGTATGCCAGGAAAAGCTGGAAAACACGAAATCAGTTTGCTCTTTTCAACAAAGAGATTTCGTTTCTCGCGCCGTTTGCCTTCCGGTTATGGCACTTTATCAATGATTCAGCAGTTCCAGAAGCTGTTTCGGTGTATCCGCAATGGCGGCGGCTCCCGCTTTTTCCATGTCCTCCACCTGGCCGTAGCCCCAGGCCACACCGATGGTGGGAATGCCGTGAGCGGCGGCACCGAGAACATCAAATTCGGTGTCACCCACCATCACAGCGTTGTCAACGCATCCGTTCTGTTCCAGCAGAAAGGCGATGACCTCACTTTTGGTGGTGCGGCTTTGGTCCATGGAGGCACCGCAGATCAGATCGAAGTATTTTGCCAGATCAAAATGCTCCAGTACCTCTATGGCTGTGACCTCCGGCTTGGAGGTGGCCACAAAGAGCTTGTGACTCTGGGCTTTCAGCGCCTCCAGCAGCTCCCGGATGCCGGGATAGGGGTGATTTTCGTATTTTCCTATGGGCACATAGCGGCTTCGGAATATGTCGATGGCCTCCTGGGTTCGCTCTGGCGGGACACCGAATTTGACAAAGCTGTCCCCCAGGGGAGGCCCCACGAATACCCGCATTTCCTCCCGGGAGGGCACGGGCAGCCCAAACCGTTCCAATGTCATCTGGGCGCAGTTGATGATCCCCTCCCCGGAATCGGTGAGGGTTCCATCCAGATCAAATAAAATTGCTTTCTTCACAAAATCATCCCTTTCTTTTGAAATCATACCATGTTTCTGATTTTTGTGCAATTGTCTGTATTGCATTTTAATAAAAACATAAAGGCCAATGGCTGCTACCCCAATACAACGAGAAAATGCTCACAAACCTAACCCAGCAGTACATCGGTAATCAACATCAGGCAGAAGCCAACCAGAAGGGAATAGGTAGCCGCCCGCTCATTTCCGTGGTCGTGGGTCTCGGGGATCATCTCGTCGCTGATGACAAAAAGCATGGTGCCCCCTGCGAAGGCCAGGCAGAATGGGAGCACGGCAGAAGCAAGCGTCACGGCGTAGTAGCCCACGAAGGTACCTATCACTTCGATGATGCCTGTGGTCAGTCCGCAAAAGAAGGCCTTTCTGGGTTTGAAGCCCGCCGTCAGCATGGGGGTAACGGTGACCAGACCTTCCGGGATATTTTGCAGCGCGATTCCACCGGAGATCAGCAGCGCCGCCCTTAAATCCCCGGAGCCCAGGCTCACCCCCGCTGCCAGTCCTTCCGGGAAATTATGGATTGCCATGGCGGCAACAAACAGCAGCAGCTTATCAGCGTGGAGGTTGTGGGCATGGATATCATCCTCCCAGCCGATGAGCTTGTGGATATGGGGCACGAGTCGATCCACCAGACTGATGCACCCTGCCCCGGCGAAAATGCCGCAGAGCGTGATGAACAGTCCGCCGTTTTCTTCCCGCTCGATCGCAGGGAGAATGAGTCCCAGAATGGCAGCGGAGAGCATCACCCCTGCCGCAAAGGCCAGAACAATGTCACTGAACCGGTGGGAGATTTTCTTGCAGGGAATTCCCAGAATGGTTCCCAGCACCGTGGCACCGCCAACCCCCAGGGCGGTCAAACAGACAAGCGTCATCATGTACTTCCTTTCAAAAGAAGAATTCATAATTCAGCATATGACGCTCCTTCTCATTGTGTTCTCCAAAAGAGGGGGTGGTTGAATTATTATCTTCTTTGTGGTAGTATCATTGCACATGGTGGTTAGGAGGTATTATGATGTCAATTCTCAACCAGATTCGCGGAAAAGAAGAGCCGAAAGCATTTCGCAGGCGCTTTGTGGATTCTATCCTGATCCTTCTTTTGGGGATCGGTCTGGGAATCTTTTCCAAATTTCTGGACTGTACTCCTTCCAACGAATTACCCGCCTTCCTGGAAAGTCTGGATGTGAGGAATTTTCTGGGGCGATTGGCCTTTTGGGTGGTGCTTGGTGTGTGGATTTCGGTCAGGAGCAATTCGGCAGTCAAAGCATCGGTGAACGTCTTTCTGTTCTTTTTCGGAATGGTGGGAAGTTATTATCTTTATTCCTGGTTCATTGCCGGCTTTTTCCCGAGAAACTATGCGATGATATGGGTTGGGTTCACAGCTCTTTCTCCGCTGCTGGCGTTTATGTGCTGGCATGCCAGGGGGGAGGGAACACTGCCGTTCGTTCTTTCCGTATTTCTTCTTGGAGTGCTATTCTGGTGTTCTTTTTCGGGTGGATGGTTTTATATCCGTCCTCGCTCCGATTTGGAGCTATTAACGTTTCTCTGCGGAGTGATGGTTTTGCGGCGGAGTACCCTGAAAGAATCTGTACTCTTGACCGTTCTGGGAGTCGCGCTGGGTTTTTTATTGATCTTGATAATTCCTTTTCATTTTGGGTAGTACGCACATTAGATGCAAAAACTTGCAGCGGCAGAAAATTTTCTGCCGCTGCGAATATTTATACTGTTTGCTTTTTTGCTGGAAGCTGGGAGATGATCACGCCGGCAAAAACCAGGCCGCAGCCGCAGAGCTCCCGAGGTGTCATGGTGTTATGAAGAATCAACCATCCGCCAAGAGCTGCAAATACAGATTCCAGACTCATAATCAAAGATGCAGTGGTGGGCTCCAGATTTTTCTGTCCAACAATTTGCAGGCTGTAAGCGACGCCCATGGAGAGAATACCGGCAAAGCCCAAAGGCAGCCAGCAGGCGAGGATGTTACCCATGTCCAGCTCTTCGGTCAGCAGCATGAAGGGAACAGAAAGCACTGCCACTACCAGAGCCTGAACACAGTTCAATCGGAGACCATCCAAATCCTGAGCGAATCGGTCGATCAGCAGGATCTGAACAGCGAAGCCCAAAGCACCGCCGATGAGGAACAGGTCACCAACATTGATTGATGTAACGCCCATAAAGCTCAGTAAATAAAGACCAACCAGTGCCAGCACCACGCTGATTACTGCATTCAGGCCGGGCCTGCGGTGGACAAAGATGCCAAGCATGGGAACCAGAACGATGTACATGGCAGTGAGAAAGCCGGCTTTTCCGGGATCTGTGTAAACCAGACCGATTTGCTGCAGGCTGGCTGCAACAAACAGCGCACAGCCGCAGATACCCCCAGCCATCCAGAGCCGTTTGCTTTTCCATTTACTCAAAGACTGCTGAATACCGATTTTCCAGTCAAAGATCAGTGTAATCAAGAAAAGGAAAACAACTGCCAACATGCAACGGATGGCCTGGAATGTGAACGGACCGATGAGATCCATTCCAACACTCTGGGCAATGAATGCGGAGCCCCAGATGAATGTACCGCAAAGAAGTGCAAGAGAACCTTTTAGTTGTTTTTTCATAAAAAATCACCAGGTCGTAATTTATCATATTATAACAGCTTTTGCAAGTATTTCGTTCATTTGCTTTTTCGGCACATCTGTGGTATTCTATAAAATATCAAATAAATGATTTCAGGTGAAATTAAATGGAAAAGCTTTTTATCCCTACTCTTCATACCTTTGCAATGAACAATATTTTCACTGGTTCTCTGGGGGAGTTTCGTTTTCGTGCTGCTCCGCAGATCGTTATGGCCACGCCTAAAGAGGTAGATTTTGAGAAAAGCACCATTCTTGCGGAATATTGGCACGGGCCGTACTGCTACGAAAAAAGCACAATGGAGGGGGAACGGACGTTTCCTCTTTCTGCCCAGGGACGAGAAGATTTGATAGCCTGGCTGGAGGACAAAATATAATTCCCGGAAAACCGGACCGGTCGGGCGTAGTTATAAGAAAAAGGATTGACATTTTCCTTTTTTGTGATAGAATATCGAGGATATGCAAAGACGATACGGAAGCCAAGCGGGGTTCGGCAGCATCAGCGAGAAGGGGACGGTGGGAGCCCTTTGTGTGTCCGATCCGCAAGCCACTTCCGCTGTTGCCCGGGATGACCGGGACGGGTGCTCCCGTTACAGAGCGTCTGAGATGTCCTGCGACAGCAGGATAATTAGGGTGGTACCGCGAGCAATCCTCGCCCCTATGGATAGGGGCGGGGTTTATTTTTTGTATCCACATTATCTGTTTTTTGGAGGTCAAACCAATGAGCCAGAAACCCTATGGCGTAAACGAACTGCGTGAGATGTTTCTCTCTTTCTTCGAAAGTAAGGGCCATCTGCGCCTGCCCAGCTTTTCCCTGATTCCCCAGAATGATGCTTCTCTGCTGCTGATCAACTCCGGCATGGCACCCATGAAGCCCTATTTCACCGGTGAGGTGGAGCCTCCCCGTCATCGGGTGTGCACCTGCCAGAAGTGCATCCGTACCGGTGATATTGAGAACATCGGTAAAACCGCCCGCCATGGCACCTATTTTGAGATGCTGGGTAATTTCTCCTTCGGTGACTACTTCAAACATGAAGCCATTGCCTGGAGCTGGGAATTCCTGACCAAGGTAGTTGGTCTGGACGAAAACCGACTGTATCCTTCCATCTACGAGAATGACGATGAGGCGTTTGAAATCTGGAATAAAGAAATCGGTGTACCCGCTGACCGGATCTTCCGGTTTGGTAAGTCCGATAATTTCTGGGAGCATGGCTCCGGTCCCTGCGGCCCCTGCTCTGAGATTTACTATGACCGCGGTGAGAAGTACGGCTGCGGCAAGCCGGACTGCACGGTTGGCTGCGATTGCGACCGTTATATGGAAGTCTGGAACAACGTCTTCTCCCAGTTCAACAATGACGGCCAGGGCAATTATACCGAACTGGCTCAGAAAAACATTGATACCGGCATGGGCCTGGAGCGTCTGGCCGTTGTTTGCCAGGACGTAAACAGCCTGTTTGACGTGGACACCGTGATGAACATCACCAACAAGGTTACGGAGCTCACCGGCGCCTCCTATGGACAGAGTGTGAAGATGGATGTGTCTTTGCGTGTTATCACCGACCATATCCGCGCTTCCTCTTTTATGATTGCCGATGGTGTCCTGCCCAGCAACGAGGGCAGAGGCTATGTGCTGCGTCGCCTGCTGCGCCGTGCTGCCCGCCATGGCAAGCTCCTGGGCATGAATCATCCCTTCCTGTATCAGGTGGTGGAGACTGTGGTGCACGAGAACGAGGGCCACTATGGCTATCTGCGGGAGCGTGCCGAATACATCACCAAGGTGGTTAAGGTGGAGGAAGAAAACTTTGCCCGCACCATCGACGGTGGTATGAAGATTTTTGCCGAAATGCTGGCTGACCACAAGGCGAAGGGAGAGACGGAATTCTCCGGCGCCGACGCATTCAAGCTATACGACACTTATGGCTTCCCCATTGACCTGACTCTGGAAATGGTGGCCGACGAAGATATGACCCTGGATCAGAAGGCCTTTGCCGAGCTGATGCAGAAGCAGAAGACCCTTGCCCGGGAGGCCCGGAAGGCATTGGGTGATCTGGCTTGGGCTGGTATTGATCTCGGCTTGGACAATACTCCCACCAAGTTCCTGGGCTACGAATCCACCCAGTGCCAGGCAAAGGTGCTGGCTGTCTGTGTGGGCGACGAAGTCTCCGGTTCCATTGCCGGCGGCGAGGACGGCATTGTTGTCTTGGATCAGACTCCCTTCTATGCAGAAATGGGCGGCCAGGTTGCTGACCATGGTATGATTACCATGGGCGAAAGCGTTTTCCAGGTGAACAATGTCCAGAAAGATAAGGGTGGAAAGTATCTGCACCACGGCAAGATGGTGAAGGGATCTCTGAAGGTGGATGACGTTGTGGAGGCTTCCATTGATGTGGAGCGCCGCAAGGCCATTATGCGAGCCCACTCTGCCACGCACCTGCTGCAGAAGGCTCTGACCAAGGTGCTGGGTGATCATGTCCACCAGGCCGGTTCTTTGGTGGAACCAGATCATCTGCGCTTCGACTTCACCCACTACTCCGCTCTGACCCAGGAAGAGCTTGCCCAGGTTAATTCCATTGTGCAGGACTCCATCCTGGAGGGGTATCCCATTGATGTGCGGGAAATGCCCATTGAAGAAGCGAAGAAGCTGGGCGCTACCGCGCTGTTCAGCGAAAAGTACGGCGATACCGTCCGTGTCGTCAATATGAGTAATTATTCCATCGAGTTCTGCGGTGGCACGCATCTGGACAACACCGCAAAGGTTGGCGCCTTTGAGCTGGAGAGCGAAGGCGGTGTGGCCTCCGGCGTCCGCAGAATTGAAGCGGTAACCGGCAAGGCATGTCTGCAGAAGATGGAAGCCAGCCAGTCGGTTCTTGCGGATGCATCTTCCAAGCTGAAGGTGAAGCCCAACGAGTTGGGTTCCAAGATTCAGAGCAATCTGGATGAGATCAAGGAACTGAAGCGCGTCATTGAGCAGTATAAGGCAAAGGATGCAGCGGGTGAAGTGGACCGGCTGCTGAAGGATGCAAAGGATCTTGGCGGCCTGAAGGTTCTCACCGCAAAGATTTCCGGTGCTGACGCAAGCAGACTCCGCCAGATGGGCGATATGCTCCGGGATAAGAATTCCGGCGTTGTCGCTGTTCTGTCCTCTATCAACGGAGAAAAGCCTTCCTTCCTGGCTGTCTGCGGCAAGGAAGCTGTGGCTAAGGGAATCAAAGCCGGCGAGCTGGTGAAGCTGGTATGCTGCGCCTGCGGCGGTTCCGGTGGCGGCAAGCCTGACTCCGCTATGGGCGGCGGTAAGGACGTGAGCCAGGTTGACCAGGCTCTGGCTCAGGTGGAAGGTTTCGTGACTTCCAGGATTTAATGGTTTATCAAAATGGCGCAGCTTTCCCGGCTGCGCCATTTTCAGAGATGTCAGGAAAAGAGGAAAGCAGATGAGAAAACTTCTGTGGTTCACGGTTGGTTTCGCAATTGGATGTGGGCTGTGCGCCACGCTGTTCTGGCAGCAGAATCTGACGCCTTTGTTTGTATATGCTTTCCTTTCCGGTGTTCTCTGCTTTGTATTGAAATTCCGAAATGATCTATTCAGAGTTCCTGCAGCGATTTTCCTGGGGATGTTCCTTTCCTTTGGATGGTTCTCGCTGTATCAGACAATATACCTGCAGCCGATTCAAAAGCTGGATGGGCAAACGGTGTCTCTATCTGTTACCGCAACAGATTACACTGAGAAAACGGACTATGGCTTTTCAGTAGAAGGATTTACACTTCTGGAAGGGAAACCATATCATCTTCGGGTTTTTCAGAAGGATGATACAGCACTTACCCCGGGCGATGTACTGGAAGGAGAATTTCGGCTTCGCCTGACAACGCCGGAGGGTAAGAAGGAGTCAACCTATTATCAGGGCAAAGGACTGTTTGTCCTGGCGACTCAGAAATCTGATACGGTTTGCTCTATGTCCGTAAGAAGTGCGCTATGGTTCCTTCCGGCCCGGGTGGCCAATGCTGTCAAGGATCGGATCGCAACGTTTTTTCCCAAGGATGTTGCCCCTTTTGCCAAGGCGCTTCTTCTGGGTGATACATCGGATTTGAGTTATTCCGTGGATACCTCGTTGAAAGTCAGCGGTATCCGTCATGTGGTTGCCGTTTCCGGACTACATGTTTCAATTTTATACGGTTTGATATATCTGCTGTTTCGAACACGGAGATGGCTGACGTTTCTCATTTCCGTTCCAGTGCTGTTGTTTTTTGCTGCGGTTACCGGATTCTCGGCTTCGGTGACCAGGGCTTGTCTGATGACCGGGCTGATGTCTCTTGGCGCGGCGATTACCGATGAATATGACGGTTTGACCAGCTTGTCTTGTGCCGGACTGATCATGCTGCTGCTTAATCCTTTTGTACTGTTTTCTGTCAGCTTTCAGCTGTCAGTTGCAAGTGTCGCGGGTATCCTGCTCTTTGCCTCTAATCTGAATCAGTGGATACAAAGCCGTTTCCCTGAGGCTAATCGGAAAAGCTTTTTGAGAAAGCTGCAGAGTTGGTTTGCCGGATCGGTTTCCGTTTCTGTCAGCGCTTATGTTTTCTCCGTGCCTTTGAGTGCCTGGTATTTTGGCTCCGTAAGCCTGATTGGCATTGTAACCAATCTGCTTACCATATGGGTGATTGGCTTCCTGTTTTATGGAATTGCTGCAGTGAGTGTTTTGGGCAGTATCCTTCCCACGCTTTGTCGATTTCTCGGATGGCTGCTTTCCTGGCCGATTCGATTCGTTTTGCTTACGGCCGGGGGCTTGTCGCGGATTCCGTTTGCAGCTGTGTATACCGAGAGCTCTTTTATCACTGCCTGGCTCGTGTTCTCTTATGTTCTGTTGGCACTTTTTCTGCTTCATGGCAGAAAACATGGCCGTTACGTCCTGTCTGCCGCTGCGGCCTGCCTGGTTGTGGCAATCGGGGCATCTGTTATCATCCCGAAACAGGACAATATACGGCTGAACGTTTTGGATGTTGGGCAGGGACAAGCGATTCTGCTTCAGTCAGGGAACAAGAATTTCCTCATCGACTGCGGCGGAAGCAATGCAGCGAACGCATCTGACAAGATCGCACAGACACTTCTGAGCCAGGGCGTGTTTGAATTGGACGGAATCGCTCTGACGCACTATGACGCAGATCATACCAACGCCATAGAAAATCTGATGACAAGGATTCGGGTGGATCAGTTTTACCTCCCCGATCTGGAAAAGCGAGCTTTGTATAATCGCCTGAAATCGGATCCAAGTAATTTGATTACCCTAATTGACCGGGATGTGGATATTCCGTTTGGAAACGGGACATTGACGTTACTGGAACCTGGAGATTTGAAATCAAGTAATGAAAACTGCATGTGTGTCTTGTTTGAATCAGATGAGTGTGTTATACTGATAACCGGAGACCGCGACCGCGCTGGCGAAGGTGCTTTAATCAAAAAATACAATCTGCCAGATGTGGATGTTTTGATTGCCGGACATCATGGGTCCAAGAATTCCACTTCCCGGGAATTGCTTCAGTCAGTGCGCCCGGAGATTGTGATCATTTCCGTCGGGGAGAACAATCCTTATGGGCATCCCACTCAGGAAGTGCTGGAGCGGCTTGCGGATTTTGGCTGTACCGTATACCGAACGGATGAACAAGGTTCGGTTCTGGTCAGGAGGTAACGATGGCGAAAAAAAACCTTGCTGATGGAGCTTTTCAAAACCTGAAAGCTGCTGTTCGGAACAGAAACATTGACAGACTCTATTTTTTCTATGGAGAAGAGACGTTTTTGATGTCCCATTATCTGGAGGCAATCAAGAAACAGCTTCTTGACCCGCTGACGGAGTCTTTCAATTTCCACCGCTTCACCGGTGAGAATTTTGATCTGGCAGCCTTTATGGAAGCGGTGGAAAATCTGCCGATGATGGCGGATTTTACTCTGGTTCAGGTGGACGATATTGATTTTTTTAAGCTGAGCGAATCTGAGCGGGAAAAAATTGCCCAGGTTTTCAATGACATTCCGGAATACTGCACGGTGATATTCACCTATCTTACAATTGCATGGAAACCGGATAAACGGCTGAAAAAGCTCTGGGATGCGGTAGATTCCAACGGTTTGGCGGTAGAATTCTGCAAGCAGGATCAACGGGAATTGATTCCCTGGGTTTCCAGACATTTTGCATCACAGAAAAAACAGATTTCCAATGAGCTTTGCGCCTATCTGATTGATATCACCGGCGGTACTATGACAGCTCTGAGTGGGGAAATCCAGAAGATTTGTGCCTTCTCCGGGGCAGATGAAATCAGAAAATCCGATATTGATGCGGTAACGGAACCGGTGCTGGATGCAGTGGTGTTCCAAATGACCGATCGTATCAGCGAAGGCTCCTACGATAAGGCGTTCCAGAGCCTTCAGCAACTGCTCAAAATGCAGCAGGAACCGTTGGCGATTTTAGGCGCTTTGGGCAGCCAGTTTCGCCGGCTGACTGCGGCAAAATGTTTGCTGGATCAGGGCAAGAGTGCCTATGAATTGCAGAAACTTTGCGGGATTCCAGATTATCCTGCCAGGAAGACCATGGAGGCTGCCAGACATATGGACAAATCCTTTTGCGGCAGAGCCTCTGTGCTGATCTTTGAGACAGACTACAAGATGAAGACCTCTTTTGACGACAGCCAGCGACTCCTGGAGCTTCTTGTCCTTCAGCTGGCAACGGAGGCGCGGCATGGTTAAAGTTCGGGAAGCCATCGTTGTAGAGGGCCGTTACGACAAGAATACCCTGAGCCAGATCGTGGATGCTCCCATATTTGAAACCCGGGGCTTCGGTATTTTCAAGGATAAGGAGCAGATGGCACTGCTGCGCGCTGTTGCCCTCCGGCGGGGTCTGATCGTGTTTACGGATTCTGATGGCGCCGGTTTTGTCATCCGAAACCATCTCAAAAGTGCCATCCCCAATCAATATTTGAAGCACGCATATATTCCTGATATTCCGGGCAAGGAGAAGCGAAAAGCCGCGCCGGGAAAAGAGGGAAAGCTTGGCGTAGAGGGAATGACGTCGGATGTGATTCTGACGGCGCTGAAGGACGCAGGAGCAACGTTTGAAGACGGGACACAAACAAAATCCGGCGGAATTTCCAAGCAGGATTTGTGCTCGCTTGGCCTTTCCGGCGGTGCCGACAGCAGCCAAAAGCGGCTTGCATTACAGAAGAAACTGAATCTGCCGGAGCATATGAGTGCCAATGCATTGCTGCAGGCACTGAATCTGCTGTATTCTATGGATGAGCTTTCCCGGTTGGTGAAAGCGTTGGAGAAAGACAATGGTTGATATATCTGTAAGTAATTTGACAAAGTTCTTTGTGATCGGAGAGAATCTCCTGCAAGGACTTTCTTTCGATGTACAGGAAGGGGAGTGCGTTGCTATTCTGGGCCGGAACGGCTGCGGAAAAACAACGCTATTCCGGATCCTGACCAAAGAACTGGACTATGACGAGGGAGAAGTATATGTCAATCCCAACAAGCGGCTGGGATTGATTTCTCAGATTCCTGTATTCCCCGATGGCTACACCGTGGAGGACGTACTCCGCTCTGCCTATTCAGATTTACTGAAGATCCAAAGAGATATGATCTGTCTGGAAGAAAGCATGCTGTCTGGGGCCACTTCTGAGCAGCTGCGGCAGTATGACGCCCTTTCCAACCGGTTCCAGGCCGGGGGCGGCTACGACATGGATGTTGAAGTGGATAAAATTTGCAACGGCCTTGGAATTACCCAGGATCAGCGTTCCCAGGAATTTGCCAGCCTTTCCGGCGGCGAAAAAACACGCGTGAATCTGGCTCGTCTGTTGTTGGAAAAGACGGATATTCTGCTGCTGGACGAGCCTACCAACCATCTGGATCTGAACAGTGTGGAATGGCTGGAGCAATATATCAATTCTTTTAAAGGCACTGTGTTGGCCATCTCCCACGACCGGTATTTTATCGACCAAGTGGCTGATCGGGTGATTGAAATCACCGACGGTCATGCGGAATTCTATTCCGGTAACTACTCGTTCTATATGGATGAAAAGCAGGCTCGCTTTGATTTGCAGATGAAGCAGTATGAGCAGGAGCAGGCGAAGCTGAAGCAGTTGGGATACACCGTGGAACGAATGAAGGGCTGGGGCATCAACAACCGCACTCTCTATCGCCGTGCGATGTCTATTCAGCACCGTATGGAGCGGATTCGCAAAACCGAAAAACCCAAGGCGGAGAGAACCATGAAGGCCTCCTTCGGCGAGAAGGATTTCTCCGGTGATGTGGTTTTTAAAATGAAAAATGTCACCAAGTCCTTTGGAGACAGAACGCTCTTTTCGGATGTCAATCTGAATGTGGAAGCAGGGGAACGTATCGCCCTTCTGGGTGACAACGGTACCGGCAAAAGTACCTTTATCAAATGCCTTCTGGGAGAGGAGGACTGCGCAGGAAAAATACAGTTTGGTCCCACAGTGAAGTGGGGATACCTGCCGCAGATTATTCACTTTGATCACCCGGAACGAAGTCTCTATGATACCATGCTCTATGAGAAAAACTGCACGCCTCAGACCGCACGGGACCGCCTGGGCGCTTTTATGTTCCAGGGTGAAGATGTTTTCAAGAGTGTTGCTAACCTTTCTGGCGGTGAGCAGTCCCGCCTGAGGCTATGCATGCTGATGGATGAGAAAATCAATCTTCTCATTCTGGACGAGCCTACCAACCACCTGGACATTGCTTCCCGGGAATGGGTGGAAGCAGCCATCGAAGAATTCGAGGGTGTTCTGCTGTTTGTGTCCCACGACCGTTACTTCATCGAGAAATTCGCGGAACGAATCTGGCTTTTGGAGGATGGAGCAGTCCGTGATTTCCGCTGCGGCTATCAAAAATACCGTTCCATTCTGGAGCATGAGGCGGCTGCCAAGCCTGTTACCAAGCAACCTCCCAAGGAGAAAAAAGAAAAGCCCAAGGGCGGTACCAAGGATTCTGATAAGAAAATACGCCGCCTGGAACGAGAAATTGAAAAGCAAGAGGCTTCTATCGCAGAATTGGACGGAATGATTGAAGCTGCTTCCGCGGACTATCAGGAGCTGACCAGACTGCTCCAGGAGAAAGAAGCTGCTGAAGCGTTGCTGATGGAGCTGATGGAGCAGTGGGAAGAAGCACAGTCGGAATAAATGACATATGTCATTGACACATGGAGCAAACCTGCATATAATAGTAGCACAATATAAATAAGGAGCGTTTTTACAAATGAGTTCTTGTAACGGTAATTGTTCCAGCTGTGGCTCTGACTGCGCTGACCGCAAGTCAGAGAGTCTGCTGGCATCTTTGAATCCCAAGTCCAGCGTGAAAAAGGTAATTGCAGTGGTGTCTGGTAAGGGCGGCGTAGGCAAGTCCACAGTGACATCCATGCTGGCAGTCGCCATGGCGCGGCAGGGGAAACGGGTCGGTGTTTTGGATGCCGACATTACCGGTCCTTCTGCTCCCACCGCTTTTGGCGTAACGGAATGCCAGGGGGCAGACACCGACGGATTGTATCCTGCGCTGACCCGGACCGGCATTCAGGTGATGTCCATCAATCTGCTGCTGGATAACCCTGCCGACCCGGTGGTATGGAGGGGGCCTGTGATCGCAGGCGCCGTAAAACAGTTCTGGACGGATGTGATCTGGGAGGACGTGGATTACCTGTTCGTGGATATGCCTCCCGGAACCGGCGACGTGCCTCTGACGGTGTTCCAAAGCCTGCCTGTCAACGGCATTATCATTGTCACCAGCCCTCAGGACCTTGTTTCCATGATTGTGAACAAGGCCGTAAAGATGGCAGACATGATGCACATTCCTGTCCTGGGCTTTGTGGAGAATTATTCTTACCTCCAGTGTCCGGACTGCGGCAAGAAGATCAATGTTTTTGGACCGAGTCATCTGGATGCCATTGCGGAAGAACATGGTCTGCCCATTCTGGCCCGGCTTCCCATTGATCCTGCGGTAGCAGAGGCTTATGACAACGGCCTGATGGAAACGGTGAACACCGATGCCCTGACAGAAGCAATCGAGGCTGTAAAGGCTGCTGAATAACGAAGAACTGGGTTCCCCGCAATGGGGAACCCAGCTTTTATAATTTATAGTCAAAAACAAACCAAATACCGACCAACGCTGCCGCAAAGGGCGTATAGGACAGCAGGGCACGATGTGTAATGTCTATTACACTGAACCCGGCATATTGCATCAGATAGAACAAAGCACAGGTCAGTGCGGCAGACAGTACAGCTCTTGTCAGGTTTTTGCCAATGGTGTTGGAGAAGAAAAAGGTATATAGTAATCCAATCACCGGATTTGCAACGGTAAATAAAATGCACAGTAATGGGTTAAAAAGACTCACCAGGATCGCGACAATCAATACAGCCATTAGTATGACTGGGGCAGAAGTGGCGATCACATCGGGCAGGAAAGTATTCAAAGCCCAGTTTGCTGCGAGATTCAGGAAAATTGCCAAAACCACAGCAATTATGCGAAATAACAGCCATCCCAAAAAGGACTGCCCGTTGGGGAGCACGAAGTTTAGTAGGTGAATAATAAAGCAAAGAATGATCAATGACAGTAGCTGGGAGCAGAGCAAAGACAATGTTGAACAGGCGGATGAGGTGATGATCAAGATATCATCCCGGAAAATTGCGAAAGGAAGAGGGGAAAGGTACTGTGTCAGGTTCCAGGGCCTCAGCGTATAGACTGTGACTGTTACTGCATAGACAAACAGAACATTCAAAAAACCGGAAATGGAACGGTTAACAAGGCAGTGCGCTCCAAAAAACAGACGAAAAACAAAACCCAGACCTAAGGTGAAGACACTGATTATTAAGAAGACAAAAATCATGTCCTCAATTGTGGTGGGGATCAGGTTGTTGGTACTATCGAGGAAAGACGCAACGGAATCGATCAGGCGATCCGCACCAAGCACAGAAAACCAATCAAGACTCATGGGTGACTCCTTTATATACAGGAAAACCTCCGCCATCGCTGACGGAGGTTTTGAAAACGAGAATCAAATCAATTACTTGATTTCGGCTTCGGCGCCAGCTTCCTTCAGCTCGGCAACCAGCTTCTCGGCATCTTCCTTGGAGATGGCTTCCTTCAGGGTCTTGGGGCAGTTGTCAACCAGATCCTTAGCGTCCTTCAGACCCAGGCCGGTAGCGGCACGGACAACCTTGATGACGCCCAGCTTGGAAGCGCCGGCATTCTTCAGGATGACGTCGAACTCGGTCTTCTCCTCAACAGCCTCAGCAGCGGCAGCAGCGGGAGCAGCAACAGCGGCAGCAGCGGCGGAAACACCGAAAACTTCCTCCAGGGTGTGAACCAGTTCGGACAGCTCCAGGACGGTCAGTTCCTTAACCTGCTCAACCAGAGCAGTAATCTTTTCACTAGCCATTTTTAAATCCTCCTAATTATGTGTGAGTAAGATGAATTTTGGGGTTACGCGATTAAGCTTCTGCTTCTGCGGCAGGAGCGGAGCCATCCTTCTGCATCCGAATCTGATCCAGAACAAAAGCCAGGCTGGAGATAGGTGCCAGGAAAGTACCAAGGACAGAAGCAACCAGAGCGTTCTTGCTGGGCAGCTCACCGAAGCCGTTCAGCTGGTCAGCGGACAGCACAGAGCCCTCAACAACGCCGCCCTTGATGGTCAGGGTCTTCAGCTTGTTCTTCTTGGCAAACTCGCAAACGATACGAGCAGGGGCGATGGGGTCGCCGGTGGTGGAAGCCATGGCGGTAGTGCCGTTGAGAATCTCAGAGAAATCGTAACCAGCATTCTTGGTTGCGAAATTGGTCAGAGTGTTCTTCACGACGGAGTACTCGACGCCGGCCTCACGGAACTGCTTACGCAGCTCGGTATCCTGAGCAACAGTGATGCCCTTGTAGTCGACGAAAACCACGGAAGAAGCTTCCTGGATCTTGCCGGTCAGGGACTCAACAACTGCTTTCTTGCTCTCAAGAACCTTTGCGTTGGGCATTATTTTCACCTCCGAAAAATAAAAATGTCTTCCTGCCAGAAGACAGAAAGACACGCAGAAAAAACTTATCAGCGCACCTCGGCAGGACTTACGCCTTGCGGCACCTGCTGTCTTTGGCAACTTCAGTATAATACCAGAAAAAATGGAATTTGTCAAGCATTGTTTTTACTTTTTTATTCGACTTCGATTATTTCTTCTTTCAATTCGTTGCGGCGCACCAGATAACGGCGGATGGCAAACAGACCGGCGATACAAGCAACGCAGGCAAGATTGCTCCAGGGATCATCATGGGAAATGATAACATGGCGGGTAATGGCCAGCGTCAGAACCTCCAAAATATTGGCGGGGGTGGTATCCACCAGCATACGAACAAACTCCATGCCTACGACTATGGTCAGCAATTCGTGGAGGATGTGACTGACATCGGAAAGATATTCTGCTCCGCTAATGATGATTTGATAGATTTCAAGTGTCAAGGCAGCCAGCAAAATCAAAATGGTAATGATGGCGATGAACCGCTCTATAACGTGTAATGTATGGAGAATCAAATGCTGGACTCGACTGCTGTGTTTTTCGATTTTCTCAATTTGGTTTTGTACTTTTGGATTATCGGAGTAGGTGATTTTCTGATTCATGCAATCTCCCTCCCTGTGAATATGATAATTAATCATACACCAAAATCATCCAAATAGGAAGGTATTTTCTTATTTTTTATATTTCGATTGAAAAATTTGTGAAATATTGACATTATGAAAGAATGTGAAATATTCAAATCATCATTCGAGTCTGAGGTATGTTATGAATAAACTTCTAAAAAAGATAGCAGCCATCTTTCTTTCGGCTGTTATCGCAACACTGACTTTGATGGTAACGTTTGTTTTGCTCATTCCCACAAAAGATCGGGTTTTGGATTCTCTGCCAAAATACGAAAAGAAGGGAATCTACTCATCCGGTGGCTTTCAGGACTTTACGGATTACGCGAAATACTTCTATCAGATCAGCCAGGCTACCATTGCACAGAATAAATTCCTGCGCCCTGTGGCCGAGGAGGACATTCCGGAAATAATAGAATATTTGGAAAATTTTGAGGAGTGGGTGTGTGCTTGCCAAGAGTTTCCGGCAGAGAGCTTTGACTTTGACAAGTCCATTATTTCAGTAGGGGACTACTTTTATGTCAGCAATTATAACGAAGAGCAGGACAGGGCTTTCTGGAACTACAACCTGTATTATTTTGATATGGATGCTTCCGTACTCTTCTTTTTACATAATAATATTTGAAAAACCCCGGATGCAAAAGCATCCGGGGAAATGCTATCTAAAATTACAGATACTTGGAAGTAGAAACCTTCACGCCGGGGCCCATGGTGGAAGCCACGGTGCAGGAACGGATATACTGACCCTTGGCAGCAGCGGGCTTAGCCTTGACAACAGCCTTGACCAGAGTATCCATGTTCTCAGTCAGCTTCTCGGAACCGAAGGAAACCTTGCCGATGGGGCAGTGGATGATGTTGGTCTTGTCCAGACGGTACTCAACCTTACCGGCTTTGATTTCCTTGACAGCAGCGCCAACGTTGGGGGTGACTGTGCCAGCCTTGGGGGAAGGCATCAAGCCCTTGGGACCCAGGACCTTACCAAGACGGCCAACGATACCCATCATGTCGGGAGAAGCAACAACCACGTCGAACTCGAACCAGTTCTCCTTGGTGATCTTCTCAACCAGCTCCATACCGCCGACGTAATCAGCGCCGGCTTCCTTAGCCTCGTCCACCTTGGCGTCCTTGGCGAACACCAGGACCCGACGGGTCTTGCCGGTGCCGTTGGGCAGAACAACGGCGCCGCGCACCTGCTGGTCAGCGTGACGGGAGTCGACACCCAACTTGATGTGAATTTCAACGGTCTCGTCGAACTTGGCGGAAGCACCCTTCACAACCAGATCCAGGGCCTCGGTGGGATCATACTGGACAGAGCGGTCAATCAGCTTGGCGCTCTCCTTATATTTTTTACCTCTAAACAATGTTATATCCTCCTTAAAGTGGTGATGCGGAATAATCCTCCCACATTTCCGGAAAGTAGTTCCGGATCAGCAAATATCAATCAACAACGACGACGCCCATGGAGCGGCAGGTGCCAGCAACCTGGCTCTCAGCAGCTTCCAGAGTGGCGCAGTTCAGGTCGGGCATTTTGATCTTGGCGATCTCAGTGATCTGAGCCTTGGTGATGTTACCAACTTTGGTCTTGTTGGGGACACCGGAGCCGCCGTTCAATCCAATTGCCTTCATGACCAGCATGGGGGTCGGAGGAGTCTTGGTGATAAAGGTGAAGCTGCGGTCTGCGTAAACAGTGATCACAACAGGAATCTTGTAGCCTTCCTGATCCTTGGTACGGGCATTGAATTCCTTGATGAATGCAGCAATGTTAACGCCGTGCTGACCCAGAGCGGGACCAACAGGGGGAGAAGCAGTTGCCTTTGCGGCGTTGATCTGAAGCTTAATAATGCCAGTGACTTTCTGTGCCATAATAAGCACCTCCTGAAAAAAATGTGGTAATATGCGCTTCGCGCATTTCTTGCGGGGTTTTACCCCTCCCACGTTCCGGCCGGACAAACCGACCCGATGCGTTTACTGGGAAATAACTTCAACCTGATCGAGTTCAAACTCGACGGTGGTTTCCCGGCCGAACATAGACACGATTACGTTGACCGAGTTGTTTTCGACCTCGATGCTCTCCACTGTACCGGTGAAAGAACTCAGAGGACCATCCATGATACGCACGGTATCGCCCACAGCGTAGTTGACGATGATCTCCTTTTTCTCCACGCCCATGGCGTAGACTTCTTCTTCGGTGAGGGGAGTGGGGTCGTTGCTGGAAGAACCCACGAAACCGGTTACTCCGCGGATGTTTCTGATAACGTGCCAGGTGTCATCACTGTATACCATCTTGACCAGCACATAGCCCGGGTAAACCTTACGATCGAAGGTTTTGCTCACACCGGACTCGGTGATTTCGGTTACAGTCTCCAAAGGGATGGAAACAGCAAGAATCTGATCCTGCAGCTGGCGGGATTCAACGGTTTTCTCAATCGTTGCCTTTACAGTGTTTTCATAACCGGAATAGGTATGCACCACATACCATTTTGCAGTTTCTGCCATGACTTGTACCTTAGTGGAATGCGCCGATCAGGGCATCAATACCAACTTGAGCAACAAAGTCGAACAGCCAAATGAAGATACCGACGGCGATAACGCAGCCTACAACAATGGCTGTATTCTTCAGAACCTGCTTGGGGGTGGGCCAAACAACCTTCTTCAGCTCACTGCGGAGCTCACGGAAATACTTGCAGACCTTGCCCCAGGTTCTCTTGAACCAGTTTTCCTTTTTCACTTCAGCCATGTTGGGGCCTCCTTACTTAGTCTCTGTGTGAGTGGTGTGCTTCTTGCAGAATCTGCAATACTTCTTCATTTCGAGACGGTCAGGATCGTTCTTCTTGTTCTTCATGGAATTGTAGTTTCTCTGCTTGCACTCAGAGCATCTCAAAGTGACTTTAACGCGCATATCGGCACCTCCTTAAAATTGCCTCCCTGTATCACTCCGGCTAGAAAAATTTAGAATGGTCAACTACAAATAACCGTTCCGAAGCTGAAAAAGGCGCACAAAGAAAAAGCCCTTTTTCACAGGTAGAGTCATTCTAACACACGGGGGAGGTAAAGTCAATCATTATTTCGGGAAAATTTGCGAATTCTGCCTTGTTTTTTGGGGACTTATCCGATACAATTATTTCAAATGAAAATGGAGGATGATACTGTGAAAGTTATGGGAATTGATTATGGCGATGCGCGGACAGGTGTGGCTATTTCGGATTTACTCTGCACCATTGTCGGCACAACAGCAGTGGTACCCAGCAGAAATACGGAGAAGGCGGTTGCGGATATCGTTCGCATGGCAAAGGAAAACCAAGTAGGGGAGATTGTTGTGGGTCTTCCTAAGAATATGGATGGAACAGAGGGGCCGCGTGCTCAGCTGTGCAGAGAATTTGCCCAGATCCTCCGGGATGCCACGGGACTGCCTGTTGCGATGTGGGACGAACGCCGTACCACTGTTGAGGCACACGATATTCTTTCTGCCCACAATTATCATGGCAAAAAACGGAAAGAAACAGTGGACGCAGTTGCAGCATCACTGATTTTGGAAGGATATCTGGCATATCGGAAATAATTGCTGCCGAATAAAGAAAGAGTGCCGATATTTCGAGAGACATAATTATAGTATGGAAGGGAATAAGCAATGAAAGAGATTGTTTTAGGGACGACCGGCAAGAAAGTGCCTGCTGTGGTTGTTGGCTGCATGCGCTTGGCAGGGAAGAGCTGCGTTGAGATGCAGCGGTTTCTGCATACAGCGCTGGAACACGGAGCTTTCTTTTTTGACCATGCGGACATTTATGGCGGCGGTCAGAGTGAAGCGATTTTTGGCGAGGCAATGGCGAAGGACTCGTTCATAAAACGGGAGGAGCTTTTCCTGCAATCCAAATGCGGCATTCGCAAGGGATTCTATGATTTTTCCAAAGAGCATATCATTGCTTCGGTAGATGGAATTTTGAACCGACTGCAGACGGATTATCTGGACGCGTTGCTGCTGCATCGCCCGGATGCGCTGGTGGAGCCGGAGGAAGTGGCAGAGGCTTTTGAGGAATTGTTCCAAAAAGGAAAGGTACGGCATTTTGGCGTATCCAACCACAAACCGATGCAGATTGAATTGCTGAAGAAATATGTAGAGCAGCCTCTTATCATCAACCAGCTGCAGTTCAGTATCCCGGTTTCCAACATGGTCGCAAGCGGACTGGAGGTCAATATGACTTCGGATGGCGCTGCGGACCGGGATGGCAGCGTGTTGGATTATTCCAGATTGCATGATATGACCATTCAGACTTGGTCTCCGTTCCAGATGCCAAACTGGCAGGGGTGCTTTATTGACAGCGAGAAGTATCCGGGCTTGAACAAGGAACTGTGCCTTTTAGGGGAAAAATACCGGGTCAGTCCAACCACGATAGCCGCTGCTTGGATTTTGCGGCATCCGGCAGAAATGCAGGTAATTGCAGGAACGGCAAATGAGGAACGCCTGGTGGAGATTATTGCGGCAGGAAAGATATCCCTTTCCAGAGAGGAATGGTATCGGCTGTACCTGGCGGCCGGACATATTTTGCCCTGAAAAGCGGGACCGCGACTGTATACCATCACACCATATTATATCTTCATACTTGATTGTATTGGAACAGCAGAGTGACTTGTTTGAGTGTCACTCTGCTGTTTGCTTTTTGTATCGAAGTTCCCGCCATGCTGTGAGCAGCAGGAGAATGCCAAACAGTTTCCTGAGGATTTCCACATTCCAGGAGCTGCTGAGAATCGTGAAAAATGCTGCGCAGGTGCTCCCTGCCAGTGCGGCGGGGAGCACCTTTCTGATTGGGAACTTTTTGCGAATGAGATGAGTAATTGTTGAAATCAATGCTGGAGGCAGGAAAAACAGAAGGTTGATATATTTGGCGGAGGAATAATCTGCTTGAACGATCAATGTAAGCCATATAATCAGCAGACTGCCGCCGCCAACGCCCAATCCGGACAGCAGCCCCAGAATTGCACTGACGCATACGGTCATGAAAAAAGACATCTGAACCCACTCCATAATAAAATGCAGCCGAAGAATCTGTGAAGCCATACCAGGGGAATTCGTTTGGCTAATACGACGGAAAAAAATCCGCCGATTACGCCGCCTATCAAATATGGCACCGTTTCGCGAAAGGGGACGGAAGTGAATCTGTTTTGCAGCAAAAAGGAGCAAAAGCAGATGGGAAGCATAATACCCACAGAACAAGGAAATACGATTTCTTTATCTTCCTTGCAGAGGAAGGTCAGGAGTGGGACGAGAACCAAACCGCCACCAGAGCCCAGGATTCCGGTAACAGAGCCTGCGGCCAATCCGGCAAGGATATACCGTGTGATGATATGCAATTGGATCACCTCTATCTAATAGGGTGCCACAGAATGAACGGCATATTCAATCCGACAGAGGAATGCTGCGGCGTTGCATGGAATATAGATGGAAGGAAAGGAGCGGGATGCAATGGTTGTAAATAGGAAGCCCACAGGAACAGGGAAATCCACGCCGGCAGGACTGGCCATGGGGTGGATTGTATCGATGGTAATTACTGTTGTTGTGTGCGGAGTGATCACGTGGCTGATTCTGAGCGGGAAAGCGGGATGGGAAGTGATGGGTTACGGGGCAATCGTAATTCTTCTTGTGGCATCCTATGCAGGAGCAACGGTGTCTTGCAAAATGATCATGCATCGGAAGCTGCTGGTATGCATTCTTTCCGGCGTGATATTCCTTTTCTCGTTGACGTTAATTACGGTGCTGCTGTTTGGCGGACAACTGGATTCGATTTGGATTACGGCACTTTTGACTGCCGGGGGGACGGCAACAGCTGCACTTGTTCATTGCGCTGAAAAAAAGGGAGGCGCCAGACGCAGGAGAAAGAGATGATTGTGAATATGTACAAAAAACAAGTATGGGTAAGAAACACTTACCCGTAAATATAAAAATGAAGGACAAAATTCAAAAACTATATTTAGTGATATATGCAGCTTAAAAACGCTAGATATAGTCTTTATGATTGAAAAAGATAAAAACAAATGTTCTTAAATTGACTGCGTTAACATAACAATGTTAACATAAAACTTGTCATAATCCACAAATCTATCCGTTTTTTTACAAAAAGCTTGAATTTTTGTAAAAAATGGAGTATAGTATGTCTGTATCAAAAAACAGCGTATAAAATTGTCTGTTGTATATACATCTGCAATTTGATTTTGCTGTGCGCTGTTGCCGGGCGTTTCATATCTTATGGCCTGTGATTGATTTCGTTTTTTCTGTGTTTTTAATTCCGGTCAAATCGTTTCTGTTCCTTTTCTTTTGATGCGCTGTAGTGCATTATACAGTGTCGATCTTTTGCGGTTTTCTGCACCGGTTTTCTCTTTTTTCTGACTTGCATTTTCCGGCTAATAGCTGTTCTTGTTTTTTGGAAACCAACTCCTAAGGACGTGACTTTCTCTTGCTTTTATCCGGAGAATTACATGATTTGCCCATTGGCAGATTGATAGATTTCCAAGAAAGAGTAGAGGTTAACTGGTTCATGCTCGACTTGATTTGTTCTTATGAGAATTATCTTGTAAAAGAAAAGCAAGCGTCCGGCAATACCATCTCCTCCTATATGCGTGATATTCGCCAATTCATCGACTGGCTGCGCCAAAAGGAAGGAGAAGATATTTTGGATGCAACCAATTCGGATGTTTGTGATTACCTTTCCTTCATGCAGTCCCAGGGAAAATCCGGTGCTACAGCCTCCAGGTCGTTGGCAAGTCTGAAGAATTTCTTTTCTTATGCGGTTTCCAATGGTTTCCTGGACCATTCGCCTGTTTCGGATGAAATTCATGTGGAACGCGGAGAAAAGAAACTTCCCCAGATACTCACCGGCAAGGAAGTGGAGTTGCTGCTGGCTCAGCCGGTTTGCTCTGATGCAAAGGGCTATCGGGACAAAGCGATGCTGGAAATTATGTATGCCACCGGCATGCGCGTGTCAGAACTGATTGAATTGAATGTGGAAGACATCAATCTGGATCTGGGCGTCGTGAGATGCGGTGGTGAAAAGAAGAGCAGAGTGATTCCTCTGTATCCAGCGGCACTTCGTGCGGTTACAGATTACATCCACGAGGCGAGACCTGTTCTGATTGTGGATCCCAACGAAGCATCTTTGTTTGTAAACGTCAGTGGAACACGGATGAGTCGCCAGGGATTTTGGAAGATTTTGAAATTCTATCAGACGAAGGCCGGAATTGAGAAAGAGATTACTCCCCACACCCTGCGCCATAGCTTTGCGGTTCATTTGCTGGAAAACGGTGCGGATTTGGGTTCCCTCCAGGAACTGATGGGACACAGTGATATTTCCTCCACGCAGATGTACACCCACATGATCAACCAGAAGATAAAAACCGTGTATCAAAAATGTCATCCCAAAGCGTAAACAGCCTGTCACCCCCAAAAGGATGATAGGCTGTTTTATGCTGAATAAATGGCACCGAACCTCCCAAAAGTGGGATTCGGTGCCATTTCATATTTGGTGAAAAGACCTTTGCATTCTGCGGTCAAAAATATAGGATGATCAGCATGACTGCCAGGTACAGAGCAACCAAGGAAAGAAGCAGTTTATCGTGGAGCAGAACTTCTACGGGATCTCCGTCAGAATCGCCTTCGATATCCAGGCTGTATTTCATTGTAATCAGCAGAACGATGGGAACAGTAAAGATCAAATGATTGTTATTGTAGAAGGATGTTGTATTTTCATCGATGCTCCATAATGCGTAAAAAACATTTGCCAGAGTCAGGCACATCCCCATATTCATATCCAGGAACTTGAGAGGGTATGCTTTCAGTACCGGCCTGGTCTCACCGTCTCCAGCCTGTCTCAATTCGTTTCTGCGCTTACCCAAGGCGAAATAAAAAGCAAAAGCCATCACAGTCAGATAGAGCCAGTTGGAAATGGTGATTTCTGTTACGATTGCTCCGTACATAATCCGAATCAGGAAACCTGCAACAAGGATCGTCACATCAACAATGGGGACATTTTTCAGGCCGAAGCTGTAGGCAAGGTTCAAAATCAGGTAAAGCATAAGCAGGAGAGAGGAAGTCATGTGGAATGCCAGGCCATTACATATTGCGGCAACGATCAGAAGGACGGCAGTTAACACCCAGGCGTTTGCTACAGAGACAGTCCCGGCCGCGATGGGGCGCTTACATTTGGTGGCATGCTTGCGGTCCTTCTCTCTGTCACAGATATCGTTGATGATATAAACGACAGAAGAGACCATGCAGAAGGCAACAAAAGCTTCGATTCCGGCGGCCATTTTTTCAAAATTGAAAAGGTGACCGCTGCACGCTAATGCCGCGAAAACAAGGAAATTCTTGATGTAGTGATGGACACGCATCAGTTTCAGGTAATTTTTCATGCTGTGTCTCCTTATGCCGGAAAATAGCTGATTGCAAAATGAACCATTTCCTTAATGGACGAAATGTTGTTGATTGCCAATGCGACAGCGGCACAGATGCTGACTACCGGAAGGATAAATCGGGTATTCAGTTTGCTTTCCAGCTTCTCAACCAACTGGAACAGAAGTACAAGGAATGCCCAGCCAAAATACAGGGTATACAGAACAAGGCCATTTTCTGTTGTACCCCAGCCAAAAAGCAGGAGGATTACGGCGGAAAAGCCAACCCATCCAATGGCAACCAAGCTGCTTTTTTTCTCCCGATTCCAAATTGCGCTGACCACGGCCAGCAGCAAAATGGCAACACCAATGAAATTGATGCCTGTTGGTTCATTTAACTGCCAGGAAATATGTCCCCATGCTGTTGGGTCCACGCCTGCGTTCGGGGCGGCGATGCAATCACGGATGAATTCCGTATACTGAAAGACCTTGTCCATCAGAGTTATCTCATAGCCGGAGAGGTATGAATAGAGGGATATTTTTTGTGTCAGATTGAAAATAACATCGAAGCGACAAAATACCAGCATCAGAGCAACGAATCCCACCCCGTAGCGCACCATCTCCATGAACCATTCCCGGAAACATTTCACGGGAGATTTCCCGGGCATTAACGGCAAAAGAACCATACTGGTGATCAAAGTGCCCCCGGCTCCGTAAAATGCCATTCGGTTTGGCTGATCTTCCAGAATCAGATACATGCAAAAAGCTACCCAGAAATAAGCGACAATATATTGTTCCATCATGAGGGAGAACAGCATGTGCGGGTAAGTAAGAGAGGCCAGCAGCATAAAACAAATCCGTTTTATCGAGTCCAGCTTCATCATTTTGGCCAGCATAAAGTGGGCAGCGAAGAGCATGACAATTTGCACGCTGTTCATCAGGATGGCCAGTCCGGTGGCATCCGCTCCAATCAGTTTTCCGATGAGATAGGGGATGCCAATGAACGGTGCAGCAAACACAGCGAACAAGGGCTGACGAAGATCGTTTTCCGGATTGGTCAGTGACAAATAAGCATTTTCTTTTACCAAGAGTGGAGAATCTCCGGTATATATGGCACCGCAAACGATACCGACGGTAAATTCGGTTTCATAAAAGGCTTCCGTCTGCATGAAAACTGCGGTCATCATTCCCAGGGCAAGCACAATCAGCAGGCCATATGCAATCCATTCCGTTGTAGTAACGCCGCCAAAGAACCCGGACGCAGAAACGATTTTTAGCATTTTTTCCCAAAACAACAGCGTGAAGAAATACACAAAGAAAACTGCATCCACCGCGGCAAGTATGCTCCCGATTTTTGACAAATCAAGCAGCATTGGATATTGGGCCAGCAGTGCCTGAGACTTGGGGGAGAGAAGCAAGGCTTCAATAAACGCATCTAGTTCGCCCCAACAGATACCGGCTGCCGTCAGAATGGACACCACCTGGAGCCATATTGTTTTTTTCTTACCATATGCCCAGATGGATGGAATCTGGGAAGAAATGATGATCGCCGCGATAAACGCAATCGGTATTCCAAGAAAATATCCCAGATTCAGTCTGACGTTGATGAAGAAAAAGCCCATTGCGGAAAGGGGAAAGTACCAATTCTTTTTAAGATTCGCAATGATCGCAGACTTTCGCCGCTCCGGGAGCTTTGCCATCAACAAGCTGCTAATTTTCATGACATTTCCTCAAACCTTTTTTCGTATTGATGTAAAATCAGGTATTTCACCCTTTTTCTAACTTATTATAACACATCAGCCATTGGCAGTCCAGCCAAAAAATTTTGGGGGATCCATGCAATGAACGCTGGTTTTTTACGCCTATACAAGTGAACCCCTTTGTTATAGAATAGAAAAATTACTGGAGGTGATTCCTTGGAGGATCAGGGTATCATAGCATTGTTTTTTGACCGGTCAGAACAGGCCATCGAGGAAACAGACAAGAAGTACGGCGGGTACTGCTACAGTATCGCTTACAACATTCTCTCCAACCGGGAGGATTCGGAGGAAAGCGTCAGCGATACATATTTGTCGGCGTGGAATACGATTCCGCCCCGACGTCCCAACTTTCTGAGCGCTTTTCTTGCCAAAATGACCCGGCACATTTCCATTGACCGCTGGCGCAAGCGCAGCGCAAAAAAGCGAGGCGGAGGGGAGATCATTCTGGCCCTGGAAGAACTGGAAGACTGCGTGGACAGCAGCAGTGCGGAAACGGAATATGAGAAAAAAGAATTATCGAGGGTTCTCAATCAATTTTTATCCTCTCTTCCGGAGACAGAGCGGAATGTGTTCCTGTGTCGGTACTGGTATCTGGATTCCATCCAGACCATTTCCGAGGTTTCCGGTTTCAGTCAGAGCAAGGTGACTTCCATGCTCCAGCGGCTTCGTGGGAAACTGCGAAAGAAGCTCAGCGAGGAGGGATATGTATGAAAGCAATGGATTTGCTGGTTGGCTTTGGAAGCGTAAAGGATTCTTATGTGATCGGAGCGGAAGAATTCCGTCAGGGGAAGCAGAAAGCGCAGATCAAACGGCTATCCACACGGAAAGCATGGCTGATCGCCGCTGTGATTGCGCTGATGCTGCTTTTCGTAGGCTGCGCGGTGGTGTATGTTCTCAGACTACAGGACATGAGGGTTGGTGAGAAAACCATCACACAGGAAGCGTGGTATGGCCCAGCGGGAGAGTATGTGCCGCCCACAGAGTGGGTCAGTACTCAGCTGTCCCTGCAAGGGTATAACAGCAGTCCAGAGCAGTTAG
Organism: uncultured Clostridia bacterium; assembly: GCA_945940335.1. GTDB lineage: Bacteria > Bacillota > Clostridia > Oscillospirales > Oscillospiraceae > Faecousia. The sequence goes on along the minus strand of CAMEWH010000001.1, from coordinate 190,156 downwards.
CTCTGCGGGAGTGGTTGGATTATCAAGCGCAGTATGACACGGATTATACTTTGCTGAATGAAAACAATCACAATGAATCCGGTGTCCCAGATCAATACTATATCACCTATGACTGTTACACCTTTGAAATGATGGACAAGCTCAACGAAATCCTGGATAAGTATAACCTGAAGCCTTTGGGTGCTTGGATCTTTTTTCAGAGATGGGAAACACCTCTTTTCTATGAAGCATTGCAGCTTGACAGCCTGTGCTGCCCGGATGCGGATGTAGAGAGAATGGCTGGCTACTTTTCCCCGGAGGGCTCCTTCCACACAGAATTCTCGCAAACATTGGAGGGGGAGCGGGAGGATCGGATCGTAACCTATACCTACGCAAAAAATCAGTATTTTTATCCTTACTATTTCTCAATAGGAAATATTGAGCTTTGGGAGCAGTGGCATTACACCACCGCAGACGGAACGGATGTTCTGCTTGCCACTTATGAGAATGCCCTTATTATTATCTGTAACTGCGGGGATGGATTCATCCACATATCCACAGAAAACAATATGCCAAATTCCCCTTACGAGAATACTGCTGAGCCAATGACCCGGCAGGAGGCGGAGGAAATTGCGGATTCCTTCAACTATTCCATTCACCCACAGCCCTGCACACCCGCCGAAGTGGAGGCGATGCGCGGGGACTATCCGATGCCGGAAAAACAGACAAGTCCCTATATTGGTTTCAGAATCACACTAGATGGGAGATGGTTCCCACGAGAGGAAATCGCCGACACCTTTGAACACTATATCGACTTTCTTTTAGCTAACTCCCCGAATGCGGAGAAATTGGAGTATTGCATTGTGGATTTAGACAGCGACGGTGAACAGGAAATCATTGTTGGCCGGCATGATACTGGAAGAATCTCACAGATTATCAAAATGGACTACGCTGATCCGGATTCCGAAAAGAAAGAAGTATCTTACCGCTATCTCAACGGATATATCTATGACGGGCCGGTACTTGAAAGCATTGACGAACTGGAATACGATGACTGTACTCTGATAAACCACTTTTACAGAGATTGTAGCGGCAATCTGATCGAGTATCTTCGGTATAATACGGCAACAAAGATGTGGGAAAGAGAAACTTCGCCGGAAAACCCTGATATCGAAATGTGGGTGCCAATTACAGGATCGGAAGCTAAGGCTATTCAGAATGTGTACACGCCAATTTCATTTGATATGAAACCACTCAGCCAGTTTTCGATGAATAAATGCTTCGATTAAGACTTCCTTAATTTATGACGCCTTACCTCGAATTCTGATGGATGATGTGATATAATAAAGAATAAGCTGAGAAAGGGAAGTGGTTTATCCATGAAAAAGAAATCTGTGCTGGCCGTTATTGCTTTGCTTGTGGCAGTGGTGCTGTGTGCCTGTACGCCGCAATCCGGGCCAATGGATACGGTGGAAGCAACAGGCCAGACGACGGCGATCTTGGAAAGTACCGTTGAGACGGAAATACCCCAGACTTCTGCCGATACGGTTCAGAATGAATTTCAGTGGCAGGATACGCCGACACACAACGCGTTCCGCAGAACATTGAAAACCATCCATGATAATCTGTATTTTCCGAATCTGGAGAATCCCGTTCAAATTGATTTGTGGGAACCGGGGACAATTGAGGATGAAATGTTTGCGGTTCTGGATGTGGACGGAGACGGGGAAGAGGAATTGCTGGTCAGAATTTCCAACACCTACGTGGCCGCATCGTGCGTGGTGATCTATGGATATCATCCAAGCCTGGACGATGTGCAGAAGGAAGCCTACACCGGCTTTTTAGCGAAATTCTATCCTGGAATGATTCGGGTTGATGCCTCTCACAATCACGGTCACGCGGGGGACGTTCTCTGGCCCTACAGCATATTGACTTATGATGAGCAGAAGGATGCCTATCAGGATGCGTTCTATGTGGACGCCTGGAGTAAGGAAATAGCCGATTACGATGCCTATCTGGAAATGGCCTATCCGGAGGATATCGATACCGATCATGAAGGTTTTGTATACCTGATTACGGAGAATGGCCAGCAGCGAATCATCAATCGGCAGGATTACGAAGCGTGGGAGGCGGAAATGTTTGCCCAGAAGGAACCGCTGACCATTCCCTGGCAGAAGATGACCGCAGAAAATATTGGTTTGGAATAAACTCAAAAAACAGCCGCTGCCTTCTGGCAGCGGCTGAAGTGATATGAAGCTGAAGTGATATGAAAAGGGGAGAGGAGGTTCAGATTCCGGTCATGGCGGCCAGCACATCCACTTCCATCTGCTGGATGCCCTTCTTCATGGACAGGCCTTCGTCGATGTCCACATCGGAGAAGGAGCCATCGTGGGTGCAGATGATGCGGTTGGTCTTTCCAGCCAGCAGAAGCTCCACGGCCAGATAGCCCATCTTGGTGGCATTGACACGGTCGCGGCCGGTGGGAGTGCCGCCGCGCTGAATATGACCAAGAACGGTCACGCGAGGATCGAGATCGATGGCTTCTTTAATCTTTGCGGCGATGTCGGAGGCGGAACCCGCGCCTTCTGCCACCACGATCATGTAGTGAGTAAAACCGTTGAAACGAGCCTGGCGAATTTTCTCAATCACATCACGTTCAAAATCGATGGGCTCTTCGGGAACCAAAACGGCAGTGGCGCCGCAGGCCAGGCCTACGTACATGGCCAGGTAACCGGCATTGCGGCCCATGACCTCAACGACAGAGCAACGCTCATGAGACTGCATGGTATCCCGGAGCTTATCAATACACTCAATGGCTGTGTTGGCAGCAGTATCGAAACCGATGCAGTAATTGGTGCAGCTAATGTCGTTATCAATGGTTCCGGGGATACCGATCACATTGATGCCGTATTTGCTAAGCGCTTTGGCACCGCGGAAGGTACCGTCACCGCCGATGGCAATGATGCTGTCTAAGCCAAGGAATTTGCAGGTGGAAACAGCCTTGCGCTGGCCTTCTTCGGTCATAAACTCCTTGCTGCGGGCAGTGTAGAGGATCGTACCACCGCGATTGATGGTGTGTGCGACGCTCTTTTCATCCAGACGGATAATATCGCCTGAGATCAGACCATTCCAGCCTCGGCGGATACCATAGCATTCAATTCCGTGGTAAATCGCGGTTCGGACAACTGCGCGGACACAGGGATTCATTCCGGGCGCGTCTCCGCCGCTGGTAAGTACACCAATTCTTTTAACACCCATGATGTTTACCTCCTGAGTTTTAATTTCAGATAGTTATATTTTACAGTTTGCGACACTAAAAGTAAAGAAAAATTTTTGAAACTCAACAAGGAAAAAGCATATTTCTCTTTTCAATTTGGAATTGATGATGGGAACTATTTCATCATTTTTGAGTGATAACGGGCAAGGCAGGCGCTGAATCAAAGCGGCCCCAGTGTTACACTGATCTGTGCCATGGCTGATCAGCAACTTTCCGCGAAAAATAAGATGTGGCGGAGCCGCAGCGGCAGAAAAATGAGTTGACATGTAGTGCTGCTATGTGATAGGATGGATGAGCACAATCTGAGGAAAGGAGGAAGGGCCACGAAAGGCCAACGACACAACAACCAGTATTTTGTTGAGTTCAGTGGGGAGCCACCACTGATATTTTTTGCGAGCCGCTGAACGCAACAAAATAAAAATTTTGTTGCGTTCAGAGCACACTTGTGCTATAATAGCATTGAAATCGATGAATCACTCTTGGGCACGTGGATTATGATGATTCTGGCGGATCCAGGTTTCTTTATCACATCTGTAATACACGAACTGCTCATCGCTGTGGGTTTCCTGAAATCCGACCTTTTCCAAAACGTGCTGGCTGCGTCTGTTTTTGTGAATGACATCTGCAAATACTGTCTGAAGGCCTAATGTGTAAAATGCGTAATCCAGTGCCAGAAATTCTGCACGGGTTCCGTAGCCGTGGTTCTTAAAGACGTCATTCTTCATGTGTATGCTAAGGGTTCCTTTTTCTGCGTCAAGGTCTTTCAAAATGATCTCACCGATGGGTTCCTGCCCCAGCATGATCGCCAGATGAATTCGGTTCAGTTTCTTCTGCCGTTCCCATCGGGCATCCACATCTGCTTCACAATATATATACTTTGAAAAGCGATTCATGTCCGAACATATGTCCGGGTCATTTGTGAAGTCCTGAAAAAGCCGACGATGCAGTTTCTTCGTCATTTTACACAAATATATGTTCATAATACTATATTCCTTTCACAGGAGGATTTCTATGCAGCGCTATCATGATTGCCCGCAGATTTTGCGGGAGTTTTTGATCTATCATGAAACCATCAAGGGGCAGTCTCCTTTGACGATTTCGGAATACTATTTGGATTTGAGGATGTTTCTGCGATTCATCAAGCTGATGCGCAACGATATGCCAATCAATACAGATTTGGAAACAATCAATATAAAAGATGTGGATTTGAATTTTATCCGCGGCATTGATACCAGTGAAATATTTGATTTTCTCTCCTATTTGGCCAATGACCGTGCCATCAATCCGGAAAATCCAGCGCCCGATTATGGGATTTCGGCTTCTGCCAGGGCTCGTAAGCTGTCTGCCATCAAATCCTTTTATAAATATTTAACAGTGCGTACCAAGCAGCTCACTGAGAATCCGGTTGCGGATTTGGAATATCCCAAGCTGCGGAAGAGCCTGCCAAAATATCTGACCATGGAGCAGTCTGCTGCCCTGCTTCAGGCAGTTTCCGGACCAAACGAAAAGCGGGATTATGCGATTCTGATGTTATTTCTGAATTGTGGAATCCGGCGCAGTGAATTGGTTGGGTTGAATTTAACAGATGTATACGAAGATCGCATTCGAGTAGTCGGCAAAGGAAACAAAGAACGGTTTGTCTATTTTGGTTCTGCCTGTCGGAAAGCGATTGATGCCTACATCCCCATTCGGAACAAACAGGTCCTGACGGACAACAAAGCACTTTTTGGCTCCCGGGACAACAATCGGATCAGCGTTACAGCGGTTCATCGTCTGGTGAAGAAAGCACTGATGCAGGCAGGATTGGATTCTACCCAGTTTTCGGCTCATAAACTTCGTCACACAGCGGCAACCATGATGCTCTCCGGAGGCGTTGATGTGAAGACGGTTCAAGAGGTTCTGGGCCACGAAAACCTGAATACGACTCAGATCTATACCCATATTGAGAATACGGAACTGAAAATTGCGGCAGAGGCGAATCCGCTTTCAAAGTTAGATTTTTCTGATAAAGGCGATAACAACGAATGAATTGATGGAACATACAGCCAGATATTTCAATTTTTAAGGTTTGATTTGACTCAAATTGTTTCCGCTTGATTTCTGCAAAAAATACGTTATAATTAGAGCTGCAACCAATTGTTGACAAAATCTGCATGGATTGAGGCGATATAATGTCCATTGGAGAACGAATTGCTGAGCTTAGAAAAGCAGAAAAACTATCGCAAGGGCAGCTTGCGTCTCTCCTGGATGTTAGCAGACAGGCCGTCAGCAAATGGGAAAATGATCAATCAGCCCCGGACACACTGAAACTGATCCAACTGGCAGATGTACTTAAAACCGATGTGGAATATCTCTCTACCGGAAGAATGATCGAACCCAAAATTGAACATGTAATCGTGAAAGTGCCGGAAATTCGAGAGAAAATCATTGAGAAACCGGTGGTAAAGTATGTTGAAAAAACAGTAGAAAAGCCGGTTGTCCGATATGTGGAAAAACCGGTTGTCCGTACTGTGGAAAAGGTCGTTGAGAAGCCCGTTATTAAGAAAGTGGTTCGATTTCGCTATCTGCGCAATCCTATCGAATATTTCGGATTGGCAATCATTTCGTTCTTGATTGGCGTTTTAATTGGAAAAATTTTGTGACGTGAAAAGAACTCCGAATAAATCATTTGCAGTCTTGCACTGTGTTTGATTTATTCGGAGTCTTTTTTTGCGGTATTCCCCTGCTTACATTGCAGTCTCGATTGCTTCACGGATATTGCGGACCCGGTAAACTGTTATTTCATCCGGAATCTCCAGTTTCTCCGAGCCACCCCTGGGAATGATGCACTTCCTGAATCCGAGTCGAGTGATTTCCGCCAGACGCTGGTTCATATGGGAAACGGCACGGATCTCCCCTGTCATGCCTACTTCCCCGATTGCAACCAGGTCGTCTGCAATGCACTGATCACGGTAAGAGGATGCCAATGCCAGTACAATGGGTAAATCCGCAGCCGGTTCGTCCAGCCGAAGGCCACCGATTACGTTGATGTAAGCATCAAACAGGCTCATTTTCATCCCGGCGCGTTTTTCCATTACAGCCAGCATCAAAACAGCCCGATTAAAATCAAAACCGTCTGAAGCACGGCGCGGCACATTCATGGTGGTTTTTGCCACAAGCGCTTGTACTTCGGCCAGGACAGGGCGGGTTCCTTCCATCACACATGCAACGCAAGTTCCGCTCGCTCCCTCTGGACGGCCATCCAGCAGCATCTGGGAGGGATTTGGAACTTCTACCAAACCCGCATCCCGCATTTCAAAGACTCCAATCTCATTGGTGGAACCGAATCGATTTTTTGCCGCACGAAGAAGCCGATAGGAGGAATTGGGATCTCCCTCAAAATAAAGGACGCAGTCCACCATGTGTTCCAGTACCTTAGGTCCGGCGATATTGCCGTCCTTGTTGATATGCCCCACAACAAATACAGTGATTCCACTGGATTTGCTCAGCTGCATCATGGACATGGTGCAGTCCTTTACTTGGGAAACGCTGCCGGGAGAAGAGTCGTTTTCTTCATTGTACATGGTCTGGATGGAATCCACAATCAGGATATCGGGTTTCAGCTCGCTGGCAGCTTCCAAGATGTCGGAGAGTCTCGTTTCAGAGAGAATATACAGCTCTTCCGGCGCGACGCCAAGTCGCTCTGCCCGAAGCTTCAGCTGTCGCTCGCTTTCCTCGCCAGAGACGTACAGCACCTTTCGTCCGGCACAAAGACTGCTGCAGATCTGCAGCAGCAGCGTGGATTTGCCGATTCCGGGAGCACCGCTGACAAGCACCAGAGAGCCTGCCACTGCGCCTCCACCTAACACCCGATTCAATTCTCCCATTCCGGTGGAGAAACGGATTTCTCCCTCTGCGGCCACGTCGGACAGCTTCTGAGGACGCCGGCTTTGTCCTACCGGAGCGGGTTTCCCTTTCGTGCCGGATACCGTTGGCTTTTCAACGTGCTCCTCAATGGTATTCCAAGCCCCACAGGCAGGACACCTGCCTTGCCATCTGGGAGTTTCATTCCCGCAGCTGGTGCAGTAAAAAACAGTTTTTGTTTTGGCCATGTCTTTCGCTCCTGTTTGAGTTTTATTTATTATAGCATTTCTAACCGTCGGATGCAAGAAATCTCGCCAATCCTGTAGAAATGACACAGCAAAGCTTTTTTTGATAATCCGGCGTCCGCAATTTGGCTTCTTCTTGTTGATTGGACAAAAATCCGCATTCAACCAGCACCCCGGTGGCGCCTATTTTATCCAGCAGGTAGATGCCGCTCCCCTGCTTGGCTTTGCGGCTGCTGCCAGGATTCAACGATGAAACAAGATCATTCTGCAGCAGCTTGGCCAGTTCCTCACTGCCGGGCGTCCTGGCGAAGAAAACCTGCGCCCCACTGTATTTTTCCTCCGGGAAAGTATTCTGGTGGATGCTCAGAAGCAGGGCGTTATTTGTCCTGTTTACGATTCTGACCCGCTGCTTTAAATCGGATACCTTTTTCTGAGAAATCGTTTCTCCTGCTGTATATACAGATGTATCGGTGGATCGAATCATCACTGTGTCATATCCAAGCAGATGTAAAAGGTCATTCACCCGCAGTGCGATTTGCAGATTATAATTACTTTCATTTCTGCCGGAGCAGGAAACTGCGCCGCCGTCCTCCCCACCGTGCCCTGCATCAATCACAACCCGGTGCAGCCTTTCTATGGGAATCATCTCCGAAACGGTTGCTACTGTCTGATTTCCGAGAAATGTTCCGAATAAAAACAGTGAGATTACCATGATGTAAAACAGAAGTACGCTGCCTTGTCCCCTCTTATCTTTCATACGCAACACCTCGATAAATTCTATGCCCCTTCCCTGCCGGAATGAACATTGCCGAAGATTCTGCATAGAATGACCCGGAATGACTTTTTCAGTCATGATGTGAGGAGGTTTCATTATGCAGCAAAAAAAGCGGGAAATCCCCACGGGGATGGGAAAGCTCCCGGCTGTTGCGCCGCTGGCAAATCCCTATGTCCCCTTCCAAATGGATAATCCTGAGCAATACGAAGCCAAACTTGGCCTGGTTCGGGGGACGCTGTATCCCGGGTTGGACCTTCCCTTTATGGGGATGGTGAATAAGAAGCCTCTGCCACAGTCACCCATGGCAGAGCTTCAGGCACTGGGATTTGCGGTTCAGGAGCTGGCGCTTTACCTGGATACCCATCGGGACGATACCGAAGCCTTGGAATTATACCGCCGCTACCAGCAGATGCTCCAGGATAAGAGAATGGAATATGTGCGCAATTATGGCCCCTTAAGCCACCAGGATCAGACAACATCACCGGAATATGCCTGGCTGAATGACCCGTGGCCCTGGGAATACAGCGGCAATCAGGAGGGATGAGTATGTTTTCATATGAAAAGAAGCTGCAATACCCGGTAAAAATCAAAAATCCAAATCCGAATCTGGCAAAAATCATATTGACACAGTACGGCGGCCCGGACGGTGAATTGGGCGCAAGCCTGCGTTACCTTTCCCAGCGCTACGCCATGCCCTTTGATGAGTTGAAAGGACTATTAACGGACATCGGCACCGAAGAATTGGGGCATTTGGAAATGATCGGAGCCATTGTTCACCAACTGACCCGGAATTTGAAAGAGAATCAGATGAAAGATCCTGCTTTCGCACCTTATTTTGTGGACCATACTGTGGGTGTCTATCCCGCCTCTGCCGCCGGGACACCCTGGAGTGCGGCGACCATGCAGGTAAAGGGCGATCCTATCACCGATTTGGTAGAAAATATGGCGGCAGAACAGAAAGCCAGAACCACCTATGACAACATTCTGCGAATCAGTGACGACCCGGATGTGAACGATGTCATCAAATTCCTCCGGGAACGGGAAGTTGTCCATTTCCAACGTTTCGGCGAAGCGGTTCAACTTCTCCGGGATAAACTGAACCAGAAGAATGTGTACTATATGAATCCGGCCGTTGATATATAACCGGAAAAGTAGTATAAATCCGAAATACATCCAAAAGAAAACAGAAGAACTATTGTTTTGCTCCACTGAAAAAGAGTTCTGTAATAAATGCTGGGGTCAGGCGGTAAACCTGACCCCATTGTCATGTAAGGTTGCACTTTAGATTTTAGCAGCAGGAACAGCAAAGTGGGGAATTTCAATCCTTCCATTTTTCGATAAGACTACGGATCTGGGAGGACAGTTTGGCATTTTCCTTGTTGGTTCTGCCTTTGCGGTTCTTGACCAGTGCCAGCAATTCTTCCGCCGCCGCCAATAGATCGGCGTATACTGTCCGTGCACGGGCATTCCCCTTGGCGATTTGCTCACGACTGATGAGTTTTGATTCGGTGTATACCGTCATCCGGTCTGTAAGGAGATCGTATTCGGTGCCGCTGTACGGCGCTTCGGCATGATATCCCATACCGGTGAGGAGCTCCTGGAACGCTTTACAGGCTTCATCGTCCCCATGATTTACATAAACCGTCCTTGGCTTTTCTTTAAATCCCTGCAGCCAGTTTACCAGACCGTCCCGGTCGGCATGACCAGAGGTTCCGTGCAACGACGCAATCTCCGCGTGCACAGCGATATCCTCGCCGAAGAGCCGCACCGTCTTCACACCGTCCTGCAGTCGCCGCCCCAGAGAATTCTCCGCCTGATAACCCACAAAGAGGATCAGATTCTCCTGGCGCCATAGATTATGCTTCAGATGATGACGAATCCGGCCCGCTTCGCACATACCGCTGGCAGAAAGAATTACCTTGGGCCGGTGATCCTCGTTGATAAGCTTGGAATCCTCCGGCGTCACCGACAGGCAAAGTCCATCAAACCAAATCGGATTGATGCCCTGCCTGACCAGTGCCCTGGTCTGCTCATCCAGGCAGCTCAGGTCGCATTGGAGGAAAACTGCAGTCGCTTCCACTGCCAGAGGTGAATCTACATACACAGGGAATCCTTCGTGGCCGCGCACCAGAGCGTTTTGCTTGATCTCCCGGAGGGCATACAGCATTTCCTGGGTTCTGCCCACGGCAAAGGAGGGAATGATCACGCTGCCGCCCCGGTCAAATGCCCGTTGGATACACTCCGCCAACTCCGTTACTACATCCCTCGGGCGATCATGGAGTCGGTCCCCGTAGGTGGATTCAATGACCAGATAGTCCGTATCTTCCACTCTCTGCGGATCGTTGATGATGGGCTGGTTGAGGTTACCCACATCTCCGGAGAAGACAATTTTCCTTGTTTGGTCTCCCTCGGTCAACCACAATTCGATGCACGCAGACCCCAGAAGATGTCCAATGTCCGTGAAGCGCACTACGATTCCTTCTGCCACGCGAAGGATCTCTCTGTACCCGCAGGGTCGAAACTGAGCGATGGCACCCAAGGCATCCTGCAGATCATACACAGGCTTCACCGGTGGTTCACCGGCCCGTTCTGCCTTGCGGGTACGCCACTCCGATTCGGACATCTGGATGTGGGCGGAGTCCCGGAGCATGATGTTACACAGGTTTGTTGTTTCCTTGGTTGCGTAGATCTTTCCCCGGAAACCATCCTTGTAGAGCTTGGGCAGCATACCCGAATGGTCAATGTGGGCATGTGTCAGAAATACCGCCTCAATGATCCCCGGATTAACCGGAAGAGGAACGTTTTCAAACACATCCACCCCCTGCTCCATGCCGCAGTCCACCAGATACTGCCTCCCGCCGACTTCCAGCAGGGTGCAGCTTCCGGTTACTTCGTGAGTTGCACCGATAAACTGAATTTTCATAATCTCGCCTCCCTTTTGTCTGTCAAAAATCGATCCCGACATACAATCCGCATGTGCGGTCAGGATCAAACAGTCGGAAACCGATTTATGGAACGACTTTCCCAATCTTTATTATATCATAAAAGCAAGGAACTGGCAGCATTGAAATGCGAAAGAATCGTAAACTTTATAAAAGCCTCCACCCAATCGTTCCGTGAGAAGAACGATAACAAACAGCCACGCATCTCTTTGCAGAAAATGCGTGGCCGTTCATATTGGTGTCGCTTATACCCTTCTCGCAGTCAGGCTTCGGGCCAACGAAATGATATCATCTGTGTCATTAAAAATACGCAGCTGGGCAATCGCTTCGTTCGTGTATTTTTGCACCAATTTCTCACATTTTTCAAGGCCGTATAAGCGGACAAATGTATTTTTTCCGGCATCGTGGCCAACGGCTTTGCCCAGTTCGCCAGCATCACCGATTACATCCAACATGTCGTCCCGAATCTGAAAAGCCAGTCCCAGGCATCCGGCGAAGCCGGCTGCGGCATTAATTTGCTCCTCCCCTGCTCCGCCGGCAATGGCGCCCAAAACGCAGGCGGCGTTAATCAGAGCACCGGTTTTGCGGCTCTGGATGTCCAGTACCTCCTGCTCAGAGCACTCCCTTTCCTCACTGAGTATATCCAGAACCTGGCCGCCCACCATTCCCAATGAGCCTGCGTTTTCGGAGAGGACCCCAATGGCCAATGCCATATCCGCAGGATTCGGAAGCTGGGCAGTGGAAGCAAGGACAAAGGCATCCGTCAGCAGGGCATCTCCGGCCAGCACTGCCATGGCTTCACCATAGACTTTATGATTGGTCAGACGGCCCCGACGGTAGTCATCATTATCCATACAGGGCAAATCGTCGTGAATCAGGCTGTAGGTGTGAATCATCTCAATGGCTCCGGCAAAAGGAGCTGCCGTTTTCCAGTCCTCTCCGCACAGACGGCAGAACTCAAAGGCAAAAATGGGACGCAGCCGCTTTCCGCCTGCAAGAAGACTATACTTCATGGAATCAAACAGGATTTTCTGAGGCTCAGAGTCAAAACGGTTGTAGTAGCGTTCCAGATAATCTTCAATGTATTCCCGGTATTCCCGGAAGCGTTCACTGCTCATCGGTAAACGCCTCCTCTACAGGGCTTCCGTCCGGTGCAGTCATGATTTTTTTCACCTGAAGTTCCGCTTCGTCCAGCAACTTTCCGCAGCGACGAATCAACTCTGTGCCTTCCTGGAACATTTTCAAAGATTCTTCCAGTTCAACGTCTCCTTTTTCCATGGCCCGAACGATCTGCTCCAGGCGAACCATGGATTGCTCAAAGGTCTGATTGTTGGAATTCATTTGGCTTCCTCCTTGATCTCCGACACAACCGCATCTACGCGGCCGTCGGACAATGTGACCCGGATTTTTTTCCCGGGGGCAGTCTGGGACACGGAACGCAGAATGGTTCCGTCATCGTTATTCACAATGGAATAGCCTCTCGTAAGCACTTTCAACGGGCTCATGGCGTCCAGCTTGGCAGTGCAGGCGATAAAGCGCTGCTTCTTGCGCTGGACCTGCTGAAGCAGTGATGCAGCCAGGCGGGTTTTCAAATGGTCGAGATTCTTTTGCCTCTGCTCCAGATAGCCGGTTGGGCTGGACAGCGCCGGAGAAACGGATAGCGCATTCAGTCGCTGCCGGGCGCTTCGCAGCTGCCGGGCCAGGGCTCCTGCCATAGCAGAGGCTGCAGAATCCATATTCTGCAGCAGGGCTGCCTGATCCGGTACTGCCAGTTCGGCGGCATTGGAGGGGGTAGCAGCCCGCAGGTCGGCCACATAATCGGATATTGTGACGTCCGGCTCATGACCTACGGCAGAAATAATCGGAATCTGGGATTCATAGATGGCATAAGCGACCCGTTCGTCATTAAAAGCCCACAGGTCCTCAATAGAACCGCCGCCCCGTCCAACGATCAGCAGGTCGGCCAGATGATGGTAATTGGCATAGCGGATGGCGGCAGCAATTTCTCCCGGAGCCTCTGCTCCCTGCACCCGAACCGGCAGGAGACGAACCTGGGTTAGCGGATAGCGTTTGTTCAGAATCCGCAGCATATCGTGGATGGCCGCTCCGGCAGAACTGGTGATGATTCCAATGGTGCCGGGAAAAGGCGGCAGGGGCTTTTTGTGTTCCGGAGCAAACAGTCCCTGAGCTGCCAGCTTGGCTTTCAACTGCTCAAAAGCGGCGTAGAGATCCCCTACCCCGTCCACGGTCATTGCGTTACAATACAACTGGAAGGCACCGTCTCTGGGATACACCGTAATCCGGCCCATGGCAATCACTTTCATGCCGTTTTCCGGCCGGAATCGTAATCTTGCTGCGCTGGTTTTGAACATGACGCATTTCAAGGCGGCATTCTCATCTTTCAGCGTAAAATAGTGGTGGCCGGAAGGGTACATTTTATAATTGCTGATCTCACCGCGAACGGCCAGCTGATTCAAAAGCCGGTCCTCGTCCATCCGGCCACGGATATATTCATTGATCTGAGTGATGGATAAAACCTGCTGCTGCATATTATCCCTCCGAAATTCGATGGGCCAGTACAGCCACGCCCATGGCGTTGTCCGTAGAATATTGTGGCTGTGCAAAAATGGGATTCAGCGGCTCCATTATCTGGCGCAGCATGGAATTGGAAGCGACTCCGCCGGAGAACACCACCGGCAGCCCGGGATAATGCGCCAGTGCCTGTTCAGTAGCCCGATAAACGGCTCCGGCCACACAGCGGAGCGCATAGGCAGCAGTCTCCGCCGGTGCGGCATGTTTTTCGTGGAATTGCTGCACTTTATTCTGCACGCCCGAAAGGGAGAAGCAGCACCCATCACATTTCACCCGGAACATTTCGTTCTGCTCTGCTTGTGTGCTGAGACGATCCAGGTGCTTCCCGGAGGGAAAGGGCAGCCCCAAAAGCTGACCGGTACGGTCAATCAACTGGCCGGCAGAAATATCCGTGGTACCGCCCAGCTTGGTGCAAACAACATTTCTTCCGTCCGGTTCCACCAAGAGCAGTTCTGTCGTACCTCCGGACAGGTGCCAGGCAAGGTGAGGCCGATCCATCAGTTCCATCCGTCCTGCGCTCCACAGAGAAGCGGCAACGTGTCCCTGCTGGTGAGATACCTCTATCAGTGGAACCCCAAGTACATCCGAAAGAAGCCTTGCGTGGGAGTAACCGACCATAAAGCATGGCATATAACTCCCTTCCACCGCTCTGGGCCGTGTGCTCACACCGATGGCACCAATGTTTTCCGCCCGTATATCGGAAAACAGCCTGCCGGAAAGCTCCGGCAGGCTTTTGGTGTGAGCAAATACGGCATCGGATTGGCGCAGCCCCAGCTCTCCCATTTTGACTGGCAGGAGCTTGGAGCAATTCACGCCGGTTATTCCGTCGTACCAGGCAATTGAGGTGGTGTAATTGCTGGTATCAATACCGACGACAGTCATGATTCTTCCTCTGTTTTGGCGGGGGGCAGGCTGCGGGCAAAGGAGCCAAGGATTCCGTTCACGAAGGAACCGGTGTCGTTTCCGTCGTATTTCTTGGCAAGCCGAACGGCCTCGGAAATGGCAACGCCGGTAGGCACATCCTCCATGTACAGAATCTCAAAAATGGCCAGCTGCATGACACAGCGAGTCAGGCGGGAGATACGGGACACGTCCCAGCCAATGGAGAATTTGCTGATCTGCTCATTCAGTTCCGCTTCCCGGTTGGCCACACCTGTGACTACGGTATCCAGATAGCGGACCTGAGCACCGCTGGGGCGCTCCCCATAGATGTCGTTTTCCGGCGCAAGCTTGTCGTAGTATTCCTTGTCCAGCCTGGCGCTAACGATCTGCTCCGGTTCTTCGCCGGTGAACTCACGGCTGTAAATCAAATGTACTGCCAGTTCTCTGGCATTCGCTCTCGTCATAGTTTGGTCCTTACTTGCGGATGATACCGCAGACGTTGACATTAACGGAAGTCACTTTAACGCCGGTCATGGATTCCACCGCGTTGATGACAGCAGCTTGCACGGCTTCCGCAATGTCAACAACACTCTGTCCATAGAAAATGGAAATATTGCAGTCGATGGTCAGGCTGTTATCCTCGGCAATGAGAATTTTAATGCCTCTTCCCCAGTTCTTGCTGATCAAATCAGCAATCTCTGCCACAGGCTTGGTGATGATTCCCACAACGCCTTCCACATCGGCAACAGCATGCTCGGCGATTGTAGCAACGACGTCCTCAGAAATCAAAACGGAGCCGCTTTCCTGCTCCTGCGTGATATACTGCTTATATTCAGCCATAATTGGTTCCTCCTATTTCGTTGCCATTGGTTCATGATGGCACACTTTTACTTATTGTATCACAATTCCAGAAAAATACAACTGTTTTCTGCAATACAAGCAAAAAATGGAAGGGACAACACCGTCCCCTCCAAACGATCCTTTCCTGTTCCGATATTGTATGTCACGCCTGGCTACTGCACTTCCACAACCCGGATGTCTTTCAGTCCATAGTCGGACTGTGACATTACCACATCCGCAATGACAGCCACATCTTCTGACTGTAAACCCCCATCCGGCGAGGAAACAGCCACGGAAATCCCCTCTGAAGTCATGTAGGCCACACAGTCCTGGTAGCCTTTTGCAATGATCAGACTTTCAATCTGGGCTTCGCTGAGGGCTGTTTGAACGATATCTTCCAGATCCAGTGCGGATTCGGCGGCTTTGTCGGACTCACTATAGGTCATTGCCTCCTGGAGCATATTCACTGCATTGTCTCTGGCCTGTTGACGGGAAAGCCGGACGGCGGAAAAATAATCTGAGGCAGTGGTGCTGGGGTCCTCCCCTGCTGTGATGGCAGCCACATCCTCAGAGAGCAGCAGACCGTCTTCGGACATGACCTTTTCATAATCCAGGGTATCAGACAAGCTTTCCACACTGTCCTTCTCTGTGTAAAGCCAGTTGACATAAATTCCTGCGCAAACAGTTACCAGAACGGCAGCCGCAACCAAATTTTTCTTCCATACTTTCATAACATATATCCTCCATTCATTTCATTTTCAAAATGGTTATTTTGTGATACCCCAGCCCAGTGGCGTTGGAAACAGCCTCGGTAATGGCCAGTCTTACTGCACTGTTCTCCGCCCCCTGACACAGTACAACCGCTCCAAGATAGGTTGGGGGGTCGACTTGGCGAACCAGCCCCGCTTCATTTCGATTGCTGTCGTTTATGATAACGGTATCGGTTCGCTTTGTCTCAGATTGACTTGCCGTGGTGCTGTCCTCATTTATCTGGTACAGGGTTTTTTCGCCGGTGGCAAGGGTGAGAAGCACCTGCACTTTTCCTGCTCCTTCCATCTGACTCAGAAGTGCAGAGAGCTGCTCCTGCAGCGTCTGCGTCTCCTGTTTTGTTTCTGCCGGAAGCGTCTGCTCTGCCTGCTGCGAGGTCCTTTCGCCTGCCGGCAGCAGCATAAGCAGAATCCCGACGAGAAGAATCAATAAAGCGTGTTTGTATTTTGCCAGGAATTGCCTGAGGAACGGGACTGCTGTCTGATCCATGTCTGATGCTCCTTTGGTATACCAACTTCATCGGCAAGCAGTTTGCCCAGCTGTTCTTCACTGGATGCATCAAAGGAGCCACGCAATGTCACGGCGACCGGAACCGGGGGATTCCCGTTGTTCAGTTCGACCAGCACATCCACGTCTGCGCCGATGGCTCTGGCTTCTTTCAAGATATATGCTTCGGTTTCCTGCCGTATGAGCATTGCCTGGGAACGAATACGAATATTCTCACCCTGAGAGGCGGCTTCCTCTGCCTGGGTCAGATAACTGCCCCAAAACTGAGTCATATCCGGAAAACGAAGGGAAATCAAGGGCCTGAGCAGAATAAAAGCAAAGAATATCCCACACACCAATCTTAGCTGCTTTTGAAAGCCGGTTTTATCCGATAAATCCAGTAGAATGCCAACAATCACCGCAGCACAGATCAGTGATAGGGTATACTGTCGAACTGCTTCCACTACCCTGCTCCTTTCAAAAAGCATACCGTGCCGATGACAGAAAGGGCACAAATCGTTCCGGTCATTCCAAGCAGCAGCCCCATGGCGGAGCTGAAATCCTCTGTCAATTCCGTTAACCGCTTGCTCCCGACAACTGCACAAAGTGCTGCGGTGCCCTTCATCATCAGATAGTGCATCCCGATTCGAAGAAATGGGAGCAGAAAAATCGCAGAAAAGGCAAAGATTCCATAAATGCCAATGGAATTTTTCACCAATCCTGCACTGAGCAGCAGTGATTCCGAGGCGTCTGCCAGCGTGCTTCCAATGACAGGAACCACGGTTGAAATGGCAGCCTTTGCCGCCTTCACCGCCGTTTTGTCGGCGGTTCCTGTAACAGCTCCGGTAATGCTCATGTAGGTAAGGAAAATGGTCAGTATGGATTTGAGAAACCAGGCGGAGAGTTTTCTAAGCTGATCACGGATTTTCTTCAGCGCTTCCTCCCCTACGGCACAGTTTGCAATGGCGGCAGCCAGGAAGAGATAGACAACCGGAATCATAATCCGGCGGAGCACATTGGTCAGAAAAGCTGTAAATGCTGAAGTACCAACGCCCAGTGCTGTGGCTGAAATGATGCCCCCCTGGGCCGAAGAGGCTGTTACAAGCACCGGAAGAAGGAGCTTGGAATACTCGCTGATCTCGGTGATGGTTTTTACCGCCAGCCCAATCAGAGCCCTGGAACTATTAAACATGAGCGAAGAAATACAAACAGCTCCAACAATCTCTGCGGCTGCCGCCTTACACCCCATGGACTGCAAAATGGACACCAGAAACACGCAGCAAAAGACGGCTATTCCTGTTTTCATTGCATGGCTGATTTCTGCATAGGCAGTAGGCAGAACCTTTTGCATCATGGACAGTAAGCCATCCGAAAAGGAAACATCCTTCTCCGGCATCAAAGATTCAAACTCAGAAGGAACCGTTGGCGCAGTCAGTTCCTGTGCAAAACTGCTGGTTGGGACAAACGCAATAAGGAAGATCAGAAATAGGATGCAAAGAAACCGTCTCATACATCTCCCAGAATTTGAAGGAATAATTCCGTCAGTGAAGAAAAAACAGGTATAGACAGATACAAAATAGCGGCATTGGCCAGAAAGTGAAGACCTTTCCCGAGAGAGGAGTTTCCTGCATCATTGCAGACAGAGGCCGCGATTTCTCCGGTCATTCCGATACCGAATACTTTGATCAGCGACAGAAGTAAATCGCTGCTTAAGCCCCCCATTGCTTCCAGCTGCCCTAAAAAATCAAGAACAGGCTCCAGCAGCTTTGCTGCCGCGATGGAAACCATGGCAGAGGCCGCAACTGTCAGCAAAATGGAATAGTCCCGATTTTGGCGCTCCAACACAAGGGTGAGAATGGCGCTGATCAGCGTTGCGCCAACGGTTTTCCAGAATAGCTCCATCAGAATTGAAACAGGGTTTTCACCAGGTTAAATAGTTCCGCAATCTTCTGCGCAAGCATCATGAGCACAACAACCAACCCGGCCAGTGTTGTCATGGTTGCCTGCTCATCCCGGCCGGAGCGTGAGAGAACCTGGTTGAGAATAGAGACAATGATGCCAATGGCGGCAATTTTAAAAATAAGATCAATATCCATAGTTAAATCAATAGAATCACCAGCGCAGCGCCGGCACAAAGGCTAAGAATCCGGTAACTCCGCAGGCGGGTATCTCGGTCGGACTGCAGCTCCCGAAGTTCCTGGCCGCACCGCTCCCGAACGGATGAAAGGCCTTTCAGCTGGCCGGATAAATCGAATCGCCCCAAGGATTGTCCCAAAAGCAAAAGCATTTTCCGCAGGCGCGGAAAAGACAGAACGGAATCCTGCAGTCCGGCTTCCATACAACTGAGGACATCCGGAAGGACTTGACGGTCAAGCTGCTCTGCCAGATTCAGAAATACTGTCCCGATGATTCCGCTGTTTTTCCCGGCGGTATGGCGGATCAATTCCGGCAGGGGCGTCAACTGAAACGGAAGCTCCCACAGCATTTCGTCGATGATTCTGGAAAGCTGGTTTAGCATCGCTTCTTCTCGCTTCTGATGTACAGCCAGTGAAATTCCAAATCCACCGCAGCTGCCAACAATCAACACTGCTCCAATCCATTTGTAGCTCATGGATAGATTTCCTCCAGATGAAAGGTTTTGTCCTTTTCCAATATCAAAAAGGTGTCGAAAATTCGACTCTCTCTCAGCGCTGAATAGACACTCCGTCGGCGAAAGTCAGTCATCCCGGCGGCATGGGCCGTTGCAATCAGTCGCACGCCGCAGCCTGATGCTTGAATCAGTGCCTGGCAATCTTCCTGGGCGGTGATTTCATCCACTGCAATGCAATTCGGACCCATGGTACGAAGGACGGTTTCAACGCCTTGACGCTTCGGGCAGCCATAGAGAATGTCCATCCTCTTTCCCGTGGCAAAACCCGGAGGAAAAAGCTCTTGCCGTTCGTCAACCACAGCCACGGCGTCATCTTCTGCGATCGCCCGGGAGATATCTCGCAATAGTGTTGTCTTTCCCCAACCTGGAGCTCCAAGAATCAACATAGCTTGTCCGCGAAAATGAATTCGACGGGCCAGCCCTGGGAAATCTCTCGCCACACGAATACAGATAGAATGAACCGAACGAATGCCTGTCATTATGCCGTCCTTCATGACAGCTTCCCCGCAGATGCCCAAGCGGTGCCCCCCGGGGGCTGTTATGTATCCTTGGGAAACGGTTGCGGCGGCCCAGGGAGAGTAACGACTGGCCGCGTTCACACAATAATTCAGATCATCCTGGCTTACGGTTCCCGGGAGCCATTTGCTTCCTGCGCCCAGTACAAGCTCTGGTGGGCAACCACATCGCATTCTCAGTTCCTGCAGATTCCCTTCATAGGGGGCAAGCTGGCCTCGAAGCCAGTGCGGAAGGATTGAAAGCAGCTCTTTCCATAAGCAAATCATTTGCATCACTCCTGGGAAAACCTATGCACCTGCAGTCCTTCTGATGCAAAAATGATTTATGGCAACACCGCATAATGGGGCAAGGAGATTCGACGAGAGATTTTATCCCAAGCGAAAGTATGAAAAATGTGGGAATACTGTATGTATTTCCCATTTTTCATACTGCGCGATTGGGGTAAAAGATCCGTCGAAGCCCGCAGCACCCATTGTGCGGTGTTGCCTTATGTAAAAAAATAATGGCCTCTCCGCAGAAAAGCCATTATTTTTCCATTGCATTATGGTTCAGTCAATTTCCTCGGGAACGGGTTCACCGGGCACGGAATCGCTTTGCAGGTCATCGAACCCCATTTGGGCATTCCCGCCTCGCATGGAAGCCCACTGTTCCTTGGTGACCAGGATGGCCCGGGGCTTGGACCCCTGGAAAGGACCTACGATTCCCTTCTCCTCCATCTCATCCACAATTCTGGCTGCCCGGGCATAGCCCAGCTTCAGCCGACGCTGGAGCATGGATACGGATGCCTGACCGGTTTCCAAAATCACATCTACGGCAGCAGGGAGCATTTCGTCTCCTTCCAATTCCTCAGAGGAGGGTTCGGGATCGGCAACAATTGCTTTGCTGCCCTTACCGGTCTGCTGTGCCTTCTTTTCGATTTCCTCAAGAACCTGCTGGTTATAATCCGAGGAAAAATTGTCTTTTACGAAGCTGGCGACAGCTTCCACCTCGGCATCCGTAACGAAGCAGCCCTGCACACGCAGGGGCTTGCCAATGCCGATGGGAGCATACAGCATATCACCCTTGCCCACCAGTTTTTCTGCGCCCTGGGTATCCAGAATGATGCGGGATTCCATGGCGGAGGCAACGGAGAAGGCAATGCGGGAAGGGATGTTTGCCTTCATCAGACCGGTGATCACATCCGCGGAAGGACGCTGGGTGGCAATGATCAGGTGCATTCCGGCGGCACGGCCCATCTGAGCAATCCGACAAATGGAGTCTTCCACCTCTTTGGCAGCCACAAGCATCAAATCAGCCAACTCGTCGATGATGATAACTACCTGAGGCAGCTTCTGGCCGCCTTCTTCCTGGGTAATGATTCCATTGTAGGACTCCAAGTCCCGAACGCCTACATCAGACATCAGTTTATACCGACGAAGCATTTCTGTCACAGCCCACTGCAGAGAACCCGCAGCCTTTTTGGGATCGGTAACCACAGGGATCAGCAGATGGGGAATGCCATTGTAAATGCCCAGTTCCACCATTTTGGGGTCCACCATAATAAGCTTGACGTCCTCAGGACCGGATTTATACAGCAGACTGATGATGATGGAGTTCATGCACACGGATTTACCGGAGCCTGTGGTACCGGCAATCAGCATATGGGGCATCTTTGCGATGTTGCCCACAATGCAAGAGCCGCCAATGTCCTTGCCCACCGCAAAGGAGGACTTGGATTTTGACTTGGCAAATTCTGGGGAATCGATGACTTCCCGGAGGGAAACAGTAGTAACTGCCCGGTTGGGCACCTCAATTCCCACAATGGAGATTTTCCCGGGTACTGCGGCGATCCGAACGCCGGAGGCACCCAGACTCAAAGCAATATCATCGGCACAGTTGGTCAGCTTGTTCAGACGGACACCCTTGTCCAACTCCACCTCATATCGGGTGACGCTGGGGCCCCGGGTCACATTGATGATGTGCGCATCGATATGGAAACTGGCCAGGGTTTCATTCAGCCGGCGGGAGTTTTCCCGCATTTCATCGGTACCGTCAGCACCACCGCCTGCAGGACGCTTCAGAAGACTGATGGGCGGGAAAGAATAGGCTGCCTGGGGAACGGCACTCCCCTGCTGAATTTCCATGGCAACCTGCTTTGCCGATTCCCGCGCCTCTTTTTCGGATACCTTGCCGGGCATCTCTTCCACCGCGGCGGGCGCAGGAGCCTGCTTGGAAGCCTTAGGAGCCGGAGTTTTTGCAGGGGTCGGTTCCCGCTTGGGTTTCTGGACAGGGAAATCATCCTCCAGGTCAGGCATCCGGGCAGGAATATCCTCGAATTCATCGTCTGCGTCGACCCGGACAGGCGTAACAGGCTTCGGAGCAGAGCTGCGGGAAGCAAAAAGCGGAGACTCGATATCCAAATCAATGGTAGACATCATCCCAGCCGCATTTGCGGGCGTACCGCTGTGAGAAGCAGGCTGGGGAGGTTGGACGTTCGGGCGCTTTTCAGGCTCAGAAACAGCAGGTTTCCTGACGGGGGCAGACGGTTTCATCTCCGGCCCAAAGTCAGGCATATTTCGTTCAACAGGAGCTGCCTTTCGAACCGGCTTGGCAGGCGGAAGTTCTACAGGTTTGGCAGGTTCCTGCTGCTCCATCAGTGCCCGATGATACTCCAGTTCCTGTTGCTGACGGCGTTTCCGGTTGTTTTCGATTTTCTTATTGGCAATGTGGTTGACTACCACAGCGGCGGGTTCTATATAAACTTGCTGTTGTTCCTCATCCTCCCAGTCGTCTTTGGGCCGGTTGATAATGGCGCGGATGATGCTGGGAACGGTGATTTCCAACGCGCCCAACAATGTAAGCACTGCGGCAATGCCGATGATGATATAGGAAATGGTGGTGCCGCAGATCAATCGCAGCAGAACAGCCAGTCCGCCGCACAGCACACCGCCGCTCCGGCCGTCAATTCCACTCAAATACAAATCCGGGAAAATTGCCAGACCGCTGGCGATCCCCTGAGTCTGCACTGCCAGGTGATAAATACAGCCGCAGAGGAAAACAAACGCAATGGTGCAGACACTGCGCATGGTCACTGCGGTTTTTCGGCCAAAGGTATTGATGATAAACAGGTAAAGCAGCGCGGGGACAGAAAAATAGAACCCAGCCTTTCCAATCAGGCCGGTTAATAGATTGTTGAGAGCCTTTAAAAGCAGACCGTCGGGTTTGATGCAAATTACCAGAAAAAGCACAAACAAAATAAAGCTGACGATTGCAGTGACGGTGGTCAGCGGAATACGGTCATCATATTCCGTTTTGACCTTGGGCGATTTGGAAGCAGCCTTGGAGTTCTTTGCAGCTGCCTTGCCGCTTTTGGAGGCGGCAGTTTTCTTTTTTGAAGCTGAACTGGCGGCACCTTTCCCTGTTTGCTTGGTTTTGTTTTTTGCCATTGATTGATTCTCCTTATGCCATCAGGTTCAGAATAAACGCAAACAGCGCGATGCCCCAACAATAGAAAGAAAACAGGTGGTAACCTGCGTTGGAGGCAAGGGCGCGCATTACTCTGATTGCCAGCGTGGTACTGACGAAAGCGGCTGCAGCCGCAAGTATGTAAATGATAATCCACTGGAATGTGAGCAGGCCAAAGCCTGTCTGAAACAGTCCAAGAACATCATAAATAATCATTCCCACCAAATACGCCATGTTCATCATCAGGGTCATATTCAGTGCATAGCTCCGTTCCACACCGCAGACAGAACCAACTGAGATGGATACACCGACGCCAGACATACCGGGAAGAACGGACAAGCTGCCGCCCAGACCCATCAGAACCCCTTCCACTCTGGAAAGGGATCGGGCATCCTTATTGCTGCCGGGTAAAAACTGTGGGACGTACAAAATGATACCGTTGAGAAACAGTAGTGCTGCAACGGCCAGTAAGCTGAAATTGATTTGGGAAATCCGGCGGAAGAACAGAAGAACAACAATCACAGGAAACATCATGGTGATGAGGAACCTGGAGTCCATCAGGCTGCGGACATCCAAAGGGCGCTTGCGGCGCTTTTTGGGAATTTGTGCCAGTCTTCTGGCACGGGACATTTTCACAAGCTGCGCCCGACAGGACAGATAGATGGATGCCAAAGCAGCAATATGAATCAACAGAACGGGCAAACCGCTGATTTTCTCCGCTCCTAAAACTTTCAGCATCAAAATGCTGTGCGCACCTTCGGAAACAGGCAGAATCCCTGTCAAACCGGAAATGAAACCGTAGATCAGGTGTTCAAAGGCGCTTAACTCCATGCCTGTTCTCTCCTTTACAAAAATTTTTTCACTCTATTATATCACACTCAGAATGATAATTCCAGCCCTTTTTCCAAAAATTCTTTCGAATTGCTCCGGAGGAACTTGTTCATATAACCAGGGAGCGGCGTTCTGAACACGAATACCGCTCCCCGGTCTTTCAGCGTTCTTTCTTCTCTTTTTCCTCCGGCGTGTGTCTGTTTTTTGGCTTTTCGATCATTTTGTGCAGAGCGGTAAGGGCATCGTTTAGGCCGCCCAACCGATCAATCAGGCCGGACGCCACAGCTTCCTTTCCGTACAAAATGGTTCCCACATCGGTGGCCATTTCCCCGGTGGCCATCATATAATCTTCAAAAGCCTTTCTGGTTATTTTGGAATTGGCAGTTACAAAGTCCGTGATCTGTTCCTGAATCCGCTGGAAATATCGGAATGTTTGCGGCGCTCCAACAACCAGTCCCGTCATACGGACGGGATGCACCGTCATGCTGGCAGTGGGCGTAATGAAGGAACGCTTGGTACATACCGCCAAAGGAATTCCGATGGAGTGTCCTCCTCCCAGAACCAGAGAGACCGTGGGCTTTTTCATTCCGGCAATCATCTCTGCAATGGCCAAACCAGCCTCAATGTCCCCGCCCACCGTGTTCAGAAGCAGGAGAAGTCCGTCAATCTCTTCGCTTTCCTCAATCCCAGCCAAAAGTGGAAGAATGTGCTCGTACTTGGTGGTTTTTACAGTTTCCGGAGCCACCTGATGGCCTTCGATCTGGCCAATGATGGTCAGTGTGTAAATATTGCTGCTGCCGGAACGGGTAAGATCCGTCCCCAGATCCAGAACTTGCTCCCGCTCCTGCTTCCGCATGTCGGGATTTTTTTGATCATTCATGTCAAAGCCTCCTTTCTCGTTATGGTAACCGAAAAAAAGAGGAATATTCACCCTTGCAAGCTTCACAATTCTGTCGTATAATATGCAAGGTGATTCTATGAATACAAAAACCAATGCAGTCCGCTTGGTGGAACAGGCTGGTATTCCCTGCCGGGAAGCTTTTTATGAATTCGACGAAAATGACTTGAACGGGATGCACGCCGCCGAAGCGTTGAATTATCCCCCGGAACAGGTATTCAAAACCCTAGTCGCCAGGGGGGAACGTACCGGAATCAATGTATTCTGTATTCCGGTCTGCTGTGAATTGGATTTAAAAAAGGCAGCCAAGGCAGCAGGGGACAAAAACATGGAACTGGTCGCGGTTAAAGAACTGCTTCCGCTCACCGGATATATCCGCGGCGGATGCAGTCCTGTGGGAATGAAGAAGAAATACCCCACCTATCTGGACGAAACCTGTATACTGTGGGAAGAAATCGCGGTATCTGCGGGAGCGCGCGGGCACCAGCTGATTTTAAACCCTCAATCGCTGGCGCAGCTGATCTCGGCTGAACTGGCGGATATTATTGTTTAAAAGAAAGGAAAACAATTATGCAGTACGAATACAAAACCTCCGGCACCTGCTCTCAGAAGATTTTCTTTGACATTGAAGATGGCAAGGTGAAGAATGTTCAGTTCCTGGGCGGCTGCAACGGCAACCTGAAGGGAATCGGCGCACTGGTGGAAGGCATGAACGTCGACGATGTAATCTCCCGTCTGGAAGGCACGAGATGTGGCATGAAGTCCACCTCCTGCCCCGATCAGCTGGCCAAGGCTTTGAAAGAGGCAAAAACCCAGGCTTAACCTTTCAATAGGAAAGACATTCCCCCGGAAGTCATTCCGGGGGAAATTTATATATGTGGGAGAATGCTACGTTTCAGGAAACGCTCAAATGATCAGTCTTCCACACTGTGGCTCGAAACATGCATAACGTTTTTCTGGTATGCAGCAATGCCGGCGGCAAGAACTTCCATGGCCCGCTCCAGATCCTGCTGCTTCAGCACATAAGCAATTCGGACCTCGTTAATTCCTTTGCCGGGAGTTTCGTAGAAGGGAGCACCGGGGGCAAACATAACGGTATCCCCGTTGTCGTCGAACTCCTCCAGCAGCCAACGCTGGAATTTGTCGGAATCATCCACCGGCAGACTGGCCATCACGTAGAAAGCACCCATGGGTTCCTCTACAACGACACCGGGAATGCTGCGCAGACCGGCGATAACGGTATCTCTGCGACGGCGGTATTCGGCTTTGCTTCTGCGGAAGAAATCGGGGTCCACAGAATACAGGGCAGCAGCACCCAGCTGGTCAATGGTAGCAACAGCCAAACGGGACTGGCAGAATTTCAGGATTGCCTGCTGCAGTTCCTTGTTTTTGGTAATCACTGCACCCACGCGGGCACCACAGGCAGAGAAACGCTTGGAGACGGAATCGATAATCACCAGGTTGTCCTGAATGTCATCGAACCGGGCCATCGTGGGAACGCCGAATTTATCGTCATAACAGAATTCCCGGTAGACCTCGTCACAGATCAGGTACAGGTCATGTTCCTTGGCGATGTCGGCAATCATTCGCATTTCATCCTGATTCAGCACCACGCCGGTGGGGTTTCCGGGATTGGTAATCAGGATGGCTCGCGTGTTGCGGGTGATCTGGCTTTCAATCCGCTCCCGCTGGGCGTAGCGATATCCCTCCCAGGGATTGGTGGGCAAGGCACGGATAACACCGCCCGCTGCATGGACAAAGGTGGTGTAGTTGGGGTAATAAGGCTCGGGAATAATCACTTCGGTGTAAGGGTCCAGAATGCTCAGACACGTCAGCAGCAGTGCTTCGCTGCCGCCGGTGGTAATCAAAATATCGTTGGACTCCAGGCTCACGCCCAGACCTGCATAATACTTGCGGATGGCATCGATCAGCAGGGGGTTTCCGGGAGAAGCATCATAGGCCAGGGTTTTTTCATTGAAATTCCGGATGGTTTCTGCATAGGCAGAAGGGGTTTCCAGATCGGGCTGGCCGATGTTCAGGTGATAGATCTTCTTGCCGCTTTTTTGAGCTGCCACTGCCAGCGGATGGAACTTCCGCATGGGAGAGGGCTCGCAGCGATTGGCATTGATGGAAATTTGCATATTTACCTCCGATTGTATATGGATACTCCAGATTGATAGGAAATTGTAAGCGTACGCAGCTCCGGGCTGAGAATAATCAACGTCAAAAGATTTGGCAGTGCCATAAGACCGTTGAGAATCTCGGCCATGCGCCAGACCTGCGGTGTTTTCATAACTGCGCCAAAAACCACCGCCCCTGTTTGCAACAGGAAAAAGACAGGAGCCGCTTTTCTGCCAAATACAAATTGCGTACACCGAAGCCCATAAAAGCTCCAGCCAAGAATTGTAGCATAGGCAAAGCAAGAAAGGAAAACAGAAACAAGTATTTTCCCAAAACAGCTATAGACTGCGGAAAACGCTTCGGTTGTCAGATTTGCACCAACATCCACTCCGTACGAAATGGGAACTCCGCTGCAAAGAATGACCAATGCGGTGAGGGTGCAGATGACGAAGGTATCCAGAAATACCTCCAGCAGCCCCATCATCCCCTGCTCCACCGGGTGAGATACATTGGCACCGGCGTGGGCAATGGAAGCAGTACCCATTCCGGCTTCATGGGTGAAGACTCCCCTGCTGCAGCCTGTTTGAACTGCTTTCATCGCGGAACCGATCATTCCACCGGTTACTGCTTTTGGAGAAAAAGCACCTTCAAAAATGTCCCGCAGAGCCTTTGGCAGGAAAGAAGCTTTGCATATCAAAAAGAGGACACAAAGCACCACATAGATGCTTGCGGCATAGGGAATCAGCTTTTCGGCAATTTTGCCTATGGAATCGGCACCCTTCAAAAAAGCCAGGCCGACAAGAACCATCAGCACCAGACCCAGTGCCAGTGGGGAAAAAGACCGCTCCGGAACAATACTCCGAACACCGGAGACAATGGCATTGACCTGAGTCAGATTTCCTACGCCAAAGCTGGCGAGGGCACCACAGACGCTGTATAGATATGCCAGAGGAAGCCAGCGCTTTGACAGGCGGGAGCGAATCATATACATGGTTCCGCCTACAATCTCACCATTGGACTTTTCACGGAAATGGACAGCCAGCGATGCTTCTGCGAATTTCACCGCCATGCCAAAAAAAGCAAACACCAGCATCCAGAATACAGCACCGGGACCACCCAGACAAATCGCACCTGCTATACCCACCAGATTGCCGGTACCCACCGTGGCGGCCAGTGCCGTACACAGGGCTCGGAAAGGAGAAACGCCTCCGTCACCGGCAGGAGTAATGTGGAAAAAGCGGCGAACCGCCTGAGGAAAAAGCCGCAGCTGAACGCATCGGGTGCAAATCGTCAGCCATACCCCAACGCCAAGAATCAGAACCAGCATGGGAGTACCCCACAGCAATTCATACAGGCAATCCAGAACGTTTGTCATACGTGTCCTCCTAGCATATCACTTTTCCGTGGAAACTGCAAGAAAAAAATCTTAAAAATGAGAAAAAAGCAGCCTCCTTTTCGGAGACTGCTTTTGCGGATGGCTATTCAATTATTCCCAGGTTGCCCACACTTCCGGGCAGAAACCCACTGTTGCTTGTTTTCCATTGCGAACGACTGGTGTTTTCATCAGACTGGGATCGTCGAAAACCTTGTCCTCTTTGGCTCCGGAGTCATCCATGTACTTCATGTTGGTGATTTCCTGGGACTTTCCGGTCCAGTCAATGAGGTTATCAATGCCGCCCACAGCCCGTACCACACTGTCAAATTCCTTGCCGGACATTCCATAGCGGAGAAGGTCAATGGACTGATATTTAATCCGGCGTTCCTTGAAGTAGCGTTCGGCCTTCTTGGTGTCAAAGCATTTGCTTTTTCCGAAAATCTGAATGTTCAATATTCTACCTCCATCAGGCACAAGCCCTGGGGCGGTGCCAGAAATCCCGCCTTGCACCGTTGGGCGGTAAATAAGGAAGGGATGCTCTCAGAGGGGCGCTCTCCCCTTCCCACTTCGATCAATGTACCTGCAATAATACGCATCATGTTGTAGAGAAATCCATCCGCTGTGACAGTAATCCGAATTTCATTTCCATCCCGTTCCACGGAAAGAGCATAAATTTCCCGCAGGGTGGATTTTTTTATCTTTGCCCTGGAGCAGAAAGCTGCGAAATCATGTTCTCCCACCAGATGTTGCCCGGCATGGTTCATGGCATCCACATCCAGCGTTTCCGGGAAAACGGTCACATACCGGCGTTGGAAAACACAGGGAGCATTGCTGTTCCAAATGCGATAGCAGTAGGTTTTCCGTTTGGCATTCAGTCTGGCATGAAAGCGTGGAGCTGCTTCTTTACAGGAATATATGCCGATGTCCTCGGGAAGATACCTGCGAAGCTGTTCCAGGATCTCCGCCGGCGGCATGGTGTTTTCGCAGTGAAAGGATGCTACCTGACCCAGGGCGTGGACACCGGCATCCGTTCGGCCACTGCCGCAGATTTCAATGGGTTCTTCCAAAATCCGGCTAAGCGCCTGTTCCAGCTTGCCCTGGATGGTATTGCTTTCCCCGGGCAAGCGCTGCCAGCCGCGGTAACGGGTGCCGTCATAGCAGAGATCAAGCCGCAGATTCCTCATATTCTTCCAGTTCCTCTCTCGCTTCCCGTTCGGTATCTGCCGAGAACAGGAATTTTCCGTTTTTGTCATATACCATCACATGTCCATGGACATAACGCATAGAGAACATTTCCATCAGCCTTTCGTTTGTCGATGGCTAAAGCATAGGAAATGTTATGTCCAATAATTCGGACAGATTCAGAAGATCTTCTGATTAAGCCAGGAAGATACATCTTCATACACTTCTTCCCGGTTGATTTCATTGAGTATCTCGTGTCGTCCGAGAGGATACAGCTTGCAGGTTACGTCTGTCATCCCCGCTTCGCGGAAGGCTTTCGAGCATTGAAGCACGCCCTTTCCGTAGCTGCCCACCGGATCATCCCCGCCGGCAATGAACAGCACCGGAAGATCCTTTTTCATCGCGGAAAGCGTATCCGGCTTCTGGATAAAGCGAATGCCTTTCAGCATTTCCCGCATCAGTCCGCCGGTGGGCGTAAAGCCACACAGCGGATTGGCCAAATAATCATCCACAATTTTGGAATCCCGGGTCAGCCAGTCGTAGGGCGTTCTGGGGTGCTCCACTTTTTTGTTGTAGTTCGCAAAGACCAGCTTTTCCAGCGCTTTGCTGGGCTTTTCTTCTCCCTGTTTTTTGCAGACTGCCTGGCATATGGCAATGCCGGTGTTCAGCATTGCTCTGGGCTGCCAACCGGTGCCACAAACAATAGCAGCGGAAATGCCGCTGTCGGGGTATTGGCACAGGATGGTTCGGGTCATGAACGAGCCCATGGAGTGCCCAAAGAGCACATAGGGAAGGTTCGGGAATTCCTGGCGGGTGCTTTTCAGCAGCTGATAGCTATCCTCCACGGCGGTAAACCAGCCGCCATGGAAATATCCCTGAATTCCCTTGCCGTTGATGGACTTTCCATGGCCCATGTGATCCTCCGCTACCACCAAATATCCCAAGCGGTTCAGGTACTGGGCAAATCCATCGTAACGTTCCACAAATTCCGCAATACCATGGATAATTTGCACAATGGCAACCGGAGGTTGCTCCGGTATCCAACGACAGCCGTGGATTTTTCCGGCACCCTTGGATTCATAGTAAAAATCAGTTCGCATAGCTTTTTACTCCACAACGGTGTAATCTGCGTCGGTGATGGCTTGCTTCAGCGCTGCCACATCGGCGGTACCGGTGACGGTAACGGTTTTTGCTGCCAGATCCACCACGGCATCCACCGTTCCGGGGACAGCCTTGCAGACCTTCTCTACCCGGGCTTTGCAATGACTGCACATCATACCCTCTACTTTAATCACGGTTTCCATCATTGTTTCCTCCTTCATGAATAATTTTTCTGACACAGGACAAGCCGTATCTTCAAAAGTCCTGATGTTTTCAAGCATAAAAATCGCAGGCGCAGGGTTTTGTTTGATGTTTTGGATGGTGGCCTTGCTCAGGGCAATGGCGCTGTTAATCAGAACCACCTCTGCGGATTTAATGGCAATGTCCGTTCCGGCTCCGATGGCCATACGGTCATTGTCCCTGCCAGCAGGTTTCCCTCTGCTGTTTCTACACCCGCAACCTGGCGGGATAGCTTTTCCACCCGCGCCGAAGAGGCATCACAGGTCATGACGGTTACTTGAAACTTTAATTTCATCTTTGTATCACATTCATCTCTATTATCTCCCATTTCAGGGGATTCGTCAACGTTTTATATTGACACCATCACACACTTATGATAATATTTTACCACGCAATGCTCAAAATGCAAGTATACACTATTATGTGCCATACTTCCCTTTTGGATACTATAGGAGGTACCCATGAATACGGATGAAATATGCCCTGTCGCTGCAACCCTGAATTTGATTGGGGGAAAATACAAAGCACTGATCCTCTGGTATCTGTCCGACGGAAGAAGGCGCTTTTCCGAACTGCGTAAAATGATTGCCACCGCCACCCCCAAAATGCTGACCCAACAGCTTCGCGAGCTGGAAGCCCAGCATTTGATTCACCGGGAGGTGTTCCCAGTTGTTCCGCCCAAGGTGGAATACTCCCTTACCGAAACGGGGCGCAGCCTGATGCCGATCCTGACAGCCATGCGGGACTGGGGTACCGAATACCTCCGTGGAAAAGATGTAGAGCCGAATTGCTTCAAGATACATTCAGAAGCCACTCACTGCTGCAAATGAACTGAAAACGAAAGGAATCATGTAGATGAGAGTAAAGATTATTTCCGACAGCACCTGCGATCTCTCCGCCGAATTGATTAAAGAGCACAACATCGGAATCGTTCCCCTGATTGTGATGAAGGACGGACAGGAATTTTTGGATGGGATCACCATCAATCCATCGGATATTTTCGCCCATGTGGCTTCCGGCGGCAGCCTGTGCTCCACAGCAGCCAGAGGCGTTGCGGTGTATCAAGAGGAGTTTGCAAAATACGCCAAGGATTATGACGGCGTGATTCACGTGAATATTGGCTCCGACTTCTCCTCCAGCTACCAGAACGCCTGCATTGCCGCGTCGGACTTTGACAATGTGCGGGTCATCGACTCCAAGAACCTCTCCACCGGCCAGGGCCTGGTGGTACTGAAGGCCTGTGAGCTTGCTCAGACCGCCAAGGATATGGACGAATTGAAGGCGCAGCTGGACGAGTTTACTTCCCGGGTGGAGGCCAGCTTCGTGATGGACCGGCTGGAATACATGGTCAAAGGCGGCCGCTGTTCCGGCGCCGCTGCACTGGGCGCCAACCTGCTGGGCCTGAAGCCCTGCATCGAGGTTAAAGACGGTAAAATGGTTGTGGTTAAGAAATACCGGGGCCATATTGAAAAGTGTATGGTATCTTATGTAAGGGATCGCCTCATCGGCCGGGATAATTTGGACGATGGTACGGTTTTCATCACACATACCGATGTCTCCCCGGAGAGCCTGGAGACTGTCTGCAGTGCGGTCGCCGAACTGGGACATTTCAAAACGGTATACGAAACCGTTGCCGGCTGCACCGTTTCCTGTCACTGCGGTCCCGGCACCATGGGCATCCTCTTTGTGAGAAAAGGTTAACCTTGATATTCAAAGGCACTTTTGGTCATTGCATCCGAAGTGCCTTTTCTCACGCCAGAAGAATTGAAATAACGAAACATTGAATTGAAAAGGTGCGGTGAACAAATTGGCAAAGGTCATTGCAATATGCGGAAAAATATGCAGCGGAAAATCCTACTACGCAAAGGAACTGAAAGAAAAAGAGAAGGCAGTCATTCTCTCCTGTGATGAATTATGCAGAGGGCTATTTGATGAAGACCTGGGTGAAAAGCACGATGAGACGGTTTCCAGAATTCAACGGTATCTTCGCAAGAAAGCCATAGAACTGGTATCGGTTGGGTGTAATGTCATCCTGGATTGGGGTTTTTGGAGCGCTGAAAGTCGGATCAGCTTAACTGCTTTTTTTGCGCTCTATGGTGTCCCCTGCCAGTGGCACTATTTGGAAATAGACAATCAAATCTGGCAAGAGTACATCGCACTGCGGAACCGTAAAATCCTGAACGGTGAAGAAAAAGAGGATTATTATGTTGATGACGGCCTTCTTAACAAGTTCCTGCAAAGCTGGGAAGCCCCGTCCCGTGAAGAAATCCACATTTGGCATCGGATTCAGCTTTGATTATTTCGTATTCCATGGAAAATCTCTTGTATTTTTCTGCTGTTATGCTATACTGTTCCCGGCAAAAAAGAGATAGACGAGGCAATATATGGATTACAATACCATTATGGATTTGGCTGCGGATTTGGGCTATGAGCTCTCCATGAGCGGTGCGGAGACCTTCCGGGTGGAGGATAGCATGTCCCGAGTGCTTGCCAGCTACGGCATCACCTCCGAGGTTTTTTCCATTCCCAGCTACCTGATCGTCAGCATACTGACGGAAACCGGAAAACCCATCACCAGAATGCGCCGCATCGGTTACCACGGGAATAACCTGGATGCGGTAGAAAAGCTCAACGCCCTGAGCAGAACCATTTGCAGCCAGCATCCGGAGCCCGGTGAGGCGATGCAGATGCTGGACAGGGTGCGCCGCTCTATTCCCCGGTATGGCCTGCCAATGTACTTATTCGGTAATTTTCTTGGTTCGGCTGGATTTTCCATGCTCTTTGGCTGCGGATTACAGGATACCCTTCTGGCTGGCGCGTGCGGATTGCTGGGTGGTCTGATCAACCGCTTTATGGACAGAATGAAGGTAAACCCTTTCTTTGTGACAATTGTGTCTGCCTTTGTGATGGCACTGGCTGCCTACCGCTTAAATATCAGCGGTATTGTGCAGAATGTGGACGGTGTGGTGATCGGCGCATTGATGATTCTCGTGCCCGGGCTGCTGTTTACCAACGCGATGCGGGACATCATCTACGGTGACACCAACTCCGGCATTACGCGAATTGTTCAGGTGCTTCTGATCGCCATGGGAATGGCTTTGGGCACAGCAGTGGCTTGGAACGCGGCCGCGTTTTTGTGGCAACGGCCGGTGAATCTGGTACAGCCGGCCAATCCTCTGTTGATTACCTGCCTGGGCTCCCTGGCCGGATGCGTGGGTTTTTCCATTCTGTTTAACATTCATGGACCAGGTGGACTCCTCTGCGCTTTGGGCGGTGTGCTGACTTGGGTGGTTTACGATCTGGTAATGCGCTATTGCGGAAATGACATGATGGCCTATTTTCTTAGTTCCTTCTTTGCCTCCGTTTATGCAGAAACCATGGCACGAATTCGGAAGTATCCTGCAATTTCTTATCTCGTTGTTTCCTTGTTCCCACTGATTCCCGGTGCAGGAATTTATTACACCATGAATTATGCGGTACACGGTGAAATGGAGCGTTTTGCTGCAAAGGGAATGCAAACCGCAGCCATTGCGGGCGTGATGGCGGTAGGAGTGCTGCTGGTGACCACCATCGTCCGTCTCTGCTACACCTGGAGGGAAGTGTCCCACGTCAAAAAAGTACAATGAACGTTTTCTCGTTTTGGACAGTATTCGTAAAATCGTAATAAACAAAGAAGAACCGCAACTGCTTCCGATGGCACAATTGTGGTTCTTCTTTGCCTTTTGGGAATGATTTCGGGATTTCTCCACTTATTCGATATCTGTTTCTGTTCTGAGCGTTCAACTCGATTTTGATTCGGTTGCCAATTTGAACTTTGTCTTGTAAAATAAATGCATCGAATCCGCTGAAAGAGAGGTAAAAAAAGATGTATGAGCTTGACAGGAAGAAATTCGGAGCTTTTATATCGGAACTCCGAAAAGAAAAAGGATATACGCAAAAAGACTTGGCCCAAAAGCTCCTGATTTCGGACAAAGCGATTAGCAAATGGGAAACAGGCGTCAGCTTTCCCGACACAGCATTACTCTTGCCTCTGGCTGACCTATTTGGGGTTACAGTTACGGAACTGCTGATGTGTGAACGAATGGACAATAAGAAAACGATGAATGGGGAGCAGGTAGAAAACATTGTGAAAACCGCAATCGCCTATTCAGAAGAAAAAGCCGCAAGAGCGTATCATACGAAAAACACATGGCCAGTGATTTACCTATGCTCTTTGGTAATCGGGATAATTGGCACACTTTTTAACTACATTCATCGATTTTACTGTGAAACGCTGATTACATCCGTCGTCCTTGGAGCAGTTTTCGGCGCATATTTCTGCTTCTTTGTAAAAACAAAACTGCCGGCTTATTATGATGAGAACAAATGCGGCCTGTATTATGATGGGCCTTTTCGTATGAATATCCCTGGGGTTGCATTTAATAATTCCAACTGGCCGTATCTCGTGCGTGTGGGTCGCATTTGGTCATGCCTAACCGTTGCTTTGTATCCCATTATCAATGCGGCGATGAACGTTATTATACCCAAACCGTGGCAATTCATTGAACTGTATGTTGTCCTGCTTCTTCTGCTTGGAGGACTGTTTATTCCACTATACATTGTAGGGAAAAAATTCGGGTAAGAAACACAAATAATTGGGATGTAAAAAGGAGTCAAGGCGCAATTGCCTCGGCTCCTTTGCTGATTTATGGACATAACTCTGTGGATGCCTTTGGGGAATTATTACAGCTGAGAAAATACGTTTCCCAAACTGTCGTGGATGACCAGGTTGGCCTCATCATCGAAAGGAGTTGCATCCCGGTTAATAAGAACCAATCGGTTGCCGCGGTAATAGCGGAGCAGGCCGGCGGCAGGATACACCGTCAGGCTGGTTCCGGCCACGATCAGCAGATCAGCGCTGCGAATCGCCATGACGCTCTTTTCGATTGTTTCCTGATCCAACCCTTCCTCGTAGAGCACCACATCCGGCTTTACAATTCCGCCGCAGCTGCATCTGGGGATATCCTCGGAATCCCGAATGAACTCGGCGGAATAAAATTTGCGGCATTTGGTGCAGTAATTCCGAAGAACGCTGCCGTGAAGCTCAAAAACACTCTTGGAGCCAGCCTTCTGATGCAGGCCATCGATATTTTGGGTGACAACGGCGGAGAGCTTTCCTTCCTGCTCCCACTGGGAAAGCTTCCTGTGGGTGATGTTGGGTTCAAAACCCAGAGGAAGCATCTTCTCACGATAGAAGCGGAAAAAGTAAGAGGGATTCCGAAGATAAAAGCTATGACTGATGATGGTTTCCGGCGGGTACTCGAAATGCTGGCTGTACAGACCGTCCACACTGCGAAAATCCGGAATGCCGGACTCGGTGCTCACCCCCGCACCACCAAAAAAGACAATGCGTTGGCTCTCTGCGACCCACTGCTTCAAAATCTCAAGGCTATCCATGATCCTCTTCCTCCATTTCCCGCAGAAGCTTTCTGTCCTGCTTACTGGATAGATCCAACTGTTCGTACATATCCGGTCTTCGTTCCCTAGTTCGGCGGAGGGACTGCTTTCGCCTCCACTGAGCAACCTTTTCGTGATTGCCGGAAAGAAGGATCTGAGGCACTTCCCTGCCGTGCCAGACTGCAGGACGGCTGTACTGGGGATACTCCAAAAGGCCATTGTAATGGCTCTCGTCCTCAAAGCATTCCGGATCAGCTAAAACGCCCGGTACCATACGGCAAATGGCATCCGTCATGGCCATGGCGGCAATTTCTCCGCCGGTGAGCACAAAATCCCCCAGGGATAGTTCCTCATCCACACATTCGTCAATGAAACGCTGGTCGATTCCTTCATAATGGCCGCAGACAAAAATCAGGTTATCCATCTTGCTCAATCGAATGGCGTCCTTCTGGGTGAAGGTGTGTCCGCAGGGAGACAGATAGATGGTATGCACCGGCCCGGCAGCTTCGTCGCACACTGCTTCCCAGCAGCGGTACAAAGGGTCCGCCTGCATAATGGCTCCTCTTCCGCCGCCATAGGGATAGTCATCCACCTGGTTCTGCTTACTGGCAGTGTAGTCCCGAATCTGATGGGCCTCGATGCGGATGAAGCCACGCTCCTGGGCCCGGCCCAGAATGCTTTCGGAAAGCACATCTCCCAGAGCATCCGGAAAAAGGGTCAGAATATCAATTCTCATCGCTGCGCATTCCCTCAATGACATTTACATGCATCCGGTTTGCATCCAGATCGGTGGAGAGAACGAAAGCCTTTACGGCAGGGATCATGTATTCGTGCTCACCCCGAACCACATAAACCTGATTGCCGGGATAGTCCAGCACATCCTCAATCTTCCCCAAAAGGGTATCCTGAGCGTATACGTCCACACCAATGAGTTCCGCGCCGAAAATCACATCGTCCGAGATGTCCTCCCGGTACAGCTCCACGATTTTACCACGCATGGCCTGGGCTGCCTCCATAGTATCAATTCCGGCAACCTTCAGAAGATTACAGGTTTTCTGTACCCGGCAGTTTTCGATTTTATATTCCTTACCGTCAATGCAGCAGCGTTCAAAATCGCACAGATCCTCCGGTGAATCCAGCCAGGTTAAAATTTTCATTTCGCCCCGGACCCCGTGGGTGGTGACAATTTCACCGGCTTCAATAAATGGGAGTTTCATTGAAAACAGCTCCTTTTATATAAATAACAGAATCATTTCTGCAAAATGCACATATAAAACGAAAATGCGTGACGAAAAACGCCACGCATAGCCGTTTAATCCACGATTTCGACCGTGACCTTCTCGCCGGTGCGCTGGGCAACAGTCTTGATAATGGTTCGGATTTCTTTCGCAATCCGTCCCTGGCGGCCGATCACTTTGCCCATGTCCCCTTCGGCAACATGGAGCTCCAGTACTTTTCCCTCTTCATCGGTCACTTCTTCCACGGTGACAGCATCAGGATTGTCCACCAGGTTTTTTGCCATATACAGCAAAAGTTCCTTCATTGTGAGACTCCTTCGAGGAAATTACAGGACGCCGGCGTTCTTCAGCAGGCCGCGAACGGTATCGGTGGGCTGTGCGCCGTTCTTGATCCAGTTCTGAGCCTTCTCAGCGTCCACGGTAATGGTAGCGGGCTCGGTCAGAGGATTGTAAGTGCCAATCTCTTCGATGCAGCGGCCATCACGGGGAGAACGGGAATCGGCAACAACGATACGGTAGAAAGGAGCCTTCTTCGCGCCCATTCTTCTCAGTCTGATTTTAACCATGAGAGTTTCACCTCCATAAATAATCTTTCTTTGTTTATATCGCAAAGCAATTTGCTTTCAGCGAACAAAATTACAAACCCGGGAAACCACCAAAGCCACGCATGCGTTTCAGCTTCTTCCCCATCCCGGGAGCGGAGAACTGCTTGATCATCTTTCGCATCTGCTCAAAGGACTTGAGGAGCCGGTTCACATCCTCAACCTTCACTCCCGCACCGGCTGCGATCCGCTTTTTGCGGCTTGCGCCGATAATTTCGGGCTTCTCCCGTTCCTTGGGTGTCATGGAGAGGATGATTGCCTCCGTGTGAGCCATCGCCTTTTCATCCAGCTTCACACCCTTGAGATTAGCACCGCCGGGCATCTGGGCCAGCAGCTCTTCCATGGAACCCATGGACTTCATTTGAACCATCTGATCGTAGAAGTCCTGGAGCGTGAAGCGGTTGGATTTCAGCTTCTCCTCCATTTCAGCAGCCTTCTTGGCATCGTAAGCCTTTTCGGCCTTCTCAATCAGGGTAAGCACATCACCCATACCGAGAATCCGGCTGGCCATCCGATCGGGATGGAAGGGCTCAATATCCTCCAGCTTCTCGCCGATGCCGGAGAACTTGATGGGTTTGCCGGTGACGGCACGAACGGAAAGGGCCGCTCCGCCTCTGGCATCGCCGTCCAGCTTGGACAGCATCACAGAGTCGATATCCAACCATTCATTAAAAGCCTGGGCGGCATTCACTGCGTCCTGACCGGTCATCGCATCAACCACCAACATGATTTCGTTGGGCTTGACGGCGGCTTTGATGTTTTTCAGCTCTTCCATAAGCTGCTCGTCCACATGCAAACGGCCGGCTGTATCCAAAAACACCATGTCGTGTCCACGCTGGCGCGCATAAAGGACTGCTTCCTTGGCGGTGTCCACCGGATTCTGCGTACCCCGGTCAAAAACGGGAATGCCCAGTTTCTCACCGCAAACCTTTAACTGCTGAATGGCGGCAGGACGGTAGATGTCACAGGCAACCAGCAAAGGATTGCGACCCTGGCGCTTCATCAGTCCGGCCAGCTTACTGCCGTTAGTGGTTTTACCGGCGCCCTGAAGACCAACCAGCATCACAACGGTGGGGCCGTTGGGATTGAAGGTGATATGCTTGGTGTCGGAGCCCATGAGCTTAACCAGCTCTTCGTTGACGATCTTAACAATCATCTGAGCAGGGGTCAGAGATTCCAATACGTCAGCACCGATGCAGCGCTCGGTAACGGACTTGGTAAAATCTTTGCAGACCTTGTAGCTGACGTCGGCTTCCAGCAGTGCCATGCGAATTTCACGCATGGCCTCCTTCACATCAGCCTCTTTCAGCCGGCCTTTGCCGCGAAGCTTTTTGAAGGTATTATTGATTTTTTCAGTTAAGCCTTCAAATGCCATAATTTACTCCTCAAGTTCCAGGGCAGCCTTGATAATACGGTCAGCCAGGACGGAAACGGTTTCGTCGGGATAGGATGCAAGCTGCTGCGCATCGGCAAGAATGTGACTGACAGCTTTTCGTGCTGCCATCGCTCTGCGGACACAGCCGGTTTTTTCCTCCATATTTCGCAGAAGCGCTTCCGCTCGGCTCAGATTGTCGTACACACCCTGACGGCTGACGCCCAACTCCTGGGCAATCTCGCCAAGGGAAAGATCTTGATTGTAGCGCAGATCCAGACACGACCGCTGGCGGTCCGTCAGCAAATCGCCATAGTAATCAAAAAGCAGCGTCATCTCCAGCGCTTCCATGGGTGCCTCCTGCGTGTCAAGCGTTTCTGCTTGACATCCTGGAGTATTCTACACCAGGAAGAATCGTTTGTCAAGTATTTTTCCTTGACAATCTTCATTTCACCCGGTACCACCTGGATAGCTCCCGGGTTTTCAGAAACCCAAGCCGCTCATAGAGCCGGACCGCTTTTTCGTTTGCAGATGCGACTTCCAGTGTGATCTGCTGCTGGGGAATCAGTGACTGCATTGCCTTGCACACCAACTCCCCTGCCCCCGGTTTCAGGGCTGCCAGGGCAGATAATTTATCCTCTTCCAGCCAGCCGATTCCAAGAGGGACGCCGGATTCGTGAATAAAATAGGCACCGCCTGATTCAAGAATCCTTGCCTCGTCCCTTGCTTCCAAGGTGGAAGCATTGTGTACACTGCTCATCTTTTGATTGTACAATTCCCTCCATCTGGAAACTGTTTGCTCCGTCACCGGAAACATGGATGGGATTTCTTCCTCGCCGATAAAAAGCGTACCGCGCATCTGCCAGATAACGGTGTGCAGGGGATACTTTTCAAGCATCTCGTGACCGTTGGCATAGATTTTTTCCGCGCCGCAGGCCGTGCAGAAACTGACGCATTCCTGCAAAAGCTGTTCCGGCTCCAGGGTGCTTTGAATATGAATATAGGCCTCCTGCCGATAGGGAATTTCTTTCAGGATGAGGCTGGCAACACCATAGCTGGTGGAAAACACAGGGAAATCTTTCATAATATCTCGACACTCCTGTCTTGGTAGTACAAAAAGATTATTAGACATTTTCTATTAAAAAGATACCTGCAGTTCGGATTCAGACAGGATTTTTTTGTTTCCTTCGTGTGATGATAAAGAATACACCGCACAGGATTATCTGCACGAGGGAGGAAGCTGGGGTTGCCAGACCAATATGAAACAGATTTGCCCCCGCCTGACGGCAGACAATCCAGCTGACCGGAAGGCGAACGCCGAAAGAGCCGATGATACCCTGAAGCATGACGAAGATGGTATTGCCTGTGCCGTTAAAGTAACCGATAAAGCAAAACAGGAACGAGGTGAGCAGGCAGTCGATGGCGTATGCCTTCAGATACTCTGCTGCTGCAGAAATCACGGCAGCGTCTTTGGCAAAGAGGCCCGCCAACAAATCTCCACGGAAGAAAGACAGGTATCCCATTACCGCGCCAACAACCAAGGATGAAGCAATACCGCAAAGCAGCGCCTTCTGAGCCCGTTGGGGTTTTCCTGCTCCCATATTCTGGGCCACGAAAGCAGACATGGCCTGCATGTAAGCCGAAGGGACCAGCATCACAAAGCCGCACAGCTTTTCCGCTACTCCCACGCCGGCAGAGGCAATCAGACCAAGGCTATTCACAATCGCAGTAATGGCAAGAAAAGAAATACTCACAAGCAGGTCTTGCAAAGCAATCGGAATGCCCAAAATCAGAATTTGACGAATCAGCTTTCCACTGGGACGAATGGCTCGGGCTTTTAAGGAAAAAGGCATTTCCCGGCGGCGAATGAGGAGCAGTGAAAGTGCAACGCTGACCGCTTGGGCAAATACTGTCGCAATAGCGGCGCCTGCGGTGCCCATATGGAACAGAGCGACGAATACCAAATCGCCGATGATATTCAGAACGCAGGCGATGGCTACCGTGACCAGCGGCATCACAGAGTCGCCGATGCCTCGAAAAATGCTGCCCACCAGATTGTAAGCCACAATAAAAATGGCTCCGGCGGAACAGATAGTAATATAAGAGATTGTTTTATCCAGTGCTTCCACAGGAGCCTGCATCAGCTTCGCCATGGAAGGAGCCGCAAAAACCATCAGCACAGACAGAACAGCGGCCAGAACGCCAAACAGCCAGATGCCGCTGCCGATGATGTTTCCTGCGTCCTCGCGAAGCCCCTCACCGATTTTGCGGCCCACAAGCACAGTCAGTCCCATGGCAAGTCCGGTGATCACCACTGTGACGGTATGCATCACCATGGAGCCGGTGGAGACTGCTGAAACATCCGCCGAGGTACCGAACTGCCCTACTACCATCAGATCTATCGCGCCGTACATGGTTTGTAAAAGCAACGCCAGTAAAACCGGCCCAACAAAACGAATCAGGGGCGCAAAAATCTTCCCTTCCGTAAAATTCTGTGTCTGCCTCATACTTTCTCCAAACATAAAAAACCGGATAAGAACCGGGCGCTCCCAGCATCTTATCCAGCTTTGAAATGGCGATACAAGCCCTCCGATGAACGGCTTTATTGTAGCATAATCAGAGAGAATGTCAATATATCAATTCATTTTAGGAGCGGCGCCCGGTATTTCTCATGACCGAAAGACTGAACTTTTGAAAACATATTTGTGCATATTACATATAAGAAATTAGTTTTATAATATTGAAAACATTTCTTTCTTACAATTCTTATTCAAAAACGGAAATATTTCCTATTTTATGCTTGATTTCTGAATTATGATATGTATAATATCAATCGATTTAATTGCACAGGCAGAAAGGAGGTTTGTTCCATGAAGAAGATCATCTGCAAGATTGAGTTCGACACCGAGACTGCAACGCTGGTCAAGGCGTATTCTTTTGGTAAGCTGGGCGATCCTGCCGGTTATGAGGAGGATCTTTATCAGGCCCCCAATGGTATGTATTTCCTGCATGTTGGCGGCGGTGAAGCATCTCCCTACCCCACCGAGGATATTGTCCGCTTGGCAAAGACCAAGCTGAAGGCTTGGATGGAAGCACATCAGTAATTCCATAACGATAAAATCTGTCCACCCCGTTTTGCTGGGTGGACATTTTTTCTATCCTGTGTTATGCTCAATAAAAGAAAGGTGGTGCCCTATGGAAGAAATATCGATCAACGTCATTGCCCGGATGCACAGCGATTTTGCCACAAAATTCGGCATTCCCCGGCAGAGCGGCCTGGTGGAGGAGCTTCGCTCCACCATTGTTTTTGAGCCGGAATATCGGAACAATGATGCACTTCGGGGAATTGAGGATTTTTCCCATCTTTGGATCATCTGGCAGTTTTCCGAAGCGGTACGGCAGGGCTGGTCACCAACCGTTCGTCCTCCACGCCTGGGTGGAAATACCAGAATGGGGGTATTTGCAACCCGCTCCCCTTTTCGTCCCAATAACCTGGGGCTGTCCTGTGTCCGACTGCTGGATGTGGAGCACACCGAGAAATACGGCACGGTACTCCATGTTGGCGGAGCGGATCTGATGGACGGAACACCGATTTTCGATATCAAACCCTATATCCCCTACAGTGACTGTAAGCCGGATGCCTCCGGTGGTTTTACTGATCAGGCGGCTGACTTTCTTCTGACTGTGGACTTTCCGGAAGAACTGCTGGGGAAGCTACCGGAGCAAAAACGAGAAGCTGCCATCGGTGTTCTTTCCCATGATCCCAGGCCCTCCTATCAGAAAAATGAGGAACGGGTTTATGGGTTGACCTTTGCAGGCTTTAACATCCGGTTCATGGTTCGGGACAAGCTTCTGACGGTTCTGGCAGTGGAGTGACATCCAGGTCCCGGTAGGGATATGCCCGCTCCCACCCGGTCTTTGCTTTTCGGATGCTGCTGCGGTGCTGAGAAAGCAGCTGATTGATTTGATATACGTCAATCCAGATTTCGCTGTTGCACTCCTTCTGGCTTTCGTCAAAGATCAACTGCATTCCGAAATGAAGATGGTTTACTTCAATGTTATTCGTATTTTCTTTATCTGAATATCCTGTTCTCCCTAGAAAACCGATCAGGTCCCCGGCGTTCACGGACTGACCGACTGAAAGCCCCGGGGCGTAAGGTTCATCTTTTTTCAAGTGGGCGTAGTAATAGTAGCGCTTCCGGTCGTGGCTGCGGATGCCAACCCGCCATCCGCCGTACCGGTTCCACCCCAACGCTTCCACGACCCCCCCTTCCACGGCAACGATGGGAGTTCCTTCACTGCCCATCATATCATTCCCCAGGTGTTTTCGTTTGAAACCGTAGGACCGGCTGGCACCGAAATCGTCGTAATGGGTGTAGTAATACCCTTCTGCAATGGGCGAAAAGACCTTCAGACCATATCTGGAAATCCACTGCCCATCCTTTTCGATGGCATAACTACCAAGGAATCCCCCCAGCACAGCGGAATACGCCTCCTGATAATAGCGAAAATACTGATTCTCTTCTCCCAAAAGTTCCTGTGCGGATTTATCCCCCTTCAAATCCGCAGCAGCCTTTCGGACGGAATCCAGTCCGCACTTTCCGCCTGTCCGGCAAGCGGCAACAGCGAGAATATCAATCCAGTTCAGATGCTTTTCCTGGTCAAATGTTTGGATATCCACATTCATCGCGTATTTCATGGATTCATAAGGAACGTCGAAGTCCACCCATTTGATTGGATCTGCCGATACCGGAAGGAGGAACGCCCCGCAGATTGTGATCAATAACAGCAAACGCTTCATCCCCTCACCTCTTCGGTTAGGATATGAAGCGTTTTCCGTTTTATTCGACTTTTTTATTCCAAATCCCGGACAATGTCCTTTGCAATCCGGTAAATATCTTCCATGGTATTCAGGGAAGAAATCTGATTTTTGTAATAACTGCTGTGGGAAACACCCCGTAAGTACCACGCAAAGTGCTTTCTGGCCTCCAGGCAGGCAATGTGCTCG
Source organism: uncultured Clostridia bacterium (assembly GCA_945940335.1). Classification (GTDB taxonomy): domain Bacteria; phylum Bacillota; class Clostridia; order Oscillospirales; family Oscillospiraceae; genus Faecousia. The sequence continues at coordinate 145,513 of CAMEWH010000001.1, read as the reverse complement.
CCGTGGTCCTGCTCTGAAAGCTGGAATTGCTCCACAGCAACAGCGATGCGGTCTTTCAGGGGTGGTCTTGGCGTAACCGGATTTCCGGAAAGCGCCTGGGATACCTCCCGGAAAATCCAGGGATCGCCAAAACAGCTGCGGCCAATCATCATCCCGTCGGCACCCGTCCACTTCTGGCATCGGAGGGCTGCTTCTGCGCCGGTGATATCTCCGTTTGCAATGACCGGAATGGAAAGCCGCTCCTTTACCTTGCGGATGGTATCCCAGTCAGCGACACCGGTATAGAGCATACTCCGGGTACGTCCGTGAACGGTGACCATCGCTGCACCGTTATCCTCCATCCGCTTGGTAAAATCCAGGACGTTCATGCTGCCCTTGTCCCAACCCAGGCGGCATTTCACCGTGACGGGAACTTCCACTGCTTTGGAAACTGCCGCAACGATCTGCCCTGCCAGCTCCGGGGTACGCATCAGCCCGCACCCATCTCCGGAGTTTGCAATTTTGGGCATGGGGCAGCCCATGTTGATGTCGATAAAATCGCAGCCGGAGATTTCCAGCGCCAACCTGGCACCCTCTGCCATGGTCTGAGGATCGTTGCCAAAAATCTGGGCACCGCAGATGCTGCCCTCGTTTTTCCGAAGAAGCTTTGCGCTTTTTTTGTCCCTGTACACCAGTGCTCTGGAGGATACCATTTCCGTCACCGTAACACCCGCGCCCAGTTTTGCGCAGACGGTACGAAAAGCCCAGTCCGTTACCCCTGCCATGGGAGCAAGGAAGAGCGGGTTCTCTATCTGAATTGTTCCAATTTGCATGGTTTTCTCTCTTTCAATTTCATTATAGCAGGCAGGTTCCCAGCCAAATCAGTCCGGTAGCCAAAGCGCCGATTGCAGCCCAGAAGGCACCGTAGTAATATAGTTTTCGCTTTCTGGGGAGCTGTTCCCCCAGGCGGATCGCCTGCTCCGCTTCTTTCATCAGCGCCTCGTCTGTGACACCATTCTGCGCGGCATCCTCTTTCAAAATGAAGATTGCCTGTTCAAAAAGCTTGGGGTCCGGGGAATGGACCACAATCACCTGCCGGGAAATCCCTTTAACCATATTTCTGGCCTCCTTTTCTAAGGCATCACCACATAAGGGGGCAAGGAGATTCGGCGAGAGAATTGGGCCCGAGCGAAGGTATGGAAAATGCGGGAATACTGGATGTATTTCCCATTTTTCATACTGTACGATTGGGACAAAAGATCCGCCGAAGCTCGCAGCTCCCATTGTGCGGTGTTGCCCTAAGGAAGCATGTCCGAAAAAATGGTGATTTATTCCATGGAAAGTTTTTTCTTCTCCCAAGTTCTCAGAGGAAACATAATGGGAGGAGAAAGATTCACAGGAAGCTGCCCCGCTTCAAAAAAGCAGAGGTCCTCAGATTCTTCTGCATCCAGTCGGAGGGAACCGGAATAATCCCTGCAAAGGAATACGATGTCCACATTGGATACTTCATCTCCATTCGGGTAAACATAATGGAGCTCTTTCCCGGAAAAGACGCCGAACAGCTCCAGATGGTTCGCTGTCAGACCGGTTTCTTCAAACAATTCCCGAGCGGCAGCATCCTCCACCCGCTCATCCAACTCAGTAGAGCCGCCGGGATAACCCCAGCAGTGGTTGTCCGTCCGCTTCTGGAGCAGGACTCTCCCCTGCTTATCCTCCAGGATCACACTGGCACCCACCTGAAGAAGCAGTCTGTGACCAACTATTTTCCGCAGATCCATAATATAACCGGACATGGCTCACTCCTGTTCTTTGGGCCGCTTATAACGTCCCTGGGGTTCCCACGCCGGAAGAGGATAACGCTGCATGGCACCGAAAATCCGCTCTTTCAAATCCGGGTAGGTTTTAACCAGATCGAAGATCAGTTCTTTAATTTCTTCACGCTTGGTGTGCTTGTCAACCGGGCAGCGGTTTTCAAGAACGGGCAGCGCCTGCTGCTGGGCAAAATGATCCACCGTCTTTTCATGAATATAAAGCATGGGACGAATTTGGATGATGCCGGTACGGTCCAGATTGGTCACCGGTTGGAAGCAGCTGATTCTGCCCTCATAAATCAGGGACATCAAAAAGGTTTCCACAGCATCGTCATAGTGATGTCCCAGAGCCAGTTTGTTAAACCCACGGTCCAGAATCGCCTGATTCAGTGCACCCCGGCGCATTTTGGAGCACATGGAACATGGATTCTTTTCCTGACGATAATCAAAAATGATGGGAGCAATTTCTGTCTTCACAATGGTATACGGAACTTCCAGTTTTTGGCAAAGAGCTTCAATCCCACTGTAATCCATATTCAATCCCATGTCAATGGTGATCGCTTCCAGCCGAAAGGGCTTGTTATAGTAGCTCCTGAGACCTGCCAGGAGTTTTAAAAGAACAAGAGAATCCTTGCCGCCGGAAACACCCACGGCAATTTTATCCCCTTCGTCGATCATATGATAGTCTTCTACGCACCGGCGGACAAGGCCCATCAGTTTCTGCATAAGTATTTTTTCCTCCTAAATCAAGAAAAATGCAAAGTTAGAATTTAAGAGCATTTGAGAGAATTCTGAAGTATTTAAAAGTTTATCCGGCATTGCACAAATTATATCAAAAAACTTGTTGACATTTAAAACCGGATATGTTATAAACCAATGGTGTTTGCAAGACATTGTACTGCAAATACCACAAATTGTCAAAATATTTTACCTAATTGGAGGAAAGCATATGTCCACTACCCTCACTAAGAAGGAGACCCTGGAGCGTAAGTGGTATGTCATCGATGCAGCCGGCAAGCCCCTGGGCCGTACCGCTGTGATCGCTGCCAACCTGCTGCGCGGCAAGCACAAGGTCGATTTTACTCCCAACGTTGATTGCGGCGACAACGTGATCATCATCAACACCGACAAGGCTGTTCTCACCGGCAAGAAGGCCGAGCAGAAGGTCTACTACCGCGTTTCCGGCTGGATCGGCGGCCTGAAAGAGACCAAGGCCCGCACCATGATGGAGAACCGCTCCGACTATGCCATGGAGCTGGCCGTGAAGGGCATGCTGCCCAAGAACACCCTGGGCCGCAGCTGCATGACCCGCCTGCACCTGTACAAGGGCGCTGAGCATCCCCATGCTGCCCAGAAGCCCGAAGCTTGGACTCTGGACTAATTGGAGGTAACACATAATGTACGAGAGCAAGAAAAAGTATTTTTACGGCACTGGCCGTCGTAAGTCCAGCATCGCCCGCGTTCGCGTTTACGAGAACGGCACCGGCTCCATCATCATCAACGGTCGCGACATCGACGAATATTTTGGCCTGGAGACTCTGAAGCTGATCGTTCGTCAGCCCCTGGCTACCACCGATCTGATGGGCAAGGTTGACATCGTCATCACTGTCGCTGGCGGCGGCGTTTCCGGTCAGGCCGGTGCTATCCGTCACGGCATTTCCCGTGCCCTGGTCGCCATGAATCCTGAGTACCGTCCTGCTCTGAAGGCTGCCGGCTTCATGACCCGCGACCCCAGAATGAAGGAAAGAAAGAAGTACGGTTTGAAAGCCGCCCGTCGCGCTCCTCAGTTCTCCAAGCGCTAAACTGGAGCTTTTACTTCAAAAAAGATACGAACCCCCCGAAATCTCCGGATTTCGGGGGGTCTCACGTGCGCCCGGTGAGCGCACCTGCAATAACAGCGGATTACACTTTTCCTGGTGTAATCCGCTGTTTTCTCAGTCGCCTTTTCCAGAGGCCTTGAAGGAATCCATGATGGCACGGTATCCGTTCTTTTCGGTATAGTGTTGAAGGAGGTATTCTGCACCTTTCTTGCCCATAGCAGGGAGATCACTCCGAAGAATCGCCTCGATGGTTTCCTGGTAGGTATCGGTGCTGTTGCTTTCACACCACCAGCCAAAACCTCCCTCAACAATTACTTTTCCAACATCGGTATTTGGATCGGTACAAGCGAGAACCGGCAGTTTCGCCTGCATGTAGGATAGGAGTCTGCTGGGGAAATTAGGGATGGTGAATCGGTGATCCAGAAACAGCATTCCCACATCGCAAGCCCCCACCAGAGTATCGTAATCCTCTTTGGGCAAGCGCTGCATGAGCTTGAAATTGTCTTGCTTTTCGGTCAGACTGTACTGCTCCAAAACCGGATACTCCGTCCCATCACCCACTACCAGGAAAAAAGCTTGATTGTTTTCCTTCTGGGTTTTCATGCATTCAACCAGAAACGGAATTCCCTGAGGCCTTCCCAGATTGCCTCCGTACACAAATACGATTCGATCTTCCGGAATTCCATATTTTCTGCGGATGTTTTTTCTGGTCACAGCGTCAACGGATTTGTCCACAATCTCAATGCAGTTTGGGCAGATACCAACCTTATGAGGATTTAACTCTGAATGGTTTGCGATAATATAATCCGCATTTGCCTGAGACATGCAGCCAATATGGTCGGAAACCGCATAAAGCTGGCGCTCTTTCCTGCAAAAGAATCGATAAATGATTCCTTTCACGCCGTGATCCGACATAATTCCAATATCAACGGCATTTTGTGGAAAAATGTCCTTCAGCATCAGATAGGTTTTGGCTCTGTCCCGCTCCTTGACATACTTTACAGCTCCCACAAAAGTAATGGGAGGTGTAGGATACAGGACCAAATCAAAGTGGACCTGACTCAGGTGTTTTTTGATGGCCGCGATAAATCGATATTCAATCAAAATGGTATTGATGCCCTTTTGCAGAAAGCTGGTTTTCTCAATCTTTCCGGTGGGAACACGGTAGATGGTGCTGTTTCCCTCAGCGATCAGCGTTTCGCTGCCTTCCGTAGGAGATAAAATTGAAACGTGATGCCCGTTCCGGATGAATTCCCGCAGCAGATCCGTATAAATATCTCGCTCGTTGATGGTGCTGTACTGCATGAGGCTTAAGAATAAAACATTCATACACTCCCGCCAATCCTGCGCACCATGACTTCGTTGTATTTCATCATATAGATGCCCTCTTCATACTGTCCAATGCGCCCATCATTGGTTTTCCCCTCGAGATTATTCACGATCAGTTCCATGTGGTTGCAGCCGCATTCATAGGCATGGGGATAACCGCCGCCAAAACGGGGATTTACCTCAGAGATGAAATATTCACCGTCGACCTGGAATAGATCAATATCAATCTGCCCGGTATATCCGGCTTCTTCCGCAAACTGTTTAATCAGTGCAAAGAGTTTTTCGTCCTGGAAGGAAACCGCCTTGTCCGTCTCCCCCGCCCGCATGAGAATCTTCTTTTTGGTGAAAACGGAAACAACCCGGTGACTGTTCATGTCGATGTATACATCCGCGCCGATTTCCTGCCCATCCAGGAATTCCTGAATCATCAGACCGTCTGAGTGGGCAAAAAGCAGTTCAATCGTTTCCCGGTCATATACTTTAGAGATTGCGATGCTGGCGCTTCCTCTTGCAGGCTTGACGAATACAGGATACTTGGCCTTCCCTGCTGCAACATCCGCAAAGAAAGCCTCTTTATCAATATAAGATTTGGCACAACGGTATCCATGCTCTGTCAGCCACCGAAACATCTGGAATTTATCCAGGGACATCTCGCATAACTCATAGGTGGATCCGATCACCGTTGTCCCCACCGCAGCGAACCGTTCCTTGTTTTCCGCCAGCAAAGAAAGCTCCGGGTCAATCAAAGACAACACACCGTCAATCTTTTCTTTCTTACAGATATCCAAAATAACATCAATATAGCCAGGTGCTGTCATTCTGGGCACAGTATAGAACTGATCTGATTCATAAATTGAAGGAGCAAGATTGCTCATATCGGTACAGATGACCCTTCCTTTGTCTTTCAAAGCCGCTTTAAAATACTGAACAACTTTGTTTCTGGTGCCGGAGCTTAAAATCAAAATATTCATATGATTATTCCTCAAGTATGGATTTCATCAGATAATCTTCCGGCCGCCAAGCTTCACGCACCTTTATGAAAACGCCATCGCGTTCCACATAGACATCAGGAAAATATTTGATAAACAGTGGTGTCAGGCACATGGTATACGCCCCGACCTTATCGTAGATGATACGGTCCCCGGGCAAAAGAGCCGGTTCGTCGATTGCTTCAAACAGCCGGTCGTGTTCCATGCACGTGTACCCGCAGATAATCTGTTTTGGCACAATTGAAGAATCGGCGCTTCGTTCGTAGGAATGAAAATAAGAGGATTTGCTCATCAGCGGATCAATGCTGGTGCGGCTTCCGTCGGTAACCACAAAACGGTTGTATTGAGTGTCTTTGACGTCGATCACCGTGGTAACATACCGGACAGGCGCGCCAATCACTGCCATGCCAGGCTCAATAATGAGCGATGTCCGTCCTTTGTCAAATTGGGTGCTGAGGATATCCGCCATAAGCGCCATGTATTCATCAAATTGCGGCTTCGTAGGCAATCCTCCGAAAAAACCGCCGCCTACGTCCACGTAGTCCAGGTCAAGCCGAAACTCCTTTTGTATGTCGCAGGCAACCATGGCAATTGCGCGATAGATATCCAGGCCTCTGGATTTGGAGCTGGTATGCAGGTGCAAACCGGAAACGCGGGCTCCTTTTTCCTGAAGCATGGTCACAGCCTTTGAGAATTCTCCATTCTCGTAGCAAAACCCAAACCGACCACCTTCTTCCGGGCATTGGGACTGCCCAGGGCACATACGCTCAATATCAAAGTTAACTCGAATGCCAATGACTCTGTTTTTCCGAGGAAGTTCATCCAGCCAGTCGATTTCTCTCTCGGAATCGATATTAACGATGCAGCCATCCCGAATGGCCTCCAAAAACGTTTCCTTCGTTTTGATAGGACCATTGTAGATCAGATTTCCTTTTTTAACGCCCACCAATTTCGCCAGGCGGTACTCCTCCTCGGAAACCACTTCGGCATAGCAGCCAAGGCGGTCAAAATGCCGGATGATCCAGGGAAGCGCATTGGTTTTGTAGGAATAGCCGATGATGAAATTGCTCCAGTGCTTCTTCAGCGCTCGCTCCAGCTTTTCAAAATTGTCATCCAATGATTTTTGATCGATGACATAATACGGTGTTTTTCGTTCCATGGGGTCTCCTTAATTTGTCCCGTTAAAATCTTCCATGGTTTCACAGGTCCCCGAAGAAATCCCCTCCTGTTTCAGGAAGGCTTTCCCAACGGTCTGACAGATGATTTTCATGTCACCCAAAAACGTAATTTTATCAACATATTCGCAGTCAAGTTCGAATCTCCGTGTCCAGGTGATGGAATTTCTGCCATTAACCTGGGCATAACCAGACAATCCGGGACGCACGTCGTGGCGATGACGCTGCTTTTCAGAGTACAGGGGCAGGTATTGCACCAGGAGCGGCCTTGGACCAATCACACTCATATCCCCTTTGATGATGTTAAACGCCTCAGGAAGCTCGTCCAGGCTGGTCTTTCTCAGAAAACGACCATACCGGTTGAGCCGAACCTCATCCGGCAGGAGATTTCCCTGCTCATCCCGGCGGTTATCCATGGTGCGGAATTTGATGAGTTTAAAAATCTTTTCGTCCTTTCCGGGACGGGCCTGGGTGAAGAAAGGATTTCCCCTCATGAAAATGGCACCCAGAATCGTCAAAATCCCATAAAGCCAGAAAAAAACGATAACCGCTGCCAATCCGCACAGCAAATCCAGAGGTCGTTTAAAGTATTTTTCATAGGGGCCATAGGGGTGGTGCTTCTCCATCTTCTCTCTCCGTTCCCAAATTATTCAAAGCAGGCTTTGATCACTCCAATAATTCTGTCCTGCTGTTCTGCGGTCATTTTGTTGTCACTGGGCAGGCACAGGCCTCTTTCGAAGATATCCATGCCCACGTCAGCGCAGCCGCCGTCAATATAGGCGTTGGTTCTGGCTCTTCCGATGCCGTCGCGAACCACAAAGGGATTCATCCGGTAGATCGGCTGCATGTGCATAGGCTTCCAAATCGGGCGGCCTTCTGCATTGATGGAGGCGATGGCTTCCAGAATCTCGGTGGGGCAGCTCTTGCCATGTGCCGGGACAAAGAGGGCATCCCGCTCCCCTCTCACCTGCTGACACATGGCATCCCGGTCAATGATCATGCAGCTGAGCCAGAAATTGGGCTCGCTATTCTTTCCGTCATAGGGATTCATCTGCACCGGCAAACCTTTGAGCCCTTCCTGATAGCGAAGATAGATTGATTTCTTCTGGGCGATATGTTCCTCCAGATGGGGAAGCTGGCCGCGGACAACACCTGCAATTACGTTGCTCATGCGGTAGTTATATCCAAGCTCCTCGTGCTGATACCAGGCAGCACGTTCTCTGGACTGGGTGGACCATTTGCGAACTTTATCCGCCGCTTCCTGGCTGTCCGTCAGCAGCATTCCGCCGGAACTGCCGGTGATGATCTTATTGCCGTTGAAAGAGATTGCGTTGAATGCACCAAAGGAGCCCGTCTGAACGCCTTTGTATGTTGCACCAAAGGACTCAGCTGCATCCTCGATGATGACAGCACCGTGCCTGGTGCAAATATCTTTCAACTCATTGATTTTTCCCGGAGTACCGTAGAGGTGGGCAATTACAACCACCTTGATTTCAGGATACATCTGGAACGCTTTTTCCAGTGACACCGGGTCCATATTCCAGGTGTCATATTCCGTGTCCACAAAAACAGGAATGCCGCCCTCATACACAATGGGATTTACGGTTGCATCAAAAGTCATATCACTGGCCGCCACAAGGCGTCCGGCAAGGGCGCCCATGCCAACAGCCGGCTTGCCGTACACCTGCTCACCGGCCAGCTTCATGGCCAAATGCAGCGCTGCAGTACCGGCAGAAAGTGCAACGGCATATTTGCATCCAACCTTTTCACAAACAAATCTTTCAACCTCGTTGATGTTCGCTCCAATGGTGGACATCCAATTGGTCCGATATGCCTCAATCACATAATCCATGGAATCCGGATACATCGTGGGAGTGGAAAGCCATACCTTCTCTTCAAACTTTTCAAAATGGTGGTTGTCAGAAATGAACATCTCACATTGTCCCTCTCTTTTTCACTGGTATCAGGAAGCAAAAACGTATTCCTATTTCGTTTATTGCTTAGGATACCACAAAAACGGTCCGATTTCAAGAAGTACGTACCAGAAGCGAGAAGTATTTGTAAGCAAGAATAATTCCATTGTAAAAAACTCTTTATAATAATATTCTGTCAACTTTTAGTTGTATTTCATAAATTAGCGAATTTTTCGCACCATTTATACATTTCCATTCTCCGCAGCCGTACAATTATTTGCTCTCTGAATGCAAAATACACGCTTCTTTTTCCCTCCGCAAGGTCAGGACATTTTAGATCACTTCAAAATACACAGTTGCATTACAGCAGAAACGTGCTATAATTTTCTATATTATGAGAATGGCAAATGATAACATTCTCTGGCTTTTTCGGGAAAGAAGGCGAAATAATGGGATTTTCAAATTTTCTGAATTCCAGAAGGGACCGGGCAAAACTTCTGGTCAAGATTCTGAAGGATCAATTCGATTATGTCAGCATCCTTGGAGCTGACAACACATCCACTGCAATTCGCGTGGATGCAAACACCGGCAATATCAGAAATGGGCAAGATACAGAATGTGGTTTTGTCGTAAAACTGAACAACGGAGGCTGTTTCTTTGAATACGCCCTTGACGACATCGGTGAGGATGTAAATACTCTGGCTGCGGAAATCAAAGAGGCATTTTCTGTCAGCACCGCACTAGAGCAGGAATGCATTTGTGATATTCATCTGGAGGATGAGCCTCTGGTCCAATCCTTCACCAGAGAATCTGATTTGAATGATTATTCCGATGCACAGCTTCTTGCTTTCTGTCAAGAAACGCAGAAAGAACTTCAAAGCAAGAGTGAGCATATCCTCAATGCCATGGTAGCCCTTAATACCATGGAAGTATCCAAGCTCTTTATCTCCGCGAACCGGGAATTGGATCAGAATTACACCTTTGTAGGCGGCATGCTGGTGCTCGTATATCGGGAAAATGAAAAGGTTGTACAAGTATACGAGTTCGAAGGATCGACCAATGTCGCTGATGTTATTGCGGCGCTTCCCGGGAAGATGGATTCGCTTGTAAATCGGGCACATCACCTGGCCTACGCGAAGCCTATTGAGCCCGGTGTCTATGACGTTATCACCGATCCTTCCATCACTGGCCTGATTGCCCATGAGGCCTTCGGTCATGGCGTGGAGATGGATCAGTTCGTGAAAGAAAGAGCATTGGCCAAGCAGTATGTGGGAAAGTATGTTGCCTCCCCTATCTGCAATATGAAAGACGGTGCCGCATCCGCCTTGAGCATCGCATCCTATTTCTTCGATGATGACGGTGTTCTGGCCGGGGATACCCAAATCATCAAGGATGGTATTCTGGTTACCGGAATTTCGGATCTTGTCTCCGCTTCTCAGTTGGGCACTCCTCCCACCGGAAACGGCAGGAGACAGTCCACCCGCCGCAAGGCCTATACTCGAATGACCAACACCTTCTTTGAAAAGGGCGCCGACAAGCTGGAGGACATGATCGCCTCCGTCAAGCATGGCTACATGCTGTTTGATACCGACAATGGCATGGAGGATCCTAAAAACTGGGCCATCCAGTGCGTTGCTCAGTATGGCATTGAAATTGTGGACGGCAAGCTGACGGAGAACTACGTCTCCCCCGTCGTGATGAGCGGATACGTTCCCGATCTGCTCAAGTCCATTTCCATGATTTCCGATGATTTTGAGATTTGCGGCTCCGGCTTCTGCGGCAAGGGCTACAAGGAGTGGGTACGTGTCAGCGACGGCGGTCCTGCACTGAAAGCGAGGGTGAAACTGGGATGATGAAGCTGGAATCCATGCTCCGGGCCAATGCCAGGGTAACGGATTATAAAATCAATATCCACGAAATCAAAAGCTATGAGATGTTCTTTGTGAAGGGTAAGCTGGAAACGGTGCGCCGCACCAATACCTGCGACACCCAGGTAACGGTTTATGTTTCCCACGAAGAATTTCTGGGCAATTCGGATTTTCTGGTCTATCCTTCCACAACAGAGGAACAATTGACGGAGCTGATTGCCCAGGCAGCGGCTAAGGCACTGCTGATCAATAATAAGCCCTATGCCCTCCCCTCCGATGAAACAGGCGAATACACAGTGGAAAGCAATTTTGCGGATTTCCGTCCTGAGGATTTGGCCGCAAAGGTTGCAAATACCGTGTTCAGTGCCAATGAACTCCCTGACGGTTCCCTGAACTCCGTGGAAGTATTCCTCAACCAGCATCACGAGACTGTCATCAACAGCCGTGGTATCCGCAAAAGCCAGGTTCGGTATGATGCCATGGTGGAAGCGATCCCTACCTACAACGGAGATGAGCAGAGCGTTGAGCTGTATGAGCAGTACAATTTCAGCACACTGGATGAGGCTGCGCTGTATCAAGAAATTGCAGGCATGATGGAAGCGGTGAAAGCCCGCTACGAGGCCGTGAAGCCTCAAAAGGAAATTGGCTGCAAGGTGATCCTGAACAAGCATGAGCTTTCTGAGTTGTTTTATGCCATTGCGGATAATCTCCGCTATTCCGCCGTTTATTCCCATTCCACCGTATTCAAAAAGGGGGATGCCATTCAAAAAGAACCCACCGGTGACCGCGTCAGCATCACCATGGCAGGCGCCGTCGAAGGCAATATCCGCAGCACGAAATTTGACAGTGATGGCTTGTCCCTGACTGAGATGAACATTGTATCAGACGGAAAAGCCGTGGCCTATTTTGGCGACAACCAGTTTGGTCAGTATTTGAATGAAAAGCCAACCGGCAGTCTGCGCTGTCTGTGCGCTGAGACCGGGTCCCTGTCCGAAAAGGAGCTGGGGGAAGGCCCTTATCTGGAAGTGATTTCCATGTCCGGACTTCAGGTAGACTTTTTCAGCGATTACATTGGCGGTGAAGTACGCCTGGCCTATTATCACGACGGAGAAAAATGTACCCCGGTGACCGGCATCTCCATCTCCGGCTCTGCCAGCGAAGTACTGAATTCCATCCGTTTTTCCTCCAAGCCGGCTGTCTGCGACGGGTATATGGGCCCCGAAAAAGCGCAGCTGACAAACATGAAAATCTTCTAAGGCAACACCGCATAATGGGGCAAGGCGATTTGGCGAGGAATTTTGACCCAGCCGAAAGTTCTGGAAATGTGGGAATACTTTGTGTATTTCCCATTTTCAGAACTGCACGGATGGGGCAAAAGGCCCGCCAAAGCCCGCAGCTCCCATTGTGCGGTGTTGCCCTAAAAGTAATCCCGGAGACGAACCGTCTCCGGGATATTTCGATTCAAAATCAAAGGAAAGACAATTGGGTATCGGCAAAAGAACGGAAGTACTGCAGCTGTTCGGTGTCAATCAGGGTGGCCCCCATCCCCTCCAAGGCTACAGAAGCAGTACTGCCATCCCGGAAACAATAGAGCGGACTCCATTTTTTCCGAAGATTATGAACACTTCCATCCCAAGTACCACCCTTTTCCATGGTGCATTGGGCAATAAACGTGATCTCCCCCCAGGCGTGAATGGCATAATTGCGATGAAGCGCACGGAAGACGGAGAACGGTTCATCAAAGTCCTCCTCACTCACATACAGCACATTCTTCTCCTGCGGGTGCTCTGTGAGGGAATCGGCCACTACACTGATCACGCAACCGCCGGATTCCAGGCATGCGCTCTGGGCCGTGGAATCTGCGCCTCTGGCATTGCCGGATACCAAAGCAAAACCTTGTTTTGCCGCCTGGGCTCCAACTTCCCGGGCAAACTTCCGATTCGCTCCATTCAGCTCCCGGCTGCCCACCAGAGATACCGTGGGCATCTTCAGAATTTCAGGGTTTCCCTTTATCCAAAGGCATCCAGGGGCATCGAAACCCAGTCGCTTTCGCAGAATCAGAGGATACTCCCCATTGGCCCGCGTGATGGGGCTACAGCCATATTTTTTCGCCTTTTCCAAATAGGCCTTTAACTGGAGCTCGTCTTCCAGCAAATTCAGGATATGCTCTGACAATTTCTGATCCATTCCAATGGACATCAGATGAGAAACCGTCAGCTGAGCTGTTTCATCCGGTGGCAGCAGCAGTGAAGCTCTCTGAGCAAGCTGCCGGAGCTGGGCGGTGGTAAGCGGCTTCCTGTCGGGATCTCCCAGCTTCCCGGAAAGCAGCAGGAAACCGGACTCCCTGGGGATCATTTAAACCGCCTCTTGGGTGCGGTGGGGGCTTTGATTTCTTCTTCCGTCAGGGTACCGTCGGCACTCAGAATCATGGGTTTCACCTGGTAGTGAGAGAATTTGGCAATTTCATCCAACTTTGCTTTCTCCGGGAAATTGCTGACAATACTCCAGGCAATTCCCTTCCGCTTGGCCCGACCAGTACGACCGATGCGGTGGACATAGTACTCGTTTTCCTCAGGGATATCATAGTTGATGACGCAGTCCACATCGTCCACATCGATACCCCGGGAGGCCACATCTGTCGCAATCAAAACCGGCAGCTTTCCTGCACGGTAACGCTGCATGGTTTTTTCTCGCTGGCTCTGGCGAATATCACCATGGAGACAATCACAGTCCACACCGGCCCGCTGGAATTCATCGCTAAGGCGCTGGCACATGTGCTTGGTGTTGCAGAAAATCATCACCCGCTCGTAGCCCTGGCTTCTCATCAGGCGCAGCACGGTTTCCGCCTTTTCCAGAGGCGTGCAGGTCAGTGAAAACTGATCGATATCGGGCCGGTCCTCTTGCTTGGGTTCTACGGTGATTTCCACCTCATCACGTTGGTACATCCAGGAAACCGTCATCACTTCCTGAGAGATGGTTGCTGAGAACAGGCCCAGGTTTTTTCGGTTTTTAATCTTTTCGATGATTCTGGTTACGTCCTTGAAAAAGCCCATATCCAGCATCCGGTCTGCTTCGTCCAGTACTACCGTCTGGATTTTATCCAGCCGAATGGTTTTCCGATTATAGTGATCCATCAGTCGGCCGGGCGTGGCAACAACGATCTGAGGCTTCTTCTCCATCTGACGGATCTGGCTGCCGATGCCTGCGCCACCATAGAGCACTGCAACCCGGATGCCGTTAAAATAAGTCAGGAGCCCTCGCAGTTCATCTCCAATCTGGATCGCCAGTTCCCGGGTGGGTGCCAGAATCAGGCCCTGGACATCCTCGCATTGCGGATCGATGTGCTCGATCATGGGAATACCAAAAGCAAATGTCTTGCCGGTTCCGGTGGGTGCTTTGGCAATCACGTCCTTCCATGCCAGGAAATGAGGAATTGCCTCCATCTGGATGGTGGTGGGATATCCGTATCCCTTCTTTTCCAGCGCCTTCAGCATGGCCTCAGACAAACCAAGGTCTTCAAAGGTGATGTTTTTTTCTTCCATAACTTCTTTTCCTTTTTATCCTGCGTATTCTGCCCGTTATTCTATCATTTTTCCCTGGGATTTGCAACCATCCTATGACATTTTTCAAAATTAGTATAAAATTAAACTTCTTCGGGCGCCAGACTGTGGACAAGCAGGAAAAAATATGGTATATTAGGATGAAATGCTTTGGATACAAAGTCATAATCCAAAGTTCTTATGGAAAAATAAAATGATTCATACGGATTGATCTCATGGAGGAATAAAATATGGTATATATGCTGCTTGGCACCGGGTTTGAAGAAACCGAAGCAATTGCTCCCCTGGACTTGCTCCGCAGAGCCGGTGTGGAAATACTGACGGTTGGCATCAATGGAAAAACAGTATCCGGAAGCCACAAAATCAAGGTTGAAGCCGACATCACCATCGGCGAGATGGATCTGACCGATGTGGAAATGGTCATCATTCCCGGCGGCCTTGGCGGAGTGGCAAGTTTGCGCGCCAGCGAGGCTGCTCTGGATGCTCTGAAATTTGCCTGGGAAAACGGAAAGTATGTTGCCGCCATCTGCGCCGGTCCCACCGTTCTGGCGGATCTGGGCATCACCGACGGGCTGCGTGCAACCTGCTACCCCGGGCAGGAAGAGCACATGGGTTCTGCCTTGATGCAGGAAAATGCAGCCGTCGTGACCGATGGTCGGCTGATTACCGGTACTTCTGCCGGATGTGCCATTCCCTTTGGCCTGGCCCTTGTGGAAGCACTGAAGGGAATAGAGATAGCTGAAACGATCAAAAAGCAAATTGTCATTCGATAATGGAGGTACCCTTATGACCTATGATCCCAATTCGGATCAGGAGCAGCAGTTCCTTCCGGCAATGCAGCAGGATGATTCCATGCCTGCACCACAGGAAGACCTTCCTGCCGATGCTCCTGTTTCTGAGGACCAGGCCGTTTCCCGTGAGGAAATGATTCAGGAACCTGATTTTATTGGTTCCTATGCTGATAACACCATTCCGGAGGGGCAGGAACCGGATACCGGTTACCGGGGGAAATTTGCTGCCCGGCCATCCGTTCCTCCCAGTGAAAGCTCCGACGATTTTCCCGCTTCCGAGCCGGAACAGCTCTCTGTTGATTCACCAGAGCAGGAAGATATCCCTCCTGCGGAGGAACCGGTTTACTCTGACGATAATCAGCAAAATACCGCCGATCCGGAGCAGCCTGTATTCCAGGATGGAATGAGTGGTATCCCGCCTCAGGAGCCGCTGCCCCCCTACCCTGGTGACTTTGAAGAGGAGCTGCCCCCTGTGCCTGAACAGCCCAGACCTCATCGCACCCGGGCCATCAAAAAGGGGCGCCCCCGCCGGAAAAAGGGCGAAGGCCTGTTCGGTATCCCGAACATACTTGTCACCGGCGTTTGGGTTGCTTTGGTACTGCTGATCAGTATCACTCTGGGCCGAATGGTTTGGGTATGTGCTTCGGAGATATTGGCTTTTGGCCGCGAGGACAAGAGCGTTACCATCACCGTGTATGAAACCGATACAATCGATGATATTACCAAGAAGCTTGCAAAAGCTGAGTTGATTCATTACCCAGGGCTTTTCAAGCTGTATGCTCAATTTGCCGTTGACGAAGGAGATATTCACCCTGGTATGTGGGACCTGAATACCAAATACGACTACCACGCCTTGGTGAAGATGATGTCCCCCTCTTCTTCCAGATCTACCGTAAAGGTGATGATCCCAGAGGGTTACACCTGCCGCCAGATTTTCGCCCTGCTGGAAGAAAACAAGGTTTGTACCGTACAGGACATTTCTTCCTATTCAGCCTACGGCGAGCTGAATGATTACTGGTTCCTGGACGGCGTGACCAGAGGCGACAAATACTGCCTGGAAGGCTTCCTGTTCCCGGACACCTATGAATTCTATCAGAACGATACGCCCAAGAATGTTCTGACCAAAATGCTCAATAACTTTGACAATCGTTTCGACGAAGAAATGCGCGGAAAAATTCAGACACTGAATGCCCATCTGACAGATTTGATGCGTCGGGACGGAAAGACACAAGATTATATCGACTCCCATTTGTTTACGGTTCGTGATGTCGTAAATGTAGCTTCCATGATTGAAAAGGAAACCTCCAGCGCTCAGGAAGGCTACACCATCGCCTCCGTCATCTACAACCGTCTGTTCTGCTGGCAGGGCAATCCTCCCTATCTGAACATCGATGCCACCATCGTTTATGCGTTGGACGGCAAGACGGATCTGACAGCCGAGGATTTGCGGGTAGTCAGCCCCTACAACACCTATACCAACACAGGACTGACCCCAGGCCCCATCTCCAATCCGGGTCTTTCCAGCCTTCGGGCAGCCCTGGAGCCTGCGGATACCAATTACTATTACTATGTGTTGGATCCCGCTGCCGGTTCTCATATCTTTGCAACCACCCAGGCCGAACACGAGGCCAACCGGGCCAGAGTTGGAGGATGAGATGAAAAAACTGGAGCTTCTGTGCCCTGCCGGTGATGCAGAGCAGCTGAAAATGTCCGTGCTCTATGGTGCGGACGCAGTTTACCTTGCCGGAACAAGCTTTGGAATGCGCTCCTTTGCGGGTAATTTTCCCCCGGAGGAGCTTCCCAAGGCAGTTGCGTTCGCCCATAGCCACGGGGTGAAGGTTCACGTCACGGTAAACACCATGCCCAGAAATGACGAGGTGGCCGCTCTGCCCGCCTATCTGGAGCAGTTGGACAGCGCCGGCGTGGATGCCCTGATTCTGGCGGATTTGGGAGCATTTAAGCTGGCCGGGAAGTATGCTCCCCACTGCCAGCGCCATATCTCCACCCAACAATCCATTGCCAACTACGAGTGCGCCCAAGCCTGGCACGACTTGGGCGCACAGCGGGTGGTCCTGGCCAGAGAGCTAAGCCTGGAAGAAATACGCGCCATCCGCCAAAAGGTATCCCCTGCTCTGGAAATTGAAACCTTTGGCCACGGCGCTATGTGCGTCAGCTACTCCGGCAGATGCTTACTCAGCAACTATATGACCGGTCGGGATTCCAACCGTGGCGCCTGTGCACAGCCCTGCCGCTATCAATATGCGCTGGTAGAGGAAAAGCGCCCCGGGGAATACTTCCCTGTGTTTGAGGACGAAAAAGGAACCTATATCCTGAATTCCCGGGATATGTGCACCATCGACCATTTGAAGGAACTGATGGATGCGGGCATCGACTGTATCAAGATCGAAGGAAGGGCCAAATCTCCTTACTATGCTGCCATTGTTTCCGGTGCTTACAGGCATTGCATTGACGATGTTCTGGCTGGTCGGGAGCTTGATCCCGTATGGCGGGACGAAGTGGAGCATGTCTCTCACCGGGTTTACTCCACCGGTTTTTATTTTGGTTTCCCAGGTCAATATACCGAAAACTCTCGTTACATCCGTCAATGGCAAATTTGCGCTATTGTGGAAAGCTGTGACGAAAACGGCCACGCTGTTTGCAGCCTGCGCAACAAATTCCATGAGGGCGATGCTTTGGAGGTTGTTGGCCCTGATTTGCGCCCCTTTGCCATCCGTGCGGAAGGGATGGCAAACGAGGAAGGTACTGCCATTGACGAACCCAGAACGCCTCAAATGAAGTTCACCATAAAACTTCCCAAAGCAGTCCCTGCCCATTCCATCCTGCGCAGAAATGTGGACCTCTCCCCCAAATAATCTTCCGGCTGCTGCATGATTCATGCGGCAGCCTTTCCAGCGTCCCAGGAGGCGATTTTTATTTCAAACTACATATCCAAAAAAAGTAACAGCAAAGGGCAGCAGCGTCTGATTCTCGCGATATGCTGCACTGCCATCGGTATCATTCTCGTTGTTTTGATCTTGCTGCTCCTTCTGCCTTCAAAAACATCGGAACCGGAATATCCTGTTCAGGAAAATCAGACTCCCTCCGAGAGCACAATTCCCGTCACTCTTCCTGATCCGAAGATTGCCAGCGGCGTATCTGTTTCCGGCATTCCTGTGGGAGGAATGACTGCAGAAGAGGCAGCGGATGCCATCCGTCTTGCGGTATCTGATGTATATGAGAAGGAGAGCATGGTGCTTTCCGTAGGTGAGCAGACACTCACGCTGACGCCGGACAAAACCAATATCCACTGGGATATTGACAAAGCAGTTAACGAAGCGCTAAACAGCGGAAAAGAAACGGTTTCTTTGGGCTTAGCACTGGACAAAGACCGTTTATTGGCCGAGTTGCAGGAATTCTTCGATTCTCTGGGCGGCGTATATATCCCTTCCGGATACTGGCTGGAAGGTGACGCTCCGGACATGGAAGCGCAAATAGGTCCCTGCCAGACTCTGGTGATAAACGTAGGTTCTTCCGGTTATCTGGTAGACTTGCAGGATGTATACGACCAGATATTGGGCGCCTATGAGCGGGAGGAATTCCAGGTTTCTATGGAGTCTCCCGAAGAAATGAGAGAACCGAAAGAATTGAGTTTGAATGAAATCTCCAAACAGGTTTCAATCGACGCCCAGAATCCCACCATTGACCGACAGACGTTGGAGGTAATTCCCGGGAAAATGGGCTACAGCTTTGATCTGGAAGAAGCTGCCACGCTTCTGGAAAACGCTGCCCCGGGAGATACACTGCGCATTCAAATGATGTTTACAGAGCCCCTTGTCAGTGAAGACGATGCGTGGTTCCAGGATACGCTGGGTTATTGCAAGACGGAATACGATGCAGATAATGAAAACAGAACCGAGAACCTGCGGCTTGCCTGCTCCAAGCTGGACGGTATCATCCTGCAGCCAGGAGAAACCCTTTCCTATAACGATACTCTTGGAAAGCGAACTACGGAAGCCGGCTACAAGCCCGCTCCGGCATACTCCGGCACGGAACTGGTGGATGAGGTTGGCGGCGGTATCTGCCAGGTCTCCTCTACCCTGTACCTCAGTTCTCTTTTTGCAGAGCTGACCACCGTAGAGCGAAAGAACCACGGTTACCCTGCAAACTACATTCCCCTTGGCTTGGATGCCACCGTCAACTGGGGCACCACCGATCTGAAAATCCGCAACGATTACGAGCTTCCCGTGAAAATTCTGGCGGAGGTATCCGACGGCTATGTAAAGGTTCGGATCATGGGTGTGGAGCAAAGGGATTATTACGTCAAAATGGAATACCGGGTAGGCGACCATCCCAGCTATGCGGCAGCCTATCGCTGCAGGTATGACCGGGAGACCAACGAGGAAATATCCAGGACCTTGGACCACACCTCCATTTATCTGGAGGATGTATGGTGCTCGCCCGGATATGCCCAGAGCGACACGGATGATCCTGTCGAAACCACTGTTCCATGAGAACAGGCACAACACGTTCTAAAAAAGAAGGCTCCACGGTGATTGGTCGTGGAGCCTTCTTGACAATCGCTTCTCCCAGGATAAATTAAAGTCTTACAATTTTTGTTGCCACATTTTCACAGAAAACTTTATCATGTTCCACGAACAGAATGGTTGGCTGAAACTGAAGCAGTAATTCCTCAATCTGCACCCGGGAAATCACGTCAATATAGTTCATTGGTTCATCCCAGATATGCAGGTGGGCCGGTTCACAGATGGATTTTGCCAGCAGTACCTTTTTCTTTTGCCCGGCACTTAAATTGGACATATCTTTTTCCATCTGGGCTTTCGGCACATCCAATTTCGCCAACATGGCTAGAAACAGGCTTTCGTCGATCCCGCTGTCCCGGGCGAAATCAGAGAGATTCCCATGCAGGTTGGAGGTATCCTGACTGACATAGGAAATTTGCAGACCGTTCCCCCGCCAGAATTCCCCCGTATAGGGAATTCCCTGCCCACAGATCAGCTTGAGAATGCTGCTCTTGCCGGACCCATTGGCTCCTTGTAAGGCGATCCGATCCCCCTGCCGGATGGCGAAACTGACAGGCTTACAAACCGGCTCTTTCCCATAGGCAATGGATACATCTTTCAGTTCCACCAGCCGGCTGGTGTGAAATGGAGTCTGGAATATTTTCAATGTGTCGCTGCGTTCGATGTTTTTCAGCAGTTTGGATTTTTCTTCGATGGCGGCGGTTTGGCGTTTTTCGATGGCTTTTGAACGGGCCATCATTTTCTCCGCTTTGTGGCCGATATACCCCCGGTCACAGGGACCGAAGCCGATCTTCGTTGCTTCCACCCGGTCAGACCAATCCGCTTTTTGCCGGGCAGTTTCCTTTAGACGGAAAATTTCCTTTTTCAGCTTTTCATTCTCCGCCCGCTCGAAATCATCCTGACGCTGCTTGTTTTCCATCCAAGTGGAAAAATTACCCTTGCAGACCTGGATATCCGACTTATTGATGGACAGGATATGGTCAACGCATCCATCCAGAAATGCCCGGTCATGGGATACCAGGATAAATCCCTTTTTCCCACTCAGGTACTGGCTCACCAGTTCCCGTCCCCGGATATCCAGGTGGTTCGTGGGTTCATCAATGAGCAGAAAGTGATTCTCTTTGGAAAAGAGAACCGCCAACTGGAGTTTCGTCCGTTCTCCGTTGCTTAAGGTGCCGTAGGGACGGTACAGCACCTCTTCATTCAGCTGCAGCTTTTCCATCTCCCGCGCTACTCGCCAATATTCATAGTCCGGATATACGGCTTCCACAGCGTCAATGGAAAGAATGTTTTTGTCGTTCACATGGTATGGAAAGTAGGAAAATGCCACCGAAGCGGAAATACTCCCCTGGTACTCGTATTTTCCAAGAAGAAGATTCAAGAACGTGGTTTTCCCCCGTCCATTTCTTCCGGTAAATCCCAGCCGCCAGTTGGTATCGATCTGGAAACTGACATTTTCAAAAATGTTTTCATAGCTGCCGTCATAGGCAAAGGTCAAATTGGATACTTGAATCAAAGACATATGTGCCCTCCCAAAAAAGAAAAATGGCCGCAGGAAAGCATCCCGCAGCCAACAAAAGCAACCGCTCCCTTTCCGGGCGCAGCATCATCATGTCAGTTGAAACGGTACACACCTTCCTGCATCAGGGCATAACAAAACCAAGCCGCAATTTTGCAGCTCTTTCGTATTGCCCAATCGATCAGCAAGAAGTGGTGCGCATTCTTTCAACTCCAATCCTCATCAGTTGGCACCATTATAGCAGACAGGTTGACTTTCGGCAAGAGTATATTGAAAATTTCTTTTCTATGCGCACAAGCATCTATAGAACTGACATATTACCATACATTTCAACGAGTCCCGATACAGTCGGAAGGTTGGGGAAAATTTTTTCTTTCTGGACTTGGAGCGACTGAACTGCACCATCAAAGAGCCATTTTCTCTGAAAAAGGGTGACACCATTGATGTGAATATGGTCCAGATTTCCGGTGACCTCTCTATTTCCATCGGGCAGGAAAATCAGGAACCGATCTATGAAGGAAGGAATCCGGAACTAAGCAGCTTTCGGGTGACCATTCCGGAGGACGGAAACTATTCTCTATCCGTATCTGGAAAGCAGGCCGAGGGAAGCATCTCTTTTCAAATAAATAGTACATCAGATTGATGCGCAATCCACCGTATATTGTCCTTCTCCCTGGGGTGGAATGTGTTATCCAGAGAGATTCTGAACAATGCTGCCTTAGGGCAACACCGCACAATGGAAGCTGCGGGCTTCGGCAGATCTTATGCCCCAATCGTGCAGTATGAAAAATGGGAAATACATCCAGTATTCCCACATTTTTCATACTTTCGCTTTGGTCAAAATCTCTCGCCGAATCTCCTTGCTCCATTATACGGTGCTGCCCTAGAAAACGGACACATTCAGCTAAAGAATTCCCCTATCACAAAAGGACGGGATGTAGTAGAATAGGGACATCAGAAAGAAGGAGGAATTACTATGAAATCACTGCAAACCATTCAAAAAACGTTCCGGGTCTTTCAGGTCCTCACCAAAATCGCCATGATCCTTTCCTTTGTCTGGGCAGGGCTGGCCGCGCTGGGACTGCTGTGCGGCATCGTGTGGTACAATGGCGGCACCGTGGTGGGCGCCGACCAGGAAATGATGTTTTCTCTGACCGTCACCGGTGGCCTGAGCGAAATGATCTGCGTTCTTCTTGTGGATACCATTCTTGCGCTCACAGACGGTACGTTACTGTTTTATGCCCTGCGCTATTTCAAAACGGAGCAGGCGGACGGTACGCCCTTCACAAAACATGGGGCTGACCAGATTCTGCGTCTTGGCATCCGCACCATTGTCCTGCCGCTGGTGGCAGCCATTCTGGCAGCGATCGTGTGTGAACTCTTTGGCTCGCTGCAGAGTGCCAGCCGTGACTGGGGAAACCTGAACAGCGTGACCATGGGCATCGTTCTGGTTCTGGCTTCCCTTATCTTCCGCTATGGCGCAGAGCTGGAAGAACAGCATACCTTGAAGTAAACTTCAAATACATAAATATCATCAGAGGCATAACGATATGAAAGATTTTATTTTCTCCGCGCTTCCCTTTGTTTTGGAAGGAATCGCCTTGGCGATATTGGCAGCAAATTATCAAGTCGGAAAACAGAAGGATGAGCACTTCAAACAACACATCGCAATGGGTGCAGGGTTTGGACTTCTACTGGGTGTGGCGCTGAACAGCTGCGGCCTGTGGGAAAATCACATTCTCGGAATCATTCTTGGACCGTTGTGGGGAATGGCAGTCAGTACAACTCCGAGGAACTGTAATTCAGAAAGTACCGACCATAATGAATGAGAATTGTCCATGCAAAAAGAAGAAATGTCCCCGGCACGGTGATTGCGTAGCCTGTCGGGAACATCATGCAACATCAAAGTACAACAGGCCGGTACGCTGTGAGAAAAAAAGATTGATGCGCATCCTCCAAAGGAAAGAAACCAACGAAGATAGAAATACTACCAGATAATTGCAGCTTCGAAAGGAGTACAGTCATGGAATTCATTCGCCTGACACATGAAAATTTGGAGCAGGAGCACATCTGCTGCGCCATTTCCAACAACAAAGACATTCAGGTCATGTCCAAAAAAGCATGGCTGTCGGAGCGGTTAGAGGAAGGGCTCGTTTTCCTCAAGGGCGATGTCCGGGGAAAGTGCTTTATCGAGTACATCCCGGCAGAATATGCCTGGGCGCCTGTTGACGCGGAGGGCTATATGTTCATTGACTGTTTCTGGATTTCAGGGCAGTTCAAGGGGCATGGCTATTCCAACGCGCTTTTGAATGAGTGCATCCGGGACAGCAAAGAACAAGGAAAAAAAGGTCTGGTGGTGCTGTCCTCAAAAAAGAAGATGGGCTTCCTTTCCGACCCAAAATACCTGCAGTATAAGGGCTTTCAGGTTGCGGACGTGGCTGAGCCGTATTTTGAGCTTTGGTATCTTCCCTTTTTCCCAGGTGTGGAGAAACCCCGTTTCAAGTCCTGTGTCAGACAGATCATACCAGGGCTTCCCTCCGGTTTCACGTTGTATTATACCAGTCAGTGTCCCTTCACCGCCAAATATGTCGCGCTGTTGGAAGCTGCCGCCCAAGAATCCGGTGTGACATTCCAGGCGGTACATATCACCACTCGGGAACAGGCACAGAGCATCCCCTGCCCTTTCACAACCTTTGCGCTTTATTATGACGGAAGGTTTGTTACGCATGAAATCCAATCCGTGAGCAAATTTCAAAAGCTTTTGATGGATTTGAAAAAATAACCCCAAACAAAAAGAATCCCCGTTAACGGTGCCAATCAGTTTATCTGCAGCAGCGTTAGCGTGGGATTCTTCTTTTATTATGATGCAAAGGATTCTTTTACTGCATCACGAAGAAAAACATAGGTATTATCGTCTGAACGTGTTTCATCGAACCTGTAGTTCAGACGATCAAACGACTGAATCTGCACTGGGTCTGTAATCTGATCCTGTGCCATGTAGCGAACCATCTCGCCCCGGGCCATTTTACACATGGTCCCCTTTTCAATCACCTTGCCGTCTTTTTCTTCACCAAACACGCAGGTGATGAAGTGAACGAGATCCGGCAGGTATTTGGACACGCAGACGCTGTATTCTTTGGACGCCAGATTGATGATGCAGTCCGTTTCCGCAAACAGCGTTTTGGCCAGGCAGTCCCCCCAATAGGCATACAGATCCTTGCACGCCCCTATTTCCAGCTTTGCCTGCATTTCCAGGCGATACGATGTTACTCCGTCGAAGGGGCGAAGAATGCCATAAAAGCCGGACAGAATGCGCAGATGCTCCTGAATATAGGCATACTCCTGATCCGTGAACACCCCGGGAGCCATGTACTGATACTGGATGCCCTCATAGGCCAGCACCGCCGGGGTCAGCCGTCGGTGTAGATCCATGTCTTGCAGCCGTTGGACATTCAGTTTGGCAATTTGGTCGTTGCATTTCCAAAGCTTTTTCAGTTCGTCGTAGGACATGCTTTGCAGCTTCCGGCAGATCTCCTCTGTATTCCTCAGGAACAGCGGTGTAGCCCGGCATGGGAAACTATCCGTGTCCACCTTCATTTTCTTTGCCGGGGATATGATGATTCTCATGCCTTACTGCTCCGCTGCCAGATAGGCAAGAATGTCAGCGGCATTGGTATCCGGCTTGACTTTTGGCATGACTTTTTCGATGATTCCCTGTTCATTGATGATATAGGTCGTGCGAACCACACCCATGCTCACCTTGCCGTAGAGCTTCTTTTCCTGCCAGACTCCATAGGCCTGAATCGCCTGCAATTCCGGGTCGGATAGGAGGATAAAGGGCAGGTCATACTTCTGGGCAAATTTCTGATGGGATGCCACGGAATCCTTGCTGATACCAATGACGATAACATTCTGCATCTTGAACTGCTCGTAGCTTGCGGCGAAAGCGCAGGCTTGCCGGGTGCAGCCAGGGGTATTGTCCTTGGGATAGAAATACAGGACGACTTTTCTGCCCCGAAAATCTTTCAGGCTGACATGATTTCCGTCCTTGTCAGGAAGGCAAAAATCCGGCGCTTTTATATTGACTTCCAACATGGTAAATTCTCCTTTGCTTTTTTTGAAGCATCATATCAGAAAAGCGAGACAATTGCAAGAGCATGGACGAATTTGCACAAAGAATCAGCCAGAGTCAATACAGCCCCCAAAAAAGGAGACGAGAACAATTGGGGGCACCGGTGCATACATTGATACGGCAACCAAATAAGATGATGGTCTGGAGGTACTATGAATCAGAATCGATATGTAGTAAAATCTTTGGAATTGCACCTGTTTTTCTCCCGAATCATGAAAGAACACGCATTTTTTCTGCAAGCTGGATTCACGCCGGCTGCTGCGGCCTTCTCTGAGAGAGCAGCCTTTTTTCAAAAAGAATTTGAGACGCTGCTGCGGGATTCCGTAACGCTTGCGGGTAGTGTCGTGGGGAAGGAAGTGATCAGCTCGGGAGAGATTGTGACAGAGTTCACCGCCTGGGCCGAAAAGCAGACAGAGTACTTTACGGGAATTCCCATTGACAAGGAAATCACAAACCAAACGCTGTGTTTGAAACCCGGTGGAATTCGCCGTGACCTGACTCAGATACAGGGAAGGGTACGCAGACTGAACCGCACCGCATTACGGCTGCTGAGCGGGCTGATTGACCTCAAAGAAAACATACTCAAATGTGTCTTGAACTGTGAGCTGTTTACGCTGAACTATCCGCTGCTGATAGAACACATTCTCCGGGAAGCAAAGCTATACCGGAGGTATGTGGAGATTCTGGAACGGGAAGGCGATCTGTCCGAATGCACTATGAAAGAAAACGAATGCTTCTGGAACCAGATCATGATGGAACACGCCCAGTTTCTTCGGGGACTGTTGGACCCCTGCGAGACGGAACTATTCTGCACCGCCGACAACTTTGCGAAAGAGTATAGCAGACTTCTGACAAGCAGCAGAAATGCCGCTCAAAATGCTCAGCCGGGAAATTCTCTGGCACAGACTGTCCGCTTCCGGGATTTTAAAACGGCGGCGGTACAGGGTATCCAACAGTGTAAAATCCGAAGTGTGATTCTTCCGCTTTTAGCCGACCATGTTCTCAGGGAGGCAAACCACTATATCCGGGTGCTTCAGCATTAAAAAGTAGTTGACAACTATTCTTTAATAATATATAATACTATTAAGGAATAAAAACAAATAAGGATGAGCGGCATGAAAAACCGTAATACCATTCAACGGACACTGGTTCTGGAAACAGTGCGAAAACTCCGGTGTCATGCAACAGCAGATCAGATTTATGAAGAAATTACAAAGGAGCACCCCACCATCAGCAAAGCCACGGTGTATCGCAATCTGTCCCTTCTTTCCGAAATAGGGGAAATTCGAAGGCTGGAAATTCCGGGCGGCGCGGACTGCTTCGATCACCGGGTTCATGACCACTGCCATGTTCGGTGTGATAAATGCGGCCGGGTCTTTGATGTAGATATGGAATTCGTCACCGGTTTGGAAAAAGGCATTCATGATGCCCATGGTTTTTCCTTTACCGGCTATGATATCTTGTTCCATGGCATATGCCCGGATTGTCAGGGGGCTGCCCAGTCCCAGCCCTGACGCATCGAAAATGTGCGCATACGGGCGCAGATCCCGTAAATATATACGCAAAGGAGTATCACTATGAGAAGCATTACAACATTAGACCTGCAATACGCACACCGTTTCTATGGATTCAAGGGTGAAGCACAGTACCTTCATGGTCATACCGGTCTTCTGACCATCGAGGTTGAGGACACTGTGGAGCCCGGTGTCAATATGGTTTTTCCCTGTAACGAAATCAAGAAGACCGCATGGGAAGTGATGAAAAACTTTGACCATGCACTGATTCTGAGAGAGGACGATCCTCTTCTGCCCGCCATTCTGGGTGTCTACGAGGCTCAGGGCATTCGTAACGGTGCCCCCTCCAACAAAATGAAGGGCCCCGCCTTCAAGACGGAGCTGGCCACTGCTTACCCGGAATGCCGCCTGGTTGTCACCAAGGAGACCATGACCGTGGAAGGCATGATCAAGATTGTTTATGATCTGCTGAAGGATAAGCTGAATATTGCCAAGCTCACCTTTACCAGCGGCGTCAATGCCGCCTCCCAGGAATACACCCCCAGCAGCCAGATTGACCGCTGCCCCCTGTGCGGAATTGCTCTGAACGATAAGGGTGTCTGCCCCAAGTGCGGATATAAAAAGCAGTAAGTCCCCTATTTTCTACCTTCCATATTCTCCCCTTGAAAACGCTCTGCGGCAGGTCAATTCTGACCTGCCGCAGGATTTTTCTAAGTCAACACCGCACAATGGGAGCTGCGGCCTTCGACGGATCTTTTGCCCCACCCGCGCAGTTTGAAAAGTGGGAAATACATCCAGTATTCCCGCACTTTCCAAACTTTCGCCTGGGGCAAAATCTCTCGTCGAAAGCTCTTGCCCCATTATGCGGTGTTGCCCAAATACTAGACTTTAATGAAAAGTTCACAAAGATTTCCGAGGATGATTTGCGTAAAACAAGGCGACGTGCAGCTTGGCTGACACCAAGCAAAGACGACAACGCAGTTTTACACAAATCCGGCCGGAAAGATTGGGCTAAAGAATAGTATAAAACAGCGCTCCCATCAAGACAGCTTCTGTCTGATGTATTCTCCAATACTGCATGCGCTGATTTGTAGGGAAAACGAAAATTCCTGTTCGATGATCCCTTCCACCTTCCGCAAAAGCTCTCGTTCCCCAGCGGAAAGCCCTTTGGACATCATCTGACGGTGGAGACAGCTCGCCAGTAATAAAAGCTCCCGTTCATTACGCCGGGAGATCATCTCCTGAAACTGTGCAATCCTCTTTTTACGGTCATTGGGCCAGGGAATCTCCTCGTTTTTCACGCTCATGATAATCGAATCAATCTCATTCTGGGATAGCACCGACCGCATCCGATCTTTATTCTTTGGATTATTCACCGGGAGATAAATCGTGGCGCTCCCCTGCTGAATCGGCTTAATAATATAGTATTCCTGCGCACCGCTCCCCGTCCGGAAATCCATCATACGGATATCCTCTATTTGACATATTCCGTGGGCTGCATAGTTGATGTATTCACCTTTCTGATACATTGTTTTCCATCCTTTAGGCAGATTTTTTCGAGGATAATTATAGCAAAAATATGGGATTTATTTCAAAGGCTTTTTTCTCCAAAGTTTTTTCTCACTTTTTTGTTGAAAACGCCCTTTGAAATTTCCAAAAAATTTTAATATAATAGCAACGTAACGAGTGCCATGTATGCGTAAGTCCAGTTGCGCATACACACCGCCCGTTTTTTTATTTTATGAAAGGTAGGTTCATTCAATGAAACGCGTGAAGGCGGCATGTATTTGTCAGACACTCCATTTTATGCTGAAGGATGATCTGGAACAAGAGCAGGCTGTAAGGCTGATGAAGGAGGAATTGGCAAATTACAAGCGAAAGCTGGAACAGAATCGTACGCAATACAAAATCCTGGAAGAATCTCCCCAGCCCGATGGTTCCATCATTGTAAAAGTAATCAAGCAGTACAATGCAACTCCTGTTGGGGATTATTTAAAATAAGCTCGTAAATTAAGCGTGTAGCCTATGGCGTAAATCCGGCGTTCGTAGGCTGCACGCTTTTATTATGTTTAGGAAAGGTGATTACAATGGACAATTCAAACCAATACTTAGGCACAGAGCGGATCGGGAAGCTGATGAAACAGTATGCCCTGCCCTGCAGCATTTCTCTTCTGGTGGGCGCACTTTACAACATCGTTGACCAGATCTTTATTGCCAACGCCAGCTACCTGGGTTCCTACGGCAATGCAGCCAACACAGTTGTATTTCCGCTGACCGTGGTCGCTCTGGCCATCGCGGTGATGATCGGTGAAGGCTGCTGTGCGTTTGTCAGCATCTGTCTTGGGAAACAGGATATCCATACCGCAAAAAGCAGCGTTGGATGCTCCGTCATCATGACGGTCATCAGTGCTCTGATTCTGACCGCTGTCTACCTGATCTTTTCCGATCAGATTCTTGCGATGTTTGGAGGTACGGTAAACCCGGAAACCTTCCACCATGCCAAGGAGTATTTCTTCTATATTTCCCTGGGGATTCCGTTCTACATGTTCGGTCAGGCAATGAACCCGATTATCCGAGGGGACGGAAATCCAAAATTCGCCATGGGCTCCACCCTTGCCGGCGCAGCCATCAATATGATCCTTGACCCGATTTTTATTTTTGTTTTCCGTTGGGGGATGATGGGCGCGGCAGTTGCCACCGTCATCGGCCAAATCGCTACCGCAGTTCTGGCCTTGTGGTATCTCCGGAATATGAAAGTCATCAAACCGGAAAAGGAACACTATCATCTGTCCGCGCGGGTTTGCGGCAGAACTTTGAGCTTGGGAATGACCAGCTTTTTATCCCAGATCAGTCTTGTTGCAGCGATGGCAGCAATCAACAACATGCTTCGAAAATACGGCGCACTGGACAGCATTTTCGGGCAGGAACAGTACGCACAAATCCCCATGGCAGTTGTCGGCATTGTGATGAAGTTCTTCCAGATCGTCATCTCCATCGTCGTGGGAATGGCTGCCGGCTGCATTTCCATTGTGGGCTTCAACATGGGCGCTGGAAAAAGGCAACGCGTGAAAGAACTGTTTACGAAGCTGTTGATTGCAGAGGCCTGCGTTGGCGGTGTCGCTCTGATTCTGGTGGAATTTTTCCCGCGGCAGCTGATCCGGATTTTTGGTGCAGCAAACGAAAGCAGCTACTACACTGCATTTGCCGTCAAAGCCTTCCGGACTTACCTGTGCATGATGATTTTTGCCTGTATTAACAAAGCTTGTTTCATTTTTCTGCAAGCCATGGGTAAGGCAGTGGCTTCCACAGCACTGTCAATGGTTCGTGAAATCTTGTTCGGTGTGGGATTCGCGCTGCTGCTTCCCGTATTCTACGGCCTGGATGGTGTCCTGTATTCCATGCCGGTGTCTGATATCCTGACATTCGTGATCGCAGTCTTTTTGATTATTGGAACCTACAAAGAATTGAATTGGAAAGGAGAACATAAATGATGAAAAACAGAGTAATTACCATCAGCCGTGAGTTTGGCAGCGGAGGCCGTACCATTGGAAAGTTGACAGCCGAGAAACTGGGTATTCCATGCTACGATGCAGAACTGATTCAAAAAATCGCACTGGAAACCGGCTTCAATGAAAGTTACATTCAAGAGGCCGGAGAATACGCGCCCGGAGGATTCCTCTCCAATGTCTTTTCCAGCCGCGCCTATGGTCCAACCAATGAAGATTACCTTTGGAAAGTCCAGTACCAGGTGATTACGGAGCTTGCGGAAAAGGAGCCCTGCGTCATCGTGGGCCGCTGCGCAGACTATATACTCAAAGACAAAGCAGACTGTCTGAAAGTATTCATCCATGCGGACATGGATTTCCGGGCCAGGCGGATTGTGGAGGTTTACGGAGAACGGGACGTTTCTCCGGAACAGCGGCTAAAGGACAAGGATAAACGCCGGGCGGCATACCACCGTTTCTACACCAATATGAAATGGGGACAGGCCCAGAATTATCACATTACATTGGACAGCGGTAAGCTGGGCATCGAGCGCTGCGCAGAAATTCTGGCATCTCTATATTGATAAAAAATCCGGGACCTCTGAGGCAGCAGCCTCGGAAGTCCCGGAACAATTTATTTACGATATCAGATGTTCAGCAGATCACTGTAAACCTTCAGTGCGCCGTCGCAGTCATGAGCCAGAACCTTCTTGGCCAGAATCTTGCCCAGCTGGACACCCTCCTGGTCGAAGGAGTTGACATTCCAGACAAAGCCCTGGAACATGACCTTATTCTCAAAATGGGCCAGCAGGGCGCCCACCGCCTGAGGAGTGAGCTTCTCGCCGATGATGATGCTGGAGGGACGGCCGCCATTGAACTTCTTGTTCAGATTCGTATCGTCTTTGCCGCAGGCAAAGGCCACGATCTGGGCGGCCACGTTGGCGCAGAGCTTCTGCTGGCTGGTGCTGCCCTGGATCACCACATCGGTGCCCATCTGGCTGTTACGGAAACCAACAAACTGCAGCGGAATCAGGTCAGTGCCTTGATGCAGCAACTGGTAGAAGGAATGCTGGCCGTTGGTACCGGGCTCACCAAAAATCACGGGGCCAGTGGCGTAGTGAACGGGTTCACCATAGCGGTTCACGGACTTGCCGTTGGACTCCATGTCCAGCTGCTGCAGGTGGGCCGGGAACCGGCTCAGCGCCTGGGAATAAGGCAGCACGGCGGTGGTGGGATAGCCCAGAACATTACGCTCGTAAACGCCGATCAGGGCATCCAGCATGGCGGGATTCTCCGTCAGCTTCTCATTCTTTGCCAGCTTGTCTGCCTCGGCAGCGCCATCCAGGAACTGAGCGAACACCTCCGGGCCAAAGGCCAGGGACAGCACAGCACCGCCCACGCCGGAGGAAGAGGAAAACCGGCCGCCGATATAGTCATCCATGAAGAAGGCAGCCAGATAGTCAGCGCTCTTGGCCAGAGGAGAAGTTTCGCTGGTCACTGCGATCATGTGCTTGGAGGAATCCAGACCGGCCTTGGCCAGAGCATCCTTCACAAAGGACTCGTTGGTCAGGGTTTCCAGGGTGGTTCCGGACTTGGAAACCAGAATAAACAGGGAGTGGGCCAGGTCCAGATTGCTCAGCACACCGGCTGCATCATCGGGGTCAACGTTGGAAATGAAGGCTGCCTTCATTTTCAGGGTGCCGTTGACCTTTGCCCAGTTTTCCAGAGCCAGGTAGATGGCCCGGGGGCCCAGGTCAGATCCGCCAATGCCAATCTGGCAGACGGTGGTGAACTTCTCACCGGCAGCGTTGGCAATCTCGCCGGAATGAACCTTGTTTGCAAAATCTGCAATCCGCTTCTGCTCACCCAGGTAGAACTCCCGCTTGTTCACACCGTCAGCAACCACATCCTGGCCCAGCTGGCCGCGGCACATATGGTGCAGAACTAGACGCTTTTCACCGGTGTTGATCACTTCGCCGTTATACAGGGCGGCGAACTTCTCGGTCAGCTGTGCTTCTTTCGCAAATTCGGAAAGAACAGACAGAATCTCATCGTCAACGGGTCTGGCACCATAATGAAACGCCATCCCGGCACCCATGGGAACGCTGTAGTCCCTGACCCGCTGGGCGCCGCCCTCACCGGACATCGCATCAGCCAGGTTCACCCGATTCACTCCCTGAAGCTTCTGAAAAGAAGCCAGGGAATCCATGTTTTTCCATGCAATCATGTGGATTTCCTCCTCATATGTAGAAAGTGTTTGAAACTTCATAATGTGATATATTCACTTGTATTATACTACGATTAAGAGGAAATTTCAACACTATTTTCCCCGCTGTCACCGGAAGGAAACCAGCAGCGG
The DNA here is from genome assembly GCA_945940335.1 of uncultured Clostridia bacterium. Classification (GTDB taxonomy): domain Bacteria; phylum Bacillota; class Clostridia; order Oscillospirales; family Oscillospiraceae; genus Faecousia. Next base: position 112,728 of record CAMEWH010000001.1, on the reverse strand, counting down.
CACATTGTCTTCCCCGCTGACGGCGAGATAATAGTACCTGGTATTTCCTCCTGCATCCACAAAGCTGATGCCCCGGGTAGGAATCCGTCCTTCCAGCACCGTCTGCACAACCATCAGATCATTTTCTGTGATTTCATCCCTGGAATAAAGCTGCTGCATATTGGTGCAGATGAACTCCCCTGCTTGGTTGATTTCCCCCTCCAATTGGAGAAAACGAAAATTGGTAACGGGAGTATCAAAGGAAAGCACCACCTTGCTGGCGTATTCATTTCCAGCCGCGTCGCTGAAGAACAGGTGGTCAGGGCGCTGAGCCAAAAGGCGCTCAATGGCGAATTCGGCATAGACGTTGGTCGTGGCCGCCGTGGCATCTGACTTCCGGTTCCAGATGCTGCCATCGTCGCAGGTCCAGGTTTCTGCGCCGTCATAGGTGAAGAAACGGTCCATTCGGTCCAAATACCGTCCGTCATCCAGCTTATAAACCGTGGTGGTGTCCCCTGCCAGGTTCACCAGCTCCACCACATCGTCCCAGAACAGGGAGGACGGAAGCGTAGCCGTTGTTTCTTCAGACACTTTCTCGGTCTGCTCCAGCGGTGCGGTAGACTGTGCAGCCACCTCCGGATCCCGGGAAGCAGCTTCGCAAGCGGTAAGGGTCAATACCAGAGAAATGGCCAGACCATAAAGAATTGTTTTTTGATATTTCATAATAATCTCCTTCTATCAGACTAAATCGTTCTGCAACGCCGTTTCAAAAACGGTGAGGTAATTATATCCAGCTGCATTTTGAAAGTCAAGAAAGAAAAGAGAATCTTAAGATTGCAGCACAAAAGATTCACATTGTGCTCATCGTTCTCTCACGACAGGCAGACAAATTGGAAACTATAGAGATGTTTCGTAGGGCGGGGTCTTGACCCAGCCGGTCAGATAACGAAACCTGGCAGGTTGGATCATTGGAATCAAATGTCGGTTTGTTGGCATTTTCCCGTGATAATTTTGGAAATAACACCATTCAACACACCATTTATAAAATCCAGCGGGGGCGGCGGGGTCAAGACCCCGCCCTACGAACGGTGCGATAAATGTCAATTTAACGTTTTGTTACGGAATTTGCAACTCAGGGAATTGCATCATATTTCTTAAGATTTCTTAATTGGTCTTGACAGCACTGGTTTAACGTGTTAGACTTCAAGCATAAGGTTTAGCGCGTTAAACCAATTTTGAAAAGGAGACGATTATCATGAAACAATCATTCAGCATTCTTCTCAGCATTGCGCTGCTGCTGGCGCTGGCGGCAAGCTGCTATCTCCCCATCGCTTTGGCTCAGGCTCCCGAAGAAAGCAAACCCACCATGGCCGAATTCACCCCTGTTGCTACCGGTGTTCAGACTCAGGTGCATGTATCTACTGTGGACGAGCTGCTGGCGGCTCTGGCACCTGACACTGAGATCATTCTGGACGCAGAATTCTACGATTTGAGTACCGCCGCTGGATACGGCGAGACCAGCACGGAATACTACTACTGGGAAGAAGTCTTTGACGGCGTGCAGCTCACCATCCGTGATCTGAGCAACCTGACCATCCGGGCGGAGGGAGATGACATCAAAGCCCACACCGTATCCGCCCGTCCCCGTTATGCCCACGTCATCAATTTTGAGAACTGCAGCGCCATCACCGTGGAGGGCTTCACTGCCGGTCACACCTTCGAGCCTGCCTCCTGCGCCGGCGGTGTTCTGGGATTCCAGGGAAGTCAGGATATTCTCATCAATCACTGCGGTCTGTACGGCTGCGGCGTGGTGGGCGTGTGGGCAGAACAGTCCAAGGCGATCCAGGTAACAAACTGCGACATCTATGAATGCAGCTGGGGCGGCATTTATATGGTGGGCTGCAAGGACGTGACCTTCAATGGCAATACCATCCGGGATTTGGGTGAGGTGTTCGATGGCGTCCGCTACGACGGCACCCCCTTTATGCTCCACGACACCACAAACATCACCATCGACGGCGTTAAAATGGACGACAACTATATTGGCAACTGACAAGGAGGAACTGCCATGGCGACCCCAAAGATTTTTGAAAGTGAATACCGCTTCTGCCTGCTGCTTTGGGAAAATGAGCCGGTCAATTCCACCCGCCTGGTTGCCCTGTGCAAGGAACAGCTGGGCTGGTCAAAAGCCACCACCTACACCGTAATCCGCCGTCTGGCGGAGCGGGGGGTCGTGAAAAATGAGGATACCATCGTCACCAGTCTGATTTCCAAGGAAGAAGCCCAAAAGGCAAGGCTGGAAGAGATGATGGAGGAAACCTTTGAAGGCTCCATGCCCGCGTTTCTGGCAGCCTTTTCCAAAAGCAAAAGACTAAGCAAATCGGAAGTGGAACAGCTCCAGGCCATGATCGACAGCTACCAGGAGGAATGAATATGAATACCTTCTTTCAAAGTCTGCTCACCGCCAGCTTTCACGGAAGCATTGTGATTCTGGTTGTGATGATTTTGCGGCTGCTGTTGAAGGAAACGCCCAGAAAGTTCATCTGCTATCTCTGGATGCTGGCAGGAATCCGGCTGCTGATGCCCATTCCGGTGACCAGTCGATTCAGCCTCCAGCCTGCGGGCTTCACCATTCCGGTTCCCATCAATCCCTCCCTGGGACTGCTGCTCCTGTGGGCCGCTGTTGCAGGCGTCATCGGCATCATCAGTGCCGTGTCCTATGCCCGGCTCCAGCGCCAGGTGCGGGACGCGGTGAAGGTGCCCGGAGGCTGGGAATCGGACAAAATTGAAACCGCCTTTGTGCTGGGCTTTGTCAAGCCGAAAATCTACATACCCACCGGCATGTCCGGAGATACCAAAAAACAGATTCTGGCCCACGAGCGCACCCATTTGGAGAAGGGCGACCATTGGATCAAAATGATCGGTTTCGTGGCGCTGGCCCTGCACTGGTTCAATCCCCTGGTGTGGGTGGCCTATGTGCTGCTGTGCAAGGACATTGAAATTGCCTGTGACCAGCGTGTGGTGCAGTTCATGGAGCTGGACGAGCGGAAAGCCTATTCCTCCGCCCTGCTGCAGTGCAGCACCAATCGGGTTCACTATGCCGCCTGCCCCGTGGCCTTTGGCGAGGTCAGCGTGAAGTACCGCATCCAATCCGTGCTGAACTATCGCAAGCCCGGCTTCTGGATCAGTATGCTTGGTGTGGCTGCGGTGGGCTTTGTGACACTGTGCCTGATTACCAGTCCCGCCGAGGCCGCCCAGGTGGTCATCGACACCCAAAGCGAGCTTCGAAAGATGAGCCACCAGGACCCGGCGGACTTCTCTCCCGCACCCATGCCGGAAATCGGAGAGAACCCGGACTGGGGTGTGGAGGTTCTGATGGATGTCACCTCTCCCACTGGCGGCAAATTGGTGTACATCATCGAAGATCGCTTTATGGCCGCCTCGGAATCCATTGAGATGACGAATGGCTATTTGGAGCGTTGGAACGACACTGCATGGGAAGCCGTGCCCAGTCAGTCCGGCAATGGTACCCTGTTTGAGCATTATGGCATCGGCTTTGCCACCTCCCGGAATGAGCCCGCCCTTGTCTGGCCGGAGGAATTGGATTGGAACCTTTCTTATGGTTCCCTGCTTTCAGGAGATTACCGCATCGTTCAGACCATTTCCAGCGTCTCGGACACAGCCACCTTCTACACCGGCTTCCGCATTTATCGAGAGCAGCTTCCCTCCGAAGAAGATGCCGCTTTGGAGCGCTGCAATGCCGCGCTGAACGCGGTGGTGAACAAGCAATGGTATAGCGTTCTTCTCTCTGAGGAAAGCCCCGCCGGGAATATACAGCCGGTGAAGCGCATTGTCAAGAACGGGACGGACTATACTGTCAATCACTATCTGGGTGAATACTGCACCTCCACTGTCACCGGCGAGAATGCCGCATATGACTGCGCCGACTGGCAGAAGCCCTTCCAGGTAAATGAGAACCGGCAGTATCTCTTCCCGGAGGGAACCTCTGCCATCAGCCAGGGAGAAATCACCTTCCGCTCCGTGTGGATGGACTTCAACGGCACCCGTTTCCAGGGCACGGACTCCTATCGCTTCAATGGAGACGGAAGTCTGGAATCCATTGACCGTCTGGTGGAAACCCTGGATAAAGACGGCACCATCCTGTCAGAACAAAGAAGCTGTATAAAAACAGAGACTTTCAACTTCTCCTTCCCCGGTTCTGATAACTACATCCCAGAGGATTCCTTCGCTGCCCAGAACAATTCTCCCTGGGGCATCTTCTTCCGGGTGGACGACGACCTGCTGAAGCCCAACGGCGGAGAGGTCTGGCTTGCCACCAACGCCGTGGGTGTATCCAACTACACCACCGATGGCAGCTACTGGCTGGAAAAGAGAACCGGTGACCACTGGGAGCGGCTGGGCGGCGAGAACAGAACCGCCAGCTGGGGCACGGATACCATCCCCATCCGCACCAAGACCACCGTAATTAACGTGGATTGGTCGGATTCCTACGGCAACCTGGATGCGGGCATCTACCGCATGGGCAAATATTTCTACTCCGGCAGCCAGTCCATCATCCAGTATGCCGAATTTGAGATCGCGCCCACCGGCGGCGTGTTCGGTGTGGGTGCGGAGGAGGCACTGGCCAGAGTGGATGCCGCCATCGAAAGGACGCTGAATGGCAACTATCGGGTGGAAAAAATCGCTGATCCCAGGAATGCTTACTATGACGAAAGCTATCTTGATCAGGTCATCTGGAAATACGGCGACACCGAGGTGCACGACGTATACAAGTCCAACGGTCTGTCCCACAGCTATACCCAGAAGCCTGATAACATGTTCTTCGGAGACTGGCTGAAGCGAAGCTGGTATACGGATACCTATGACTGCTACTACTTCCCCACAGACTACAGCGTCATCAGCGATGAGGAAATCACCTTTGCCTTGTCCAGCTCCCAAATCAATCATTTCGTCACCCTTTATACCTACCGCTTTGACGAACAGGGAAATCTGACCGAAGTCATCAAAAGAAGCAGTGATTCCTTCTGGAATGGCTACACCACCCATTATGTAATAACGCAGACGCCGGAAAGTGAGATTCAAGCATGGGTAGAACAAGTAGAAGCAGCGAAAAGCTGAAAAACGCATGGATCGACGACGGAAAGCGCATCATTTCCTTCACCCAGCTGGAAAACGGGGAGGTTTACCTGGCGGAGGAGGAAACCTTCTGGAGCCACATTCTCCGCCTGATGCGTTCCGGGTACCGAATGCAATAGGCAATCAAAAGCAGGCATGGACACTTCACCGGTGTTCATGCCTGTTTTTACTGGACAATGCCATTCCCAATGGTATATAATACAGAAAACATTCAAGGATGAGGGTGCATGATGAAAAAGTCGGACAACCGTATTTCCCTGGGGCTGAGGATCATTCTGCCGGTTTTGGCAGCCGCTGCCGTGTGGTATGCCATCTGTTTTTTCACACCCAATAAAAATGTCAATCATCAGAGCAGGGATGAAAAGAACATCATTCAGGATATCCTTTCTTCCTATTGCTGGAATCGGGATTCCTCCGCCAAACGGACGGAAGAACTGCTGAAGGAACTGGAAAATGCGGACAAAGACCAAGCCCGCCGCTGGAAGCGTATTCTGGACTGCTGGCAGAAATCCACCAATGATATGCCTCTGCATGATGGCTCTCTGCCTGACGGATTGGACAACAGCAACGCCCTATGCCTGATTGTCCTGGGCTTCCAGCTGAATCCTGACGGCTCCATGCAGAATGAACTGGTGGGACGATTGGAAATCGCTCTGGAAAGTGCCAAAAAATATCCAAATGCCTATGTTCTCTGTACCGGAGGTGGTACCGCCTCTGCTGCCCCAGGCATCACCGAATCGGATGTCATGGCCCAGTGGCTCATGAAGCATGGCATTGCGGAAGAACGAATCATTGTGGAAAATCGCTCCCTCACCACCTCCCAGAATGCAATCTTCTCCTGTCAAATCCTGCGGGAGGACTATCCAGAAATTACCCAGGCAGCCATCATCTCCAGCGATTATCACATTCCCTGGGGAAAGGTGCTGTTTGAGGCACAATTTCTCCTGGAAGATCATCCGATCACCGTCGTATCCAACGCCGCTTTCCAAACCGGTAAAAAAATCAGCGATTCCGCCTTGCTGCGCTATCAGCTAAACGGTATCCGAGAGATCGCGGGAATATCCTGAATGATTTTAGGGCAGCCACTTGGCTGCCCTATTTTTAATGAGAGCCGATAACGGACACCAGGTAAAATGGGACGGCATCATTCTCGTGAGCCTCCACAATGGTGATTTCCACCTTGTGCAGTTTCTTTTCCACATGGAAAAGGACCGTGTCAATATACAAACAATCGCCCCAATCTTCGGCAAAATTGGCATCCAGCAGCATTGCATTTTCCATGCAGTCATCCACCACCACTTTTGCGATGGGAGCAGGCCTGCGGATGGACTTGCGGTACTGCACCGCGATCCCGGTACCCTCCACCTGGAAGGTAATCCGGTTACCCACATGCCAGGCAGTGAATCCCCGGCGGAACATCTGGGTGATATGCTCCTGAGGGGTGCTATCCGGTTCAAACCCATCCGAAACCGGGCTGGAATTGTGATTCTGGTAGCGGATACTGCATTCATACTGATTATCCGTCAGCGGAGCGGGCATGGGGCTGGGCTTCTCGTCTATTTCCTCCGCTGTGCGAATTCTATCCAGAAAATGTGTAATCACCGAGGCCACCATCTCATGTCCGGCATCATTGGGGTGCAGATCATCCGGGGTAATCTGCCAGTTGGAAATCTCGCGGGAGGCAACCAAAGGATAGATGGTACTTCTCATGCTGACGCAGGGAAGCTGATAGAGCTTTCCAATTTCCAGATGAATGTCCTCCGCACTGACCATATTGTCATAACGGACGTTGTGAATCAGCATCACAGCTACGCCCGCATGAAGAATCTTTCGCACCAGTCCCTCATAAGTTTCCCGGAAAAAGGGACTGTTGTCATCGTTGACGCTGAACTCTATGAAAATCAGATCCGGATGATAGCGCAGCAAGTCCTCCCCCACCCGGGCCACACCGAATTGAGATGTAGTGCCGCCAATACCGGCGTTGACAAAAGATACACTGGGAAACTGATTGCTCCACCATTTGTAAACCAGAGAGGCATAGCAATTTCCCTGTTTAGATGCCAGCGATCCCTGGGTGATGGAACCGCCCAAAAAGCCGATGGTGACATGTTCTCCCCGGGCAGCACGCTCCATCACCTTTTGAATGAGATACCAGTTTCCCCGGTTCACCATTCCTTTTTCAAAATCAATCATGCATTATCCTTTCATATCTCGTCTCCCAGCGACTCCATGAATGCGCTCAGCGCCCGGGCCATTTTCTCCTCCCTCGGAGGCGCGGATATGGCGGAGGCCCCGAATCCATTCAATTATTCAGCCAAATCATCGTCCACAGGCGAATAGTGGTTCAAGGCTTTTTCCATTAGGAAAGAAATGACCAGGCACCAGACGCCGGGAAGAAACAAAGCCGTCGCCATCGGAAGTACGAATACCTGCAGAAGGACCAATATCAGCGTTCCGAAGAAAAACACAAAGGTATAGTGAGCGTAATGCAGCGACAACACGAAGGAGAGTTTCAGTGCTTCCACAACGTCAAGGTGAAACCTTGCAACAATCGGACCGACATAGAACAGGAGGAAAATATCCAGAATCATCAGAACACAGATGACACCGGTAGGGATCAGGCTGTGCATCAGATAGACGGAAACCGCTTCCAGACCTGCGAGAACTCCGATCAGGATCAACGACAAGATCACACCGCTGATTAGATTGGCTCGAAAGCTTTCCCAGAATTCCTTTACCGGGCTCCCCCGCCCACCGCGAACGGACTGGGTGACCGCATGATAAAGGGCCGCGCAGCTGGTACACAGGGTAAGAACCGGAATACATCCCAGCAGCCACAGAACACTCAGCACAATCAGCTGACCAAATTTTTCCAGAAAGTCCAGAAACGGGCCATCCACATCCAATCGTTTTCTGATCATATCCTATTCTCCCAGATTTGGTATGTTTACAGGTCAGGCAGCTCTTTCCCGTCATAATGACTGTTTATTTCACTGGCAAACGTTAATAACTACTTTTTGATGCGTTGGGCGGAAGCGATTTTCAGGCAATATTTGAGGAAATTCACAAGTCAACACGCACCAGATGGATCAATCTGGATTGGAAATCTCCCCACAGGTTCTGAACCGGCAATCCGGCAAACATCAGTGCATCGCCGCCGTAGACCATTTTGGTATCTTCCACACGATACTGTGCTTCCGGGCAAAGGCCCTGGAGTCTGATTCTTCTGGAATGATAATTCGGTCGCCCCAAAACCTGAACAAAGGTAACAAGAGCCTCTTTTCCGTCCTCCGAAACCACTTCCCAGCAGTCATACATCCGGTTTTCCTGGTAGGAAGCCAGACGATAGTATTCACCGGAGCGAACCAGGTCATTGTACTGGTGATACATGTTAACCTGTTTTGGAATCATTGCCCGATCCTCTGCCGAGAGTTTCGTAACGTCCAGTTCATATCCGAAGGTTCCCGCCAGTGCAACGTGACCTCTCGTCTCAAAGGGCGTCACCCGGCCAACGGTATGGTTGGGACAATCGGACACATGGGCTCCCATGGTGGAAAGAGGGTAAATCAGCGCAGTGCCTTCCTGGATGGAGAGGCGCTCGATGGCATCGGTATCGTCGGAGCACCAGATCTGGGGACTGTAGTACAGCATTCCCGGGTCAAACCGGGCACCGCCGCCGGAACAGTTTTCCAGCAGCAGATGAGGGTAGCCGGAGCACAGCCGCTCCTGCAGTTCGTAAACAGCCAGTACATAACGGTGGTACAGCTCTCCTTGGGTATCGGCGCTCAGGCAGGCACTTCCGATATCGGAAAGCTGACGGTTCATATCCCACTTCACATATTCAATATTGGCACTATCCAAAATGGCCCGAATGCGTTCCCACACATACTCCAGCACTTCCCTTCTGGTCAAATCCAGAACCAGCTGATTTCTGGCCAGGCCGGGGACTCTCCCAGGAATCTGGATGGCCCAGTCAGGGTGAGCCCGGAACAAATCGGAGTCGGGAGAAATCATTTCCGGCTCCATCCAGATGCCGAATTTCATTCCCAGTTTATTTACTTCGCTGACCAGATGCTGCAATCCTCCTGGGAGTTTTTCTTCGTTAACAAACCAGTCACCCAGAGCACGGTTGTCATCGAAGCGGTTTCCAAACCATCCGTCATCCATCACCAGCATTTCAATTCCCAATTCTGCAGCACCCGCCGCAATGGCCAGGAGTTTATCGGTATTGAAATCGAAATAGGTACCCTCCCAGTTATTGATGAGAATGGGCCGCTTTTTATTTGCCCAGGAGCTGCGAATCAGATGATTGCGATAGAGTTTATGGAAGGTTCTTGTCATCTTCCCAAGGCCTTCATCAGAAAATACCAGTACTACTTCCGGCGCCTGGAAAGAGGCGCCTTTGGGGAGCTTCCAGGTAAAGTGATATGGGCTGATGCCCATCACTGTGCGAACCTGGTCAAAGGGATCCACCCCTGACTGGGCATGGAAATTGCCGGAATAGACGAAGTGCATGGCATACACTTCCCCGGTGGTCTGACTGATATTGGGACCTGTCAGCACCACAAAGGGGTGTTCCTGGTGGCTGGTTTCTCCCCGCTCGGAGAAGGTTCCCTGTCGGCCGTAGCCCAGCTTCCGGTACTGCATCCGGCGCTCTCTGGCCCAGCTTCCGTGAAGGGTAAGCATGGAAAGATCTGCATTATCCATATCCAGGCAGGCGGACAGTACCTTGGTCAGATAGATTATATCTTCCTTTCCACCCAGATTGGTCACCCGGACACTTCTTGTTATCACATCTAAACTACGGAAGGCAGTGTACTGCAGTACCACCTCCAGATCCAGCACAGGATCAATCAGCGTGATTTCCAGGCTGTCGCATTCCTGTGCACTGCCGAAGGTAGCGGGCAGCCCCTGCAGTTTCTCTTTTCCTTCATAAATCCGATAGCCCTCATAGCACAGCTCCACACCGTTGTGGCCGGACTGCGTTCGAATTTCCAGGCAATGTTCCCGGAAATCGCCAATGCCTCCGGTGGGATACTCCAAGGGGGCGCAATCCAAAAAACTAAGCTTGTCCCGCCCGTTCCGGTCCGGAGTATAGGGCGGCTCCCAGGTCCTTGCCAGATAGGAGACATCACCGGGCTGAAGTTTCTTTCCGTAATAGTAATGAAGCAAATAACCGAATGTATCCTGAATGCCCAGGATATAGCTGGTGTTGGGCGTGTCCAACTGAAAAATACGCCGCTCTTCATCAAATCGAATACTCATGTACGATCTCTCCTGTCTACTGGAATCATTCCGTGTTTCATTATTTTAGGATGGATTTTCTTTCGCTTTCATCCGTCCGGTCAGAAAGGCGATATGATGGTGGTCTTGCAAGACAGTTATTTCTATCAGATTTCCTTCAAAACCCACCACACAGCTTTCGTAGTATCCGTCCCCTGTGGTGCGTGAGCCGCTGGAAACTGCGTAGCCATCTTCCCGGAGGCGTTGGGTTAGGCTGTCAACCATCGCCGCGCTGCCCACACGAAAGCAGCAATTCCGGCGATCCTGCCTCTCCACAAATGACCATTTGTAATATCATACCATTACGCCCTATGTAAATCAAGGTCGATTGTTCAAAAATAATAAAAGCAGGCACTTTGGCTCCCTTCGATCTCAGCCTGCTTTCTCCCAGGTCAGCCGCGGCTCGCAGAACGGCAACCCATACGCCCCTCGATCAATCACCTGATTCCCAACAAACTGGAACCCTCCATTTTCCAATGGGCGGACAGTCACCTCGTGAGAAAAAAGGCAATCCGTTTTCAAATCTGTGGAAATCATTTGAACCCTGATCGTGATGGTACCATCGGGATTGACCAGGTACGCCGTTACCTCCGGATCAATGGTGTAATAGATGAGATAAAAAGCATAGTCGTTGGTCTCAATCTGGTGCCAGGGATAAAAATCCCCATCGACATGGTATTGAGCCAGAGAACGCAGTGTCTGTGTATCCATGTTAAAATACGGAAGAATCAGCTGTTCAAATTCCTCCGCGGGAATTTGGTAGCAACGCAGTTCATCGGAATACGTATATCCTTTCGGAGAGAACTGCTCCCCTTTTTCGTATCGGTAGAGGTATTCCCAAAGATCATTGAAGCTCAGTCCGGTTAAATTTTCTTCCGTCCAATCTGTAAGGTACAGATTGGTGGCAACATATCCGCCGGCCATAATGTATTTCTGATTGAGCTCCCATAATTCCTTTTCCGGCTTCTCCAGCCGAATCAGGGTGTAGTCCGCAAAATGCTTGTCGCCCGCAGGGCAAATCCGGTAGTAAAAATTTCCGTTTTCTGTCACGTCCCAGTCCAGAATTTCGTGAACTTCGTAATCCGAATCCATGCTGTCATCCAAGAAATCCACCATGGAATAGACGCATGCGGTTCCACTCTGATATGTAAACAGCTGATAGCCCAGCGCACCGGAGGAACGGATTGTAATCACCTCCTGCCGCGCATCCTGATTCTGCTGTACCGCAGTCCAAAAGCTGTAAAAGTTTTCTCCGGTAGTCAGATACCCCGGACAGATTTCATCGGTATCTACCACATCCAGTCCAACCTTTTGCAGCCGTTCTTCAATGGCATCAATGCTGCTTTGCGTCAGATCCGGTTCCTCCCATTTGCTCTCCGGTTCCATTTTTCCTGCAGCTGAATAAAGGTCCTGATACATCGATACAATTTCTGCACATCGCTTTTCAATCTGTTTCTGCATTTTGGTATCAGGCTGAGCATCGGGCTTGGTACAGCCTGCCAAAACCAACGCTGTCAGAAGCAATAATACCAGCATTTTATTGAATTTCATATATTTCAACCCCTTTTTGTTTGAAATTAGCGATAATTTCTTCCGTCACTGGAATCACACAGAAACGCTGCCAATCTCCAATGGCAAAATATGGGTATATTCCCACTCCATCCCGGCAGAACAGCGCGAAGGGCACAGCCCCGCTGCCAAACCAGGCGTCACTGTCAAATACGTTTTGATTTCCCGCCGCAATCACCTGATCACATATTTGGGAAACAGCATCTTCCGAAAGCTTCGGAAAAAACACCTTCAGTGTATAAGAACAAAGCTGCTTGTACCGTTGATACCCAGCTTCTGTATAGCTGTGCTCATCAAAATTGACGGTAATTTCCTGGATTGCCCGCTGTTCCATTGGCGTATAAATGGTGACAGTTGGAAGAGAATAGATTTTTTCATCCTCCGAAAAAACGAACTGCATTGCAGGATATTGGGAATGGATGCCCGAATTGTAACTGCAGCCTGACCAATCCTCCAGCGGCGGAAAATAACTTCGGCCGGAGTCACGTTCAAACAAGCTGTTAAAGCTTCGGATAAAATCCTCTGCCGTAACTCCAAAAAGCGCTTCATTTCCATGGACTGTCCTGACCTCTATATTTATCGGTTCAATTCCCTGCTCTTCTACAGCAAAAAGCAAATCCGCATTTGGTTCTTTTCTGTCTTCCTGACACTGAATCCATACCCAGAGGAATTCCCCCAGAAGAATTGCCGCAACCAGAATCCATACCGCCAGTTTGATTCTTCTATTCATATCGCATCTCTCCTTTTGTCCTCCGAATTTCATTATAGCACATCGGCTCCGGTACAAATATTAGATTTTCATTAAAAAGAAACCAAGCAGGAGTCCGCAGCTGCCCGAAAGACGCGTTCGGTTCTGCAAAAGGAATCGCTTGGTCCATCTGTGCAAAAAGGAACCACCAAGTACACCGTTTGCGTGGCCGCAAAACAAAGCACATGGTGGAGTATTAGTGTGAAAGTGTGTACCGGTTCTGCACCAGATGGAAAAAGGGTGCTCAAAGGTGTCCATGCAAACAGCTCATTTTGCAAGGTCAAAGCGTACATGAATTATTTATTGCTTTCTCCTCCGCCTTGTCCAAAAGCAAAAAAACAACTCTCAGTACTGATCTCCAATACTGAGGGTTGTTATTCACTCTTGGTATCTAGCATCATCGATTAGACCTCACTTTCTACAGAATGGACATCTGATTTTCAGATATCCGTGAGCTACATGATCATTGGACTCACTCCTTTTCTGTATCTACATAGTACTATGGATATTTCCGGTTTTCAAGATGGAATATGTAATAAAATAGTCCCGCAATTTCTGTTCAAACAGGAGAAAACCTAATTTTTTACAAGTTTTTGTTGACGCAATATTCCCTCTGTGTTACAATGATAATGTTGGGGCGGTTGGTTTACCGCCCTGTTTTGTTTATCTGGCGGAATCACTCGCGCTGCATATTTTTTAAGGAATTCCATAAGGCAGGCGCTATGGCTTGTTGCATCGACAGCGACATGCCAAAACAGATGATCTACCACGGCGATCACGGATGGATATTGCAGGGATAACCCCGCCTATTTCAGGAACAGAAAACATAAAGGACCAACACTTTTGACTGAATAAGGCCAAAGCCAATTTTTCGAGGAGGGCAACGCTATGAAACCACTGATTTTCCATATTGACGTGAACAGCGCCTTCCTATCCTGGGAGGCTGTCCGGCGCATTTCACAGGGAGAGAACGACATCCGTCTGATTCCTTCTGCAATTGGCGGTGACCGGGATAAACGCACTGGTGTCATTCTTGCCAAATCCATCCCCGCAAAGAAGTACGGCATAAAAACAGGTGAACCTGTTGCCATGGCTCTTCGCAAATGCCCGGATCTGTTCCTGGCTCGCCCTGATTTCCGGCTTTATGAGCAATCTTCAAAGGCATTCATGGACATTGTTCGCTCCTATGCGCCTGTGGTGGAAAAGTATTCCATTGACGAGTGCTTTGCGGATTTCTCCGGAACACAGAAAATCTATCCGGATCCCATTGCTCTGGCGTATCTCATCAAGGATAGAATCCGGGATGAACTGGGTTTTACGGTAAATATGGGTATCGGAGATTGCAAGCTGCTGGCGAAGATGGCCAGTGACTTTGAAAAGCCAGACAAAGTGCATACACTCTTCCGGTCCGAGATTCAGCAGAAGCTGTGGCCGCTTTCCGTCCGTGATTTGTTTACGGTTGGAACTTCCACTGCAGAAAAACTTGAAAAAGCCAGAATACGAACCATCGGTGATCTTGCCAACCTTGATCTGCCCACGGTTCAGAAACTGGTGGGCATGAAAATAGGACGGCAAATTCATGATTATGCCAACGGTATCGATCCATCGCCGGTCCTGTCAGCCCCTGAAGAAGCCAAGGGTTATAGCATCTCCACCACCCTGGAGGAGGATGTCGTCACGTCAGAGCAGGCCTTTGCCATCCTCCTGGCCCTCTCGGACAGCGTTACAGCCCGGATGCGCGCAGACGAAGTAAAAGCATACTGTGTTGCAGTGTCCATCCGTTCCAATGATTTTAAAACCCGCTCCCACCAAAAGAAACTGGCAGATCCCACCGATATCTCCCGGGAAGTCTACCAGTTATGCAAGCAGCTGTTTTCGGAACTCTGGGATGGCCACACACCCTTGCGACTCCTGGGCGTCGCTCTGACGGATATTACTCATGAGGAAACCGCTCAGCTTTCCCTCTTCCGGGACGAAGCCAGAGAACGCGCCCGGCGGCTTGATAAAGCCACGGATGCCATTAACGGCAAATTTGGTGCTTCTACCATTGTCAGAGGCTCCAGCGTTCACTCCAGTCTCGATGTTGGGAAGAAATACCGTGCTCAGATGGAGCTGAAAAAGAGAGGAAAATAAGCCTTCTATTGGGCACCTCTAAAAAATAATCCGGCGGTTTCATGATTTCGGGCCTGCAGTCATACTGCATCAGGGCGTTTTGAGTATACACGGGTCATTCTCATTGCAACAATCAGTCCCAGCAGCGCACCTGCGAATTTCCCGCCAAGCAGCGGAAGAATCAGCTCCGGCTGGGTGGCAGCAGCAAAGCCCATGTGAGCCGCAAAGGCAGAGGCTCCGCAAACCAGGAATGCACCGCACAGTACTTTCCCCCGCTGATCCATATCCCGCACCATTGCCAATGCCGGCATGACTGTAACCGCACCCACAATCATTCCGGTGGTACTGGTATCATTCAAGCCAGTCTTGCCACCGATCCAGCGAAACGGCCTGGACATTCCTCTGCGGAGCAGCTCAGCCAGCGGGAGACTTCCCAGCATGACAATGGCGATGGAGCCAACGATATTCAGTGCTTCTTCCGCAGATGCGAGGCCGGGTATGATGGCGACATCAGTAATATGCTGCACAGCTGCCAGGATCAGACCAAACGTTGACGCGATCTGAATCACCCGGGCAGCACCGGAAAACAGACGTATTGTCCCATCCGGAAAACGTATCAACCCCAAAAGCAAAACAGCGGATAAAAGGAATATAGGAATACACTGATAGAGAATCGCTCCAATTACCAGACCCTGAAGCAATCCCCCGACGATCAGACCTGCCGGCAGAGCAATCAGTCCAGCCAGAATTCCCTTCAGAAACAGCGGACGATCCTCTTCCGTTAATACGCTCATTCCCACCGGAATGGTAAACACCAATGTGCAGCCAAACATGGAAGAGGCAATAATCCCGGAGAATTGTCCCATTGCCGAATCCAGGGCCAGATCCATTGCCAATTGGTATCCGCCCATATCAATGGCCAAAACGCAGCCAAACATAGCCGGGTCTATTCCCACTGCAGAAAGGGCCGGGCGGATCACACCACCCAACCAAGTCGAAACAACCGGAGCCAGACAGATAATGCCGGTCATGGAGAGCGCCATAGGCCCCATCAGAGCAAAGCCTTCGTCAAATTTCTGTCCAAGCCCAAATCGGTTCCCAAGGATCTTATCCACGCCGCCCAGAACCGCACCGGCAGCAATGAAAAGCATCAACGCTCTGTTCATGCTCACTTGCGCATGACCTCCTCGATGTCAGGAACCGTTCTGGGAATGGCAGCGGACAGGTTTTCACAGCCGTTTTCCGTAACCAGGCAGTTATCCTCCACCCGGAAGCCAATCCCCCACTCCTCGTGGTAGATGCCCACGTCCACGCAGAAAACCATATTGGGGGCAATGACCTCCGGGGTCTTGATGGCATCGTGGACATCAAAGCCAATGTGGTGGGCACCACCATGCCACATATACTTCCCGATCTCCGACACATCCTTCAGAACGCCTGCATCCTTCAGAAGCTGTGCATTATAGCTGCGGATGGTTGCGTCCACATCCTTCATTTTCATTCCCGGACGAATGATGGAGAACATGTGGTTGGAAGTCTGCAAGGCACATTCATAGAGCAGCTTCTGCCGATCCGTGAATCTGCCATTACAGGGGAATCCACGGGAAACATCCGTAATCAGATGATCATACTGCGCGCCAACATCGTTGAGGATCATGTCGCCATCCTGGGCCTGCCCCGTATAGGCATCATAGTGAATGTAAAAGTTGTTGGAGCCGGCAGAAATGATTGAAGGAAATCCGGGGCCGAGCGGCCCAAACTGGCCGATTGCCCGGTCAAATTCCGCCTTATACTGGTATTCATACATACCAGGCTTGGAAGCTTTCATCATTGCCAGGATGCCTGCTTCCGTAATCTTCTCCGCCTGACGCAGCGCTGCAATCTCACAGGGCTGTTTCATCGTACGCAGAGTACGCAGAATCGGATTGGCATTTTGAAGTGTCAGATACGGATACTCCTTGCAGATCAGCGCTGCCATGGTATGAGCCGGAGTATCCATGTCATCCGAGGAATAGCGGAAAAGATCCAAATACAGATTTTCATAAGCGCCGGAAAGGGCCATAGCCTTCAAATCCGGGAGGAATTGAGACTCATATCGAATATCAGAAATGCCGGAAATATCCTCCGCTTCTACAGTTGTAATCCGTCGCCCGGTCCAGCGCTCCGCCATTGCATCGTTGGGCAGAATGTACAGCCGATGAGAAACGGAAGCATCACTGTCTTTGCAGATGACAAGTACTGTATTTTTCTGCTGAATTCCGGTCAGATACACAAAGTTGCGCTGGGCGAAGAAAGGATAATACTCGTCATTGGTTTTACGAACCTCCTGCCCCGCAAACAAAACCGCAACAGATCCGGGACGCATGGAAGATGCAAACCGCTGACGATTGCCGATATAAAAGGACTTGTCCATTAATCTTTCTCCTTTAACAAGTAATTTTCACAAATGAATGCGCTCCCCTATTATAGCATGAATGAAAAATAATGCTATCTGTTTCTACTGAAATTCTGATACCGGTCTTTGATTTATTTCCCATGCATGTCCATACATAGTTTATGCGCCATAGGTACATTTTTTGTGACCTATGGCGCACTTTGCTATTTTGTTTCGAAGTCAAGTCAGGGAGTTTCCAGATAGCCCCAGCCGAACCGGCCGTCGTATCCGGGCTCACCCATGTCCTGGGCCAGATCTGCCAGGTATTCGGAAATCAGCGAAGATTCCACGCCACTTTGAAGAGCGGCGGCGATCAGGCCGGAGACCCGGGCGGCAGAATAGGAGGAACCTTTCTCATCGCCGCAGTCGCCCCGGGCGCAGTACTCCACGGCTTCTCCGTAAAGATACCACAGGCTGGTCTTCGGCGCTCCCGCCTCATCCAGGTCCACTCCCGCGACGCCGATGACCTCGTCCCACGCGGCGGGATAGGCCACGGTGCCCAGGCCGGTGCTCACACTCAGGTTGCCGGAACAGGCCACAAGGATCGCCCCCCGGTCATGGGCATGGACAATGGCTTCATGAAGGGCGTCGCTTTCCTTGGGCAGCGTCCAGCTCATGTTAATAACATCCGCGTGATAGGTGTCCACCGCGGCGTACAGCGCGGCAACAATGGCTTCTTCATTCACGGTGTCCTGGGAACCAAAGCACTTGAGCATGACCACATTCGCTTCCGGCGCAGCCTCGCGCACCAACGAACAGATATGCGTGCCATGGCCGATGGTATCCGACAGATCGTCGGCGGTGCCCAGAAAGCTCTCCCCTGCCGTGTGCCCCTCGCTGCAACCGGAGTCCAGGATGCAGACGGTAACCGTTTTCTCCGCGCAGCAGGATGCGAACAGAAGGGCCGCCAGGAGAATCACCACCACCGGAAGAGCCAAGGCCCTTCCGGTGCGGGTGAAAAAAGCGCGTATAATTTGTTTTCTCATTCCAGGGTGGCCGGAGCCGGTTCGAGAGCCGGTTCGAGAGTCGGTTCCGCGATGGGCGCCTCAGTAGGTGCTTCCGTCGGCGCCTCCGTGGGTACCTCCGTAGGCGCCTCGGTAGGTGCCTCCGTGGGCGCCTCGGTAGGCTCCGTGGGTGCCTCGGTGGGCTGTGTAGGTGCTTCCGTGGGCTCCGTGGGTGCCTCGGTAGGCTCTGTGGGTGCCTCGGTGGGCTCCGTGGGTGTCTCGGTGGGCTCCGTGGGTGCCTCGGTGGGCTCCGTGGATTCCTCTGTGGGCTCCGTGGATTCCTCAGTAGGTTCCGTGGACTCCTCGGTGGGTTCCTCGATCGGCTCGTCAATGAAGGGAATCAACTCGAACATCGCTTCGCCCCAGGTGACGGTGCCGTCTTCCAGAACAGCGCCAACATACAATGTATTGTAGCCATCCTCAAAGTCCTCTACAGGCAGCCAGATGCTGTTGTCGGTGGTCTGGGCGTAGAGTTCGGGGTTTCCAAACTCATCCAGGGTGTACACGAAGTACTCGGAAGCCGGCTCGCTGGTCTCCCACCGGAATTGTACCAGCTGCTGATCCTGTTCCAGAGGAATCACCCAGAAATCACCATACTGCTCTGCAGCCTGCATCGGTCTGATGCTGACCACGTTGCCAATGTCACCGGGTACCGGAATCGTCTCGACCACGGTTTCCTCTGTCGGCTCAGTCTCCGGAGCTCCAGCAAGCGCCGGCGTAGGCATTCCGCTGCGCAGGCTAAAGTCGGTCTGGGTTTCCGATGTACTGGGTTTCTGTGCCGTTTGAATGACAACAGAGATGTCCTTGCGCATCCAGTAATCTACCGCTCCGTCTCTTTCGAAAGTGATTTTGTAAACACCATTCTCCATCATTTTGTCATCGAGGCTAAATGCTGGATGATATTCATTGCCATCGCCAATGGATTTTGTCAGAATAAGTGAATCAACATCAACATCATACCCATAGGTATTCTTCATTACAGTTTTCCCGTCGGAAGAGAGTGTAATTACTTGAGGATAATACTGATAATCCATCGCAAACTGGATTGCAAAGGGCGACATATAACCGTTCGTCTCAACGCTCGGCGACCACTGGACTGTACGGGTGGAAACGAGATTGCTGTTCGGCGTATAACCGCTATAGAGGAGCTTCTGGCCGTCCGCAATGGAGAAGGTAATGTCTATGCTGTTCTTCACCTCAACATGAACCGGGATGATCACATTATCTGCATAATTCTTTATGGACATGCCTTCATAATCCAAATATAAGCCATTTGGTTCGAATTTTAAGCTGTAATCATCGGTTTTGTCGGGATATTTATCTGCTTCCCAGTATAGTCTACCCTGTACCGGTTCGCGTGTAACGGGATTCACGGGAAGATTGGTCAGCACAGGCGTAAAATCACTCAGCTTGTTGACCTTTGTGCCGGAAGCAGGCTGGAATATGGCTCCCTGTTTCAGGTAAGGCTTGCAGTCATTGTAATCTGGAGTCGCCCGGCCAATTTCCACATGGAACTGATGCGTCAGCTGGATGAAATTGCTCTCTGTGACTGAGGTGGGATGGAACACCGCAGTCACATCATATCCGTCGCCGAAATCCTCGTTATCGCCGCTGGCACTGGCGTACAGTGTTTTGCCATAGTCCGGGGCATGAGTAAAATCACTCCATTCCCAATACCCTGCAACCGGAGTGCCATCACTCATGGTTACATTGGCATTTTTGATGATTTCGTTGGCAGTCTGGTATCTGTCATCAGCCGCTTCATCGATGCCCGGTCTCAGTTGCTGGCCATAGCCCAGTCTCTCGACGGAATACCCAGTACTGACATTAAGAGGAGCTGGTTCAATGGTAAACAAAAGCTTCTTGGTTGTGTTGGTATCGCCATCCGCCCACTGGAAGTTTTGGGAATCCTTCAGTTCCAAGACAACTCGATAGCTTCCTGCGTCCGTTTTTTCAGGCTTAGTTGTCACTCGATACTCGTCAGTATCAGAAATATTGGGAGACTGCGGCAAACCATTATAGACCACAGACGCAATCGTGGGGACAGTCACCAGCTTTTTATTCACGTTAACCGTCACCTGGAAGGTGGCCGATGCGTAGTTAACCGTGTCACTTGGTGTAAATACCACATCGTAGGTGAAGTTGCCGGCGGCATTAAGCACAGTGGAAGGATATTTCCACCGGAAGCTGCCTTCCACACTGTCCTGGTATTTGGTTTTAGCCGTCAAATCGGTCCCGAGACTGCTCAAACTGCTCAAGCTGCTTCCAAAATCAGCAGTGTATTCCTTTGTGCTGCCAAGAATCGGTGTCGCCCGGGTAATGGTGAGCGTATCGCCGTTTTCCTCACCGGTTGTTCCAAGAACAGTGTACTGATCCGGAGTGATATCGCCGGTGAGTGTGCAGTCGGCGACAGCGGACAGCCAGACTTTGGCAGTGCCGGGGGTAATCTGGGACTGTTCTAGCACAGCACCGGTGACACTAAGTGTCACACCATCGATTTTTTCGCCGCTATCGACATCGATCACATAGAAGCCGCACTCGTCGGCACTTTCCACATTGAGCTTGCGTCCCATGTACTCGATGGTTTCGGGCACGACATCCAGCATCAGCCGCGCACCGATCTGAGTATTCACAGCGATCAGCATCTCCGCAGTGCTGTATTCTAGCCGGAGCTCCTCGTCGGGGATAAACACAACCTTGTACACTTCCTGACCGTTGTTCGCGGCAGAAACCACAACGCTGGAATCCTCCCAACTAAATGTACCAGTAATGGTGGCTCCATCGGAGGTGGCCGAACCGGTCAATGTCAAATCGGCAAGCTTTGTTCCATAGGGGATGTAGTTGCTGCCCTCGGGATAGGTAACACTGGCGGTGATTTCCACAGGATTCTTCAGGACCTCCAGTTTGATCTCCTTGCTGCCGGTGGTAGGAGCACCGTTGTCATCGGAATAGGTGACCGAAACCTTCACGGTATAGAGATAACTGGTGGCTGTCTGATCCGCCTCACCGACCTGCTCTGCCGTGACGGAGAGCTGATCGATATAATCGGAGCAGCCGCTTTCCTCCGCAGCCAATGCGGCAGTGGCAATGGGAACGATGTCCGTTACGCCGTTGAACTCGCTGAGTTTCAAGGTATACGCATCGTCAATGGCTTCCAGCGCAGTTTCCACAATTTGTTCAATGGGATCGTTGGAACGCCAGGTTGCCTTGTAGCTGCGATTGCCCACGGAACCGGCAGGAATTACCACAGTTTCGGTCTTGTCCGCAAGGTCCGTGCCCGTCCAGCCGGTGAATTCATAGCCGTCCGCCGCGGGGTTAATCAGCACGATGTCGCCATCCTCAATGGTGTAGCTTTCGGGGTTGGTTCCAGCCGTTTCACCGCGAATGAGGTTGTAGCTGATGGAGTAGACGGTGGGCTCCCAATTGGCGGTCAGGGTGATATCCCCCACAGAGCCTGCGGGGATGAAGACGCCGCCGTCCTCGGTCACACCCAGCGCATCAATGCCCGAGACGTCCCAGCCGAGGAAGGTATAGCCCGTGCGGGTGAGGGCGTAAACGGGAAGGCTGTCGCTTTCGATATTGTGGGTGAGCGGGTTGGCAGGAGCATTCTCACCGCCATTCAGCTCGTAAGAAATGGCGTACTCCACGGGCTTCCATCCGGCGTACAGCGTCATCGAGTCCTCGATAAGGTACGAATCAAGTGTAACACGGTTGGGTTCACTGCAGTCCTTCGCACGGAACCAACCCAGGAATTCATAGTGATCCCGCTGGGGATCTTCGGGAATAGTCTCGACCGGAAGTCCAACATGCTCCAGAGCCATGGCGTAGGGCTGCTCTTGCTCGCCGTAGTTCAGCTCGTAGGTGAGAATGGCGTTCTTCTCCCAACGGGCATAGAAGGTCACGCCGCCGGTGAGCACATATTCCGTGGGATCCACCGGGTCACCGGAGAAGTCGGAAGTGAGATACCACCCGAAGAAATCGTAGCCATCGTAGTTGGGCAGAATGATCTCCAGGGCGGTGTCGCCCAGCTTTTGGGTTGTGTAGGTGAACCTGGTGAACTCATCTTCGTTACCAGGGAAGATCGGTTCGGAATCGATGACCTCTATCGTTTCGCCGTCGATCTCCTCATAGTGCCTTTCGGCAACGTAGCGCGCCTGACCCCGGGCGCCGCCAAAGTCCACGGTTACATTCGGGCGCCAGTCGGCATACAGAATGATGTTGTCCTCCAGCTTCTCTGTGAAGTCGTAGACCTCGCCCTCACATTTGGGATTGTCATACCAGCCCGCAAAGGTCAGACCACTGACGTAGGGATCGGCAGGCCTGGTGACGGGGGTATCCTCTTTCACTTCTGCAACATCATAGACATCCAGATCGCCGTAATTATACAGGAAGAATGCCTGATAATAGCGCACGCCCTCCAGAATGACCTTGACATCGTAAGATGGCATGGTGAAGGTAACCGTGTTGTCTTTCGCGGTGTACGCCAGCCCCTCGGGTTCGGAAGTGAGGGTCAGCCCCTTGTAGCCATCCTTCAGGCTGGCGAAGAGAGTGACCGTATCGCCGGCGACGATGGCGGACATCTCCGAAGGATCATGGGTGGAAATGCCCCAGTAGTCGATACCATCCTTGTAAGTAACGGTAAGTTCGTGGGAAATATCCTCCAGCGTCAGAACGACCACGGACTCCGACTCCCGGCCGGTGACAACCAAGCCGCTGGCGACAGGCGCACCGTTATCCAGTTTTATCATCACCGGACGCTCGGTGCCGTTAAAATTGGCACGGCTGGTGGTCAGGGACCAGCGGTTTTCCTCCCCCTCTACAGGCTCGAAGGTCATCGTGTCACCGTCAGCACTTCCTTTGACCGTGAACACAACTCCGGCAGGAACCTCAGGGGCTTCAATGATGTAGGTGATTTCTCCGGTGTAGCCCGGGAAACGACTGGCAAACAGATTAAAGGTCAGATCATATTCTCTGGTTGTTGCGAAAATGTCATAACGCACGGTGTCGCTGCCGGGCGTCAGGTAGCACATATTACTGATGCGCGGGATGCTGTACTGCACAGTGCGGTCGACCTGGTTGAGGGTAGGATTGAACCAGGAAAGCGCCGCGCCGTCGATTTCGGGATACTGCTCCTTCACTGCGGCGATCACAGCGTTCAGGTCAATCGTACCGGTGGCGGTGGGCTCCACGGGGCAGCCCAGAACATGGGTGTCTTGGAAGGTTGTCTCAAACACGGCGGCGTTGTCCCAGTCGGCACTCTCAATGCCCCAAGCGTGGGCGCACCAGTCGTATAGCCTGATGTCCACATTGACAGTGGTGGTAGCCATCTTGAACTCCCGGGAGAAGGGGAATACCTGCCGATGCTTCTTGATCACCTCGGACTTGTTCGTGTTCTCGTAGGTCAGCACCACATCGCACTGGTAGTCTTCCACCTTGTTGGCAGCAGCCTCCATTTCATTCGCATAGATCACGCCGTACTTGTGGTCGCTGGTTCCGTCGCCAACGACGATGACGTTAATGCGCGGATCCCCCTCTTTGGCCGGTTCCCCGTTGATGTAGATATTTTCCAAGGTCAGCTTGGCGGTAACATTGCCCTCCTGGAGATTCTCAAACAGCAGCTGGTTCTCGGTGCAGGAGGCGGTAAGCATATCATAGGTCTTCATCGGAAGATACGGCAGAGGATAGCTCACCTTGAGATCCGCATCTTTCATTGCAGCTTGCCACAATTGATCCAATTCCTTGTTCTGAACCACGCTCATGGTCATGCCGTAGCTCTTGCTGTACAGCGGCCAGCGTTCGCTCCAGAGGGTCCAGCTCTTCTCTGCGGAAATGAGGAATACCTCCACTTCAAGGACCAGCTCGATTTCCGCATCGATACCAACCTCCAGGTATAGCGAACCCGCATAATTGCCTCCGCCCGCCGACAGGGCATAGGTATACAGGAACATACCTGCCAGCTCCACATAAGCATAGACCGCGCCTGTGATGGAAACCGTTACGTTATGAAAAAGCATGACGGAAAGAGTGACTGCGATGCCCACACGCACGCCGATTTTACCGATCAGGTAGACCTCGGTGGTCACCTCGCTGGCCACTTTCTCCTTGTAGGAGCCGCCCTTCATTTTCAGGAAGTTATAATTGAAACCGATTTTCTGGCCATAGTCCGCCACAACCTTTACGCCAAACGTAGCGACAACGCCCGCCTGGCCCACCAGATCGACGTTAATGCCCACGGTGACGATGCCATAGAAGGTGTGCTTGTACTTCAGCAGGGGCACGGCAAACAGGTCCTGATATTCCAGTTCAGCGCTGATCAGCTCCTGCATGGTATTCATCAGCGAATCGGCAGCTTCCTGGTAATCGAGATCTTCGGTTGCGGTGCCGTCGGCGTTGACAATTTTCTCCAGTGTAGCCTTCGCCTCGTCGAGGACGTTGTCCATACCGTCACCGGTGGTTGCCTTGAGCTGCAGGCTTACGGTGGTCTTGGTCCTGAACAGAACGGCCATATCGAGCCACAGGAATCCACCGTCCACATTGACGTCCAAGGTCAGCTGCTCCTCAAAGTACAGATAGGGAGTCAGGGAAACCAGAAATCCCTGGGGACCGTACAAGTCAACCGTAATACCCACGCCGATGCCGGCGGTGACCGTACTGCCCTCGGCGTTCAGCACGATGTCCAGCTTGGGATTGCTGACATAGGGTATCAAGGCAGCAAGAGAATAGGTGTTCGAACCGTACTTCTCGTCCAGCAACTGTTGGGTTTCCTCGCTGGTCATAACGGCCACCATCATCTGAGCCTTTAGCTCATCGTTGGCAGCAAGCTGGCTGGCGATGGCCTTTTCGACCTGAGCGATCTGCTCATCGGTCAGATTCTCCTCGAGGTTCACTTCATCGGTGGTGTGAACATCCAGCTCGGCGATGTATTTCTCGGGGTCTGCATAGCGGAAGGTCACCTCGCTGGTGCCGTTGTCAAGCTCCTCCACAGACAGAATTTCCGAAAAGAGCACGTAACCCGCCAAATCGCCGCCCTCCCAGGCGTCGACCGGGGCTTCATCCCGATTGATTTCGCCGTCGTAGAATACGACAATCTGCTCCGGCTGGAAATCAACCTCACCGGTCATAATCAGCTTGCCGGGAATGACATCTCCCTGGGCATCGTGATCCTCCATGATGTTATGTACGGTGCCGTCCGCGGCAATATTGCTGGTGTACTCAACGGCCGTCTTGTTCACGGGGGTGTAATCGGTCACGTTATCCCACAGAGCGTAGGTCAGACCCTCGGCAAACTTGACGACCTCGACCTGCTCACGATAGACGCTCACGGTCAGGGTGTCGATATACTCTGGATAGCCGGCAAACTGCACGCCGTTTTGTACATACAGGGTGAAGGTGGAGCCGGGGGTGAAGCCCGCCTCACAGTAAACTTCAACGCCGCTTCCGGTTTCGCGCACGGCGATTTCGGGAGCCTCCAGGCCGGTACCGGCTTCAACAGTGATATTGTCCAGTGCCTCAGCCGCAGTCATACCCTCAGGCAGCACCAGTCCGATGGTCGCCCCGCCGTCGGGAAGCTCGATTTCGGCGACCGTGCCGGGATCTTCCCGCACCTCCTGCTCATAGGAGGCATACATGGCATAGAGGGTCATACTCTCCTGGATGGGATCGGTATAGCCAAAGGCGGTAGTGCACTCCTCGTCCGAACACCAACCGACAAAGGAATAGCCTTCTTTAGAAGTGTACAGGCTCTCCACCGGCTTGGTCAGCAGGTACTCACCCTTGGCGAACACCATCTGCTCCAGTTCACGGCCGCCGAAGGTTTCAAAGGTGACGATGGCCGCATCGGCTTCGTCAATGAACCGGGCGTACAGGGTCATCTGCTTGTCCACCGCACTCAGCCGGGAGACGGGCTGGGTATAGGCGGCGTCTTCATACCAGGCGGTGAAGATCTTGCCCTCCAGGGTGGTGACGGCCTTGGTGAAATCGATCATGCCGCCGGGAGCGATTTCCTGGGTTTCAACGCTCGTACCCTCGGTAACGAAGGACACCAGCCACTTGCTCAGGACAAAATCCACCTGCTCGCCGGGCTGCAGCTCCACGACCTCGGCATCGGGGCCGGTCACTTCAAAAGGCTCCTCCGTCTCATTGATGACGGAGCCGGTGGCACGGACGGTCAGAGAGCCCGCAGCCTCCTGCACACGAACCACGCCCAGCGCGCCGCTGCCCTCGATAAGTACTTCGTCGGCACTCTTGACGATCACCTCGGGAAGCTCCGTGCCGGAATCCATATGGAGGTAGATCACGTCGGGCTCTGCTTCTTCACCCGGCTGCACTTCCTCTTTCACCGCAGTATCATGGATATGTACACGGGAGATCTCGCACTCGCTCAGATCGACGCTGCTTTCGGCATTCAGGGAAAGTGCATCGGCCTTGACAGCGGTCAGGGACAGCCGCTGGGCCGTCGCAACTGCAAGGCGCTCCGGCAGCATCGTGGTGACGGAAAGGTCGTCGCCCAGGATAGCGATGTTACTCAGACCCACACCCTGCAGGCTGTCAACGGCTTCCTGAGAATCGACCACAGCCGGGAACGCAATTTCCATCAGCTGCACGTATTCATCCACAGTGATGACAGCGGCAGGATCAATCTGCGCCGGTTCCTCGGGCAGATATCCTTCCTCTGCGAGGATGGCCAGATAGATACTGTCATCCTCCAGGCTCAGATTTGCGATACGCTCCGAATATGCGTCAAGATCAATATCTGCCGCGTCTTCGACAATATAGCTCAGCATACCAGCAATCTGTTTGCCGGCTTCCGCCCACGTGATCTTCTGGGCAAGGGAAAACATATCGCCGGCGGACTTCCGCTTTACGCCTGCCGCTTCTGCGAAGCCCGTAAGGCTAATGTTGGCGATAATGGCGATCGCCAGGATCATGGAAATGATTCTTCTGAAATATGTCCTCATTTTTACCCTCCTGCTGTCAACAATCAGTTGCTTCTGTTATTTTGCAATCAATTTTGCTTTTTCTGGAGAAGCCCTGCTTCGCAAACTCTCATGAAAGCAGACGCCTATGATGTCCCTAGGTTCCTCTTTGATCAGATACGGGCATGAGCCACAATCGTTATAGTCGCCCGACGCGTAGGGACAGCTATCACTGACGGCGCTCTTCCACGGTCTGCCGTTTGGAGTGTACCGAGGATCCACATCGAACTCAGGAAACCGTCCGATGAAGATTTCTGCATCCTCATCGTAATAGTACGGTACTGTGAGCAGATCATCATCAACATGAAAGTTCTTCAGTTGTTCTCTTTGCACCAGACTGCCTCCTTCTCTATTTTCTGGAACCATTTTACAAGCAGATTTTCAGATTGCACAGAGTAATTTCCGAGCTGTTTTTACTCGAAAGAATAAGTTTCCTCAATTATAGCAAAACAAATCCGTCCACTTTCATGAACGGATTTGTGGGGGAACATTTTTATGCAAGCATAAACTGTCCCAGTTCCCGCTTGCTGGAGATGCCCAGCTTCTGGTAGATTACCTGGATGGTATTCGTAATTGTGCGCGGGGACAGATTCATGTATGCAGCGATTTCCTTGGCTGTCCAGCCATGGTTGTACAGCATGGCGACGCTGAATTCGGTGGTGGTCAGGTTGTCGGCCACCTCCCGTTCGGAAATCAGACGGTGGATTTTTCGCCAGCCTGCGCTGAAGGAATAGGTAATGGCAATGATCTTTTCAAACGCTTCGGGATAGTCCTTCTGGAAAAAGAGTTCGATCATCCCCTGCAGAAGGCCGTGATGTTCGCCAAATGGTTCGATAAAGCCGTCACGCTGCGCCACCGCCCATGCCTGTGCGATGTGTGGCCTAGCCTCTTCCACGCGCCTGAGGCTCATCAGATTCATTGCGGCCACAAGATGTACGTAGATCGTACTCACGGGATACAGCTTTGGATTCATGGACAGCGCCAACTCCGCTATGGCCAGGGAGCCGTTGTAGTTTTTCTCCAAATACATTTTATGCGCAAGCATGTAGCACGCCCACAGCTTCATCCCATCCGGCAGGCAGGAAATGTATTGCTTCAGATCAACATCAATGGCCATAGGCAGGTGCAGCAGCACCGAGGATGCCGTGACCGCAAATGCGCCGATGGCATGCAGCGCAGGCGAGGATTTCCTCCGGAGATCGTTCTGCAAATCCGTCTGCATCTGTTCAAAGGCGCGCATGGCCTGTTGAATTTGCCCTCTGGTGAAGCTGGCAAAGAACCACACAAGGTTGGCTGAATAGCGCAGCGCGGCATCGGTGCTGTCCTGATAGGGTTCCATTGTCTTTACGGCCAGCTCCGCCTGTCCACTGTAATAATAATACTCGCCCCAGGCGATAGCCCTGCAGTCCTCGTCCGGGATTGTCTCAATGAATTCGCGGCACTTTCCAACGGGATAGGCGCTGTTCATAAGTGGCATGGCAGTGCGGATAGGGCAGTCACCGTTCGTGAATGACCGCTCCACATTTTTTTGCTGCGCTTCGCATAGGCTTCCCGGCTCGAAATCCACCGGTATCAACCACGAATCACCGTGCAGAACAGCTCCTGGAATCCTGCCTTCCTCCGCCCACTCCAGGATGGTGCAAACGGGCATACCCAGACGGTTTGACGTCTGCTGAGTCGATTCATAGTTCATAGTCCATCTCCCGATCTTCCGCAGCCGAAGCCCGAAGCGTTTCTGTGTCAAAGCCCGTCTGCATCAATCGAACTGTTTTCTCCACCGTGCTGCGCGCCATAGCCGCAAGATCCATGTCCAGCACCCGGGAGATAACCGCTTCGCGTTCTTCCCGGGGAACATCGTAAACCTTCAGCGCGCACCGCAAAAACAGTGCAATTTTCTTGTCTATGGTGAAATACATGTCGCATTCGCGGGCAATCAGTCCACGCATGACACCGGCGGAGACCAAATCCAGTTCATAGAAATCGCTCAGTGCCGCATGGGGAAGATACTTTCCAAAGATCCACTGCAGCTCTTTCGCGGTGCTTCTGTAAATGTAATCCGTCGTTGTAGGCAGCGTGTAAGCCGCAGTATACAAATCCCGCAGCGGTTCGCTGAGTTCACATATGTGCAGCTGCAGCGCCGTTTCAACGCAATAGACCAGCAGCGGATCTGCGTTTTCCACAAGCATTGCCCGTGCGGTGGAAAACTGCGTGCCAAACATATGGGTCACCAGCGCATACAGAATGGACTCTTTATCCGGATATGCGCGAAGCACAGTGCCTTTTGTACGGTCGATCCGCCTGGCAATCTGGTCGAGGGTCGTCTCTCGATAACCCTGCTCCAGAAATAGCACAACCGCACACCGCAGCACCTGAGCCCTGGTCTCTTCCATGCGCTGATAGCGCTTTCCCTCTTTCATCCAACTCCTCCAAAAGCAAACTGACCGTAGTTCGATCTTCGGTTCACAATATGGCATATTATAAAACACAGAGCCAATCAAGTCAATAGTCCAAATTCTTTCACCCGTCTGATATAAATCGGTTGGGCGAAATGATTCCCGTCTCAAAGGCAAAATCAATGTCTGGATTCAGATAATCAGTTTCTGAGCTTGCGGAGTTGCTGCGAAGCTTACTTGCAAGTCCCAGGATTGGAGTTGTTTTATCGTTCCCCGAAATAACCATAGCAGGGGCAAAAGCATCCATAATTGCTATTATTCTTTCGGCTTTCTACCTATGCAACTGATATGTCACAGCTTTTCCACGCAGAATATTAGAACTATTCAGGTATTTTGGTTTCTTGGAGTGTTGATCTGCATTACAAATTCCTCCAGAGACAATTTATCACAGTCAATGCTATGCAGAGTAAAACAGTGGTTTTCAACAGCAAAAAAGGCCCCGGAGTAAGTACCGAGTTCATTCGGTGCTTACTCCGGGCGTATTGGATATTTGGGGCGGTCCTCAGACGAGGCCGATCTGTGTGAAACACAGAATTGCACAATGAATGCTGCGGAAGCGTTTTGCGGCAAAAGAGGCATTGTTGATTCGTCACCCGATCAGCCATTTCATAACTATGAAATACAGCAACCTCGATGTATTTCTTGTTGGTGCCTTCGTAGTGCGTTTTCATGATTCTCTTTTGTCTCTGGTATTGCGGCGATACACTGCCTGCGGTGTACCATCGGCCTCAATAGGATTTATGATACAGTTCGTATCCGATTTCCCGAAGCAATATGGGCATCTGGCGGATCTCCCGGCGGATAAAGTCACGGGTTTCCTCCGTCAATTCCTCATAGGGTACCAGCTCATTGGAATGCTTCAGCTCCGGGTCGCTATCTCCCGCCTGCCATCCGTCCATATACTTGTCGTTCATCCAGCGCTCATGTTCCACCCTGGACAGTTCCTCCAGATCCGGACCATACAGTTCCGTTACGGCGTCTGTTGAATTGGGAACGATAGGGCGGATGCCGATTCTGGTATCAAAGGATACCAGATATTCGCCCATATATCGGATGCGGGAACGATAGCTTTCCTTGTAGCATTCTTTCAGATGATCCCAGTCCACCAATTCTTCCTTGACGGAGGCACTCAGATAATCTGCTCCTGTGTTCTCCGCTTGCAGGCTCTGAAGCTCCAGCCACCGCTTCTGATAGTTTTCATGAGCAGTTCGGGCATAGGTTTCCACCATTTCCCCCATGATCTGCTCAAAGATCAGCTTTCGCCGGAAATCCTCCACATCCAGGTGGATGTCCAGCTGGGAATCCATGGGCAGATTGGAGGGTGTGAATCGTTTCTCACTGGACAGCCGGCACATGGCCAGCACAAAGGCAAGGGATCTGGCATCGTGCCGGTATTCGGAAACCCGGAGCAGGGCAGAAAGCAGGGAGTGGGAAATGTTAACAATTCCGGTTTCCGGTTCATAGATGCTGGGTACATTGCGTACAATCTGGGTCCTCAGCACCATGGCCCGGCGAATGATATAGCTTCTGTCGGACGCGTCCGTGCGGTTCAGGCTGCGGACATTCAGGATGCCCTTCAGGCGGCTGACGAAATCCGGTCCCTTCACCTTCACAAAGGCCGCATAATCCTCCGTACCGTTTCTGGAATTGAACTCCTTGAAGGTGTGGGCGGTGCCGCCCGCGAAAACAAACACAGCACGGTCAATGATACGGGTTTTTCCCTTGGTTGTGTATTCGCCGTCCTGCATCGGAGCCAGAAAATACCGGAGCCAGCCTCTGGGAATTCCATCCAGTTCGCAGTCAAACTCGTCGAAAAACACCAGCGGTATTCTTCCCTTTGCGCAGTTGATCGCTTCATCCAGAGCTTCAAAGAAATCCTGGGGATCACCGCACTGGGAAAGGTTGATGGAGGACACTTCAAAGATGCCGCTGGTTGCCGCGATCTGCCGGACGCCGAAAGACTTTCCTGAACCGGGATAACCGAAAACGGCGATGGACAGGGGCTGAATCTGTTCGCCGGGTTCTGCGGAATTACATCTTAAAATGTATTCATCCATCAACGCCTGAATGGTGTTGTAGTTTTCGATCTCACTCTTGTCCACGGTGGAAAGCTTGTTGTAGCTGCACACCGGGACATTTTTAAAGAGGGTATCCGTTCCCTCTACCACGATTTTCTCGGCAACACGCAGATATCTGCCGGGCTCTTTTTTGCAGTATTCATCCAGAATACAGAAGGGAGAGGTACCTGCCACCAATGCCTTCAGGCTTCTTTCGGGGACGATCACAGAAGTGACCTCTCCTTTTTTCAAACGAGCGTGCTGGCTCTTCAGCACCGCATAAAGATTTGCATTCTCGCTCAGAGTGGAGCATTCCCGTTTATCCGGTGTAAAATACAGCGTCCACTGACCCTGATTCAGAATCAGTGCCCCCTCCTCGTTCAGAAGGACAACCATTTCACTGCGGTTTCTGAGAGGGCGCAAAGTATCGTTGGTTGCCAGTTGAACCAGAAATTCATCCACGGTTCGTTCATAGGAAATATTACGGCTGATGGGAAAATCCAGGGCTCTTAAATGGTCCATCGTCATCAGCGGAATCCGTTCATCAGAGAAAGCTTCCTTCAGGCGTTTGCCTGGAATATACTCACAATATTGCTTTTTTTCCTTAATTATAATAAAAATCACCGTCAATTCGTAATAATAGTTGAAAATACGCCGGTCGCTGTTCCAATAGCCGCTTGGCGTTCCGCGCATATTAGCACATCCAGGCTCCGCTGTCAATCTTTTACAGAGAGAATTTGCAAAACGTTCATAGTTTTCCGGGCCGAAGAAGTTTTGTCAGGAGTTCCTTTTAGCCTTTTTTCTGCAGTTTATGCAAAAAATTCTGCACTGCATAATCTATTCCATGACTCTGAGAAATATTCCAATTTAGAATTGAACGCAAGGAAATATATGTATGGTTTTTATCTACTGTGAGATACTAACTCCGAGGTGATCAGCATGGCAAAACAAGGCATGACTCATCCCGATATCAATCACGGGCCCAAAAATGACGTCTCCCCTGTCCCCCAGATCCAGGGCAAGGCCAAAACCCGGAAAGAAAAAGCAAAACCCATTCTTCCGGAAACCGGCGGCGCAAACCAGAAGGTGTGGCATGAAAGGCCCATTTCCAAGGCCCATGGAATCATCGATACCGACCTGGCACGGGATAATCTTGAAAACGATATTCCATTTGCAGATCTGCAGGACCTGTGATGCCCTTCGGCCGCACAAAATACAGGGCACGACAATGTCCGTGCCCTGTGCGTTTCTCTGCCTTACAGTTCCTGGTAGATTGCCCGGGGACCGCCAATGTATTTGGGGCGGGTACGGGCGCAAAGAACAATGGCCTGGCCGATTTGCTTCACACTGGTGCGCACCGGCACCGCCACACGGCGCAGATGCATACCAATCAACGTACCGCCGATGTCCATACCTGCGTCCGCCGCGATTTGTTCCACCGCCACCGGGTCGGAGAAGGCATTCCAGGCGGTAACGGCAAAGGAGCCTCCCGCCTTGGGCTGGGGCACCACATTGACAATCTCGTAGCCCTGCATTTCTGCCGCAGATCGTTCCAGGATC
Source organism: uncultured Clostridia bacterium (assembly GCA_945940335.1). Lineage (GTDB taxonomy): Bacteria > Bacillota > Clostridia > Oscillospirales > Oscillospiraceae > Faecousia. The sequence continues at coordinate 79,397 of CAMEWH010000001.1, read as the reverse complement.
AGCGCCCGGTTCAGATGCTCACAGCACTGGACGGCCAGGTCAATCCCCCGCTCCTGCAAAATCGGATAGATCCCCTGAAAAACAGCCTGAGCCGCTTCCATAGAAGAGCCCTTGCCGATGCGCACGCCCACCATCTCACTGGAAGAACAGCCGACGACAAACAAGGAGCCGGGCTTCAAATTGGCCTGCTCCAGCAGTTCGGTGACCGCAGTGCGGGCCTGGTTGGTGATTTCTTCATACATGATAATCTCGCCTTCCTTTATCATTCAGAGATTCCATTTTCTATTGATCCATTTTTGCGAAAAATGAATCGCAAAAACGATGCCATTTCTCTTCATATTCGCCGTGGCTGATGAGCTCCATATCCTTGGGAGAATGGATATTCCGCCTTTTTGCTTCTTCTACAAACCCATAGATGTAGTCACCGGAGGTATCCATCACAGCACGGACAGAATTCCAACCTTTCATAACCGCAAGATACAGCCGCGTGTGTCCATCCAGAGAAATGTAACGCCCCTCAAAGGGCAGAACCTGGATAATGATGTCATTTGGTCCCTGAATAAAGCTGCTGACTGCCGCCAATTTCTCCTCATCCACATAGAACTGGGATGGCTGAATCTGATCCAGAGAAGCGGTCAGGAGCTGTACTCTGGGATATTCCTTTACCTTTTCCCCCTGACCATCCAAAAAGCGTGTAATGTGGGGCGTGTAGAACCGGAATTCTTCAATCACCTCTGGATACATTTCTCGGTTCTCTCCACGGACAATCGCTTCAAAATCAGAGATGATTTCCACCTCATAGGGGGATTCCTCAACCAAAAAACACCCATGCTGCAGCAGGACCTTTGGGGAAAATCGGTCGTCCTTATAAGAATTGATACGTGTGATATTCATAGGGAATCCTTTCTGTAAAAATCCACCTCAAAACAGCATTCCAGAACGTGTTTTCCTCTACGTTTACAACCCATCCATCGTAAAGAAGTAGTCCAGCGTATGTACCAGCTTCCCCGAATCAAACAGCACTTTGATTTGTTCTTTCGTCATCCAGCAAACCTGTGCCACCTCGTTGGTGGTAGCCTGTTCCAGAGAAACGGGGCCATCGTACTCAAAAAGCCATACGTCCAAAATGTCAGCAAATCTCACACCGTTCACAACTCTGCGGACCACAGAATATACCAGCTTTCCGTCCTCCGGGGACAGCATCAGACCAACTTCTTCCCGCGTTTCCCGAAGTGCTCCAGCCAAGCTGTCCTCTCCCTTCATGACGGAGCCGCCAACGCACTCCCACATCAGTGGAAAAGTGGGGCGGTCCGAACTGCGCTGGGAGACCAAATAATCACCTTTCCTGTTCCGAATCCAAACATGTACAACCAGATGGTAAAAGCCATGCGGTATTTCTTCTCCACGAATATGGTCACGCCCGGTCAGTTCTCGACGGTCATTGTATAAATCCCAGAGTTCCATTTTTTCTCCCACAATCCACAGAATATTCATTATTGAATATTATACCATACGGAACTTGTTCTTGTAAACGCTCTTTCTTCAAAATACCTCTTGACTCTCCCACGGTGGCAGGTGTTACAATCATCCTGAGCTCAAGAAAAAGATGATGGAGGTACCCCCATGCTGAAAATTGGAGATTTTTCAAAATTATCCAGAGTCAGTATCCGAATGCTGCGCCACTATGACGAGTTGGGACTGCTGCGCCCCGTGAAAATCGATCCCGATACCAGTTACCGGTACTATCACGAAAGTCAGCTCCCCGTTGCCGGGAAAATCAATGCCTTGAAGGATATGGGGTTCGGGCTGGCGGCCATTGGAGAAATACTGGAGCATGGCGGAGAAAAGGAAATGCTGGAGCGCCACCTGCGGCTGAAGCAAGTGGAGCTCAATGAGCTCTCCCAGCAGACAGCGTATCGCTTACGGCTTCTGGACACAGCCCTGGAACGGCTGAGAAAGGACGAAGAAATGAAATACGATGTAACGCTGAAGACCATTCCCCAGCGCAATTCCGCCACTGTGCGGATGATCATTCCCAACTATGAGCAGGAAGGGATGCTGTGGAACATTCTGATGGAAGAAACCGCACAGATGCACCTGATTGATGGCGATCCCTGCTACTGCTGCGCCGTGTTCCACGACAAGGAATACAAGGAAGACCAGGTGGATGTGGAGGTGCAAAAGGATGTAAAAGGCACATACCCCGATACAAAGCACGTTCGGTTCCTTACCCTGCCGAAAGTGACCGTGGCCAGCGCCACCTGCAAGGGCTCTTATGAGCAGATGGGAGACATCAACGCCGCCATCTCTGCCTGGGTCGCTGCCAACGGGTTCACCTTCGACGGTCCCATGTTCAACATCTACCACGTCAGCCCCCACGAGACGGACGACCCAAATGAATACGTCACCGAGGTCTGCTACCCTGTGAAGAAACGATAACCCCCCGACACACCGCAGCAAAGGCTGCGGTGTGTTGATTTTCCGGTGGATTGTGTCCATTTCCTGGATTTGGCAAGAAAAGTCGGGACAATATAAAATCAATGTGATATCATTGGGGAAAAGGAGGAGATTCTATGTCAAAGCAAGAGAAAATGATCATCCGGGGACTCCGGCAGAACAATCTGAAAAATGTGGATCTGGATATTCCCAAGGGAAAAATCGTGGTATTTACCGGGGTGTCCGGTTCCGGGAAATCCAGCATCGTATTCGACACCATTGCCGCTGAGAGCCAGCGGCAGATGAACGAGACCTACACCGCCTTCATGCGGGGCAGGCTCCCCAAATACGAAAAGCCCAAGGTGGAACGGATTGAAAATCTCTCCGCGTCGGTGATTGTGGATCAGTCCCGTCTTGGCGGCAATGCACGCTCCACCGTGGGCACCATCAGCGATATGTACGCAGCCCTGCGGCTGCTCTATTCCAGGATTGGACAGCCCTATGTGGGACCCGCTTCCTACTTTTCCTTCAACGATCCAAACGGTATGTGCCCGGAATGCTCCGGCATCGGCAAAGTGATGACGGTGGACATTGAGGGACGCATTGACCCGGAAAAGACCTGGAACGAGGGCATGGCCGACCTGCCCGCTTTCCATGTGGGAAACTGGTACTGGAAGCAGTACGCCGAATCCGGCCTGTTTCCCCTGGACAAGAAGTGGAAGGATTTCACCCAGCAAGAGCGAAACCATCTGCTCTACGGCGCGGATACCCCGGATGGAAAACGACTGAGCAAAAAGGTGGAAGGTGTATCCCATTACCTGCACCGGATGCTTTTGAACCGGGATACCTCCAATCTGAAAGAAGCCTCTGTGAAACGGCTCATGTATCTGGTGGAGGAGCGTCCCTGCCCGGTTTGCCAGGGACGGAGACTGAACGCAAAATCATTGTCCTGCAAGGTGGCTGGCTACAGCATTGACGAAATGTGCGCCATGGAATTTACTCAGCTGGTACGGGTTCTGGAAACCATCCGGGATCCCAGAGCCAAGACCATTGTGGATACCCTCACCGCCTCATTGAACCGAATGATTGAGATTGGTCTTCCCTATCTTTCCATGGATCGGGAATCGGCAACCCTGTCCGGCGGTGAGGCTCAGCGACTGAAGCTGGTACGCTATATGGGCAGCAGCCTCACGGACATGACCTATATCTTCGATGAGCCCAGCACCGGAATGCACCCCCGGGATGTGTACCGCATGACCCGGCTTTTGCAAAACCTGCGGGACAAGGGCAACACGGTGCTGGTGGTGGAGCACGACAAAGACGTGATCTCCATTGCGGACGAGGTGATTGATGTTGGCCCTTTGGCTGGTAAAAACGGCGGCAAGATTCTGTTCCAGGGCAGCTATGAAGCTCTGCTCCTCTCCGGCACCCGTACCGGGAACGCCCTGAAACAGATTATCCCTTTAAAAGAAGAACCCCGAATTCCCAAAGCCTTCCTCCCGGTGCAAAACGCCACCGTCCACAATCTGAAAAATGTCTCGGTGGATATCCCCCTGGAGGTGCTCACCGTGGTCACCGGTGTGGCGGGCTCCGGAAAAAGCTCTCTGATTCGGGATGAATTTGCAAAACGGTATGCCGATCGGGTGGTGCTGGTAGACCAGTCCCCCGTTACTGCCACCGGTCGCTCCACGCCTGCTACATTCTTAGGGTTCTTTGATGAGATCCGCCGGATGATGGCAGCGGAAAACGGCGTAGATGCTTCCCTTTTCTCCTTCAACAGTCTTGGTGCCTGTCCCTGCTGCAGCGGCAGAGGCGTCATCATTACGGAACTGGTGTTTATGGATCCGGTAACCACTGTCTGCGAAGCCTGTGAGGGCAAGCGGTACAGCAAAGAAGCCCTGTCCTACCGGTATCAGGGAAAGAACATTGAAGAAATCCTTGCCATGTCCGCCGAGGATGCCTATGAATTCTTCAAAGGGAACCAAAAGCTGAGAAAAGCGCTTGGCGCCATGCTGGAGGTGGGTCTCCCCTACCTGTCCCTGGGCCAACCCCTGAGTACCTTATCCGGCGGTGAACGCCAGCGGGTAAAGCTGGCCAAGTATCTGGATAAGAAGGGCAACATCTATGTACTGGACGAACCCACCACCGGCCTGCACGCCTCCGATGTGAAGAAAATCATGGAGCTGCTGGACAGCCTGGTAGAGCGGGGCAACACCGTCATTGTCATCGAACACAATCTGGACGTGATGAAACAGGCGGATTACCTGATTGACGTAGGTCCGGACGGCGGCACCGCCGGGGGCGAGATCGTCTTCACCGGCACACCAAGGCAGATGGTGGAATCCTCCCGGACCATCACGGCGGAATATCTGAAAAATTCTCTCTGAATTCCTCCGGGCGGCAGAAACCACTGCCGCCCGGAATTTTTCGTCTTCAGCAAGAAACATCGAGAGAAAAGTCAGCCGGTATGGTAGAATGGGTTCATAAGGAGGCGAACCGTATGAAAGAACAAATTCTGGCCGTCCAGCGGATGCAGGATTTCATTGGAGAAAACCTCTCCCAGGAAATCCGGCTGTCGGATTTGGCCCAGTCTTCCCTTTTCTCCCCCTGGTACTCTTACCGATTGTTTCGGGAGCAGTTGGGCATTACGCCGGCGGAATACGTCCGCAAACTGCGGCTCTCCCGGGCAGCGGAGGCACTGCGGGAAAAAAAGGCAAAAGTGATTGACATCGCCTTTGACCTGGGCTTTACCAATGTGGATACCTTCACCCGAGCCTTTTTTCGGGAGTTTGGAATGAATCCCAGCGATTACGCTAAAAAACCCGTTCCGATTCCCCTGTTCATCCCCTACTGCGTCAAATACAGAGAACTGAGAAAGGAGCCAAATGAAATGTCCAACCTGCAAACTGTTTTTGTAAGACCCATTGTGAAACCCGAGCGGCTGTGTATCATCAAACGCGGCATCAAAGCGGAGGATTACTTTCCCTACTGCGAGGAGGTCAGCTGCGATGTGTGGGGCATTTTGATGAGCATGCAATCCCTGTGCGGAGAGCCGGTGTGCATGTGGCTGCCGGCGCAATACAAAAAGCCAAACACCTCCACCTATGTCCAGGGTGTGGAAGTGGAAACCGATTACCTGGGCGCCATACCGGAGGGCTTCGACGTAATCCACCTTCCCGAGGCAGAATATCTGCTGTTCCAGGGCCAGCCCTTCCAGGAAGAGGACTACTGCGAAGCCATTCAGGCGGTACGACAGGCCGTGGAACAATTCAATCCCACCCCTATAGGTTATGTCTGGGATGAGGAAAACCCCCGCATCCAACTGGAACCCCGGGGACAGCGGGGCTATATCGAACTGAAGGCAGTCAGGAGGTTGGATAAATGATGGAAGCTGTTTCCGTTCAGAACTTATGCAAATCCTACGGTGAAAAACAGGTTTTGAAAAACCTGAATCTCTCTGTCAAGCACGGAACGGTGTTTGGCCTGCTGGGCGCCAACGGCGCCGGGAAGAGCACCACCATAGAATGTATTTTGGGCACCAAAAAAGCAGACAGCGGCACGGTCACCCTGCTGGGACAGGACCCGAAGAAAAGCCGGCGCAGCCTGTTTCAAAAAATCGGCGTCCAGTTCCAGGAGGGGGACTACCAGCAGGAAATCAAAGTGCAGGAACTGTGTGAAGAAACCGCCTGCCTGTACCGGAATCCAGCGGATTGGCAAGCATTGTGTGCACAATTTGGAATTGGAGACAAGCTGAAAAACCCGGTAAAGAGCCTTTCCGGCGGAGAGCGCCAGCGGCTGTTCATCGTCCTGGCCCTGATCCCTGACCCGGAGCTGGTGTTTCTGGATGAGCTGACCACCGGCCTGGATGCCAAAGCCCGCCGGGGGGTGTGGAAAACCCTGGAGAAACTAAAAGACCAGGGGTTGACCATTTTCCTCACCTCCCACTTCATGGATGAGGTGGAAGCCCTCTGTGATGAAATCTGCATTCTGAAAAAGGGTCGCCCAGTGTTTTATGGCACAGTGGAGCAGGCAAAGCAGCAGTGCGGATGCCAGCGGTTTGAGGACGCCTATCTGATGCTGTCCGATGAGGAGGAAGAAGCATGAAGCGTTTTTTCATTTTCCTGAAAACAGAATTGAAGCTCAGCATCCGGGACATGAATATGATCATTTTCGCGGTGCTGATGCCCCTGGTCATTTTCATAATTCTCGGCATCATCTATGGTACCAGGCCCGCTTTTGAAGGGGCCTCCTACACCTTCCTGGAGCAGTCCTTCGGGGCAGCCTGTGCAGTGAGCATGTGCGCAGGGGGATTGATGGGTCTCCCGCTGGCGGTGTCCGACTGCCGGGAGCGGAAGGTTCTGAAGCGCTTCCGGGTGACCCCGGTTAGCCCCGCCCTGATTTTGGGAGTAGAGCTGGCAATGTACATGGTGTACTGTCTGGTATCCCTGGTCAGCCTGGCGGCGGTGGCCTTTCTCTGCTGGAAGGTCAGGCTGCATAGCTCCCTGACAGCATTTCTGGGAAGCTGGCTGCTCACCATGGTTTCCACCCTCAGCATTGGAATGCTGGTGGGTGGAATTGCCAAAAACTCCAAGCAGGCCGGTGTGATTGCGTCACTTTTATATTTTCCCATGCTCATCTTCTCCGGCACCACCCTGCCGGTGGAAGTGATGCCCCAGGCCATGCAGAAGCTGGTTAGCCTGTTCCCCCTGACCCAGGGCATCACATTGATGAAGAACACCTTCCTGGGGATATGTCAAGGAAATGTGCTGCTTCCGGTGACGATCATGCTTGCCGTCACGGCGGTTTGCACCGGGCTGGCAATTCGGTTTTTCCGGTGGGAATAAAAATCGGCTGCGGGATTTTTCCTGCAGCCGATGATTATTCACTCCTGCTCCGTCATGGTGCCCCGCGAATATCGAACCGGTCCATGAACGCCACTCTCACAGCGGGCGCTCGAAGAGATAAAAATCCGTCCAGCCCACGTTGTCCGTAAACCAATGTGCTGTTCCCCGGCGCTCAAAATCAAGAGATTCATACAGACGATGGGCCGGAGTATTGCTGGACAGTGCATCCAGCCGGATAGCCTTTTTTCCCATCTGCTCTGCCAGGGCAATTGCATGCGCCATAGCCCGTTTCCCAATTCCCTGATGCTGATATTTGGGATTGACGCACAGCAGATGCACCACCGCCACCTGTTCATCCTCCAAATTCAGCCTCCAAGCGGTATCGTGATAGTCACTTCCCTGGCTTGGCGTGAGGGCGAACGCGCAGAAAATCTCCCCGCCTCCCTGACAGGTATACATGACTCCGGACCGGATATAGTCCAGAATCATCCCATCCGTGGGATGCAGACCATAAATCCAACGCCCGAACCGTTCCATTTCCGGGGTCTGGTCGATGGCATCCCGGTAAAATTGTGCCACCCGGTCAAAATCTTCAGCTGTCTCCTGGATCAATTTCAGGTCAAAAGTTTCAGGGATCATGTTTCGTACCTCATATTCTAAAACGCTGTTGCATAACATGATACCACAACTTCCTCCCTTTTGCAAGCAAAAAAGCAGCCCTCGATGTCTCTTTCCAACACCGAGGGCTGCTATTCACTTTTATTATCCAGCATCAGCGATTTGACCTCTCTTTCTTCAGTTTTGGGAGCTTACATGATCATTGGACTCACTCCTTTTTTGTACTTTTATGATAACCCGCAAAAGCCAATTTTGCAAGATGGGATATTGACCAGAATTGTTTTTATTTTTTCGTGCAACTAGGAGAATTCAAAACTTTCTGAAAGGTTTTTGTTGACTACCAGAAAGCATTGTGGTATAATAAATATGTTGGGCGGTCTGGAGATAGGCCGTTCTTTTTCTATATGCCAATATGCAGAAAGGAAGACAAAATGTTTGAATTCAAAAACCCGGAATGGACCCGGCTGCCCGAAAGCTATGTAATCGGACAGGATTCCATCGAAATCGTCACCGCTCCCCGCACCGATTTGTGGCAGCGTACTTACTATCATTTCCGCAACGACAATGCCCCGGTTTTGCAGGTAAGAACCAAAGAGAAGTTCTTTTCCTTTGTGGTAAAAACTGTCTTTGAAAGCAAGCACCGGTTTGACCAGTGCGGCGTGGTTTTGTACCTGGACAGTGAGAACTGGCTGAAAGCATCCATTGAATATGAAAACGAGGAATTCCAGCACCTGGGCAGCGTGGTCACCAACCACGGCTATTCCGACTGGGCCACCACGGCCATCACGGCAGACATAAAATCCATGTGGTACCGCCTCAGCCGCCGGGAAGACGATTTCTGTATTGAATGCTCCCAGGATGGGGTATCCTTTTCCCAGATGCGTGTATGCCACCTGTGGGAAGCAAAGGATGAAATCCGCTTTGGAATCTATGCCTGCAGCCCGGAGGATTCGTCCTTCAAGGCAACCTTTACCAATCTTGCCGTCACCGAATGCCAATGGTTGGCCCACGACGGGCAGCAGCCGGACTGATTTTGGAGGTATCCCATGACCATTGTACAACTGACCAAAAACCGGGTTGCTGATATCTATCAAACCCATTTGTGCCAGGATTTCCCGCCGGATGAACGAAAGCCTCTGGATATCCTTTTGAAAGCCATGGATGTCGGGAAATACGAATGTTACGCTCTGACGGAAAACGAGCTGCTGGGCTACGCCTTTTTTGTGAAGCTCGGAACCGACTACCTGCTGGACTACCTGGCCATTGTCCGGGGCAAGCGGGATCTGGGCTTGGGCTCTGTATTTCTGGAAAAGCTCTTCCATCAGCTGAAGAACGCAGACAGTATGATCGTGGAAGTGGAGGAACCCTCCAGCGGAAAAAATGAGGCAGAGCAGACATTGCGCAGCCGCAGGAAGGCCTTCTACCTGCGCAACGGTTTTTCCGACACCAACGTAAATGCAGAAGTCTTTGGAGTGAACTTCCGGCTTTTGGAGCCATCGAACAAGCCCCATAGCCAGGAAGAAATCAAGGAGCTGTACCTGCGGCACTACCAGTCCGTCCTCCCGCCCAAGGTTTTTGAAACCCAGGTGAAAATCCTGTAGTTTACAGCTTCTTCACATTCCTTTTCAATTTTGGCAAAGGTTGTCCTTCTAAAATAGAGACATCAAGCAGCAGGAGGTACGCCATGTCCAGAAAATATTCCAATTTGGTCCCCATATCCAATTCTCCGAGGTTCATAGACCCTTACCGGGAGCGGCGGGGCACAGGGCCGGCACGTCCAAAGAACCCCCTCCCCAGGGAGAATCCGGATTTTGGGGATTTGGGGGATGGCCTGGCCATGGCCTGGCTGGGGCACAGTTCGATTTTCCTGAGGATGAACGGCAAAAACATCCTCATCGACCCCATCTTCAGCCTCTACTCTTCCCCGGTTCCTATGATCGGCCCGAAACGCTTTCCGGGAGAAGCCATTACTCCGGCCCAGCTTCCCGCAATCGACTTGGTGCTCATCACCCACAACCACTATGACCACCTGGACAGGGCTACCATCCGCGCCCTGGACGGCCAGGTGACGCGCTACGTTGCCCCCACCGGCGTGGGCAAAAATCTGCGTCGGTTCGGCATCGATCCTTCTAAAATCACAGAGCTGGGCTGGTATGAAGAAGCCAGCGTGAACGGGCTAAGCGTGATCTGCACCCCCTCCCAGCACAATTCCTCCCGCACAATGCTGGACTGGAACCGGACACTGTGGGGTTCCTATGTTTTAAAGGACGGTGCCCATACGGTATTTGACTCCGGAGATGGAGGCTTCGGCAATCACTTCTTGGATATCCGCGCCCGGTACGGCGCCCCCGACCTGGCCATCATAGAGTGCGGGCAGTACGGAGAGCGGTGGCATGCGACCCACATGTTCCCGGAGGAATCCGTCCAGGCCTGCCGGATGCTGGAGGCAAAATTGGCCGTCCCTGTCCACTGGGGTGCCTATGTGCTCTCCAACCACCCCTGGGACGATCCACCCCGCCGATTCCGGCAGCGAGCCGAAGAGTTGAACCAGCCCTTCCGCATCCCGGTGCTGAATCAGCTGATTTCGGTTCTTTAACAAACACACATATTTCCCAGGGTTTCAGTATAACTGCGCCCTGGGAAATCGTTTTGTCTGCGTTGATCTCCTCTGGATCAGACTTGTCATCAATTGACACATTTGGAAGTTGATGCTAAAATAATACCATGTCACCGGAAACGAGGTATCCATATGCTTTATGAAATCACAGTTGAACATATCACCCCCTGCGGCGGGGAAAAATATGCCGTTCGGGAGATCATCGAAGCCGAGGCAGAGAGCCCCATGGCCTATGTGCTGGCCAACAAACGATTTCCAAACGTAACCGTGCTGAAAGATGCCAGGTAGGAAACCGTAATAGAAGCCCACAACGATGCCGGATACAAAACTCGTTACACATTCACCGAATAAGGAGAAATCCCCCATGAGCAAAAAGCACCTCGCCGGTTTGGTAGCTGTAATTTTCGGAGCTTCCCTGCTCTGTGGTTGTTACTCCCCAGCACCCCAACAGGATTCCCAGATCTCCACCACGGTGGAACCCACCCCCGCCGCTCCCGACTATGAAGCGCAAATCAAGCTGCTGGCCGAACGATCGGAGGAGTGGAACCAGGATGATGGTGTTCTCCCCTATTACTACCATCAATATACCGTCACCGACCTGGACTGGAACGGACGGCTGGAAATCCTGGCCATGTCCACCCAGGGCACGGGTATTTTCACTTACGGAACCATCTATCAGGTCCGCCAGGATTTAACAGGGCTGGAGCTCTGCACCTATTTGGGAGATGACGGGTGCAGCCTGCCGGAAATGATTATGGACTTTGTTCCCGCAGGCTATAACCCGGACAGCGGCACCTATCATTATGTTTTCAAGGATGACTTCCGAGCAGGGGCGGCGGAGTACGGTCAGGTGATTATGCCCCTGTATCTGAAGGACGGAGTGGCTACCTTCCAGACCCTGGGCCGGATGCACGCCCAAGTGACGGACGGGGTAACCCAGGAGGAATACTACCGGGCAAAGGCCCCCTTCGTTGCCCAAAAGGGGGATGTGCTCACCAAAGACTTCCTCCGGAACTACCAGCCCATCACCCCGGAAGCTTATGAAAATCTCATACCCGAATATCTCACCACACTCCAGGACTTTACCGCGAATTTTGAGTGGTTCCAGGTGGAGGGCTCCGTGGACACTGCCACCCTGACCAAAAGCTGGGAAGTCTTCCGCTCCAGCCTGGGCTGAAAGGAGCAAGCCATGGTGCGGGAAGCAACAGAATCAGATTTGCAGGAAATACTTCACCTCTATCTCCATCTCCACGAAACCACAGTCCCGGAAAACAACGGGCATCTGCGGGATACCTGGTCACAAATCCTCCATGACCCCAATCACCACCTGATTGTCAATGAAGTGGATGGGAAAATCGTCTCCTCCTGCGTCTGCGTCATCATCCCCAATCTGACCCGGGGTGTCCATCCCTATGCCTTCATCGAGAATGTGGTGACGGACGATGCCTGCCGGGGAAAGGGCTACGCCACCGAGTGCCTGAATTACGCCAGAGAGATTGCCAAGGCCCACAATTGCTACAAAATGATGCTGCTCACCGGCTCCAAAAGTGAGAAGACGCTGGACTTTTACCGCCGGGCCGGATACAACAGCGCCGACAAAACCGCTTTCATTCAATGGTTGAATTAAAGATAAAGCTGTCATTGCGCAGAGTCCGCAATGACAGCTTCTTTTTTAATGGGCGCAATAGAATTCAATGGCTTTCGCGGCAAATTCCGCGGTGCCCTCTCCCCCGGTGTTGTCGATATTGGCTTTGAACCGTTCATCAGCCACATACATCTGGCCCAGGCCGGAGAGAATCTGCTTGGTGCAGTTGTAATAATGCTCCGTGATGAACCGCTGCAGTTCCGCCACCACGGACTGGGCCCCATCCCCATTGGGGTCGCCGGATTTCAGCCCGCCCAGCCGGGCGAAAAAGGCCATCAAATCGCTGCCGTCCTGCCGGAGCTGTTCCTCGCTCTTCCCGGCGGTTTTGGTCTGGGACTCCCGGTAGGCATCGGTGCTGCCCCAGCGCTGCTTTGCCTCGGCGGCAAATGCCTCCTGCTGCTTCTTATCGAATACTGAAAAGCTCATAATCTTTCCTCCGTTTTTCTGCATTTCACGGGCGTCGGTAAGGAGCCTGTCGATGTGCTCCCGCTGCAATTCCAGAAGGTGGATCTGGTCATTCAGAGCGGCCTGCCGGTCAAAGCCAGGGGTATCCAGAATCCGCCCAATCTCCTTCAACGGGAATTGAAGCTCTCGAAACAGCAAAATGCTTTGGAGCCGTTCCAGGGCCGTATCGTCATACAGCCGGTAGCCTGCCTCCGTCACCCGGGTGGGCTTCAGCAGACCGATGGCATCATAGTGGTGCAGCGTGCGCACACTGACACCGGACACCTGACTCACTTGTTTTACTGTTTTCATGTTCATCCCTCCGTGATGCTTGAATGATACACCATGACGTTAGGTAAGAGTCAAGTCCTTTTTTCAATTTTTTAAGAATTCATTGAAAATGACTCCCCGGATTGACAAATTCGGTTCCTCTGGATATGATAATGAAAAAGGTCAGGAGGTTCCGTCAATGGAACTCATAGAAGCAAGAGAAGAATTCGCTGAAAAAGCCAAGTCCCTTTTCTCCGGCTGGAACGAAACGTTAATTGCCTCCTGTCTGCAAGGGGTGATGGGGCAGGCCTACGTGGCAGGTGATGCTGCCGCCGCCTATTTGGGGGATTTATCTTTTTACGCCGGCTCACCCTCGGAGGAACTGCTGCGGTTCAAGCCGAACCCGGAAAGCAAATTTGTCATTATGGTGCCAGGCAGCGAAGCCTGGGAGCCGCTGCTGGAAGAAATCTACGGAGAAAAAGCGAAAAAAGTGACCCGGTACGCCATCCGAAAGGATACGGTGTTTGACCGGGCCCATTTGGAAGAAATCAAAGCACGGCTACCGGAGGGGTATACCATAGAGCTGTTGGGCGAGGGTGAATACAGCTACTGCCAGGAAAACGAATGGTGCCGGGACTGGGTGTCTCAGTTTAAATCCTATGAAGACTTCCACCGGCGAGGGCTGGGGATGGTCGTAAAAAAGGACAGAGTACCGGTCTCCGGGGCGTCCTCCTACTCTGTATACAATGGGGGTATTGAAATTCAAATCGACACCCACACCGATTACCGCCGTCAAGGACTCGCCGCCGCTGCTGCCGCCGGGCTGATTCTGGAATGCCTGGATCGTGGACTGTACCCCAGCTGGGATGCAGCAAACCTCTGGTCCGTAGCCCTGGCGGAGAAGCTGGGCTATCGGTTTGACCACGAATATGATGCTTACTTTGTAAACTGGTGAAAGGACGGAAGAAAATGAAACGATTGACCGCGCTTTTTATCTTGACCGCTCTCGTCGCCTGCTCCATTTTCCCTGCCGTTGCGGAAGAGAAGGACTACGAAGCCGTCTACGCCCCGGTTCTCGCCAGCATTGCCGATCTGCTGTCCTGCGAAAACCCGGTGGAGCATGTCTCCGCGCCGGGAGAAACGGGCATCTACGAATTCCGCATGGGAACCACGCCGGAGGATGCCCTCCGGAAGGTTGGTTACACCCTGCAGGATTTGAACAGCGACAGCATCCCGGAGCTCATCATTGCCCAGGTGGACAGTCAAGAAGGGACGCTCAGCCACGGCAAGCAAATTCTCGCCGTCTACTCCTGCATACAGAGCTCCCCGCACTTACTCTTGGAGGGCTGGGCCAGAAATCGCCATTATCTTCTATCCGACGGGAGCTTCCTGAATCAGGGATCCGGAGGAGCTGCCTACTCCTGCCTGGGGCTTTTCCGCCTCGACACGGCAGGGACGGAGCTCAGCTGCCTGGACTTTTTCTTCACCTGGGAAGAGGATGACCAGATCGTCACCTATCACAATACTGACGGCACCTGGGAGGTGCCCCACGAGGGAAATGAGCAGGTGGAACTGGACTTCTGGCGGATGAACGAAATACTGGAATCGGATATCCAAACCATCGAGCTCACCACCTTTGCACTCTATGAAATGGAAGAACATCCTTCTCTCCTGTTGGTTCAGTGGAATCCCTATGAAGAATTGGAGGATTGCGTTATTCTATCCTCCGAAGAATACAGCGCCCAGATTATCCTCTATGCCTGTCAGGGTACGGTATCGGATTTGCAGCTGCTTTCCCTGGAATTTGAAGATGTAGATCAGGAAGGAAACGTCCGGTTCAGACAATCCGTTCTGAAAACCATTCCCAGTCTGGAGCCCGGGGACCCTCTGGCCATTCAGCTCGTCTTTGGCTGCGCCATTCCTAATTTCGGCGTTCGGTATACCGATGACACCGGCATGACAAGAACCTTTTCTATTATGCAAAGCGGCATGGACGGTTCACTGCTGATGACGGAAATCGAATAAAAAATAGCCCTCGATGCTCCAAACCACATCGAGGGCTATCTTTCACTCTTCGTATCTAACATCAGCCTTTAAACCTCGCTTTCTTCAAAATTGTGACGCACTTCGTTCCCCTGAATTGCCTCCGCTCTCAATTCATACTCTTCGTAATATGATTCCTGTTTTTATTTCATCGGAGGATTGCATCCAACAAAGGGCGTCTGCTTCGGCCCAGTTTATGAAGAGCCTTGCTCAATTCATCTCTCTTCTTGTCTATATCTTACCGCCGGGCACAGCATTTTTCAAGCAGGAATAATTCATAAAAATCTTCATTCTATTTCGTACAAGAAGGAGATTTCCCAGCTTTTTGATATTTGGAAATTGACTAAAAAATTGAGTTGTGCTATAGTATTTTTGTTGGGCGGCTTGTAGTCGCTCTTTTTCTTTGAAAGGGAGATGGCCAATGATTTCCATTCAAAAGGTCAATATTCACAACGTGTGGGAGCTGCTGGCTTTGGAGGTTGATGAAAACCAGAAAGGCTTTGTAGCCACCAACATCGAAAGCATTGTGGAGGCTTACACCACTCTGGCAGCGGATGGCGTGGCTCTGCCCTTCGGAATCTATAAGGACAAGACCCCTGTTGGCTTTTTGATGATCGGATATGGCGACCAACCGGAGGTGGATAATCCGGCCATTGCCCATGACAGCTACTGCATCTGGCGCTTGATGATTGACCGAAACCACCAGGGAAAAGGATATGGCACACAAGCCCTCCGGCTGGCACTGGACGATATTCGCACCCTCCCCTGCGGCCCGGCCAGGACATGCTTTTTGTCCTATGAGCCGGAAAACACAACAGCAAAGAAATTGTACTACCGCTTCGGCTTCCGGGAGACAGGGGAAATGGACGGGAATGAGGTCGTCGCCGCCCTGAACCTGTAAAAGCGAATTGGAAAACGTATAACCGCTGACCCACAGCAATGTGCGAGTCAGCGGTCTGCTTTATTTACGAATCAGATGGTTTCGGCGATCCGTCTTGCAACATGGACGCCGCTGGCAGAAGCATGGGATAGAGAGTGGGTCACACCGGAGCCATCGCCGATGACGTAAAGGCCCTTGTGGCAGCTTTCCAGATTCTCGTCCAGCTCTACCTCCATGTTGTAGAACTTGACCTCAACGCCATAGAGCAGGGTATCATCGTTGGCAGTACCGGGAGCAATCTTGTCCAGAGCGTAAATCATTTCGATGATACCGTCCAGAATTCGCTTGGGCAGCACCAGGCTCAAATCGCCGGGCGTGGCCGCCAGGGTGGGCGTGACCAGCCCCTCTTCAATGCGCTTCTCGGTGCTTCTGCGGCCCCGGACCAGATCGCCGAAGCGCTGGACAATAACACCACCGCCCAGCATATTGGAAAGGCGGGCAATGCTCTCACCGTAGCCGTTGCTGTCCTTGAAGGGCTGGGAGAAATGCTTGGCAACCAACAGAGCAAAATTGGTGTTCTCCGTTTGCCGGGCAGGATCCTCATAGCTGTGGCCATTCACGGTGATAATACCGTTGGTGTTCTCGTTGACCACGATGCCACGGGGGTTCATACAGAAGGTGCGCACGTTATCCTCAAATTTCTCCGTGCGGTAGACGATTTTGCTCTCGTAGAGTTCGTCGGTCAAATGAGAGAAGATCACAGCCGGCAGTTCCACCCGAACGCCAAGATCCACCCGGTTGGAGCTGGTGCCGATCTTTAGCTCCTGGCATACCCGTTCCATCCACTTACTTCCGCTGCGCCCCACGGAAGCGATGCAGTTGCGGCAGGTATAGCGCTTCTGTCCCACCTGTACAGCGAAACCATCCGGGAGCTTTTCAATGCTGGATACCGGGGACTCAAAATGGAAATCCACTTCATCCTTCAATTCGTCGTACAACTGGCCCAACACCACCAGATTGATGTCCGTGCCCAGATGACGAACGGAGGCATCCAGCAGCTTCAGCTTGTTCTGCATGCACTTTTTCTTCAGGTCCGTTCCGGTGGTGGAATAGAGCTTGGTACCAGCTCCGCCATGGGACATGTTGATCTCGTCCACATAGTGCATCAGCTCAATGGCCTGCTTGCGGCCGATGTGCTCATAAAGAGTGCCGCCAAAGTCATTGGTAATATTGTATTTTCCGTCGGAAAAAGCACCCGCACCGCCGAAGCCGCTCATAATGGAGCAGGTCTTGCAGCCAATACAGCTCTTGACCTTCTCACCGTCGATGGGACAGCGGCGCTTGGACAAGGCGTAGCCCGCCTCAAACACGCCCACTTTCAACTCCGGTCTCTTCATTTTCAGTTCGTATGCTGCAAAAATGCCGCCGGGGCCGGCACCAACAATAATCACGTCATAATTCATGGGGTTTCCCTCCGATTCTCTTTGATATGTCCATTCTACCGCATTATCATAGCCTTTTCAAGTCAAATTATTTTCCGTTTCTCCCGTCATAACCTGCTGACGGTGCTTTTTTTCGCTGGAATCCACGGCGGAACCCAACATAAAGCCCACCGCCATACCCAGCACCATTCCTGTTGCCATATTCCCGGCGGATACTCCCAGGGACATGCCACAGCACATACCAAGCATCATGTATACCACGGACATATGGGCCATCTGCTTTTCCCGGCGGAACCGGGGACCTTCCTCTCCCAGGGTGCCGGTGGGTTTAAAATCCAATTTGGTCAAAACCCGCTGGGATGCTGCATTGTCCGCCAGGGTTTCGGCCTCCACCACATACACATCCTTCTGGCAGAACGCCCAGTCCAGCATTACCCGGGCTGCCTCTGTCATGTAGCCCTGGCCCCAGTAGGCTTCGTTCAAGCCATAGCCCCACTCCACAGCACCATTTTGGGGAGCACCCTTGAAGCAGAGATCACCAATAGCTGCGCCGTCCTGCTTCAGAGTCATTTTCCACGGAGTATACCACAGCCAATCCTGGGGCTTCACCCGTACACCGTCCAGCATTTGCTGATAAGCCTGACGATCCTCCCCATCATCCATCAGCAGTACCTTCCGCTCCAGTTCCACCAAAGGTGTGGGTGTTAGAATCAGACGTTTTGTTTTTAATTGAATCTCTTTTGCCATTTGGGCTCCTCCATTTAATTCAGCACCACGTGGTGAACCACGGGGCTGTCGATTTGCAGGGGCAGGAACTGATAGCCGTTGCGCTGTCCCCAAAGGATGATTCGTTCCACCGCATCCACACTGCAGCTGTGAATATCATGCTGTAAAACAACAGAATATGAATTCTCCTGAACGCCGTCCACCACATTTTGGAAAACCGCATCGGATGTTTTT
This sequence comes from uncultured Clostridia bacterium, assembly GCA_945940335.1. Lineage (GTDB taxonomy): Bacteria > Bacillota > Clostridia > Oscillospirales > Oscillospiraceae > Faecousia. The sequence continues at coordinate 61,198 of CAMEWH010000001.1, read as the reverse complement.
GCGTTTCCAGCATCGCCACTGTCCACATTCCAATCGAAATAAGAAAAACCGCAGTCCTCCACTGCTTGTGTGAGGTAAGTCATAAGACCATGATTTTTCCGGCTGATGGTATTGGAGCTGCCTCCCGGGAATCGGAGCAGCCAGGTCTCTACACCGGTCGCGTCCAGAATCCGCTGCTGCATTGCAAAAACGTCCTCAAAAAAAGCATCTGCCCCTGAGTATATTTCTCCGTATCGATGGGAACAAGTGTGAACGCCGATGCTGTGTCCTTCCTCAACGATCCGACGCATCAGCTCCGGATAGCCTGTATCAACGACGAAAAAGGTAGCCTTCACATTATACTGCTTCAAGACATCCAGCAGCCGTGCCGTATCCGGGCAGGGGCCGTCGTCAAAGGTCAGGTAAATGGTTTTCCCCTTAGGACGTATGATGCAAGGCCTGGGGCTGGGCTCTGTCACCAAAGTTCGACTGGCAACCGTCTGACGGCCCTCGCTGTCGGTCACGTGGTAGGTCAATTGATAGCTGTCCGGCCGATAGCGGACAAAGGGATGGTCAATGCTCACCGTAACCTGCGCCGTCAAATCTCCATCCATCCGATCATAGGCAATGTATCCCGGGTCATCAAATTTGACGCCCAGGGGCAGCACCACCCGATCTCCGCCTAAAAGAGTCAGTTCCGGAGGGGACTGATCAAAGATGGGGATATCCCGCTGGGCATAGGCAGGATTACCGGAGGAATCCACCACCGCATAGAGGATTTTCCCCTCCTGCTCCGTGCGGACCACCTGGGAGGTGATGTCACCGTCGTAATTGTCATATGCTGTAAAACCCGCTTCCCGGTATTCCGGTTCCGGCTTCAGATCCGCTCCGTCCGGCACCAGGAGAATCTCCGGACAGACCGTATCCACCACGCGGACAATTCTGGTTGTTTCAGCCTCCAGGCCAAAACACTCCGCCCGGTAGTCAAGCACGTATTTTCCCAGCTTCTGCTCGTTTACACTGCCGGAAACCTGAGCCGTGGCTCTCAGCTCCAGACCGGTCTGCCAGAATTTGCTGCCCCGAAGCAGAACCCGGCAGCCGGGTTCCCGGTAATGCTCCCCGTATTCCAGGGTCAATTGTTCCCCATCTTGCAGCTCCAATTCCAAAGAAAAATGATTGTATCCAAAAAGCAGCAAATACGCCGCTGCAGACAGAAAAACAACAGACAGAACCGCCGCCAATACCAGCGGCCATGTCCTGCCCTGTTTCTTCCAAAATGCCCGTCCTTCCATCCAAGCTCCCCCTCCATGGTTAACATAACTATACCGCATTTTATGCCGAAAAAGCAAGAGGTTTTTCTGTTTCCGATTCCAAAAAAAGAGAGCGGCTATTGTACAACTCGCCGACTCTCTTTTTCTTTGTGAAAGCTCTGATGAAATCGGCAAAAACTCCGCCGTTCAGCAGCAGACGATTGATTCAGAGGTTCCTTGGGGATAATTCTGTTGGTTATTTCTCATCCAGGCGGATATCCAGACCCAGTTCTTTGGGCTGGAACCGGGGACAGACGCTTTCGGAAGTGACAATCACCGAGGCTGCCAGAAGTGATCCTATTTCACAGCTTTCAGCCAGTGTTTTTCCGTAGGTCAGACCGATGGCAGCACCGGCGCAGAAGGCATCCCCCGCCCCGGTGGTATCTTTCACATGCACCTTTCTGGCCGGGCAATGTCCCTTTACTCCAAACCGATCCGCGTATACCGCCCCCCGGGCCCCCATGGTGACAATCAGGCTGCTAAACTGGGCCGCCTGGGTCTTTTGGGAGATGATTTCCACCATTTGCTCCGGGGTTTTGTCAGAATAATCCTCCGAAAACAGGATGCCCGCTTCCTGCAAATTGCATACAAAACAGTCCACGCTCATGAGGAAATCCCGGCGCTCCACGGCAATGTTCATGTTGGAAACAACTGCATAAACCTTTTTGCCATGCCGGGCTGCCAGCCGGAACACCCGTTTGACAATCTCCTTGTCAATATCAATCTCAATGATGATGCTGTCCGCCCGGCTGAAAATTTCATCCCCCTGACTGTCCAGGATTTCGGCGATGGGCATCAGATTCGGCCGCTTGGAGATGGAAGCAGCCACATCACCGTCACTGTCGAACACCGCCAGCCAGGTTCCGATGCCGTCAGGGGTTTTGCGGATATAATCCGTGTTGACCTTGTGACTTTGCAGTTTGCGGATGACATCCTCTCCGGTGCCAGTTTCATCCACCAGGCTGAGAAAGGTAGGCCGAAGCTCACAGTTGGCCACGTCCTCTGCCACATTCCGGCCCACGCCTCCGTGAATCTGCTCCACCCGGCCCACGTTCCGCCCGGTGGGAATAAAAGAGGATTCCGGATATCCTTTGATATCCACAAATACCGCGCCAATGACAACGATTCCCATAATCGTCCCTCTTTCTTCCTTTTTTGTTTATTATACCATGTCAGCGCCAGTTTTCAACCACTTCCATTTTTTCGAAAATGTGATATAATGTCTTCCGAATATGCAATGGAGGATTTATAATGCAGTCAATTGCCGAAATTCTGTCTCAAGAGCTGAAACAGAAACAAGAATATGTTGAAAATGTCATCCAGCTGATTGATGAAGGAAACACCATTCCTTTCATTGCTCGCTACCGTAAGGAAATGCACGGTACCATGGATGATACCACGCTCCGTAATCTGGAAACCCGTCTGACCTATCTGCGCAATCTGCAGGCTCGGCGGGAAGAAGTGAAAAAGTCCATCGATAACCAGGGAAAACTCACGGAGGAGCTGTCCGCCGCCATTGATCAGGCACAGACCATGACCGAAGTGGAAGACCTTTATCGCCCTTACAAGCAAAAGCGCCGTACCCGTGGCTCCATGGCCCGAGAAAAAGGTCTGGCGCCTCTGGCTGAAGCGATTTTCGCGCAGGACGGCCAGGACCCCGCGGTGTTGGCAGAAGGGTATGTAGACCCGGATAAGGGAGTTAATTCCACCCAAGAAGCTCTCCAGGGTGCCAATGATATTATCGCAGAAGACCTCTCCGACGATGCTGACATCCGAAAGAGGCTGCGGGAAGTAGTCATGCGCAAAGGACTTCTGACCTGCAAAGCAGAAGACGGAGCAGAAGAAGACGGCGTCTATAAACTTTACTATGATTTCTCTCAGCCCGTTTCCCGCATTTTGGATCACCAGATTCTTGCCATCAACCGGGGCGAAAAGGAGGGCATCCTGAAGCCCACCGTTACCCTGCCCGGCAACGAAGGCGCTGCCGTTGTCTGTCGTGCCGCGCTGAAGCCGGTTATGACCGTTTCCGCTTTTGTCCGCTCCGCCGCGGAGGATGCTTTTGAGCGGTTGATTTTTCCCTCCATCCAGCGGGAAATTCGCAACGAGCTCACCGACCGAGCCAGCCAGGGTGCCATTCATAATTTTGCCCTGAATCTCAAGCCTCTGCTGATGCAGCCGCCGGTGAAGGGTTTTGTCACCATGGGCCTGGACCCGGGATACCGCAACGGCTGCAAGGTTGCTGTGGTGGATCCCACCGGCAAGGTGCTGGCTACCAGCGTAGTCTACCCCACCTTCAATGAACGGAAAAAGCAGGAGGCCATTGCTACCTTGTCCGGCCTGATGCGCAAGCATCAGGTGCGCCACATTGCAATCGGCAACGGCACTGCCTCACGGGAAACAGAGGCCATGACCGTAGAGATGCTCCGTTCTTTCCCCGAGGCCAGCTATGCCATTGTCAACGAAGCCGGTGCCTCGGTGTATTCCGCCTCTCCCCTGGCGGCAGAAGAATTCCCGGAGTATGACGTGAATTTGCGTTCCGCCGTATCCATTGCCCGCCGCCTTCAGGATCCGCTGGCTGAGCTGGTAAAAATCGATCCCAAAGCCATTGGGGTGGGACAGTATCAGCATGACTGCCCCCAGAAGGAACTGGATGCGGCCTTGGGCGCAGTGGTTGAGGACTGCGTCAACGCAGTGGGTGTGGACGTTAACACTGCATCCCGCAGTCTTCTGGAGCAGGTTTCCGGTCTGAACAGCACCACCGCCAAGAACATTGTGGCATATCGTGAGGAAAACGGCCCCTTCACCAGCAGAAGTCAGTTGAAAAAGGTGCCCAAGCTGGGGCCCAAGGCATTTGAGCAGTGCGCAGGCTTCCTGCGGATTCCCGAAAGCAAGGAGGTGCTGGATAACACCGGTGTGCATCCCGAATCCTATCCCGCCGCAAAAGCCCTTCTGAAGCTCCTGAACTGCAGCGAGCGGAGTCAGCTCCCTGCAAAGCTGGACGAGTACGGCCCTGCAAAAGCTGCCGAAAGCTGCGGCGTGGGAGAACCCACCCTGGTGGACATTGCCAGGGAGCTGGCCAAGCCCGGCCGGGATCCCAGAGATGAACTGCCTTCCCCTGTTCTTCGCAAAGACGTATTGGACATGAAGGATTTGAAACCCGGCATGGAGCTCACCGGCACCGTGAGAAATGTGATTGATTTCGGAGTATTTGTGGACATCGGTGTCCACCAGGATGGGCTGGTGCACATCTCTGAGGTAGCCGACCGCCGTCTGCGTCATCCCAGTGAAGCTGTAAAAGTTGGAGATGTTGTCAAAGTTGTGGTTCTTGGTGTGGACGAAAAACGCCACCGAATCAGCCTGAGCATGAAACAGGCAAACAAACCCAAGGTAGTTTGATCGTTCTTCTCCAAAATGTAACATTTTTCGTAACACTTGACATATTTCGTAACCCGATGTATACTTTAGACAGTAAATCCATGATTGGAGTTTTTTCTATGCGTAAAATACTACGATTTGTGGTCCCTGTTCTGTTGGCTTTGTTGATTATTTCCAGTCTCTTCTGGTATCTGTTTATTTATGACAGAGCCCTCACCCGTGACATTCTGCTGAATCAGGCCCGTGTAAACGATGCCCGCGGCAATTCCGCCCTCTCCGCCTGGTTCTACAAGATGGCCTATGCCCATTCCGGAAATGATGAAGACGTGGCATTGGAGCTTGCCGATCAGTATAAATCCGATGGCAACTACACCAAAGCGGAGGTTTCTCTCTCCCAGGCCATCAGCGCTGCGCCCAGTGCGGAGCTGTATACCGCACTTTGCCGTGCCTATGTGGACCAGGATAAGCTGATGGATGCCGTGGCACTGCTGGCAAATGTGCCTGACGCCGGCATCTCTGCTCAGCTGGCTTCCTTACGGCCTACCGCACCTGTTGCCGCACAGGATCCCGGCTTCTACAACAGCTATATCAGCGTAGAACTGAGTTCTTCCTCCGGTACCATCTACTACACCACCAACGGAGAGTACCCCTCCATTGACAGTGAACCTTATACCGAACCCATCAAGCTGTCTTTGGGTGAAACCATTCTCTACTGTATCAGCGTAGATGACAGCGGCCTTGTCAGCCCCGTCAGCGTACTGAGCTATACGGTTGGCGGTGTTGTGGAACCCGCCATTTTCATGGATGCGGACGTGGAATTCGCCATCCGGGATGCGCTGGGGATGACTCGTACCGAAAGTCTTTACACCAATGACCTATGGGCCATTACAGAATTCACAGTCCCCGCGCAGGCCTGGACGTTGGAGGATCTTTCCAAGCTGACCAATCTGGAAAGCTTGACCATTCAGAATCTGCCTAATGGCTCTCTTGCAGATCTTGCCTCCCTGAGTGAGCTGAAATCCCTGGATCTCAGCGGCTGCCGTTTCTCCGCTTCAGAGCTTCGGGTGCTTGAAAAGCTTCCCAACCTCCAGAAGCTGGTCCTGTCCGACTGTGCACTGAGTACCATTGCAGATCTGGAAAATCTGACCGGGCTGACCTACCTGGACATCAGCAACAACACCATCCGTAATCTGGAACCTCTGACGGGAATGACAAACATGCAGGAGCTGTATATGAATCTCAACGCCATCACCTCTCTGGAGGCGCTGACTTCCATGTACGAGCTTGAAAAGCTGGATGTCTCCTTTAACAACATCAGTTCTTTGAGCCCTCTTGCATTGTGCGTCAAGCTGAACTGGCTGGATGCTTCCAACAATGTCATTACCAGCGTTAACGGCATTGCAAACCTGCAGTTCCTGGCCGCCCTGTCGCTGAATTACAACGAACTGTCCGATGTTTCCCCTCTTGGCGCCTGCATCCAGCTGGTGGAACTGCACATTACCAACAATTCCATTTACGATATCTCCTCTCTGGCTTCCCTGACCAATTTGGAGAAATTCGATTTCTCTTATAACAACATCAGTACCCTTCCCGCCTGGCCGCAAAACTGCGCGCTGCGAATCATTCAGGGTACACGGAACCAGTTGAACAGCATCGATGTTCTGGGTGGTATGCCGAACCTGACCTATGTCTCCATGGACTACAACAATCTGTCGGATATCAACAGTCTTGCGAATTGCGTCAGCCTGGTTCAGGTCAATGTGTATGGCAACAGCATTTCCGATGTCTCCGCCCTGACCCAGCACAGCATTATCGTCAACTACAACCCCACTTAGCAGCAACTCCCCTCTGAAAGTTTCAGAGGGGAGTAATTTTGTATATAGGTATCCTAATAAAAAGAACGCATCTGCAAGAGCAAATGCGTTCTTTTGGCGACCCGGAACGGACTCGAACCGTCGACCTCCAGCGTGACAGGCTGGCGTGCTAACCGACTGCACCACCGGGCCGTATTCAAAACAGTAGTTGGATTATATCAGATAATCCATCATTTGTAAAGAGGGCATATCGAAAAAATCAAAAAGAAAAACCGGCCGGTAAACCAGCCGGTTTTATGGAGCGGGTGACGAGGCTCGAACTCGCTACCTCCACCTTGGCAAGGTGGCGCTCTACCGGATGAGCTACACCCGCGAGGGACATGACACATTATAACGCGAAAGTTGGATTTGTCAAGTCCTTTTTTGCGAAAACCCGCGAAATAATTCAGTCCCTTATTTTCCAAACAGCACCCAAATTAGAAAATATGCCGGAACGATTGCAGCGAAGGTAAATGGAATACCAATCCGAAAGAAATCCCGGTTGAAAACCTCATATCCTTCCCTGCGCAGAATGCCGATACCCGCAATATTGGCCGAAGCACCAATGGGTGTACAGTTTCCTCCGAGGGTTGCACCGGACAAAAGGCCAAAATACAGTGCCGTGGAATCTACGCCCATCTCTGCGGCGATTCCGGCGATCACCGGAATCATTGTTGCCACATAAGGAATGTTGTCAATGAATGCAGAAATCAGTACGGAGGCCCAAACAACAATTGTGTACATCAAAAACAGATTTCCACCGCCAAGCTTCACCAGCATCACGGCCAAAGCATCGATCACCCCTTCGTGGGTGATGCCGCCGATCATCAGGAACAACCCCACCAGCAACCCCAGAGTTTCAAAGTCGATGGCTTTCAGAGGTCCCAGAAGCGCCTCCGGCGTCTTTTTTCGGAATCCATTGATCATTACGCCAACAACCAAAACGCTGCAGCAGATCATGCCATTGGTCTGTGAAGGTAAATTCCAGTTTTCAGGCGCAAACGAGGCGCAAATCAGCAGAGCGATGGTTCCAAACAGCAGAACTGTGGGAAAATAATCTGTGACTTGGGTTCTGGCCCCCAGGAAATGAACCGCCTTTTTCTCCTTCCGGAAAAGGAAAAATACAATCAGTGCCGAAAGGACTGCGCCAAGTTCCACCGAGAAAAAGATGGATGGGCGGCCCTGATACCAGAAAAAGTCCGCAAACGACAGATTCAGTGCAGAGCCCAGCATAATTGCAGTGGTGTCCCCCACCAGTGTTGCCGCTCCCTGAAGATTGGAAGAAACTGCAATGGAAATGATGAAAGGCACCGGATTGGTTTCCAGCTTTCTGCAAACCGCAATGGCTACAGGAGCAACCATCAGCACCGTAGCCACATTGTCCACAAACGCAGAAATGATTCCCGCAAAAAGACTGAGGCAGACCGCCGCCCACTGTACATTCGGAACCCGTTCCATCAGCCACTCTGCCATGCGGTCGGGCATATGGCTGTCAATAAACATCTGAACCAGGCCCATGGTTCCGCCAATCATCAAAAGCACATTAATGTCCAGAGCACCAACCACATTGGACACAGGCAGCATTCCAAGCGCCACAAACAACGCTCCGGATGCCAGCGCTATGTACGGGCGGTACCTGCTGAACAAAAGCATCAGTACGTAGGTCAGAACAAACAGCAAAACGGCTAACAGCATACTCATATCCTTCCCTTGATACTACGACGACGATTACATGCTTTATATCATATGAAAAAAAGCCGACCGAAATCGGTCGGCTTATGGAGCGGGTGACGAGGCTCGAACTCGCTACCTCCACCTTGGCAAGGTGGCGCTCTACCGGATGAGCTACACCCGCGAGGAACATGAATTATTATAGCGATTTTTTCACTTTTGTCAAGAGAAATTTTTATAGGGGACAAGCATAAAAGCCTGTCCCCTGCTGCATTTATAATGCGTCCTTGGAATATTTGGAAAAGCCATCCCCCAGAACTTGATGGGCCTCCTGGACAATGACAAAGGCAGACTGATCCCGCTCCATCACCAGCTCCTTGAGCTCTGCCAGTTGGCGCTTTTTGACCACCGTCAGCACCACCTTTTTGTCCTGGCGGCTATAATAACCCTGACCATTCAGGAAAGTCGCTCCCCTGTCCAGCTTGTCACAGACGTCCTTTGCAATCTGCTCCGCCTGGTCTGAGATGATCAGCGCCACCTTGGAATAGTCAAAACGATAGATGACCACATCCATCACCTGACCGGTGATGAATACCACGATGCCGCTGTAAAGCGCCTTGCTGATGTCCCGGAACACCAGGCCAGTGAGAAGGACCACGAAGCCATCGAAGCACATGGAAATTGTCCCGATGGGTACGTTCCGGCAGCGGAGCTTCAGCATCCGCACCAGGATATCCGATCCTCCCGTGGAAGTGCCGGAGGCAAACACGATGCCCAATCCCAGGCCGCAGAGAAGGCCGCCGTAGATGCCGCACACCAGCGTTTCCTGAAAACCGATGGAAATCAAGGAGAATACATCAATCATCACGCCGCTGACCAGCATTCCCAGCAGTGAGCCCGCAAAAAACCGCTTTCCGATCCGAATACCGCCAACAATAAACAGCGGCAGATTGAATATGATTGAGACTGTACCAACGCTTCCAAGCCCCGTCAGATGGACTACCACCTGAGCCAAACCGGAAATGCCGCCGGTGTTGATACTGTTAGGCTCCAGAAACAAACTGAACCCCAAAGCGAACAGGACACTGCCCAAAATCGTGGCAATAATCCAGCCGCTTTTCTTCCAAAGATTCTTCATAAAATCCTCCAAGGCGTCTAATTCATTTTCCGGGAAGCAAGGCAGCGACGCATCGTGGGGCAATAGATCCGCCGAAGCACGCTGCTCCCATTGTGCAGTGTTGCCTTAAAGCTCCATTTTCTCCTGCTTTTCCTGCATGTCCTCCGGCTTCAGCAGCGCGCCGGCGGCCGGAATGGCTTTGGTACGGTAACGGCTCTGATTTTCAATTCCGCTCTGCTCCAGGGCAGTCACAGAACTGAGCACAGCCTTCTTTTTCAAAGAAAGGACTGCCACGCCCTGGGTATTCCGCGTGGTTTTCGGCAGCAGCTGCGCCGTGGAGAAGATCAGCGCCCGACCGTCGCTGGAGTAAACTGCCATTTGAGCATCGTTCTGAAGGGCGGTGACGGCCACTAGAGGGCTCTTGTCGCTGTAGGCACCGGTGAGCTTTTTACGGTTGGTTTTGGTCTCATAGGCGGTCAGAGGTACCTTGGCGGCCTTGCCGTTCTCAAAGAAGAAAATCACAAAGCCTTTATAATCCCCGGTGAGAACCACACTGCGCACATTTTCACCCGGCTCCATTCCCAGCTTCTGGGGCAGATAATCACCAAGAGCAGACGCTTTGCCGTCCTCAAAATCGCTGAGGCGGGATTTGTAGCACTGGAACTGGTCCGTAAACACCAGCACATCCGTTTTGTTCGTGGTCTCCTGAGAGAATGCAAGGCTGTCGCCCTCTTTGAACTTTTGCTCGCCGCTCATCCGCAGGGACTGGGCGGTGATTTTCTTGAGGTAGCCTTCTTTGGAGACAAACACGGTAACGGGATAGTCCGGAATATTCTCTTCTTCCTCTTCCGGTTCCGTCTCTGCCGCCTGGTAAATAATCTCCGTCTTTCTCGCCTGGCCGTATTTCTTGGAAACCTCCTGCAGCTCCTGGATGATCACATTTTTCAGCCGACGGGAGCTGTTCAGCGTATCTCTCAGGTCTGCAATTTCCTGTTCCAGCTGACTGATAGCCTTGGTCTGTTTGAGAATGTATTCTTTGTTGATGTTGCGCAGCTTGATTTCAGCCACATAATTGGCCTGGATTTCATCAATGCCAAAGCCAATCATCAGATTGGGCACTACTTCGCTCTCCAGCTCGGTTTCCCGGATGATCCGGATGGCCTTGTCAATGTCCAGCAGAATCCGCTCCAGACCTTTCAGAAGATGGAGTCGCTCCTCCCGCTTGCCGATCTGATGGAACAGACGCCGCTTGACACAGTCGATGCGCCAGGCGGTCCACTCTTCCAGGATTTCACCCACGCCCATCACCCGGGGCATTCCGGCAATGAGGATATTGAAATTGCAGGGAAAGCTATCCTGCAGCGGTGTCATGCGGAAGAGCTTCTGCATCAGCTTATCCGGGTCAACGCCCCGCTTCAAATCGATGGTCAGTTTCAGACCGCCCAGGTCGGTCTCGTCCCGCATATCGGCAATTTCTTTGATTTTACCTGCTTTGATCAGCTCTGCTACCTTGTCCATGATGACTTCCGTGGCAGTTGTATAGGGAATCTCGGTGATTTCAATGAGATTACCCTCTTTTTCATAGTGCCACTTTGCCCGGAGCTTGAAGCTGCCCCGGCCGGTGGAGTAGACCTCTCGGGTGGCTGCCTCGTCAAACAGAAGCTCCGCTCCGGTGGAGAAATCCGGGCCGGGAAGGGTTTCCAGAATATCATGGTCCGGATTCTTCATCAGAGCAATGGCAGTATCACAGACCTCCTTCAGGTTGAAAGAACAGATGTTGCTGGCCATACCCACGGCAATGCCCTGATTGGCGGACACCAGTACGTTGGGGAAGGTGGTGGGCAGCAGGCTGGGCTCCTTCATAGTGGCGTCGTAGTTATCCACCATGTCCACGGTATCGCTGTCGATGTCCCGGAACAGCTCCGTACAAATGGAGTCCAGCTTGGCCTCGGTGTAACGGGAGGCGGCGTAGGCCATATCCCGGGAGTACACCTTACCGAAGTTGCCCTTGGAATCCACGAAAGGGTGCAGCAGCGTCTCATTGCCCCGGGACAGACGAACCATGGTCTCATAAATGGCCGCGTCACCGTGGGGGTTTAAGCGCATGGTTTGTCCGACGATATTGGCAGACTTGGTCCGACCACCGGAAAGCAGCCCCATTTTATACATGGTGTACAGAAGCTTCCGATGGGAGGGCTTGAAGCCGTCGATCTCGGGAATCGCCCGGGAGACAATGACGGACATGGCGTAGGGCATGTAGTTGAGCTCCAGGGTCTCGGAAATGGCCTGCTCCGTGGTGGAGCCCTGGAGCCCCATCACACCGTCGGTGTTCACTTTTTTCTTTTTTTCAGGTTCCTGTTTCTTCTTTGCCATATTCGGTTCCTATCCTCACGTCATCAGGAAATGTCAGCCAATTCCAGATATTTTGCGCCATTTTCGGCGATGAAGTTCTTCCGTTCATTCAATCCGTCGCCCAGCAGAATATTAAAATAATAGGCGGTGCGTTCCGCATCCTCCGGCATCACCTTTATGAGCCGACGGGTTTCCGGGTTCATGGTGGTCATCCACATCATTTCCGGATCGTTCTCGCCAAGGCCCTTGGAGCGCTGGATGTTCACCTTCTTGCCTTCCAGCTCTTTCAAAATCTTTACCTTTTCCTGCTCGTTGTAGGCAAACCAGGTTTTGTCCTTGCAGGTAATCTCAAACAGCGGTGACTCGGCAATATACACATACCCATCCCGAATCAGCGTGGGGCAAAGACGGTAGATCATGGTGAGGATCAGGGTACGGATCTGGAAGCCGTCGTAGTCCGCATCGGTGCAGATGACCACCTTGCTCCACCGCAGCTGGGAAAGGTCGAAGGATGAGAGTTCCTTGGATTTCTTTCCCTGAATCTCCACGCCGCAGCCCAGCACCTTCATCAGGTCGGTGATGATGGGAGAGGCAAAAATCTTGTTGTAGTCCGCCTTCAGGCAGTTGAGAATTTTACCCCGGACGGGCATGATGCCCTGGAATTCCGCATCCCGGCTCAGCTTGACGCTGCCCAAGGCGGAATCGCCCTCCACGATGTAGAGCTCCCGGACATTCACGTCCTTGCTGCGGCAGTCTACAAATTTCTGAACACGATTGGAAATATCAATGTTGCCGGACAGCTTCTTTTTTACATTGGACTTGGTTTTCTCCGCGGATTCTCTGGCCCGCTTGTTCACCAGGATCTGTTCCGCAGCCCGGTCAGCCTCCTGCTTGTTCTCGATGAACCATACCTGGAGCTGCTCTTTGAAGAAGGCCGTCATGGCGTCCTGGGTGAACTTGGAATTGACAGACTTTTTAGTCTGGTTTTCAAAGCATCCAATGGTGGAGAAACAGTTGGTCACCATCACCAGGCTGTCCTGGATGTCCTGGAAAATAATTTTGCTCTCGGTTTTGGTGTACTTGTTATTGTCTCTCAGATATTTATCAAAGGCAGCCGTAAAGCCGGATCGAACCGCCTTGTCCGGGCTGCCGCCGTATTCCAGCCAAGAGGAATTGTGGTAAAACTCAATGTGAGAAACCTGCTTGGAGAAGCAGAAGGAAGCAGTAATCTTCAGTTTCATCTCCGGCCGGTTCTCCGCATCCCGGCCCCGGCGCTCGGCCTCCCAGTAGACGGGCATGGTAAAGGCATTGTCACCCACCATTTCCTCGATATACTGCTTGATACCGTCGGCATAGCAGAACTCCTCCTGCTCGAATTTCCCGCCCACCTGGTTGCGGAATTTGAAGGTGATCCCCTTATTCACCACCGCCTGACGGCGCAGTACATCCCGGTAGTATTCCACGGGGATGTTGATGTCCGTAAACACCTGCTTGTCCGGCTTCCAATGGAACACAGAGCCGGTCTTCTTCCGGTCCGCAGGCTCCTTTTTCAGGCCGCCCACGTTTCTGCCCCGTTCAAAGTGGAGGTCATACCGATAACCGTCCCGGCGGATGGTGGCATCGAAGAATTCGGAAGCATATTGGGTGGCACAGGAGCCCAGGCCATTCAGGCCCAGGGAATACTCGTAGTTCTCGCCGTTTTCGCCATACTTGCCGCCGGCGTACATTTCACAGAAAACCAGCTCCCAGTTATAGCGTTTTTCCTTCTCGTTATAGTCCACAGGACAGCCACGGCCAAAATCCTCTACTTCAACACTCAGGTCCTCGTAGCGGGTGACAATGATGGTGTCACCGTGACCCTCCCGGGCTTCGTCGATGGCGTTTGAAAGGATTTCAAAAACCGCATGCTTACAGCCCTCCAGATCATCGGAGCCGAAAATGACCGCAGGACGTTTCCGAACCCGGTCCTCTCCCTTCAGCATGGAGATGCTGGTATTTCCATATTGTTCTTGCTGCTTTTTACTTGCCATATTTCATACCTGCCTAAGCTTGCCATAATAAATCTAGTATATTATATGCAAAAAAGGAAAGAAAGTCAAGAAATGGGATTTTCCCTTTTGCGCTTCTCATCTTATCATCAGATTGTTATTTCGTTGTTAAGGCTACACCGCATAATTCGGCAAGGAAGCTCAGCGAGAGATTTTGTGCCAGTTCAAAGTTTCAAAAATGGGGGAATACTGTATGTATTTCCCGTTTTTGGAACTGCAGAAATGGCACAAAAGATCCGCTGAGATCCGCAGACGCAATTATGCGGTGTTGCCTTAAGATTAGCACACCATCCGTAGGGGCCGATGCCCACATCGGCCCTTGCATATGTTACGAAATCGCCGAAAACAATCGGTGATCGGCACATGATCCTGCGGGGCGATGTGGGCATCGCCCCCTACGACGGCATCATTCATTCCACCGCCAAATTATAATTCACCGGGTTTCTGACGAATGCCGATCAACACTTTATCTTTTTCCCTGCAATAACTTTCCCAATTCCGCCAATACTATTGATACTGTTTTCTTCAAGGAGTGGAAATGATGGAATCCATCTGGACAAGCACCGTGACAATGCCCCACTTTCCGCCGCTGTGGGGAGATGTCCGCACCGATGTGTTGGTCATCGGAGGCGGAATGGCGGGCCTGCTCTGTGCCAGAGCACTGCAGGAGGCCGGAATCAACTGCGCCGTAGCAGAGGCAAAAACCATCGCCGGTGGAATCACCAAAAACACCACCGCAAAAATCACAGCCCAGCACGGCCTGATTTTCTGGGAGCTTCTGAACCGCTTTGGTGCGGAACAGGCAAAACTCTATTGGCAGGCCAACCAGGATGCCTTGGAAGCATTCGGTACCCTATGTCAGCAAATCGACTGCGATTATACGGAGCAGGATCATTTCATCTATTCCAAAACCGACCTGCAAATTCTGGAACGGGAGCTCTCCGCCCTGGATGCCATTGGTTGTCCAGCAGAGCTAACACAGCGGCTGCCGCTCCCCTTCCCCACTGTGGGAGCGGTGAAGTTTCCAAAGCAAGCCCAGTTTCATCCCCTGAAATTTCTCTCCGCCATTTCCGAGAAACTGACCATCTACGAAAACACCCCCATCCAGGAACTTACAAAAGATGCAGCCATCACGGATCATGGAGAAATCCATGCAGATGCGTTTGTTGTTGCAACTCATTTTCCATTCCTTAACAAACATGGGAGTTATTTCCTGAAGCTCTATCAGCAGCGCTCCTACGCCATCTCCCTGGAAAACACACCATCCCTGGAAGGCATGTATCTGGACGCACAGAAAAACGGCCTGTCCTTCCGAAGCTACCGGGACTGCCTGATTCTGGGCGGCGGCGGTCATCGAACCGGAAAAAACGGGGGCGGTTGGGAAATGCTGGAAGATTTTGCCAGATTCCACTACCCAGAGGCCAAAATCACCCACCACTGGGCCACTCAGGACTGCATGAGCCTGGACGGCATTCCCTATATCGGCCAATACAGCGCCAAAACACCCAACCTCTATGTGGCCACCGGTTTCAACAAATGGGGCATGACCTCCTCCATGGTCGCCGCTCGGATGCTTACCGACCTGATTACCGGAAAAGGCAGCCCCTATACCGACCTGTTTTCCCCCTCCCGCAGCATTCTGCGCCCCCAGCTGGGAATCAACGCCTGGGAAGCTGCCAGGAATATGCTCACTCCCACTGCCAAGCGATGCCCCCACATGGGATGTGCCCTGAAATGGAATTCTCAGGAGCACAGCTGGGACTGTCCTTGCCATGGTTCACGATTCACAGAAAGCGGAAAGCTCATCGACAATCCAGCCACAGGTCATCTTAAGCAAAAGGAATAAGCCGCTACCACATGATTTCATGATTTTCCTCTTGTTTTTTTGGGGATGTGCAGTTATAATGTCAGGAGAAATAGATAGGAGGTCATTTTTATGGCTGTTAAAATCGAAAAAGAAACCATCATTGGCGATATTCTGGACATCGCTCCTCAGAGCGCTCCCCTGTTCTTCGCCATCGGCATGCATTGCCTGGGCTGCCCCTCTTCCCGGGGTGAGACTGTTGAAGAGGCCTGCATGGTCCACGGCGTGGACTGCGACGGCTTTCTGGCGCAGTTGAACCATTTCCTGGAGGCTTACGAAGCAGAACAGGCCAAGGGCTAAAGAAACACGGGGCTGCCTCTTGGGCGGCCCCTTTTCCTTTGCCCGATATCCATAATGTACTCCAGGAGGTGTCCAATGAAACTCCCACTTTCCAATCGCCTGCTCACCTGCTGTCAATTCATCCATCCCGGCGACCGGGTAGCGGATATCGGTTGTGATCATGGCTATCTGGGAATCCATCTGCTTAAAGGCAGAATTGCATCCAGTGTCATTGCATCAGACATCAACAAAGGGCCGCTGCAAAGCGCTGTGATGAACGCAAGGAAGTACGGTGTTCAAAAGCAGATTTCCTTTTACCTGTCCGACGGAGTCCGAAGCATTCCCCGGGATTTTGACTCCATGGTCTGCGCCGGAATGGGAGCGGATACCATGATTTCCATCCTGGAAGCCGCCCCCTGGCTGAAGGATCCAAAGTACCGGCTTATCCTCCAGTGCCAGAGCAAACGGCCGGAGCTGCGGAAATACCTGGCATCCCAGGGCTTTTCCATTTCCCGGGAAACATTGGCCAAAGACGGAAAATTCATTTACCCCGTTATGGAGGTAACCTTTGCACCCGGCAGCGTCCCCGCTCCCTGGGAATATTACATCACCCATCAGCTGCTGGAGGATCACTCTCCCCTGCTTCCGGAATTTCTGAACCGTGTCATCGGTGGACTGGAAGACAGTGCCAAAGGAGCCCGGCTGGAAGGCAGCGAAAAATACAACGCCATCACCGAAATTCTCAGCCATCTATACACCTTGAAAGGAGCAAATCCATGACAACCGTAAAAGATATTGTTGATTATATGGAAACCATTGCTCCCCAATCCAAAAAGGAAAGCTGGGACAATGTTGGGCTTCACTGCGGTCGTGAAAACAAGCCTGTCCATACTGTGCTGGTGGCTCTGGACCCCTTTGAGGATGTGGCTGAGGAAGCAGTGGAAATCGGAGCGGAGCTGATTCTGACGCACCACCCCCTGATTTTTCACCCCCTTTATTCCCTCACTGACAATACTGCCATCGGAAGAACGATCTACACACTGTTGCGCCACGATATTTCCGCATTCCATGCCCACACCAATCTGGACATTGCGCCGGAGGGTGTCAACCAGTGTCTTGCCAAAAAGCTGGGCCTGGAAAACATCGCTGTCATTGATCCTGTGGAAACGGACGAAAATGGAGCCCAATGGGGCCTGCTGCGCCGGGGTTCCGTTGCGGAACAGTCATTGGAAGCATTTCTTCCCAAGGTCAAAGCTGCTCTTCAGGCACCCGGTCTTCGGTACGCCCCCGGCGGAAACAGGGTGCATCACGTTGCGGTGGGCGGCGGTGCCTGCGGCGAAGAATGGCCCGCTGTCCTTCGTGCCGGCTGCGATACCTTTGTCACCTCTGACGTTCGATACAACGACTTTTGGGATGCCAGGGATGCCGGTTTGAACATCATCGATGCCGGCCATTTCTACACAGAGAATCCCGTGTGCGAATATCTCAGAGATTCCGTCAAAGCCGCTTTTCCGGAGTTGAATGTGGTGATTTCTCAAAAACACCGGGACTGCATGAAATATTACTGAGGGATTTTTCGGATTTGGTGTTGATTTTTTGAACTTTCGGTGCTAGAATAGATTGAACATTTTTTGAAAACAATTCCAGAAGGGAAGATATTAGATATGTCCGGACATTCCAAATGGCATAACATTCAGAAAACCAAAGGTGCGCAGGATGCCAAGCGTGCTGCAGCCTTTACCAAGATCGCCAAGGAAATGATCGTCGCCGTGAAGGAAGGCGGCGGTGCTACCGATCCCGCCTACAACTCCCGCCTGGCCACCATCATCACCAAGGCCAAGGCTGCCAACATGCCCAACGATAACATCAAGCGCGTGCTGGAAAAGGCCGCCAGCTCCGGCAGCGGCGAGAGCTACGAAGCCATCACCTACGAAGGCTACGGCCCCGGCGGCGTGGCTGTCATCGTAGAAGCCATGACCGACAATCGCAACCGTACCGCCGGTTCCGTCCGTCATCACTTTGATAAGTACGGCGGCAATCTGGGCGCCAACGGCTGCGTCAGCTGGTCCTTCGATAAGAAAGGCGTGCTGGTCATTGACAATGAGGACGGCGACCTGGACGAGGATACTGTCATGATGGACGCCATGGACTGCGGCGCCGACGATTTTGAGCCCGAAGAGGACTGCTTCACCGTCTACACCACCCCCGATGATTTCAACGCCGTGGCTGATGCCCTCACCGCCAAAAAGTACACCTTTGCCTCTGCCCAGATTGAAATGGTTCCCCAGAACTACGTCAAGCTCTCTGCCGAGGATGCCGAGAAGATGGAAAAGATGCTGGATCTTTTCGACGATGACGACGACGTGCAGAACACCTGGCACAACTGGGATCAGGAGTAATCCAATTTTTTGCTGCCTTCCTTTTGGAGGGCAGCTTTTTTATTCCATTCCCATGAAAGTCGAGAATTTCCCAATCCCCACTTGCACCCGGGGCCGGTGTGGTTTATAATACATCTATCATTTCGTCGGAAAAGGAGGGATTGGGTTGAATCCGATGTATACCTGTGAATGCGCTGACGGACGTACCATCACCGGAAATTCCAAATGGGATTTGGCAAAGCTGAAACAAATGCAGCCGCTGGAGCTGGCTGGAGTTCTCACGGAACTGCGGGATTTCTCCCGGTATTACGAGGCCACCTTCTTTTATCCCACCCAGTCCCTGAGAGAAGAAATCAACCTTTTGGAGCACAAATTTGAGCGGGCAAGAAATACTGTCCTTCTGTGCGGCAGTATTGCCGGAATCTCCACCGTGCTTTGGCTCGTTATGGTGATTTTGCCCTTCCTGCGATTCTCCGGGCTGACCATGCTGATGGCCGTTCTGACCTTGATCAGCATTGTGGTGCTGATTCCCTTCCTGTTCCGATTCGTCTCCATTCAGGACGATCGCGCCAAGTGGCTGCCCCGGGCCCAGGCAAAGCTGGCGCGGCTCCGGCAGCAGGAGGAAAAGGAAATCTATGGCACCTATATCGACTATCTCATCGGAGGCTACCTGATTTCTCCGGAATTCAGCCTTTCCGGTCAGGCGCTGGAATTGATGATCCAGGCCCTCAGCTCCCGCCGGGCTTCCAATATTTCCGAAGCGAGCCTGCTGTGCAAAAAGAAATTCGGCAAGTCCCCTGTTCCCCGTATCATCACCTCCCTGCGCTCCGTCAGTGAGCCGTCCGCTCCCCGAAAGACAAAGTCAGAACCAAAAAACCAAAAGATTACCCTGAATCAATTGGAAAATCAGGGTCCGGATATCCAGGTGCTGCTCCAGCTGGCAGAATACCTCCATGCCGCCGTCAAAAGCTACGCCGCCAACCTTCCAACTACCTCCCAAGGGGACGGCAGCGTAGCGGCCACTTTGAGCAACGAGGAAGAGTCCCTGATCGCGGAATTCCGTCACCTCCAGGACGACGAGAAAAAGCGAATTCGCCGGGTTGTTCATAGCTTCTATACCAAGAAGTACTAAGGAAGTTTTGAATAAATCGTCTGCGGATGGTGATTGTGGGGTCAATTACGCTGGACTGCCGAGAGGGCAAGGCCGACCCTATGAGCGAAGCCTTTCTCCAAATGGCGGGTGTGTTCAGCCAACTTGAATTAGCGACGATTAGAGCAAGGGTGCGGTCGGGCATGGAGAACGCCAGAGCAAAGGGGCGGCAAATCGGTCGACCGCAGGTGAGCAAAGAGGACATCCCCGCCACCTTCCTTCGCCACTACCCCGCCTACAAGAACAAGCAGTTGAATGTGTCGGAACTGGCAAGGGTCTGCGACATCAGCAGAACCACCGCATACAAATACATTGGACTTTTGGAAGCATAACATAATCCCATGCCCACTTCACTTGGGCATGGGATTATGTTATAATCAGTTCACAAAACTTGAATATGATAAAGGAGCTGGCAAAAATGATATACGAAAAAAGTTGCGGAGCAATCGTTTATACAAATGTTAATGGCGAACGACTTTATTTGGTTGAGCAAATGCTTGGTGGACATTGGGGTGTCCCTAAAGGACATGTTGAAGAGAACGAAACTGAAGAAGAGACCGCTTTAAGAGAAATAAAAGAAGAAGTCGGTTTGGATGTCATCATTGATAGTGGCTTTAGAACTGTAGAGACATATTCTCCCAAGGATGGTTTCATCAAAGATGTTGTCTATTTCGTTGCTTATAGTAAATCTATGGATACTACAATGCAAGCGGAAGAAGTGAGAGATATTAAATGGGTTAAAATTAAAGAGGCAACAGATTTGATAGAATTCCAAGACATGCAAGAAATCATGATAATGGCAGATACTTATTTAGGAAAAACAAATTGACCATTTTTGTTTGTCGGAGCAACAAATTCCGATTTGACGAGCAGTTGCCCTTCGTGGCAACTGCTCCTTTTCTTTTGCTTTTTTGTATGCTATACTATCAGAAAACCGCAAAGGAAGGTTCCCACATGGCGAACTATGGAAAATACTACATTGCCGTCCGTCTGCTACTGCTGAAACAATACCTTGAAGCCAACGCAGGCAGAAACCGCATTGTGAAACGGCGGGAACTTGAACAACTCTTGGAAGAACACGATATGCCAGTAGGGAAGAAAACCCTCTATGCGGACTTCGCCGCTCTGGGGGATGTCTGCGGTTTACAGTTGGAATACGATGTTCACAAGAAGGGCTGCGGCTTGTGAACCCGCCCTTTGGGCCTTATGAACTTCTCCTTTTGGTGGATAGCGTTCAGTCCTCCAAGTTTATCACAAGGGAAAAGGCAAGGGAAATCACCGCCAAACTGAAAAGGTTTGCAGGCAAGGACACCGTGGAGAGCATAAACAGAGAAAACCAGGTTGCCAACCGCGTGCAGAGTATGAATGATAGTGTGGTCAAGGATGCCGACCGCATCCACGAGGCCATCCGTCGGGCGGGATTCTCTTGTAAATCTGCTTGACAGATTCCCGATAGTGATTGATTGTTCCCTCCCGAAGATTCCTTGCTTTACAGTCCAAGATATATTCCTCAAAACCGTCCACGAAAGTTTTCTCTCTTGGGAAGCACATCTTCATTTTCTTCATCAAAAACACCCTCCAAAACGCAAAAACAGGAAGCACATCTTAACTGATTTCTCAGAAAGGATGTGCTTCCTTGCTTTCTTTTTGCGAAAAGTAGGGTTTGAACTTTTTACGGTTCAAAGTAAGGGTTTTACCCTATTACTTCAGGCTCTCCGCAACAGCCACAGCCACGGAAACGGTAGCACCGACCATGGGGTTGTTGCCCATGCCCAGGAAGCCCATCATTTCCACGTGAGCGGGGACGGAGGAAGAACCGGCGAACTGGGCGTCGGAATGCATACGGCCCATGGTGTCGGTCATGCCGTAGGAAGCGGGGCCTGCGGCCATGTTGTCGGGGTGCAGAGTACGGCCCGTGCCGCCGCCGGAGGCCACGGAGAAGTACTTCTTGCCCTGCTCGATGCACTCCTTCTTGTAGGTGCCGGCAACGGGGTGCTGGAACCGGGTGGGGTTGGTGGAGTTGCCGGTGATGGAAACGTCCACACCCTCGTGGTGCATGATGGCAACGCCCTCGCGGACATCGTCAGCACCGAAGCAGCGGACAGCAGCCCGCTCGCCGTCGGAGTACTTGTACTCCTTGACGATCTTCAGCTCGCCGGTGTAGTAGTCGAACTGGGTCTGCACATAGGTGAAGCCGTTGATCCGGGAGATGATCTGAGCAGCGTCCTTGCCCAGGCCGTTCAGGATAACCCGCAGAGGCTCCTTACGAGCCTTGTTGGCGGAGCGGGCGATGCCGATGGCACCCTCAGCGGCAGCGAAGGACTCGTGGCCGGCCAGGAAGGCGAAGCACTTGGTCTCGTCCCGCAGCAGCATGGCACCCAGGTTGCCATGGCCCAGACCAACCTTACGGTCCTCAGCCACGGAACCATCAATGCAGAAGGCCTGCAGGCCGATGCCGATGGCCTCAGCAGCCTCGGCGGCGTTCTTCACGCCCTTCTTCAAAGCAATGGCGGCGCCCACGGTGTAAGCCCAGCAGGCGTTCTCAAAGCAGATGGGCTGAATGCCCTTGACGATCTCGTAGGGGTCGAAGCCCTTGGACTGGCACAGCTCGCGGCATGCTTCCACGGAGGACAGGCCATACTGAGCGAGGACACCATTGATCTTGTCAATTCTTCTTTCGTAACTTTCAAACAAAGCCATCGTCGTGTCCTCCTCTTATTCGTGGCGGGGGTCAATGTACTTGGGTGCGTTGTCGAAACGACCGTAGTGACCCATAGCCTTCTTGTAGGCAGTGTTGGCGTCGTCGCCCTTCTTCATGAAGTCCATCATCTTGCCCAGGTTGACGAACTCATAGCCGATGATCAGGTTGTCCTCATCCAGCGCGACCCGGGTGACATAGCCTTCGGCCATCTCCAGGTAACGGGGACCCTTGGAACGGGTGGCGAACATGGTGCCCACCTGGCTGCGCAGGCCCTTGCCCAGGTCCTCCAGAGAAGCGCCCACAACCAGGCCGCCCTCGGAGAATGCGGACTGGCTGCGGCCGTAAACGATCTGCAGGAACAGCTCACGCATAGCGGTGTTGATGGCGTCGCACACCAGGTCGGTGTTCAGCGCCTCCAGAATGGTCTTACCGATCAGGATCTCAGCGGCCATTGCGGCGGAGTGGGTCATGCCAGAGCAGCCGATGGTCTCAACCAGAGCCTCTTCGATCACGCCTTCCTTCACGTTCAGGGTCAGCTTGCAGGCACCCTGCTGAGGAGCACACCAGCCAATACCGTGGGTAAAGCCGCTGATGTCCTTGATTTCCTTGGCCTGCACCCATTTGCCCTCTTCGGGAATGGGAGCGGGGCCATGGTATGCGCCCTTGGCGACGGAGCACATGTTCTGTACTTCTGCACTATAAATCATGGCAATTTTCCTTTCTTTCAAAAGACGTTGTTTTCGCCTTTGGATTACACAGTGGAAAACCGGGATTTTCCGCATATATTATACATTCCGGGAAAGCAATTGTCAATTCCCGGATGTAGGAAAATCAATAAAAACGCACCGATTTCTGCATTCCTTGATCCATTCTTTCGTCCAAGCACTTTTCAGTTCTCTGAAAGCCTGATCGCACCAGTCCGCAATGTACACCTGATTCTCTGACAGATACGCATACAGCTTTCGGCAAACAGATATTGCGTGATCGTATTCCTCTCGGGTGATGTCACCGGTTTCCAACGCCTCGTCCAGTTCATCCCGGTCAAGAACCTCCAGAACATCTCCGATGGCAACAATATCCAGATATAAATCCGCAAAACAGGGGTTATCCGGATTGTCAAAGCAATTACCGGCAGTGACATCAAAGTAGAGACTAATTCGCTGACCCTGACGGTCATACATGGCGGTAATCCAGAAAGACTGTTCCTTCAGCGCAATCTGCAGCCAGCCAAATCCCTCATCCGCAATTAGAACATCCCCAAAAGGATAATGAATCGTTAAAGGAGCAGTCAGTTCCCGCAAAATGCTCAGGCTCATCCGTCCCTGATGGCCGTTCCGCCGGAAGTCCCGGGCGATAAATCCTTGCGCAGAACGCGGCCCCAATCGGTTCGTTTCATGTCCTTGCTCTGCATGCATTTCTCCCAACGTAGTTACGCCTGAATGGTTTTCACAAACGCTGCCCGGTCGGCGGCTTTGAAATAGGCAGAACCGGTGACCAGTACGCCAGCACCATTGGCCTTGCAGATGGGAGCTGTATTCCGGTCAATGCCGCCATCCACAGAAAGCAGGCAGCCGGGGTTCACTTCATCCAAACGGCGGCGCAGATTCTGAAGCTTTGGCATCATATCCGCTTTGAATTTCTGACCGCCGAAGCCAGGCTCAACGGTCATCACAAGAATCAGATCACACAGGGAAAGGTACGGCTCCGCCTCCTCCGCCTGGGTACCGGGCTTCAGAGATATACCCGCCTTACATCCCATGGAACGGATGCGCTTCAAGGCTTTGATTGTATTCTCCTGAGAGTCTGCCTCAATATGTATGGTGAGCCAATCGGCTCCAGCAGCAACGAACTGCTCCACATAACGAATGGGTCTTTCGATCATCAGATGGACGTCCAGAGTCATCTGGGTCACATCCCGAACCGCCTTCAAAGCCGGAAGGCCGAAGGAGAAATTGGGAACGAAGTTTCCGTCCATCACGTCAACGTGAATCCAATCGGCACCGCTCTTTTCAATATCATGAATATCCCGCTCCAGATTTACAAAATCCGCAGCCAGAATGGAAGGTGCAGCTTTTGCCATTTCTTTCTCCTCTCAAATCAAACAAAGTCCATCAAAGGCAATTCCATGATAGCATAAAACGATATAAAAAGCAACCGTTTCAGAGGATACCCCTTCGCTGCTTCAGCCACGCTGTTTATCCTCTTCTGCCGGATAAAATCTCGGGCCGGAATATCCGTCCCGTTCCACATGCTCTGTCCACATGGAGGCAGGCCGCACCCAGAATCCACCTTCACCATACAGCGCGCGGTAGACAACCATCTGTTCTCCTGTCTCCGAATGGGTTGCCACAAACAGCAATTCGTACTCATTGCCTTTAAAATGCCGATATTTACCTGGTTTCAGTTCCATATTTTACCTCCAAAAAATGCGCCGGGATGATCCCGGCGCATTATGAATTAAGATTTTGCAGGTGTGCTGCCGCGGCTGGCCAGATCCAAAACCACATTGCAATCGAAGTAGTTGGAGAACTGGCTGGAATACCACGCCATCGCTTCACCGGTGACCATCAGACGGGTCTGACGGACAAAGGTGGTGTTCACATCTACTCTGGGAGAAGAACCGTTGTTCAGGAAGAAGCGGATGCCGCTGTTGTAAAGCACATTGAACGTTGTGCCGGAATATGCTTCAATATCGCTGGCCCGGGCAAAGACCATCGTATCCACCTCGCCAATGACGGGGGTGATCTGGTTGGTCCAGTTCTGAACCTCGGCCTGAATCTGCAGGGTATTCATGCCGCGGTAGGCCTGGTTGCTGTAGGTGTAGCTGGCAATGGTGTAGCCCTTTTCCCGCAGGGCCGCCACAATCTCCTTGGCACCGGCAACTTCGTCATCATAGAACGTCTGGCCAAAACGGGACACATAGGAGGTATTGGTTCGATAGCCGAACACGCCCTCGGTACCGGTGACAGCCAGAATCGCGCGGGCTCCCTGGTAGCAGAAATCAGGATGCTCCTGAATAAAGGCTTCCAGAACGGGAACCAGATCGTAATTGCCAATCTGGGTCTGACCGCTGGAATCCACATAGGCAGCCTTGATATCGCCGTTGTCGTCCAGCACCAGCTTATAAGCAAAGCCGTGGCCATTGGCATCGGGAGTACCGTCCTTATCGGGGTCAACCATATACTCAAAATAGTTGACCATGGTTTCCGTAATCATCACCGGCTTCTTGCCCTGGGGCAGATAAATGGATTTGGAGAAGAAGCTGTTGTTGCCATCCACACCGGGGACGCTGGTGATGAAGCTGTCGAAATCCACCAGCACATAGTTGGAGGCATACAGCTGATTCAGAATCCGGGTGAACTCCTCCACGGAAACGAAGTTCTTGTTATATAGACCCGCCAGCTCGGCGCCGGAAATATCCTTGTTGCAGGCCCTGGAGGCATCCGCCATCAGGACGTGGAAAGAAAGGTTGGGAATGGAGGAAACATCCTTCACTTCCACCAGCTGGTTCTTCTCATTGACCAGCTCTGCCTTCTTGGCAGTTACCTGCTGGGCAAACTTATCATTGCTTCCGGTGTAGGAATCCAGCAAGGCAATGGCACCGTCATAATCATAACCGACCACCAAAGTCTCAGCCTCGGCAATCAATCTCTTGAACTCCTGCTCTGCGGCACCGGCTGCATTTGCCTGCTGCTGCGCTTCCGCCTTGGCAACAGAATCTTTGTTCTTCTTTACAGTCAGCGCATTGGAAACAGAACCGACAATGAAACTGACAATCAGGAACAGCGCTGCGCCGGCAATGATTGCTGGGAGATAAACCTCCTTGAAAATGCGCTTCTTCTCCCGCTTTCTCCGGCGGATATACTTGGGATCCAGCGGATCCAGTACCTCCTCGGTTTTCATCTTGGTCACAGGCTCCATATACATATCCAAGAGCTTGGAGAACGCGCTCTTTTTTGCAGGAGTGGCTGGCTTCTTTTTCTTTTCTTTTTTGGGCCGTACTCCCAACTTGGGAAGCTTCAGACCGCCCTTCTTCTTTTGGGGAGGAGCAGGAGTTTCCCCTTCTTCAGGATCGTGCATTTCCTCTTCGGAATAGTCCTCTTCCCCCTGGGCATAGCCTTCTTCCTCCTGGGAATCATCCGGTTCTTCCTGGGGGTATTCCTCCTCCCCGGGTTCACCGTAGATACGCACATCGTCGTCCTCATCGTAGTCCGGTTCTGCCCGAACTTCAGAACGCTCCGGGAAATCAGCAGTCAGATCCTCGTTGGGATCATCGTCCTCGCTCAGATCAACATCCTGGTATTCTTCCGGAGGCTGTTCAAAGTGAAATTTTTTGGTGGCATCCTCCTCGTCGTCAGATGCATCGTCCTCTAATATATCAGAAAAATCAAAATCTTCATCCTCGGACAGAAAATCCTTCGGATCGAAGCCATATTCTTCTTCAAAATCGAAATCGACATCGAAATCGTTCTTATCCATCGCTCGTCCCTACCTTTGTGGTGATGTCAATCCTATTCTAGCATTGCTCAGAAAAAATTGCAAGTGGAATTGACATAAAACGTCAAAAAACGTGCCTGCAAAGAAAATCTTAATCTGTCGACCTTTCTGTCTGGCTGAACAGCCCCTCCCGGGTGATATTCTTGGCCCATTTGCCGCTGCGATAATGGGCAATCACCCAGGGCCACTTTACAAATTCGTCGGTACAAAGCAGGAAATACACCCAAATGACCGGAAGTTTCAGAACAAATGCGGCAAAAAATCCCAAAGGCACCGCATAGCACCACATGTCAATGGTATCACAGATCAGACCGAACCGGGTATCGCCGCCGGCCCGGAATACACCGGCAATCAAAGAGGTATTCACCGCTCCACCCATGATGTAATAGGTATTGATCCAAAGCATCACCTTCAGATAGCCCATTGCCGTTTCTGACAGACTGGTGGATGCAAACCGAAGCACAAGCGGCATACAGGCAATCAGAATTACTGCGCCAGCAAGTCCGGAAATAACCGTCATCCTCATCACCTGAGAGGCATATTCCTTTGCTTTGTCCAGCTTTCCCTCTCCCATCACATTGCCAAGCAGGATTCCGCCCGCACTGGCAACCGCAAAACAGAAGGTGGAACTTAAGTTTCTGACAACGACGACCATGGAGTTGGCGGCCACCGCATCGTTGCCCAAGTGACCCAAAATCACAGAGTACATGGAAAAGGCCAGTCCCCAGGAAAGATCATTTCCCAGAGCAGGCATTGCCAGGCGAACGAAGTCACCGGTCAGAAGCTTGTTGCGCCGGAACAGATATCTGGGATCCAATTTCACATCTTTGGAGAAAGCAGATACCACAAAGCAGCCCATCAGTTCCACCACCCGGGAGGATGCCGTGGCGATGGCCACACCCTTGGCCCCCAGCTTCGGCGCGCCGAACAGTCCGAAAATAAACACGGCATTGAGCACAATGTTCAGCCCAAAAGCCATCACATTCAGCACCATGCAAACTGTGACTCTTCCGATGCTGCGCAGTACCGCCAGGTATATCTCTAGGATACCCCAGCACAGGTATGTTATTCCCATAATCCGCAGATATTCCCCGCCGATGGCAATGAGCTCCCCGTCTTCCGTGAAAAGGCGCATCAAGCTCCCGGGAATGAAAAAGGCCAGCAGAGAAAATGCGGTTGTGAGGATCAGCGAATACCGAAGGGCAATGCCCTCCACCGCCTGAATGGCTTGGAAGTCCCTCTTTCCGAAATACTGGGCACAAAGTAATGTGGCGCCGGTGCCCAGTCCATAGAACACCATGTTCAGCACATTGGCATAATTTGCCGCCAGAGAAACAGCGGATATGGAGGACTGTCCCACATAGTTCAGCATCACCACATCACAGGAGCTGACTGCCGCGTTGAGCAGATTCTGAATGACCAGTGGAATCAGCAGCTTATACATCTGCTTGTTGAATCCGCTGTCCACCGTTAATCTCTTTTTCATATGATTCCTCTCTTTTTCTCTTTTTACATTCCGTTGCCCCGCAGTTCAATAATCTGGTCACGCAGAACGGCGGCATATTCGTATTCCATCATCTTTGCCGCTTCCTTCATTTGCTTTTCCAGGCGGGCAATTTCTTTTTCCTTTTCCGCCTTGGTCATCTTCACGCCGTTCCTTCCCTTCCGTTCTGCAGTGGGGGAGGAGATTTCTATCAGGTCACGGACGGATTTGATCACTGTCTTGGGAACGATGCCATGAGCTTTGTTGTAACTGTCCTGAATGTCTCTGCGTCGGGCCGTCTCATCCAGCGCCAAGCGCATGGAGGGCGTGACCGTATCGGCATACATAATAACCTTACCCTCCGCGTTTCTGGCTGCCCGTCCGATGGTCTGGATCAGGCTCGTTTCACTGCGCAGGAAGCCTTCCTTGTCCGCGTCCAGAATGGCCACCAGGCTCACTTCCGGCAAATCCAATCCTTCCCGCAGCAGGTTGATGCCAACCAGCACATCGAATTTGGCCATCCGAAGATCCCGGATGATTTCCATACGCTCCATTGCCCCGATGTCAGAATGCATATAGCGCACCTTGATACCGGCCTTGGTGAGATAAGTGGTCAGATCTTCCGCCATTTTCTTGGTAAGCGTTGTCACCAGAATCCGCTCCTGCCGGGCGGTCCGGTCATTGATCTCTCCAATAAGGTCATCAATCTGCCCGTCAATGGGCCGGACCTCCACCACGGGATCCAGCAGGCCTGTGGGGCGGATCACCTGTTCCACGATCTGACCGGAACGGCTGCGCTCATACTCTGACGGCGTGGCAGAAACATAGATCACCTGATTGAGCTTTTGATCGAACTCCCCAAAATTCAGAGGGCGGTTATCATAGGCGGAAGGCAGGCGGAAGCCGTAGTTCACCAGCGCATCCTTCCTGCTCCGGTCGCCGGCATACATGGCACGGCACTGGGGCAGGGTGACGTGACTCTCGTCAATAAACATGAGAAAATCATCCGGGAAGTAATCCAATAATGTGGTAGGAGGCGTTCCCGGCGCTCTGCCCTGAATGACCCGGGAATAGTTTTCAATGCCGTTGCAGAAACCGATTTCCGTCATCATTTCCAGATCATAGGCCGTCCGCTGGGCAATGCGCTGCGCTTCGATCAACTTGTTATTATCCCTGAAAAACTGCACCTGCTGGTCGCATTCCTTCTGAATTTCCAGCATAGCCCGCTGCAGCTTCTCCTTGGACGCCACGTAATGGCTGGCCGGGTAAATGGCCACATGATCCACATACCGTTCTGCCATACCGGAGACGGCGTTGATTTCACTGATGCGGTCGATCTCATCTCCGAAAAACTCAATTCGGATCGCTCTGCCGGACCAATAGGCAGGATAAACTTCCAGAGTATCACCCCGGACCCGGAATTTATTTCGGGAGAAATCCAGATCATTTCTCTCGTACCGGATTTCCGTCAGTTTCTTTAGAATCTCATCCAGAGGCCGCTCCTGTCCCACCCGCAGAGAAATCACCATGCTCTTGTAATCAATCGGGTCACCCAGACCGTACAGGCAGCTGACAGATGCCACAACAATCACATCCCGCCGCTCAAACAGCGCCGAGGTGGCTGAGTGACGCAGGCGGTCAATCTCTTCGTTAACAGAGGCATCTTTCTCAATATAGGTATCCGTATGGGCAATATATGCCTCCGGCTGATAGTAATCGTAGTAGGAGATAAAATATTCCACCGCATTTTCCGGAAAGAATTCCCGGAATTCCGAGCAGAGCTGAGCGGCCAGGGTCTTATTATGAGCCAGCACCAGGGTAGGCCGGTTCAACTTGGCGATTACCGAGGCCATGGTAAAGGTCTTGCCGGAACCGGTCACACCCAAAAGAGTCTGCTCCCGGAGTCCCAGATTCACGCCGTTTACCAGTCCCTCAATTGCCTGGGGCTGATCGCCGGAGGGCCGATAGTCGGAAACCAACTTAAAATGATCCATACTCTTCTCCTCTTTTTATGATTCACGTCTGAAAGGAATAACCGGACTGGATAAGAGAGACATAATCGTCATCCGTCACCAAAATATGGTCGACAAAATTCACATCCACTGCCTGAAGTGCGGCGGCAATGCGCTTGGTGGTCTGAATATCCTCGTTGGAGGGAATGGCCAAACCGCCCGGGTGATTGTGGGCCAAAACCACACTGGAAGCGTTGGTGTTCAGAGCCGTTTCCACAACCTTTCGCACAGAAAGGCTGGTAGAGTTTACATCACCTTCTGATATTTTCTTGCAGCAAAGCATCTTGCACTTGGCATCCAGACAGAGCAAGTACACCGTTTCCACGTTTCTTCCAAAAAAGAAGGTCTGAAGATATTTGGCACAGCTTTCAAGGGTCGGAAGAATTTTGGCCTTGGATGCACGATCCGTAAGGTAGCACCGTCCCACCTGGGTGATCAGGCGCAGAAATACTGCGGTATTCTCCCCGATGCCGTCCACCTTGCACAGCTCCTCCACCGGTGCTTCCAGTACCTGGGACAACGAGCCGAAGTGATCCAAAAGCGCATGGGCGATGGGATTCGTATCCTGCCTCGCAATACAATAAAAAAGCAGTATCTCCAGCACCTGAACATCCGTAAACTGATCCAGTCCCTCTTCCATGAAGCGCTGCCGCATTCTCTTTCTGTGCCCGTCATGAACTGACATACATTCTCCCCCTGCCTTTCAAAAGACGTGAAACCCAGTCGTCTTGTTTCCGGGTACGAACATTTTTTCGTTGGCTTTCCTCTGTTTAACCCTTGCTATTTCCGATCATTTAGGCTAAAATAGCTTTAACCGTCGAAACCTGCCGGGAAAGTTTTCCCGTCTTCTGCACATCCTATGTTTGTCAGGAGGGACCCCATGGAACAACAAACAGACGGGACACTCATGCTGGATCTGCTGATTCGCCCCGCATTCTGTGTCAGAAACAAGATCATAACCAGGCTTAACATGCCGGCTGCCAAGCTGTTCCTGCGTGAGGGTTTATCCCTGGATCAGATTTTGGAGTCCGGAATCGAAGATTACGCCGCATTCT
This sequence comes from uncultured Clostridia bacterium, assembly GCA_945940335.1. Classification (GTDB taxonomy): domain Bacteria; phylum Bacillota; class Clostridia; order Oscillospirales; family Oscillospiraceae; genus Faecousia. Next base: position 30,074 of record CAMEWH010000001.1, on the reverse strand, counting down.
CTGGTGGTATGCTCTGCCTCACCCTGACCATTTGCGGCCAAAGCTTTGGTGCATCCGTGGTACGTGTGGGCGAAGAAGATGTGTTCACCCTGGATCGGCAGTTTGAAAGTGAGCAGCTGCGGGTGTTGGCTCTGGCAGCCAGAGAACTGCGAGGTCCGCTGACCAATGCCATGCTGACCGCCCAGCAACTGGATAAAAAGGATGAAAAAAACGCCCGGCTGAATCGAAGCCTGTATCAACTGCTGCGAATCGTTGGAAATATGTCCGATGCCTCCGGCGTAAGTCCTTCCTTTCATCCGGAGCTTCAGAACATCGGAGCTTTGTTCCGGGAGATCGCAGAAAAAACCGGCGCTCTGACCGGTACCTCCGGCATCACCTTTTCCTACAGTGGTTTGACCGAGGATGCAAGCTGTGCCGTAGACCGGCAGATGATGGAACGTGCCGCACTGAACATGATTTCAAACGCTTTGAAATTCGCCCCCGCCGGCGGCTGTATTCAGTTGGAGCTTTGCCGCAGTGGGAAACAATTCCGTTTCTCCGTCACCGACAGCGGCACCGGGATTCCCGAAAAAGAGCGTGCCACCCTCTTTACCCGGTACCTCCGAGAGCCCTCTGTTGAGGACACCCGCAGCGGCATCGGACTTGGTATGCTGCTGATTCGCTCCGCCGCCGCCCATCATGGCGGCGCAGTCCTGGTGGACTGTCCAAAAGGAGCCGGAACCAGGGTCACAATGACCTTCACCGATGCCCCCAGCTGCGAACCCAAGCTTCGTTCCAATCTTCTCCGTGCCGATTACGCCGGAGAACAGGACCACGCGTTGATCGAGCTTTCGGAATTCCTGCCACCGGAACTCTATTGACTTATCTCATAGCTGTCTCACCGAAGTGAGACAGCTATGTTTTTTATCAAACTTCCAGGTATTTTTTCAGGTACATTCCGGTAAAACTGCCTTCAGTGCGGGCAATTTCCTCCGGTGTACCGGCAGCCACCACGACGCCGCCGCCGTCACCGCCCTCCGGGCCCAGATCAATCAGATAATCCGCCGTCTTGATCACGTCCAGATTATGCTCAATCACCAGAACGGTATTCCCTGCATCCACCAGCTGCTGCAGCACTTCAATCAGCTTGTGCACATCCGCCGCATGCAAACCGGTGGTAGGCTCATCCAGAATATAGATGGTTCTGCCGGTAGACACTCTGGAAAGCTCCGTGGTCAGTTTGACCCGCTGGGCCTCGCCGCCGGAGAGGGTGGTGCTGGCCTGGCCCAGCTTCACATAGCCAAGCCCCACCTCCTGGAGCATCTGAGCTTTACGGCGAATCTTGGGCAGATTTTCAAAGAAATCCACCGCCTCTTCCGCTGTCATATCCAGAACCTGCGCAATGTTTTTGCCCTTGTAGAGTACCTCAAGGGTTTCCCGGTTATAACGGGAACCGTGGCATACCTCACAGGGTACATATACATCCGCCAGGAAGTGCATTTCAATCTTTACCAGGCCGTCACCGCAGCAGGCCTCGCACCGGCCGCCTTTCACGTTGAAACTGAACCGACCCGGACCATAGCCACGCATTTTTGCGTCCGCCGTGGAAGCAAACAAATCCCGGATGTCATTAAACAGTCCCGTATAGGTGGCAGGATTGGACCGAGGGGTTCTGCCGATGGGGCTCTGGTCAATATCAATTACTTTGTCCAGGTGCTCCATACCCTCTACACAGCGGCAGGCACCGGGGCGGGTGCGGGCATGGTTCAGTTTGGCGAGCAGCGTCTTATTCAGCACCTCGTTGACCAGGCTGGATTTGCCGGAACCAGACACACCGGTAACACAGGTGAAGGTACCAAGAGGGATCTGTACATCGATGTCTTTCAGATTATTCTCCCTTGCCCCCCGTACTGTCAGAAACTTTCCATTTCCGGCCCTTCTGGCGGATGGAACAGGGATTTTTTTCACTCCGGACAGATACTGACCGGTAACCGAACGCGGGCAGGAAATGACGTCTTCCAAAGTACCTGCCACAACAATCTCTCCGCCGTGACTGCCCGCGCCGGGTCCAACATCCACCAAATAATCCGCGGCACGCATGGTATCTTCATCATGCTCAACCACAATCAAGGTGTTACCCAGATCCCGCAGATGCTCCAGTGTTGCCAGCAGCTTGTCATTATCTCGCTGGTGCAATCCGATAGAAGGCTCGTCCAGGATATACAGCACGCCCATCAGGGAGGAGCCAATCTGGGTGGCCAGCCGGATTCTCTGACTTTCACCGCCGGACAGAGTGCCCGCCGGGCGGGACAGGGTCAGATAGCCCAGGCCAACGTCCATCAGAAACTGCAGCCGGGATTTGATTTCCTTCACAATCTGCTCTGCCACCAGGGCCATATTCCCCTCCAGATGCAGATTCTGCATAAACTCCAGTTCCTGACGGATACTCATGCGGCAGAAATCCATAATGCCGATGCCGCCAACGGTCACCGCCTGGGCAATGGCCGAAAGCCGATTGCCGCCGCAGCCGGGACAGGGCGCTGTCGCCATGCATTCCTCCAATTCTTTCCGGGCCGCATCGGATTGGGTTTCCCGATATCGGCGGGAGATATTGTTCAAAATGCCCTCAAACGGCTGCTCCAGCACACCCATTCCGCTTCCCCGGTTGTAGGTCATACGGAGTTTCTCCCCTTTGGTACCGTAAAGGATAACATCCATCACATCCCGGGACAGTTCTTTCACCGGAACTGTCAGAGAGAAATGATACTTCTGGGCCAGTGCCTCAAAATACATTCTGAAAATAGAGTCCGTTCTGGCATTCTGCCAGCCGGAAGCCTGGATTGCTCCGTCAAAAATGGATTTCTCTTTGTCCGGAATGACCAGATCCTCATCCGCAATCAGCTGGAAGCCCAAACCTGTGCAGCTGGGGCAAGCACCGGCGGGATTATTGAAAGAGAACATCCGAGGCTCCAGTTCTGTCATGCTGATGCCGCAATCCTCGCAGGCATAATTCTGAGAAAAGCTCAGTTCTTCCTTCTGTCCGGGGATGGAGATAGTCACCAGTCCTGCGGAGTGAGTACAGGCGGTTTCGATGGAATCGGTGAGGCGGCGGCGGATACCCTCTTTCAGCACCAGCCGGTCCACAATCAGCTCGATGGTATGCTTCTTGTTTTTTTCCGGCTTGATCTCCTCGGTCAGATCATACTGAATGCCATCCACCCGGACTCTGGCAAAGCCCTGCTTCCGGGCATCTTCAAATACTTTCTGGTGCTCGCCCTTTTTCCCCCGAATCACCGGAGAGAGGATAATAAATCGGGTTCCTTCCCCCAAGGCCTCCACCCGGTCCACAATCTGGTCGATGGTCTGGCGGCGAATCTCCCTGCCGCATTTGGGGCAGTGAGGAATGCCGGTTCTGGCCCAGAGCAGGCGGAGGTAGTCGTAAATCTCCGTTACGGTACCCACAGTGGAGCGGGGACTTTTGGAAGTGGTCTTCTGATCGATGGAAATGGCCGGAGAAAGACCGTCGATAGAATCCACATCCGGCTTATCCATCTGACCCAGGAACTGCCGGGCATAGGAACTGAGGCTTTCCACATAGCGGCGCTGGCCCTCGGCATAAATGGTATCGAAGGCAAGACTGGATTTTCCGGAACCGCTCAAGCCGGTAAATACCACCAGCTTGTCCCTGGGAATGGTGAGATTCACATTTTTCAGGTTATTTTCTCTGGCACCCTGGATCCGAATGGTATCGTTCATTTCTTTTGCTCCTGTTAATAATTCGTTCCAATGATTATAACACAACCGGTCTCATCCTACAAGTAGTATTTCAAACATAATTTCGCTTTGTTCGCTTTCGGCAGTGGGAAATTTCATCGGATATCGTCGCTTTGACAGAAGAACTACCGGAAAAGAAATGTTTTTTCGGCGGTATTTTCCTGGCTGTTTATATTGCTTTTTCTCAATCAGTAGTGGTATAATGAGCCCGTAGAGTGCCTTCTGTGCTGCGGGGGGCAGAAATAGAAAAAAGCGAGGTATTTCTTCGATGACTGCTTACGGAGATAACATCAAGATTTTCTGCGGCAATTCCAATCCTCAGTTTGCTGAAACAATCTGCAAGGCTCTGGCTGTGCCCATGGGGCAGGCGGATGTCAAAACCTTTGCTGATGGCGAAGTATCCGTGTCTTTGAATGAAACTGTCCGCGGTGCCGACGTATTTCTGGTTCAGTCCACCTGCAAGCCTGTCAACGACAATCTGATGGAGCTGCTGGTTATGGCTGATGCCTGCCGTCGTGCCTCTGCCGGCCGTATCACCGCCGTTATCCCCTATTTCGGTTATGCCCGTCAGGACCGCAAGGCCAAAAGCCGCGATCCCATCTCTGCCAAGCTGGTTGCCAACATGATCACCGCTTCCGGCGCCGATCGTGTGCTGACCATGGACCTCCATGCTGCCCAGATTCAGGGTTTCTTTGATATTCCTTTGGATCATCTGCTGGGCAATCCCTCCTTTGTGGAATACTATTTAAAGAAATTCCCCGAAGACCAGTTTAACCACGATGATTTTGTGGTTGTCTCTCCCGACGTGGGCTCCGTCAGCCGGGCCCGCACCTTTGCCCAGAAGGTGCATATGAGTCTGGCCATCGTGGACAAACGCCGCCAGAAGGCCAATGTATGCGAAGTAATGAACGTTATCGGCGATGTGCGGGGCAAGACCTGCATTCTGTACGATGACATGGTGGATACCGCCGGTTCCCTGTGCAACGCTGCCAAGGCTCTGGTGGAGGTGGGCGGTGCCAAGGCTGTTTACGCCTGTGCTACCCACGGCGTGCTGTCCGGCCCCGCCTATGAGCGCATTGAAAACAGTCCCATTCAGGAGATTGTGTTCCTGAACACAATCCCTCAGGTTGGCAACACCCCCAGCTGCAAGATCAAGTTCCTGGACGCTGCCCCTGTTTTCGCCCGTGCCATTGAGCACATCCACGGCGGTACCTCCATCGCCGACCTGTTTTAAGCCGTGCTTGGTTCAACACAGAGCAATTGGCTGATTGTGGGCTTGGGCAACCCCGGCAAAGAATACGAGCGCACACGCCACAACACAGGATTCCGGGCCATTGACCTGCTGGCAGCGAAGCTGGGTTGTAAGATAGACAAGGCAAAATTCCAGGGGCTTTACGCTCAGGTGAATTACAATGGCCGGAAGCTCTTTCTTCTGAAACCCCAGACCTTTATGAACCTGTCCGGCCGATCAGTGCTTCAGCTCAGCGCATATTTCAGCATCCCGCCGGAACGGATCATCGTCATGTTTGATGATATTTCCCTGGCTCCCGGCCGCCTTCGCATCCGCGGGGATGGCTCTGCCGGAGGCCACAACGGCATCAAGTCCATCATTTCCGAGGTTGGAAGTCAGGATTTCCCCCGGGTGAAGATTGGCGTCGGTGCCAAGCCCAATCCGGAATATGACCTGGCAGCCTGGGTGCTTTCCACCTTCTCCGCCAAAGAAGAAAAGGATCTGAGCTTTGCATTGGAAAACGCCGCAGATGCCGCCCTGACAATCATTGATCAGGGTGTTCCGGAAGCAGCCAACAAGTATAATGGCAGTCACCCCTAAACCTATAATCGAAAAAGACGGAAAGTGGGATCATTCTCACTTTCCGCTTTGCTACGTGGAGCCTGTTTTCAGGAAATCCCATTTTTGAGAGGCATTATTATGGATCAAGTTCTGTTCATGCTGAAAACCATCCCCGAATATGCTGCCCTGGTCCAATCCCTGAACCAGGGAGAATCTGCTGCAGTTACGGGAATCGGACAAATCAACCGTTCCCATGTGATTGCGGGTCTCAGCCAGGAAGTCCAACGGCCCATTGTCATTCTTGTGCAGGATGAAATGGCCGCACGCCGTCTCCAGGAGGAGCTGAAATGCTTTTTAGGCAATGAGGTTCCCGTACTTCCCAGCCGGGATTTGACATTGTATGATGCTGCAGTCGTATCCCGGGCCTGGGAACAGAAGCGTCTGCGCCAGCTTTACGCTTTGGGCCGCGGTGATACCCCGATTCAGATTCTGTCCTGGGAATCCGCATGCCAGAGAACGCTCCCCCCTGCTGTTCTTTCCCATGCAGTGATCACCCTGGAAACCGGAAGAGAATACAAAATCGATGACCTGATTTCCAAGTTGGTATCCGCCGGGTACAGCCGCTGCGGCATGGTGGAAGGTGTGGGCCAGTTTGCCGTTCGGGGCGGCATTCTGGACGTATTCTCCCCTGCCTGCGAAAAACCTGTCCGTGTGGAATTCTTTGGAGACGAGCTGGATACAATGGGCTTCTTTGATCCCGGTACCCAACGTCGGGAAGAGAATACCGATTCCTGTGTTTTGCTTCCCGTCTGTGAAACCCTTCCCCATTGCCACCAGGGCGGCATCGAAGGTCTGTGCAAAGATCTGAACAGCATCATCTCCCGGCAGCGCAGAAGAAAAACGGTGAACGAGCTGCTGGTCTCCACGCTTTCAAAGGACCTGGAAAAATATGAAAACGGTCTGAATAACCCGGCCTCGGACCGGTATATGTCTCTGATTTATCCCCAGTTTGCAACCGCCTTGGATTATATTCCCAAGGATTCTATCTTAATTTTATGTGATCATGCCAGTATTCATCGTGCCGCCCATACCAGAACCGATGAGCTGGGAATGCAGCTGGACAGCATGCTCCAGGCAGGATTGGTTGCCGGGGAGCTGTGCGACTTTGCACTGCAATGGGAAGACTTTTGCAGTCAGCTGAAAGGCAGAACCGTTGCCTACCTGGACACCTTCGGTGGAAGCGCCTATCCCGACGACTGCCCCCCCAGGCAGCTTTTACCCATGACCGCGAAACAGCTGCCGGGCTACGGCGGCAGCATGGAAACCGTTGTAAGTGATCTGACTCATTATCAGAAAATGGAATTCGGCAGTCTGGTACTGTGCGGTACGAGGAGAAGAGCAGAGCTGCTGCAGCAAATGCTTCGGGAAAAGGGACTTTCCTGCTTCCTCTGTATTCCGCTGACCACCCTGCCCAAACCCGGTCAGATTCTTCTTGCAGAGGGCAGCTTGCCCTTTGGCATGGAGTACCCGCTGTCAAAGCTGGCGGTTCTTACCGAAGGACAGTTGATTACCAAAGGAGAACCCCGGCGAAAGGCAAAGAAAACCGGTGCTACCAACCGACAGAAGCTGAATTCCTTTACGGATCTGACTCCCGGAGACCTGGTTGTTCATGAAAACTACGGCATTGGCCGCTTTATGGCCATGGAGCAGATCAAAGTGGACGGGGCCATCAAGGACTATATCAAAATCGCATACCAAGGTTCCGATACGCTGTTTGTCCCTGCCACCCAGTTGGATCTGGTGAGTAAATACATCGGCGGCGGTGGCGAGGATTCCAATGTCAGGCTGAACAAAATCGGCTCCGACGCCTGGCAAAAAACCAAAGCAAAGGCCAGGAAGGCAGCCAAGGACATGGCCGGCGAGCTGATTCAGCTCTATGCCGCCCGGAAGCGCCAGCCCGGCTACGCCTTTGCCGCAGATGCTCCCTGGCAGAAAGAATTTGAGGACAATTTCCCCTATCCGGAAACCGACGACCAGCTGCGCTGTATCGCAGATATCAAACGCGATATGGAAGCGCCTACTCCCATGGACCGGCTGCTGTGCGGTGACGTTGGCTTTGGTAAAACCGAGGTTGCCCTTCGGGCAGTGATGAAATGCGTGATGGATGGCAAGCAGGCCGCCATCCTGGTTCCAACCACCGTACTGGCCCAGCAGCATTATCAAACTGCAGTTTCCAGGTTCCGGGGCTTTCCGGTGAACATCGATGTCCTCAGCCGGTTCCGGACCACCAAACAGCAGAGCAAAACTTTGCAGGATTTGCGAAGCGGCAATGTAGACCTGATCATCGGCACCCACAAGCTTCTGCAAAAAAGCGTTCAATTTAAGGATCTAGGGCTGCTCATTGTGGACGAGGAGCAGCGTTTCGGCGTCAGTCACAAGGAACGGCTGAAGGAGATTTCCAAAGGTGTGGATGTGCTGACACTGTCTGCCACGCCCATTCCCCGTACCCTGAACATGGCGCTCTCCGGCATCCGGGATATGTCCACCATTGAGGAACCGCCCTCTGACCGTTACCCTGTTCAAACCTTTGTTACGGAATATAACACTGCCATCATCGACGATGCAATCCGACGTGAGGTGGAACGGGGCGGCCAGGTTTACTATCTGCACAACCGCACTGAAACCATCGACCAGTGTGCCGGTGCTCTGCGCCGTCGGATTCCCGGCCTGAGTGTGGGTGTAGCCCATGGACAAATGAGCGAAGACGCTCTTGGCGATGTGATGCAAGCCATGGCAGAGGGAGAAATCCAGGTGCTGGTCTGCACCACCATCATTGAAACCGGCCTGGACATTCCCAATGCCAACACCCTGATCATTGAGAATGCAGACCGTTTCGGCCTTTCCCAGCTGCACCAGCTCCGGGGCCGTGTGGGACGTTCTACCCGCCATGCCTATGCCTACTTCACCTTCCGTCCGGACAAAAGTCTGACGGAAATCGCGGAAAAACGATTGTCCGCCATTCGGGATTTCGCGGAATTCGGCTCCGGCTTCAAAATCGCCATGCGGGATCTGGAAATCCGGGGCGCCGGCAATCTGCTGGGCGCGGAGCAGTCCGGCCACATGATGAGCGTCGGCTATGATATGTATCTGAAGCTGCTGGACGAAGCCGTTCTGGAAGAGCGGGGAGAAGCACCCAAGGCTCCGGAATGCACCGCGGACCTCAATGTCACTGCCAATGTGGACAAAGACTATGTGTCCCGGGGAGAGGAACGGATGGATCTGTACCGCCGTATGGCTGCCATCCGCACGCAGGAGGATGCAGACGACCTGCTGGATGAGATTGTGGACCGTTATGGCGAACCGCCCAGAGGCGTACTGAATCTCATCGACATTGCCCTGCTCCGTGCGGAAGCCCGGAAGGTGGGCATCAAGGAGATTCGGCAGAAAGGCACCGACGTATTGTTCGTTCTTGCCAATCTGAATTTTGAAGCCGTGGGTGCTTTGTGCTCCGACCCGGATTACAAGACAAGAGTGGTTTTCCTGGCCAACGCCAAGGAACCCACACTCCGGCTGAAGCTTGCTGCCGGAGTGGACAGTCTGAAGCAAAGCAAGGTGTTTATCCAGCGTTTCACTACACTTTCCCAGTAATCTGAGAAGAAAGTGTTGTATTTCATTTCGCAGCATGATATAATGGCCTGAAACTGCAAGCGACACTTTAGGAGGTTTTTTCATTGACTGATAAAGACTTATTGGATGAAATCGAGAAGGAATTTGGTTCTCATGCTCCCACTTCCGCCGACGACTCCGGCGCGGATGATCTGGATGCCTTTCTTGCGGATCTGAAGAACACCATCTCCGCAGAATCCCAGACCGACTCAGCAGAAAACAACGAGCCCCCAAAAGAATCCGTTCCTATTACGCCCTCCAAAAAAGAAAAAAAGCAGCGCGCTGTCCGAGAAATGGAGCCCAAAATCAACCCCAAAAAAGACAGCATCCAGACTATTCGGCCAGAAAAGGAACCTGGCCGTTTCACACAATTCGTCATTCGTCATCACGTTGTAATCAACATTTGCCTGCTCTGTCTTTGTCTGGCATTGGTTGGAGGAATTGCCGCGGTGATTCTGATCCAGGGCAATGCAGATCCCCTGGAAGGGAAAATCATGGACAATGTATTCGTCGCCGGTGTAAATGTAGGCGGAATGACTAAAGAAGAAGCCTACGATGCTGTTATTAAGGCCATTGGGACAAATTATACAGAGGGCATCATGAATGTGGAATTTGGAAACAGTGTGCTTGTCCTTGCTCCTTCCCAAACCCGACCGGTATTGCAAGTCGAGGGTGCCGTAGAAGAAGCGTACACTTGCGGCAGAACCGGTTCCAACAGCCAGCGGCAGCAGGAATTCCGGGATGCTCAGTTCAATTCCAAAGTCATTTCTCTGGAACCTTACCTGAGCCTGAATACGGATTACATTCGCAGTGCTGTCTCCGGTTTTGTTGACGGTTTCTCAGGGGAATACATCCCCTCCGGCTATACCCTTGAGGGTGAAATGCCCGCCCTGAATGCAGACGATTTTGACAAAACCGCCTCCTGCCAGACGCTTGTGATTCAAACCGGTAATCCCGGCAGCAGTTTTGATGTGGACGGGATTTGCAATGCCGTCCTTGAAGGCTATTATTTGAATCAGTTTGACATCCAGGTTCCCGACAAATACCTACCTGATTTCCCGGAGCCTCTGGACATTGATGCAATCTATCAGCAGCTCCACGTGGATGCTGTTGAAGCGGTGCAGGACCCTGTTTCCGGCGATGTAACCCCCGGTTCCTGCGGCTACACCTTCGACCTGGCAGAGGCCCGGAGCAAGCTGGAAGCAGCAGGTTACGGCCAGGAAATATCCATTCCGCTGGAATATATCATTCCTGAAAAGTTGGATATCAACGGAAGCTTTACGGAAACCCTGAGTACCTACAGCACCCCTGTCAGCTCCAATGAGGCCTACAACCAGAATATGAAGCTCCTTTGCAAGCAGTTGGATGGCCTGATTCTGGAACCCGGAGATAGCTTCTCCTTCGACACATTCTTCGAAAGCCGCACCGAAAAGAATGGTTACCAGCTCGCTCCCCGCCATGGTGACATCTGCGCTGAGGAAGAGGTGGGCGGCGGTGCTGACCAGGTTGCAACCACCCTCTACGTTGCAGCTATGACCGCAGACCTGTCTGTTACCCAAAAAAACCCCGCTGAGCATGTATGCAGTTACACCACGAAAGGTACGGAGATCACCGTCAGCGCTGATTGGCAGGATCTGAAGTTGCAGAATTCTCTGAAAACTCCAGTTAAAATTCGGGCAAAGGTCACCAGCAAGCAGGTCGTCATCCAGATCCTCAGTGAAGAAACTTTGGACTATTATATTAAGCTGGAAACCAAGGAAAGCTACACCATTGCACACGGTACCACCCATGTTTATAAGAAAGCGGATGCCGGATATACCAACAATCAAACACTGGTGGAAGGAACCGACGGAGCTCAGATTATTTTGCAGCGTGTGAAATACAACAAAGAAACCAACGCAGAAATCAGCAGAACCACAGAATATGTGCAGTCCCATCCCCAACACACGGTCATTGTGACTGTGACCGGATAACGCTTCCCAAAGCGCGCAATCCATGAATGAATCTCCCCGACGCAGTTCATTCTGCGTCGGGGGGATTGTTTATATACTGATCAATTGCTGCATCGCAAGAGGAGATTTCCCCTCTCCCGGGTTCCATCCCTGAACATTTTTTAATCCGTTCTCTCGCCCCGGCCAACAGCCATGACATCATAGGGAACAGTCTGATAGACGATATAGTTCAGCCAGTTGGAGAACAGCAGGTTGGCATGTCCCCGCCAGCGGACCATGGGGGGCTGGGTTTCGTCATCATTGGGGAAATAGTTTTCCGGTACATGGATGGGCTTTCCGGCGTTTTTGTCCCGGAGGTATTCCTGCTTCAAGGTATCTCCATCGTACTCCGAATGGCCGGTGATAAACAGCTGATGGCCGTACTGGGTGGACATGGCGTAGAGCCCCGCCTGCTCCGATCCGGCCAGGATTTTGATCTCAGGGATTGCTGCCACATCCTCCCACCGGACGGTGGTATGTCGGGAATGGGGCACCCAGAATTCATCGTCAAAACCGCGGAGAAGAATGGGATTTTTATAGAGCACCTTGTGGGGAAAGACGCCGAAGAGTTTTTCCTTCAGTGGAACCTTTTCCACGCCGAAATGATAGTACAGTGCCGCCTGGGCTCCCCAGCAGATGTGCAGGGTGCTGTGGACATGGGTTTTACTCCACTCCATGATTCGGCAGAGCTCCGGCCAATACTCCACTTCTTCAAAGGGAAGCTGCTCCACAGGCGCGCCGGTAATGATGAAGCCGTCGAAATATTCATCCTTGATTTCATCGAAAGTCTGATAGAAGGCGATCATGTGCTCCTGTGGGGTATTCTTGGGCCGATGGCTGGAAACCTGGATCAGGAACAGCTCCACCTGCAGGGGCGTATTGCCCAGCAGCCGGGAGAGTTGGGTCTCCGTGGTGATTTTGGTGGGCATCAGGTTCAGCAGACCGATTCGCAGAGGACGGATCTGCTGGGACTCCGCCCGTGCCTCGGTCATCACGAAGATGTTTTCACTTTCCAGAACGCCCCTGGCGGGGAGATTGTTGGGAATACGAATGGGCATATCCAGCCCTCCTTTGCATGATATCAGCTGATTTGGGCCAGTGCCTGCTTCAGGTCCGCGATAATATCCCGGACATCCTCAATGCCCACGGAGAAGCGGATGAATTCCGGACCAATGCCAGAGTCGGCCAGCTGCTGGTCCGTCAGCTGACGGTGGGTGGTGCTGGCGGGATGGAGGACACAGGTGCGGGCATCGGCTACATGCACCACAATCTGGGCCAGGCGCAGGCTGTTCATCAGCTTCATGGCCGCTTCCCTGCCCCCCTTCACACCGAAGGAAACCACGCCGGAAGCGCCTTCCGGCAAATACTGTTCCGCCAGGGCGTAGTAGGGGTTGGAGGGCAGCTTGGGATAATTGACCCACAACACCTGAGGCTGGGTCTCCAGGAACTTGGCAACCTCCAGAGCATTCTCGCTGTGCTTGCGAACCCGCAGGGCCATGGATTCCAGTCCCAGGTTCAGGAGGTAAGCAGAGATCGGGGCCATGGTACAGCCGAAGTCCCGCAGCAGCTGCACCCGGGCTTTGGTCACATAGGCGGCTTTGCCAAACTGCTTGGTGTACACCACGCCGTGGTAGCTCTCGTCCGGGGTGGTCAGCTCCGGGAACTTGCCGGAGGCCTCCCAGTCGAAGGTGCCGCCGTCAATCACCGCACCGCCCAGCACATTGGCATGGCCGTCCATGTATTTACTGGTGGAATGGGTCACAATGTCCGCGCCGTGCTCAAAGGGACGGCATAGGAGGGGCGTGGCAAAGGTATTATCCACCACCAGGGGCACATTGTGCCGGTGGGCAATGGTTGCATACCTGGAAATATCGAAAACCGTCAGGGCAGGATTCGCGATGGTCTCACCGAACACCAGGCGGGTGTTCTCGTCAAACAGCGCTTCCACCTCTTCGTCGGTCATTTTGTCGCTGATGTAGCGGACCTCAATTCCCATCCGCGCCATGGTGACCGACAGCAGATTGATGGTGCCGCCATAGATATTGTTCATGGCGATCAGGTTCTGCCCGGCAGAGCAGATGTTGAACACCGCCAGCAGGTTCGCCGCCTGGCCGGAGGAAACCAGCATGGCACCCACGCCGCCCTCCAGATCAGAGAGCTTTTCCTCCACTGCCGCCAGGGTGGGATTGGAGATGCGGGAATACATATGTCCCTCGGCCTTCAGGTCGAACAGCTGCCCCAGGGCATCGGCATCGTCGTACTTGTAGGTGGTGCTCTGGTAAATGGGCAGGGTACGGGGTTCGGAATTGCCAGGCTTGTAGCCGGACTGAATGCACTTGGTATCAAATTGGTAATCGGACATGTTGATTGCCTCCAAACAGAATAATGCGCTTCCATTTTGTTTTCATTCGAGTATATCACAGCCTGCAGCCGATTCAGGTATCGATTCGATTCATTTCCCGCAAGGCTTTGTTCCGGTATATCAAGTCCTCCCGCACGGAGAACCCCTGGCGCTCCCAGAAGGCGTTTCCCGCCTGATTTCGGGAAAACATCACCAGTGCCGCCTTGTGGATTCCCGCCTCCTCCAGCCCCTTCAGCGCAGCCTGGACCAGCTCCGTACCGATTCCTCTGCCACGGTAATCTGGCAGGACGGCAGTGTGGTAAAGATATCCCCGGCGGCCGTCGTGGCCGCAGAGAATGGAGCCCACATTATTGCCGTCTTCCCAGGCAGAAAAGCAGGTGGTGGGATTTCTTTTCAGGAATGCTTCCATTCCTTCCCGGGAATCATCCGGATCGTTCAGCCCCATCCCGGAACAGCTTCGCCAGAGCTGATAGATTCCGTAATAGTCCTCCGGTTTCATAGGATAGATCGAGGCATTCCTCTCCTCTATTTCAGCGCTTTGAACCAGTATAGCATTTTCTTCTTGATTTTGCAACATCAAGAAAAAAGGAGCCGCCTGCAGGCGGCTCCGAAGAAGGCAGAAATTATTTCTTGCTTGCTGCCTCGGCTCTCCTTTTCTCGGAGTTGGAGACAATGATGGCGCAGGAGGCATCGCCGGTGATGTTCACCACGGTACGGCCCATGTCGAAGATCCGGTCCACACCGGCAACCAGAGCAATGCCATCCACAGGCAGACCCACAGCGCTGAGCACCATGGCCAGCATCACCATGCCCGCGCCGGGGACACCGGCGGTGCCGATGGAAGCCAGGGTGGCGGTAAGCACCACGGTAAGCATCTGGGGGAAGGTCAGCTGGATGCCATAACAGGCGGCGATGAAGATGGCGCAAACGCCCTGATAGATGGCGGTGCCGTCCATGTTGATGGTGGCACCCAAGGGCAGAACGAAGGAGCTGATTTCATCGGAAGCGCCCAGCTTGCGGCTGCATTCCAGGTTGATGGGCAGAGTGCCCACGGAGGAGGCGGAGGAGAAGGCGAATACCATGGCAGGCATCATGCCCTTGAAGAACTTGATGGGGCTCATGCCGCCCAGGGTGCGGACGGTAAGGGAGTACACGATTACCATATGCAGAATGTAGGCAATGTAAGCTGCCAGCAGAACCATGGCCAGGCTGCCGATGATGGAAGCGCCGTTTTCAGCAACCACCGGGCACAGCAGGCAGAACACGCCGATGGGAGAGAGCTTCAGCACCATATCGATGCACTTCATGAACACCTGGTTCAGCTGCTCCACAGCGGTCTTGACCATGGAAGCCTGCTGGCCAAGCAGCAGGATGGCGAAGCCCATAAACAGGGCCATCACGATCAGCTGCAGCATATTGGCGCTGGACATGGGGGCAATGAAGTTGGAGGGGAAGATTCCAACCAGCGTATCCATGAAGGAAGCGGAGGCGGAAGCCTCATAGCTCAGGTCGGTGGTGCCCAGCACGGGGAAAGCACCCTTGAAAGCGGAACCAACCAGCAGACCGATGGTGATGGCGCCGGCGGTGGTGAGCAGGTAATAAACAACGGTTTTCAGGCCGGCGGAGCCAACCTTCTTCACGTCGTTCATGGACAGGATGCCGCTCATGATGGAGAACAGCACCAGGGGCACAACACAGAACTTGATCAGGTTCAGGAAAATGGTACCGAAAGGCTTGATGTAAGTCTTAGCGAAGCCGGCGTGGCTGCCAAGCAGGATACCGGCAATGATGGCCAGCACCAGTGCAATGAAAATCTGGGATGCGAGAGAAAGTTTCTTTTTCACAGCGGACACTCCTTCACAGTTTGTTAATAAACACAGCACAGTATACCATATTGGCCCTGGAATTGCAATATGAATTATTGGATTTTTCATTTTCCGCCATATATCCCCCCTGCTTTTTGAGCAATAAGAATAATGCAGGCTTTCGCCATTCAAAATTCACATTGCGCATGGGCTGCGCGCAAACTGACGGGATCGCGTTTGCCGCCTATTGCAGTTTTTAGCACCGAAAGATGGACCGGGCTTCCCTGCCGGGGCGTATTCCGCGGGTTTCAGCTCTTGCAATCGGGAGAAAATTCGGGTATACTGATGGCAAACAGAAAAAGGAGGCCGATTATGAGCCTGATCAAAACAATTCTGAAGGTCGGTATCCCCGTTGCCCTGACGGCGGCAGCCTATACCGCTGCCAAGCTGCGGGAGCTGACCAATCCCTGCAAGGAAAAGCCCCACGGCGACGCGCCCATCATCGTGGCCCTGGGTGACAGCATCACCTTCGGCGCCGGTGTGGTGAAAACCAGAACCAGCGACAGCTGGGAGGCGAAGCTGGAAAAGCTGCTGGGCGGCGCCTACCAGGTGCTGAACTACGGCATCTCCGGGGCTACCCTGCAAAACGAGGGTGACTGCCCCTACTGGAACATGACAGACAAGGCATTGCGGGGATACCCGGAAGCAGCCCTGGCATTGAATCCGGAAATCGTACTTCTCATGCTGGGCACCAACGATTCCAAGCCCTACAACTGGAACCGGGAGCGGTACGAAGCCCAGCTGGACCAGCGGGTGAAGGAGATTAAGAGCGCCCCCGGCGTGAAGCGGCTGATTCTGATGTGCCCTCCCTTCGCCTGCCCCGCCGACGGAAGCGACATGGTGGCCTTTGATATCCTGAATGAGACCATCCGGGACGAGATTGTGCCTATCGTGAAGAACTGTGCCGGGGAGAACGGGGTGGAATGCATCGATCTGTACGCCCTGACAGAAGGCCACGGGGAATACTTCATGGACGGCGTGCACCCCAACAGCTACGGCAACCGGGTGATCGCCGGAGAGATTCACCGGTACCTGACCCAGAGTGACGGGCAGTAATTTTTCTGCACCCTTCCCATCCATTGGGAAGGGTGCAGCGAAAACCGCAAAATTCAGCAAGAATCCAATTCAGGGCTTGACAATCCCGAAAAAATGGATATAATATTAACGAAAACCATAGAGGATTTGTGTAACGGTAGCACACCGGACTCTGACTCCGTTTGCGGGGGTTCGAATCCCTCATCCTCTGCCAAAAAGAAAAACACCCCTTTGGGGGTGTTTTTCTTTTTGGCAGAGGAGGGATTCGAACCTATTTTAATGCAACAGTCCGGTGGACTGTTGCTTTCCGCCGGCTGGACGGCGGCAACTCCATAATGAAATCGAATCCCTCATCCTCCGCCGAAAGCACCAGATACCCATCCGGGTGTCTGATTTTTTTTGCTGTTGCGAGGGCTTCGAACCCCACAACCGTTACATAATTGGGCAAATTGAAATTTGAAGCGCAGCTCGCTACCCCAATGCGCACCGGGCTTGTGCATCAACCAGGACTCCTGGGTGGTGCCCGGTAACGTTTTTGCGTGCCAGACTACAACAACCGCCCAGCCAGTGTAGGGGAGGCTCGTAGCCTCCCGCGCAGTATAATCCACAAAAATAAACCGGGTTGGGCGAATTCGTACGATGTCAGACACGATACCATTCAACGGAACACTCAATTTCGTTACGTTGCGGGCGGCTACGAGCCGCCCCTACAGTGGGTGCGGTGCAAACCATCAAATTACAATTTAGAGAGCAGTTGTTGAAAACCGATCAGCACAAAAATCAAATCCGCCATTGCGGACCCTGGGGGTGCAATGGCGGATTAATTTCTCATTCCCCGGGACAGAGCCCCGGGGGTGGGTTATGAAGGGATGAGGAAAACGATTGGCGCGAAATTACACCTCGGTGCCGTTCATGCGCTTCTTGGTGACCAGCAGGACCACAGCCACCAGCACCAGGATGCCGCCAACGGTGTAGAAGATGGTGGTACCAATGCCGCCGGTCTCAGGCAGGGTTGCGCCCTTGTTGTTTGCCACGGTGATGCCAACACTGCCGGAATTGACATTGCCAGTGCCGGCAGTGCCATCAGCGGTGACTGCAAGGCCGGTCAGAGTACTGGGGGTACCATCAATGGTCGCAGTGATAACCACAACGATATCATTCTTCAGCAGGTTATAGCCAGCAGGGGCCACAATTTCTCTGAGCTTATAAGTACCGGCATCCAAACCGGTCACGGTGAACAAGCCACTAGCATTGGAGGTCAGGATTGTATCGGTAGGCCAGGATTCCGCAGCGATCTTGCCATCCGAGCCCGCAGTGGGAAGATCCTGCCATCCATCGAACTTGCCGCTAGAAATCTTTGCAACCTTGGTTCCATCGGAATTCAGCAGTACAAACTTGGCATCCCGAAGCTTGGTTGCGGTATTACTTCCATCCACCTTGGTGGTGTCCAGCTGATAAGTAAAGACGAGAACCTCATCTTCAGGAGTCTTGCCGGTGTTATCAGTGTCGCCGGAACCGGACTGGTCAGGCTTGTTGGAGTACTCCAGATAGACCTTGTTGCTGTTGCCAGGCAGGCCAATCTCAGCGCTCTGGTTCAGAGTGGCAGTGTATTCCACAATGATGTACTTGCCCTGGGAAACGCCGGAGACAGTCTTCAGATCAGCGAAAGAAACGGTAAAGGTCTGACCGTTAACCGCCTTCGTCCAACCGGTAGTGATCTCAGCCTTGTCGGTACCAGCCTTATCAGATGCCACATAGACCTTAATGGAGTTCTCATTCAGGGTCAGTCCAGTGGACAGGGTATCATGGAAGATGTACTTATAGGTGTCGTAGCGGCTCATATCGGGCACGGAGCCGATCAGGCGGAAGGGAACGGCATCGCCGATATTGTAGTCTGCCGCATCCTGATAGGTGTTGCCCTCAAGGACCTTCTTCTCAACAGTAGGAGCGTCAGTCTTGACGGCGATGTCGATGTTGCCGACAACTTGCAGCAAGGACGCGTTGTAAGCACCACCCTCTCCAACATTGGCGGTGGTATCCACAATCAGATAGTAGCCATCGGCCAGCGTATTTTCACCGGAGGTCAGTGCGGTACCGGTGCCAGTCTTATTGGCATAGGCCAACTTGGCAACTGCATTGGCAAGGGCGGTATTGGTGTTGTTGGCACTTAGTACCTCTGCCACGGCAGCAGCAGAGCCACAGTCAGTAAACAGGCTGCCATAAGTTGTATCGTCCTTAAGAGCCTTAAGGAAAGCCGTGGAATCAATGCCATTGCCCCACTCAACATCGGACAGGATTCCATTTTCTTCCCGGCCGGTGAAAATCTGATAGGCAGCAAAAGTGTGGCCTTGCAGAATGACATCGTTGGAAACCGTAACGGTAGCCGCAAACGCGGTAGCAGCCAAGGCGCAAACCATGGCCAGTGCCAGCAACAAGCTGAGCAGTTTTCTTGTTTGTTTCATCTTATTCTTCCTTTCTTTCTACTTTTCGGGGGTGTGCGTCAGGACGACAAAATCCCCTTCCCATATCTTTCCATATTGTAGCACACAGAATACAGGAATGCAACTATGCTTTGGGAAAAAATACAGCAGATTTCACGGTGGAAATGCCGCGAGGGCCCTCCGTGAAAGAAAAGGAAGCTGCCAACAGAGCCACTTTCTTTCCCCAAAACACGAAGCCCCTACTCCCCTATGCACTGTGACGCAATCGCAAAGCCGGGTATTTTCTCCCCCAATTTACGCAAAAATAATTTTAGAACAGATTGCACAAAAAATCAATAGCCCAAGTTGGAATAAATCAGAAAAATAAACAACGAAGCCACCGATTTCGTTTATACCGTCAGAAAATAACGCCCGTTGTTTTCTGATTAAAAAGTTCTCTCCCGCGGGAAAGCGGGAGAGAACTTACTGAATCAGGGCAAATACTGTTCCAAAAGAGTGCATACCTTTTCCGCGTCATTCAGGGCATCCAAATCTTCCGCATAGCGGACGCCGGCCTGAATCGCATTGGAAAGCGCCTGGGTATAAGCCTCCGGCCCATGCTTGCGGACGAACAGGGCCGTCCCTTTGGGGGTGGCTGCGTTGGGCTCGTGGTAGAAGCCCAGGGTGCAGTCCATCAAGTCCCGGCACTGGGCGCAGGAATGCAGGCGCTTTTCCCGGGCGCAGCGAACATTGGGGCACACATTGTCCTGACTGAGGGTGGCATAGGAGCAGACGTTGCAGGCGGAACGGCAGCCGCCGCACCACTGGGCCAGAAAGCAGAACGCGCAGTGGTGGGTGCACACCCCCACCGGCTCCGTGCGCTCCTTCACCGAACGAATCAGTGCCTGTTTGGAATCATTCCAGGCCACGGGAAACAGCATATAGTTTTCTCCGGTGGCAGGGTCTGTAAAGTCCTGCACCGCCGCTGCCAAGGGCTGGTTCCGTTCCTGCATATCGGCGAGGGTCTGCCGGAAGGTATCCGGGCTGTCCGCCCTCACCTTCCAATATTCAAAGCCGGGAACGATCCACTTTTTCCATCCTTCAGGAGCTACGGCATCCGTTTCCACTTCCAACCCAGCCAGGTATAATCCCTTCGAGAAATCGTCCTCCCAGGGCAGAAATTCAAAGCCGAAATTGGTCATGATGCCCCAGACGCCCATCAGGCTTCCCTTTTCGTCCCGTTTGGCCAGGTGTTCCACTTCTGCAAAATGGCTGTTGGCATCCTGCCACAGGCGCCGGACGAAATCCGGCCCGTCATTGGTGGAGCCCGCCTTGCCGATGACACAGAAAGCGTCCTTGCGATACAATTCAATATCTTTCATTTTCCCGGTTCCTCTCCCGGTTCAGGCGGAATTCCACCGAGCCCTTCAGATAGGCCAGATAATCATCGTCATCGCACATGGCCTTGTCGGGCGTGTCGGAGAGTTTGGCCACCGGGCGGCCATTGACATACTGCAGCTTGATAACAATGTTCAGTGCCGGTTCGCAGGTATCGTTGGAGCAGAAGGTTCCAATGCCGAAAGAAACCTTGGCACGATCCTTGAAATATTCATACAGCTTCTGCGAACGGTCAAAATCCAGACTGTCGCTGAACAGCAGCTGCTTGGTGCGGGTATCAATGCCGTACTTCTCATAGTGGGCGAGAATCTTTTCGCCCCAAATGTAGGGGTCGCCGCTGTCATGGCGGACGCCGGAATAGTTATTCACCATGGAGTGGTTGAAGTCCAGCAGAAACAGGTCCGTGGTGATGGTATCGGTGAGAGCGGTTCCGTTGTCGCCCCGGTACTCATCATACCAGTCGGCCATCGCATAGTGGTTGGTATAAGCCAGAGGAATGGAATCAATGCCCTGGTACATCTGGACAAACTCATGGGCATAGGTACCGATGGGTTTGATGTTGTATTTCTTCGCCAGGTACACATTGGAGGTTCCCACGCAGTTGTCCGTCTCGTTGACCAGGCGGCGGACCACCACGTCCTCCCATTCCCGGGAGAGTCTTCTGCGGCAGCCGAATTCCGCGAACTTGAAGGTGTAGATCCCTTTTTGGAAGGCCTCCAGCTTCTGGTTCAGACGCTGCGCGGCAGAAGCACGGAGCACCTCATAATCAAAGCTCATGCGGAAGTAGACCTCGTTGATGATCTCCAGCAGGTAGATTTCAAACTGCATGGCAGAAAACAGCGGGCCCCTGACCACCACAGAGAGCTTTCCATCCGGACTCAGATCGGTGGTCACATACTCCCGGATGGGATGCCACAGACGCAGAAATTCCACATAGTCATTTTTGATGAACCGGATGGAACGCAAATAGTCCAGCTCTTCCCTGGTAAACCGCAGTTTGCAGAGAAAATCAATCTGAGCATTGATCTCTTCCAGCATCTCCTGGGTAAAGCGAACATTCTCATTGCGGCATTTAAAATGGTATTCACCGTTCAAATCGGTGTGCTTGTGGAAAATAACCTGATCCATATTGAACTTGTACAGGTCCGTATCCAGCAAAGAAAGCACAATGGGTTCCAGTTTCATATGTATTTCCTTTCAGAGGATTAAATTGAAGCAGTCATGTCGTTGTCCTTGGATTCCAGAACCAGCTGCCGCAGGGAATCATACTGTCCCCATAGGGCGCAGTTGGTGTAGCGCTGCCAGCTCTCCCGGTCACCCTCCAGGAGAAAGGCGCGCATCTGAGAGGCGGAAATGTCGATGGCTTTGGGGATATAGAGCTCCGAAATGCGCACGCCGGCGATACCGTCGAACCAGCTGACCCGGCGGACCTCCTTACCGGAAACCAGAAGATCGGGAGCACAATGGAACTGCGCATTTACATTCTTCAGGACATACTCCCCCCAGGTGCCGTTGTTTCCCACGCCGATGTCCGGCAGAGGAAAAATGTCCACAGAGTTCCCAAAGAGCAGCCGGAGCAGACCCTCCCGGGTATGATAGGAGAAGGGATTATTGGCGGTGCCGGACTCCTGAGAGGAGCCGACAAAAATCCCCACCCGGTCACACAGTGCCAGAGCAGTGCGGATCATCTGTTCGTGTCCGGCATGGAGCGTCTGAAATCTGCCCACCAGAATGCCAAGAGAGAAAGGCTTGCCGCTCATTCGTTTTCTCCTTATTTCACATCGATCTGACAGCAGCGCATGGTTGCAAGAGCTGCCTCATGGGTAGCGGGTGTCACTCCGGCACAGCAGGTACTGTCCACAGAGATTTCCATTTCAGGAAAATTCGCCTTCAGCATCAGCGCGTTGGAAACAACGCAGATATCCGTACAGAGACCGATCAGTTCTGCGGTGAAGGGCTCTCCACCGGCTGCCTGATACAGAAGTCTGGGCAGCATGACTGAGCCAAATGTAAGCTTTTCCACCGGAGTATACCCCTTCTGCTCCAGCGCGGCAGCCACACCGTCATCCAGCATCCAGCCGGGAGTGCCCTTGATGCAGTGGGGTACCGGGAGCTTTTTCCCTTCGGAGGTTTCCATATAATTGGCAGCGTGGGTATCCAGGGTGGCAAAAATCTGCCCTTCAAAGCCCAGGATTTTGTCCATCACATTGGGGACAATGGCCTGCGCCTCCGGGCTCCCCAACGCCCCGTCCACAAAATCCTTCTGCATGTCCACCACGATCAAGAAATGCTTCATGCACATTCTTCCTTTCCAAAATGGAGTTGGGTCTATTTTGACATACAGAGTGGAAATGGTCAAGCAGAAAAATATAATTTCTGTAGTATTTGTGGTTTATCGAGGGCTCTGGCGCACTTTCTGAGGCGTGGTGCCATAGAGGCCGCGGAAGGTACGCAAAAAGGTTTTGTAATTTGTCAGGCCGTTTTGTTCCATCAGCTCCGGAATGCTCAGGTCGCTGGACTGAAGCTGCTCGTAAAACCTGGTGGTTCGGATCATGCACAGATAGTCCAGGAAAGTCTGACCGGTATATTTTTTGAAGATCCGGCAGAAGTATTCCTTGGAAATGTTCAAATGCTCTGCCGCATCCTCCAGGCTCAGCTGCTCCCGGAAATGCCCCTGCACCCACGCCACGGTATCCATCACCCGGTTCAGATCCCTGGTGGTGGAATTTTCCGTCCGGCGCAGAGTAGTGGTGGAGTATCCTTTGTACATGGCATGGAGGAATTCGCAGAACCGGGCCCGGAACAGGAGCTGATAACCGTCTTCGTTTTCCTCGAACAGCCGCTGCATGGCAGAAAGAGACCGGAGAAGAGCAGGATTTCTTTCAATCTCCCCGTTCCGAATCAAGGTGGTAAAACGCAGGCCCTCTTTCCCCGGGAAATACTCCCCCAGGCACTGTGCGGACAGCTGAATCAGCACATAGGGGCAGTAATCCAACGGTCCACTGAATCTGGTCATGTGCAATTCACCGCTGTTGATCACCAGCAGATCCCCCGGCTCCAGCTCGTAGATGTCCGCCTGTACAATGGCCGTCAGATGACCCTCCCGCAGCCAAAGGAATTCCACATATTCATGCCAATGGGCCGAAACCGTCACGCCGTCGGTGCGGTGCTGGCAGCCCTGGGTGCAGGCGGATTTTCGTCCCGGAGCGGCAAAGTAAACCGGCAGGTGATCCACCTCCTCCACCAGCTCGTGCCAGATGGGTTCAGGGGAATGGAAATCATGATTGGATGCCATGGCAATGCTCCTTTCTGCTTGATAATATCAGCATAGCATATCACAGCGAGAATATCAATATCGTCATTTTTAATATGTCAACAATAGCCAAAATTAAATCAATATTGTTGCATTCAAATCATTATTCGCAATATTTATCCCGATATTAAAAACCGCTATATCAAAATAAGCCTAATTCTAAGCAAGAATGGGTCTAGTAATCCCAAAACGGCCAGAGTATAATATCCCCAGAAAGTTAGGAAACACCACCCGCGAACCAAACGGAAAGAGAGGAGCCCGAATATGTATTATTTCAATGTTTCCATGATGAGAAATGAAGCCGTGATGCCTAGAATTCTGGCAGAGGATACCGGTGCGGCAGAGCTGCGTGACCCCATGTTCTGCGCCAAAACGGCGTTCAAATTCCGCCGGCCCGGCTGGCTGCACAGGAAGAAGGCCTCCCCTGCCCCCTGCGCCTGCCGCCGCCCCGCCGTATGCAACGCCTGCTGCTGATGCAGCGGCAAAGTGCATGACATGTCAGAAAAATGCCGGTTGATTTTCTCAACCGGCATTTTGATATGTGCAACTATTTTCGAATACTTGTTTTCTATTCTCATTCCATGCTCAAAAAGCATTTTATGTATTCCAGGAATCGGCTGACCGCAGTAGAAATGGGCTGTCCCCGTTTCCATGCCAGAACCGACGTGGCTGTCAGTTCCGGATAGAGTGGTATCATGCGAATGTGGGACTGCTCCAAAAACGGCATTGACCCTTCAACCGCAAGTGCGTAACCCATGCCAGCCTGGACCATCAATGCCGCGTTGGTACTGAGATTACTGGTTCCGATGAGGCGCAGTTTCTCATAATCATCTCCAAACCAGCTGGCCACTTCATCATGTACCTTTTGCCGGCTGGGCATGATCACCGGAATATCATCAAGATCCCGTGCAGTCACATATTTCCGCCTGGCAAGGGGAACACCGGAGGGCATCATCGCCACCCACCGCTCCCTGACCGGCATCCGAATAAACTCGTACCGCTCCATTTCCACCGGCTCCAGCAGGAGTCCCACATCCGTCAAACCGTTGTCCATGCGGTGCTTGATCCGGTCCGCATTGGCCGTGTACACATCAAACGTGACTCTGGGGAATTGCTCAGAAAACCCCGCCACCATTTCCATCAGCAGCTTGGTCGATGCCAGTTCGCCGCAGCCAATGGATACCGCACCCTCAACCTGTTCTTCCTGGGCAGAGACCTCCGCCTCCGTTTTTTCCACCAGCTCCAATATCTCCTCCGCCCTGCGGCGAAGCAAAAATCCCTCATCCGTCAAAGCCAGAGGCCGGCTGTCCCGGACAAAGAGCTTCACGCCAAGCTGTTCTTCCAGGAGCGTCATCTGGCGGCTCAGGGTGGGTTGCGTAATATGCAGAACCTTTGCGGCATTCGTGATATTCCGCTCCCGGGCGACCGTCAGAAAATAAAGCAATAACCGTGTCTCAACCATCCCGAACCCTCCTTATTCTGCATCATACAGAGATATTATATCTGCCGGAACCGCTCCATGTCAACAGAATCCGTCACATACGGTTCACCTTTGCAAAAACAAAACCGGCACAGCCTCACAGGTCATGCCGGTTCCATGTTCAGTCGATATAAGAGTGAAAGTTTTCTCTGGAAAGGCTGTAGTCCACAGAGGAGCGGGCTCTGCCCAGCTGGTCAACCCAGGAATCATGGTTGATGGCGAGCTTTTGGAAGCCCAGGCTTTCATACACATGCTGAGCCCGGGTGTTCTCCAGGTCCGTATCCAGCTGAATCCACTCATAGCCCAGGCAGTCGAACAGTCCGGAGAGGAACAGACTCAGAATTTTCTTACCGTAGCCCTGATTCTGCTTGGTGGCGTCGCAAATCTTGATGCCAATCTCGCAGACTCTCGGATTGATTTGCCGGTGTACCAGTTCCCCGATCCGCACCTCATCCAACAGGATCAGATAGCGTCGCACGGTGCTGTCGCTCTCCATGCGAATGTCCTGGGCAACCTTTTTCGCCGTAGTTCCGATTCCCTTGGGAAATCCGGCATGTGCCATCACGCTTCCGTCATTCCACCATTTGGCCAACAGCTCCGCATCTGTGAGAACGGCATTTCGTATGCGGATGTTTTCATATTGAAGTTCCATACCCGTTTTCACTTTCCATTCTAAAAATCGTGCATCCCATTTTCATGTACATCACAAGCCCCGTATGGGCAGGAACATCATATCATGTTTTCCGGGCAAAAGCAAGGCGGTGAAAACTTGGGAGCCCTGCAGCAACCAGCGGCATCCTTCCGCTATTGCTCCGGCGCGTACAGGTAATCTCCCGTCAACTCCGTCAGGGTGGTTTCGCCCCAACTATAGTTGGTCAGGTAGCTTCCTTTGAAGAGCTGGGCGTATTCCTGTTTTCCGGTGAGATAATCGTACAGATCACATTTTACCATTTCCGGAATCAGGCGCCGCTTGCCGTTGACGGATTCCACAATGTCCGCCACACCGTATTCTTCCAGAATATTCTTCAGCCGCAGGGCAACCTTTCGATATCGCGCCATGGTCAAGGGACTGGCAGGCTCATTCTCCCACAAAAATCCGATGGCTTCTTCCGAGGAAACGAAGCCGCCCCTGCGGTCAACCAGCAGGGCAAACAGCTCCTTGGATTTTTCATTCCGGAAGGCAATTGGCTGCTCTCCCACGAAAACATCAAAATAACCAAAGGTACGGATGCGCACCAACGGTTCAGAGGGCTCCGATTTCTGCACATCCAGATTGTACAGCATCACATAACATTTGCCGGTTCCGTTATATTTCCTGGAGCAGATGGCACGAATCCGCCGGTAGGCATTTCGGTTCATGTCAAAATATACGTATTTTTCCAGATACACGCTGCCGTCACCAAAAGCACTCAACGCTTCCGCGGTGGCCTGATGCCAATTCTCTTCCAGCTCCGACGACCTCTGGATCAGACGAATGCCTCGTCCGCCACCGCCTGCGCAGGCTTTGAGCATGACAGGATATCCGATCTGTTCAGCCGCTACCCTGGCTTCGTCGATGGAAGAGAGCGCTTTTGTTCCGGGGATCACGGTCAGGCAGGTTTCCCGGATCAGTTCTTTCAGCACTGCCTTATCGCTGAGCCGTTCCATGTTGTCCGGGTCCGGTCCGATGAAAACCAGTCCGTTTCTCCGGCAGCGATAAGCAAAATGGGCATTTTCCGACAGGAAACCGTAGCTGGGATGGATGGCCTGAGCCCCGGAAAGCAGAGCGGTGCTGATGATCTGGTTTTCGTTCAGGTAACTGTCCACCGCCTCCGGCCCTCCGATGCAGAAGCTCTGATCCGCCAGGGCCACATGCAGGGCATCCCGGTCCGCTTCGGAGTATACCGCAACGGTGGCAATGCCCATTTCCTTGCAGGCACGGATGATGCGGACAGCAATTTCTCCCCGATTGGCAAAGCCCGATGACCAGGCGGCCATTTTTGAAGCTCTCTGTGATATGTATAACGCCCATGACGCTTCCTTCGGCATGGAACTGTCCCTTGTATGCCGGAAGGTGAACAAGGCGGATTTTAGAAAGCGTATTGAGAACGCCGCCCAGGGGGACCGCTTCGATGGGGTGCGCGCCCTCTATACGGATATGCTCCGTGGGCAGCTTGAACACGGCAACAACGGCATCCGGATATACGATACAAAACGGCGGCGATGATTCTGCTGCTGACAGGCATGCGGCGCGGTGAGCTCTGCGGATTGGAATGGTCGAACATCGACTTCAAAGAGGCTACCATTACCATTGAGCGATCAGTCACGACGGTGGCGGGCATTGGCATTGTAAATAAGGAGCCTAAAACCGAGAGCAGCAAGCGCGTGATTGCCATATCGGATAAGCTGCTGTCGGTGCTGGCAGAATATAAGGCATGGTACGATCAGTACCACCATGACATGGGCGATCAGTGGAAAGAAACAGACCGGCTGTTCATCGCTGAATGTGGCGCACAGATCTACCCCGGCACCGTGTACACATGGGTACATAAGGTGTGTGACGCGGCAGGACTGCCCCACCGAACGGTGCATTCGCTGCGACATACCAACATCACCATGCAGATCGCAGCAGGCGTGCCGTTGGTCACAGTGGCCGGTAGAGCAGGCCACGCGCGAACCAGCACCACAACAGATATCTACAGCCACTTTCTAAAGAGCTCGGACAGAATAGCAGCGGAAAAACTTGAGGAACTGTTCGAATAATCCAACCCAATTTTAATATAATTTTAGTGGGCGTGTTGCCTGAATCGCCCCATAAAAAATATTAAATTATAAAAATGCGTTGCTTAATTAAAAAATTGTATGGTGGTAATAATATAATCTAAAGAAAGTGTTTACCATTTAATAAATTTATGGTATAATGGGGGTACGCTATGCAGGAGGTTATTGGAATAATGTTAGATTTTAATCCTAGAGAATATAGTATTCGAGAACTATATGATTCATATAGACGTAAAGAAACCATTCTATCTCCCAAATTTCAAAGACGTCCCGTATGGGAATACAAAGCAAAATCGTATCTGATTGATTCGATATTATCGGGTTTTCCCATACCGCGTATTTTTGTTAGAGAACGGACAAATCTTGATATGAGCGCATGCCGTGAGATTATTGATGGTCAGCAGCGGTTAAAGACTATTTTTGATTTTATGAACGATGGATTTAGAATCAGCAAAGTTCATAACAAAGAATATGGCGGGATGTGTTATAGTGAACTCCCCGATGAGGTAAAAAGAGATTTCTTGAAATACCCGATTTCTGCTATTTTGCTCATAGATTTGGATGATAATGCAGTTTTTGATATATTTGCAAGATTGAATACCTATTCTGTAAAACTTAACAACCAAGAATTATTGAATTCTCAATATTTTGGTGTGTATAAGCAGTTGGTTTATAGATTGGCGCAAGAGTATCGCACTTTTTGGGTAGAGTCAGGAATTTTATCAGAAAAGGCAATTTCCAGAATGGATGACGCTAAGCTTGTTTCCGAATTGCTGTCAGTAATTGTTGAGGGAAAAATAACATCTAACAGCTTCGAACAGTGCAAAAAAATATATCACAAATATGACGATACTTTTGATGAGGCTGATACCATTGAATATCAATTCAAATCTACTCTTGATTTGTTTAGCAAGATTTATCCCACTGATTTTTCTGAAACAGCTTATTCAAAAGCGCCTTTGTTTTATAGCACATTCATTTCTCTCTATCATTTGAATAACCCTATACAGTGTTTTGGAGAGAATACACATCAAATCGATGAAAATTGTATTCCCAGAATTAGAACAGTTTTGGATGAAATTGCAGCAATTGCATCTACACCAATGGAAGAACTCGGGCACGATGAGTCCGCGTTTGTCTTTACTCTGAAGAAAAATACAACAACGCCTGATGTTAGAATTAGGAGATGCAAATATATAATTGAGAAATTACTTTCCGGATTGGAATAATTAATATGACAATCCATGATATTTTTTCTCGATTGGAAAAGCAGTGCGCGGATTCTTTGGATAGTATCGCGTTTGTAAACAAATCCGAATACCTGTCCACAGAGGAACTAAAAAGAATCCAAGACCTAGTTGTTAGACAGGCTTTTGTCAGCGTTTTTACAGAGTGGGAGCATTTTTTAGAGGATGCAACAATTTCCTATTCATTGGGAGAGCCGAGTATAAAAGGCGGGCTACCCCAAAGATATATTTTTCCAACAGACGAAGACCATGCGGACAGGTTGATAAAAGGAACGGCATCGTATCCTGATTGGTCAAAAATGGATGTTGTTAAAAGATTAGAGAAGGCATTGTTCGAAAATGGTGAGCCGTTTATCAGGGCATTGAACGGCTTTTCATCAAAATACACCGATATGAAAAAGGTGAGAAACGTTATAGTTCATAATTCTATAAATAGCCGTGAGGAATTTAATACATTGGTAAGAAATGCACTAAATGTTGCATCGGTTGGATTGACACCGACAGAATTTCTTTTATCAAAGAAAAATTCGGATCCCGCGTTTTATAGATTATACATAACTCACATTCTAAATGCAGCCCGAATGATATCAGAATACGAAAATACCTAATCAATAACGAAAAGCCGGCAGCGAAAGCTGTCGGCTTTTTGGCACGCCCGGCGCGATTCGAACGCGCGACCTTTCGCTTAGGAGTAGCCCCGATTAGTCATCGGGAAGTGACACCTGATGCTAAAAAATGCTTAGAAATACTGGGTTTTTCAGCATTTCCAATCCCATCTGATACTACGCTGTAATAGCTAATTCAGAGGGATTTTACGTCGTCCGATTGGCTCGATTTTAGCAAGCCATTCGATTTTTGGTGGACGTTGCGAGTGCAATCTAATGTCACTATGTATCTGCTCGTTATGCGGAATGACAGGAAATACAGTTCATTCCCGTGTGGAGCCGCTGGTGTCACACGACACCAATTTAAGTCTGTTTAATATATCATTT